>NZ_VAWE01000001.1:0-713333 GCF_005795905.1 Streptomyces marianii
AGAGCGGCCTGCTCCGCAGGCCGTCGGCCACTCCGTGGCCGTGTGCTCCACTCCGTGGAGCACGTTGGTGAGTCGGCGTGATGGGAACCCGATCGCTCCGCGATCTGCTTCTCATCACGCCTCAGCTTGCCTATTTCCCTTCAACAGATCACCTGGTGACGGTTCTTCAGGAAAGTGCCCGCTCTGCGAGCACTTTCAGTGCTGACTGCACGTTCGGGTGGTGCCGACGGTGACAAGGCCCAGGTCCCTCTCTTAGGAAGCAAAAAACTATTCATGTTTATGAGAACTCGTGCCTCTCCTCTCGGCACCGATCCCTGCGCGCCGGAGTCTTGTGACTGTCGGGAGGTTGGAGCTACCCACAGTCGTTCAGATTGCCTTTCTATAGAGGCACTTGACCGGGCATCAGGATGAGTCACCAGCGGGCCGCTTCCGCATGTTCAGAGGATGCGCAGGTCGTCCCACCCCGCCCGGGTCTCGGAGGTCAGGGTTCGATGAACGGCAGGGCGACGGCGTGCAGTTTGGTCTGAAGGTTGATGTCGCTGGTGGCGACGTACCAGACGGAGCCGGGATACCGGGACTGCAGGAGCAGCGTCGAGGCGATGAATCGGTCGTCCGGGACACCCAGGTCGAGCCAGTCGGGCAGCACGTCGGACTTGGGCTCGATGTACTCGAAGACGGCGTGGACGTCGCCAGCGACCCGGACCCCGCGGGTGACGTCACCGTTGGTGCGTAGCCCCTTCAGGCGGCGGTCGGCTTTTTTGGCCGCCTCGCGCAGGACGTCGGTCCGGCCGGCGCGCTTGTTGTCGTCGAGTTCGCGCAATACGACCGGCAGCAGGTGTGCCATGTAGCGGGGACCGACCTGGTCGGTGTAAGCGGCGAGGTCGGGGTTGTCGATCAGCGCGTTGGTGTCGACGGTCAAGCGCACCGGCCACGGGTCCGTCGGCAACAGGTCGGTCAGGCTCCGCAGCTGCTGGACCGATGCCTGCAGGAGGTTCACCGCCTCCGGCATGTGCTGCGGGACGGTCCAGTCGGACCACGTGCCCTCGCGAACCAGCCAGCGCTCCAGATGCTCCAGGCTCTCCTGGATCTTCTCTTCCGCCTCGGGAGTCGGGTGCGGGAACAGCAGCCGAAACCGCGGTTCCCAGCCCCGCAGGCGCCGCAGCAGGTCCATCCGCTGGGTCTCCAGGGCCGGGCCGCTCGGTGCCCAACCCCAGTCCGCCGCGGTCATGATGATGACTTCGTAGCTGCCCGGCCGGTTGGGGTTTACGTACCGGATCTCGGAGGCTTCCAGCACGGCAAGGTAGTCCAGCTCGATCGCATCGAGCTGCTCCAGGAGGCGCTCTCGGTAGGTCGGCGGGAGGGGCTTTTTCTGTGGCATCCACCGATGATGGCCCATCTGACTGACATCCCTCGCCTTGCCGTGTCCTGCCACGGGAAAGCCCGTGCACCAGGGCCCTGTTGGGGGGCGCCTGGGCTCCCGTCATGTACAGCTTGCACCCGTTGTCCGGGCCTTTCGGGTCGAGGCTTCGGTCCCTGTGCTCTTACACCGGGCATCCTGCCGCGCTGAAACGCGGCCAGCCGTCCACGGTCCTCGCCATCGGTGGTCGGTCTGGCCTGGATCAACGACCACGCCGGTGCGTGACGCGCTCGCTTGGTCTCCTTCCGTCGCGGGCGGAGTGGCAGTTGCCTGCCCGATGCGCTGTCCGCGGGCCGGGCGCTGTTACTCGGATGCGGGGGAAGTCCAGTCCGTCTGGAGGATCTGCGCCATCAAGTCGTCTTGTTCCTTGGTGAGTTGGCCCGTGTCGCGCCGGGTGCGGGCCTTGCACAGCCACGGTCCGATCATGATGCGTTCTCCGTCGACGTCGATCCATTCCCGTGCGCTGGGCGGTCGGTCCCAGTGCTCGACGAAGAGCCGCAGGATCTGCGCGTTGTGTTCGAAGGAACGGCGGGTCCGCTTCGCTGCGGGCCTCGCCGGCTTGGCAGGGGGCAGGGTGGTGGCGGGGGTCAGCCGCAGGCGGGTGAGGAGATCGCGTTGCGCGGGAGCGAGGCGGTCCCAGGTGGAGAGCTGGCGGTGCAGCCAGCTTCCCATCTTCACGTCGTCGATCACTGTGCCGCGGTGCAGGGTGTCGAGGCTGTGGCCGGCTTCGATGTGGCGTCGCAGGAGGTGGTACTTGCGGTGCCAGTCGGGGCCGTGCGGGAGGGTCCAGTGGGGGTCGAGGGCGTCGAGCTGGGCCAGGCGGTCGGGATCGAGACGGTTCTCGCGGGCGAGGGCGCGCTGGGTTACGAGGAAGCGGCCGCCGGGCTGGTGCTCGGGGATGGCGAGGTGGCCGTGCTCGGCGTGGAAGGCGGTGATGGTGGTGAGGTTGCCCTGCCAGGCGGCTTCGTGGTCGTCCCAGATCATGCCGAGTTCATCGAGTTCGGCGATCCAGTCCTCGGTGAGGAGGCCTTGTCTGCGGGCGGTGCGCTGGCCGGTGACGAAGGCGCCGAGCCGGTAGCCGTAGGCGTCTTCGTAGTCGGTGGGGACGCGCAGGTGGCGGTGTTCGGTGTGGAAGCGGGTGGCGGCCGCCAGGCCGGCGCGGCGGGGGGCGGAGAGGGCGGCGGCGTTGGCGGGCCAGGCGATCAGGTCCATCGCCCGGGCGATGCTGTCGGGGTCGAGGGTGAAGTCGAAGCGGAAGCGGCGGGCCAGGAGCGTGCGGGTGCCTTGTTCCAGGCGGCGTTTTGCGGTGGTACGGGGGGCGCGGGCGGCGATGGTCTGGTCGTGGTGGCGCAGGGCTGCTGTGACGAGCCAGAGGGCTTCGTAGGGGGTGCCGAGGAGGTCGGTGGGGTCGGCGCCGTGAGGGATGTAGGCGGGGACGACGAGGCTGGCGGTCTTTGCGGTCTGGGTGGGGGGTTTGCGTAGGGCGCGGCCGAGGGCCTGGACGATACGGCGGACGCTGGCGGTGCGGTCGGCGAAGACGACGGCGTCGACGGCCGGCAGGTCGACGCCCTCCCCCAGTACTTGGGCGTTGGTCAGCACGGCGCGGTCGGCGGTAGCGAAGTCGGTGAGGATGTCGTGGCGCTGGCCGGGACTGTGGGTGCCGTTGATCGACTGGACTACCAGGTCGCTGGTCCAGGCGGGACGTTGGTCGTCGGTGAGGGTGCGCAGGGTGTGGGGGAACTGGCAGGCGAAGTCGGTGGCGTCGGCGACCTGCTGGAAGTACACGATCACGTGGTGGAGGTCGTGTTCGGTCATCGCTTTGAGGACTGCCAGGTGCAGGGCGGTGGTGCGGCGTGCGGTCGGGCCGAAGCCGGAGTAGGTGTCGGGGGTGGTGAGGACGGTGCGCAGGTGGGTGTCGGTGATCGTGGGGACGACCAGTTGGTAGTCGGCGAGGACTCCGTCGTCGATGGCATCGGCGTGGCTGTAGGTGTGCAGGCGGGGGCCGAAGATCTTGGGGTCCGCCATGGAGGCGACGAGGGCGGGGGTGTCCCAGGCGGGGGCGGTGGCTGCGGTGCGTTTGGGCTGGGGGCGGGTGGTGGGTGCTTCGGTCAGGCGGGGTGGGTCCCATTCGTAGGGGGTGGCGGTCAGGTAGAGGCGGCGGTCGGCTCGGATGCGGGTGTGGTCGTGCAGGACGGTCCAGTCCTTGTCCCAGCTTCCCGCGGTGCGGTGTGCCTCGTCGACGATCAGGAGGTCGAAGGTCGGCACGGGAGCACGGGTGTGCTGGGTCTGTTCGATTCTCGGGAGGGAGTCAAGCGTGACGAAGACAGTGGCGTGCTCGTGCCGGGCCAGCCACGTTGCCAGGAACTCTGGGTTGTTGGTGCTGTGGACGGCTGCTCCGGCCAGGACCGGGTGCTTGGCTGCGGCCAGGGATGAGACGGCCATCATCGGTTCTGGGCGTCCGTCGTTGCGGGCTGCGCTGGCCCACTGCGAGATGAGGTCCAGGCTCGGCACGGCGATCAGCAGGTGTCGGGCGTCGAGGGCTTCGGCGGTCCGCAGCGCGGTGAGCGTTTTGCCTGTGCCGCAAGCCGAGACCATGTGTCCGCGGGTGTGTTCGCGTGCCAGGTGACGTGCCGCGCTGTCGACCGCCCGCTGCTGGTCCGGGCGTAGTGAGAGCCGGGCGGGGCGGGTGCGGGAAGCGGTGACGGCGGAGATCTCGGCGATGGGCTCCTCAGAGGGCATTGAAACAAGATCCTCAGTGCGCGATGGAGCGGTGGCCGGCGGGATCCATCGTGTCAGGTGTCCTTCGCTGAGTGGTGTTGTGAGAGGAGCGGGCCGGGTCGGTGGGTGCGGGTTGTGTCCGTGCAACGTTAGGGGATGGCGTGGGGCTGGTCTGCGGTTAGGCGAACAGGGCTTCTACCAGGACTGCTTGGAGCCTTCCTTCTTTTAGGGCGGTCGTGATTTCGGCTGCGGAGGGGTCTCCAGTCAGGCCGGTGCACAGGACCGCGCAGGGCGGCTCGTTCTGGGTCATCTTCCACATCGCGTCGGACAGAACGGTGACCGGGACGCGGAAGGTCTGCGTCTCTTCAAGGGTGGGGCCCTCGTAGTAGATGCCCCTGAAGGTGCGGTCCTGGGTAGCAAAGACGGCCTTCCACTTCTGGTGGGCCTCGGGGATGGTCTCTCCCTGCCAGGTCGGCCAGATGAAGCGGCTTGGATCGACGTCGGTCTCGGCCAGGTGGGTGGCGGGGCTCACCACGATCACGATCACGTCGGTGCCCAGAGTGACTTCGTTGATGAGTTCGGTCAGGCGGTTGACCTGTACCTGTGAGGTGGGGAGTGTGACGTGGGTGAGGCCGATGTTGAAGGCAGGCAGCCGGCCGGGCGAGTGGGGCGGTGTCGTCATGATGCCGTGCTCCTGGTTGAGGTCGTTCGGTTCTTTCGTGCTTTTGGGCTGCGGTACGTCTGGTGATGTCTGCCGGGCTCGGGTTCCGGGTCTGTTGGGCGGGTGCGGCGGGCGCTGCCGGGAGGATCCGGTGCAGCCGTTCGTTCGGGGGGGGCGGAGCGCAGGGGCGCGCCCGTGGTCTGCCGGTTGGTCGGCGGTTCAGGGTGTGCGGTGCCGGTGGCGTGAGATCCAGCGCATGTCGAGGGCTTCCAGGGCGTCCAGTTGTTCTCGCGAGAGGGCCTGCGGAAAACGCCGCTTCTCGGCGAGCCACCTTCCCAAGGCGAAGCCGTCTTCGCAGGTGTAGTTGTAGGGAACGTCCAGGTGTTGGTGGCGGCAGCGGTAGGCGTAGGCGGCCTTCAACCCTCGGGCGAAGGCCCGTTGGGAAGAGCCTCGCGGGCGGCGCAGCAGGAGGGCCAGGGGGTGCTCGATGGGGAGGTCGCCCATGAGGTGGCGCTGGTAGTCCTCGAGCCCGGCGAGGTTGTCGATCTGCTCGGCCAGCCATTGGGTCAGCACAGGGGCGGCGCCGGTGAGTTGGTGCGGGCGTAGGTGCGTTTCCATTCGGCTCTGCCTTTGGTGTTCCACCAGGGGTAGATCTCGTTCAGGGCCCGCTGGTAGCAGTGGGGCAGGCGGCGGGTGTTGGCTTCCTTTCGGCTGTCGGCGAGCCAGCGGCCCAGGTGCAGGCCTTGGTGGTGTTCGACCCACCGGGGGGCGAGGTGTCCGTGGCGGGTGACGTAGTCGCGGGCGATGAGGAGCTTGCGCTCGATGCTGTGCGGAGGGTGCTCCCAGATCATGCCGAGGGTGTCCAGTGCTGCGATGCGTTCGGGTAGGAGCAGGCCGTTCTTGCGCATGGAGCGCTGTGCGCCGATCCACCAGCCGAGGTAGAAGCGGCCGTCGTGGAGGTAGCGGCTGGGGACGTCGAGGTGGCCGTTTTGGAGGTAGAAGTCTGTGGCGACCTCGAAGGCGGCCTCCCATACGCGGTTGGGGGCCATGACATCGTTCAGGTCGAGAACGGGGATGATCTCGTCGGCGCGTTCCGGGCGCGGGGCGATCTGGGGGGTGGCGGTGGGGTCGCTCGGGTACCGGAAGTGGTCGACGAGGTGGAAGGTGTGCTCGTCGTAGACGTCGAGGTCGATGAGAACCCGGTAGATCAGGTGGAAGGCGGTTTTCTTGACGGCCTCCTCGAGGGTTTCGCCGGGTGCCATGTAGATGGGGATGACGATGGTGGAGATCTTGTTGTCGCCTGGGGTCTGGCGCAGTGCGCGTCCGATGGACTGGATGATGTCGATGCTGCTGGTCTTGGGGTGGGCGAAGAGCAGGGAGTCGATGGCGGGGATGTCGACGCCTTCGGCGCAGCAGCGGCAGTTGGTGAGGACGGCCCGGCGGGCCGGCTGCTGTGAGGCGGGGGTGTTGAGGGGCGCGGAGGCGAAGTCGGTGTAATTCTTGTGGCGTTCGAAGGGACTCTGCCGGGAGCTGACGGTGCCGACCTGCAGGGGCGCGTGGTAGGCCGGGGGCATCAGGGCCGCGGTCTCGTGGAGTGTTTCGGCGAAGACGTCCGCCGCGGCGATGCAGGGGTGGAAGGTCAGCGTGCGGCGCAGGTCGTAGCGGTGCTGCGCGACCAGCAGGGCCACTTGAGCGGCTGCGGCACGCAAGGCTTCGCCGGTCCAGGTGTTCGCGGGAAGCCGGTTCAGGAGGCCCCGCAGGTCTTCGTCTCTGATCACGACGCCGGCGATACGGTAGTCGGCGAGGAGCCCCTCATCGATCGCCTCTCTCAGGGAGATGCGGTAGACGACGGGCCCGTAGATGCTCACGTCGTCCATGGAGGCGATGACAGTGTCCGCGTTGATGCCCTTTTCGCGAGCTTTCTTCTCGTCGAAGACACGGGGCGTCGCGGTCATGTAGAGACGGTGGCGGGCGGGCAGCTTGTCGTCGTGGTGGATGCGGGCCCAGGGCTTGTCGTAGTCACCGGCGGTGCGGTGGGCTTCGTCGCCGACCACGACGTCCCAGCGGGGCAGATGGAAGTCGCGGTGGGCTTCGACGACCTTGTCCAGGGAGTCGTAGGTGCAGAACACGTTGAGCGGTCCTGGGGTGTCGGCTGCCTGCCAGGCCAGGTCGTCGGCGGTGCCCACCATGGTGAGGACGTCGGCCAGGTACGGGTCTGCCGGGTGGCTTGAGGAACAGACACCGAGGTAGCGGCCGGGACGTCCTTCGCTGTGCCATTTCGCGGCGGTCTGCTCAAGCAGTCGCAGGGAGGGGACTGCCACCAGGGAGGCGCCTTGAGGCGCGGTTTCCTGGACGACGTGCAGGGCCACCAGGGTCTTTCCGGTGCCGGTGGCCATGTAAACGCTGACACGGCGGTAGCCCTCGATGAAGCTGCTCGCGGCGGTGTCGACGGCGATTTGCTGGCCTCCGCGCAGGCGGGTCTTCAGGCGCGAGGCAGTCGCGGGGGCGGGGACGGTCGTGTCCGGGCGGATGCGTGTCGTCGTGGCCATGGTCCTCCCCCGGGTGACGGTGTGCACAGGCACCTGGTTCACAGGGTGGAAGGAGTGTGCGAGGCCGTGCCTGGGCGTTCGCCTGGGTTCACCTGAACGAGTGTCGGTGCTCTTGACCGCCTGCTGGCGGGCCGGTCACGGTGACCCGTGGTGACGGCTTCGGCGGAAGGGCAGCGGTGCTGGACGATCCCGGTCTGTACGGGCCTCGCCGGCCGCTGCCGCTGCGTGTGCGGCCGGTGCCGGGTGAGTCGACGGGGTCGTTCGTGAACCGGCTCGCGCACGCCAACGGCCTGAGCCTGGCGGCGTTCCTCGACCGCGTCGGACAGGGCGAGGCATCCGCGTACACCGAACGGGTGGAGAAGTACCCGCAGTCCACCGAGATGTACATGAACGAGGCGGGGCTGCGCTATCTGGCTGTCCTTGCTGACCGTGCGTCTGGTCTTCTCCAGCAGGATCTGCCCAGCCTGGGCGCGGAGCACCTGCTGCCAGGCGAAGAGGCGGCGCAGTGGTGGTGGCGCTGGGAGCCCGTGGCGGGGCACCTCGTGCGGTACTGCCCGCTGTGTGCCGATGCCTTGGGTGTCGGCCAGACGGTGTGGCTGATGTCGCCGGACAGCTGGCAGGTCTGTCTGCGGCACGGTTACTGGTCGGACGACTCCCGCGGCCGTGGTCCGGACTTCGTGCAGCTGGCCGAGCTGCCCGAGACGGTGACGGCGCACCAGGTGCGGCAGCAGCTGGCCGAACGGTGGGGGCCGGCCGGCGAGGAGTTGTTCGCCGATGCCTTCCAGGTGGCGGTGTACTGGTGGACGCGGATGCCGGACACCGTATGTTGGGTGCGCCGGGCCTGGACGGCTGGGCTGGACGCGCGGGAGATGCGGGCGGCCCCACTGGTGATCTACTCGGAGGCCGCGGAACTCGCGGGCGCCATGCTGGACTTCGAACGCGCGGGGCGGCGGGATACGGCGGACCGGTCCCGATGGCTTGCGGGCGTGGAGCAGTTGATGGCCGGGTGGGGGGTAGACGTGACTGAAGGGCGTCAGGCGCTGCTGATGTGGCTGGGGCGCCACCGTAGGGGGGTGCCCGCGCCGTCCGGTCCGGCGGGCCGAAGCGGGCTGGTGCTTGGGGCGGGGCACAGCCGGATCGCGTCCCGGACCGGTCCGGGGAGCCAACGCTCGTGCCTGACCTGGCAGTTGGGCATGGCGGCCGCCGACATGTAGGCGTCATAGAGTGGAGGGCTCGCAACCGTACGGTTGCGAGCCCTCCACCTTGCAGTAGCGGGGACAGGATTTGAACCTGCGACCTCTGGGTTATGAGCCCAGCGAGCTACCGAGCTGCTCCACCCCGCGTCGGTGAACACCACCGTACGTCATAGCGGCGGGCGCTGGAGACCATTATGGGCCGGGGGTCGTATGTTCCGGATCTTTGTGGCCCTCGAGGTCGGCCTGACCTGGCCGTAGTTGCGGCGTCCGGCGCGCTGGCCCCGCTCATCGTCCGGGTCTCGTGGCCCATTTGCCGGTCCGGAGCCTGTTGTCCCGGCCGTGGGATACTGGCTCACCATGACACCGGCTCACGCCGCCACCACCCGGCCCGTCGTGGATGTGGACAGCCCCACCACTTGGCCCGGGCCGCTGGCAGATCTCATCTACAAGATCGCCGAAGAAGCCGAACTGGACGAGCCGGAGCTGTACGTCGACTTGGAGTTGGAGGACAGGGAGGCGCAGATCCTCGACCTGCTCCGCGGCCACCTTCTGCGGGCGCAGCACTGCACCAGGCTGCTCGACCACGAGGCCGATGCGATTCGTGCCCATGGCCTGCGCCCCCTGGATGCCGCACTCGTTGACGACCGCCTGAACCAGGCCCATGAGCGGGGCTATCTGACCGACGCTGAGCGGGAGGCACTGCGCTCCCAGAGCATGGTCGCCCCGGGGAGGCCGAGGATGGGCGGTCGAGAGGGTCAGGTCTGCCTGACCCTCTCGACCGAGGCCACCACCCACAACATAGGCGGGGCGTGGCGGCTGCTGTCCTTCTGGGGCGGCGAGGCGATCTACTGGCAGCACTGCGACGACCCTGCCGGTGTTGCTCAGAGGCTGCGTTGCCTAGGCCGCCCCGCACTGGTCACCGCCTACGTGGACCTGGCCAGTCCCGGCAGGCACCTCGTCTTCAAATCGGTGGTGCACACCTTCGTCGGCAAGGCCATCGGCTACGCCCCCGCCAACGCCGACGTCCTCTACCGCAACGCGATCCCGCCGCAGCACGTCGAGTCCATCGCCTTCCCCGGCGATCCCGCCTACGACCGGCTTTGGGGCCTGCCCACCGCGTGATTGACCGCTCCGATCGCGCCGGTGGAGCGTCCGGCGTCGGTCCCCTGGGCCGAGAGGGACGGCTTCTACGCGGCGAAGCCGATGTTTTTGACGTACTCGTACTGGCCCCACTGGGAGCCCAGATCGGGCAGGACATCGGCGGTCCAGGCGTCGTCCAGGCCCTGGTGGTCACCGGCCGCCCAGGATCCGACGATCTTGTCCCAGCGGCGCACGTTCATCGTCCGGTGGGCCACCACCCGCTGGAGCTGGCGCGCCACGCCGGACTGGTCGAGGGGGTGGATCTCCACGCGGGTGCCGCGGCCTGCGCGGTTGAGGCGGGCGGTGAGGTGGCGGGCGACGTTGCGGCGCCGCACCGTCTTGTAGGCGGCGTCGATGCGTTCCAGGTTGGCCTTCGAGGGACGGCGGGTGCCCTGCATCCATGCCTTCAGCGTCCGGTCGCTCACGGTCAGTCCGGCGTCCTTGGCTGCCTGCCAGGCCCTGTCCGACGTCGTCAGGTAGTGCAGGCGGGCCATCAGGCCGCGCCTGGCGGTCACCGGGGTGGCGATGTGAGCGGCGAGCCGGTCGAGCTGGCGGGCGACGGCTTCGCTGCCCTTGATGCCGCTCGCGCCGAACTTCCCGAAGTCGATGTTCTTCTCCGGCATTTACTGCTCCTGCCCTGTGCCGGCTTCGGTGCCCCCGGCGGTGTACGTGTCCTTGACCTTCACCTCGGTAACCGAGCGGCCTTCGGGGAAGACACGGCGCCAGTCTCCGATGACGTGGAGTTCGTCGGTTCCCATCGCCCGCACGACCGTCAGTCCCGCGTCGTGGGCCTTGAGCGCCTTCATCCAGAGGTTGGCGAATGCCTGGGAGCGGATGATGTGCATCCAGTCCGGGCGGTAGAGCTCCCGGTTGTAGTTCGACTCCCCCATCGTGGACACGAACTTGGAGTACATCGCCTTCACGTACTCCAGCGTCAGCCCGTCGCCGTCAGCGATCGCGGTGTCGCGGGCATCCTTGAGGGCGATCCGGAACTTCTCCAGGAGGTTCTCGGTGGCGCCCGAGGTGTACGACTCGTGGATCTGGGGCGGCTCGCACAGGCCGTGCTTCGGTCCGGACAGGCGCAGCAGCAGGCGCAGGGTCGGTTCGGTGACCCACAGGGGGCCTGGTTCGTCGCGCTGGCCGATCGGGTTGGGCAGCACCGCGTCGTGCTCCCAGTCGGGCGGGGTGATCAGGTGGACTCCGGCGCGGCGCCGGTCGTGTGCGAAGCCGCTGGAGTGTTCCAGCTGACCGAGCGGGAGGTGGGTCTTGAGTGCGCTCAAATAGGCGCCGTTGATGTCGAGCGCGGTGACGTCGTGCTTCCCGGGCGGCAGTTCGGGCCGCGTCCACTTGGGGCGGGCCTCCCAGATCTGGTCGGCGCCCTTGGACGTCGGCTTCTTGAGGATGTCGGGGATCCAGGGGTGGGCGATCACGTCGTAGCGGGCGCCCTTGCGGGTCTCGTCCAGCAGGCGCATCGCGTCCGGGATCGCCTGCTTCAGCAACGCGGCGCTCGCGGCTTCGACATCGCCCCCGTGCTCGGCGAGCGCGGCGTGCACCGCTTCGTGAATCAAATCGGCCGGCCCGGACGGCTCCTGGAACGCCCGCCCGCGCGGGGCCGCACCTTTCCCTCCGACCGGGCGGGACGGGCGTGCTGTGCGCGACTCGTGGACCCGGGCAGACGGCGCGGCGGGCTCGGGTTTCGGGGTTCCGCCAGGGGTCTCCTGACAGTCGGAGGGGTCGAGGTGCTGAGCGAATCCCGCCACGCGTTGTTCGGCCGGACGGCCGCACAGCACACACGGCTCGGGCACGGCGAGCAGTTCCACCTCGTCCTCGTCCTGGCCGACTTCCGGCGAAGACGTAGAGGTGACGGCCGCCGCAGCAGTGCCTGATGCCACAGGCCGCTCCGCAGCCGGCTCCGCCATGGTCTTGGTTTCGGTCTCGGTGGCGAGCTTGGCGTTCAGCCCGTCCAGCAGATAGGCGTACTTGGTGCGGACCTCACCGGCCGGGTCCCGGCCGCTCTCCCATCCGCTGAGGGTGGACGGGCTCACCCCGAGCGCACGGGCCACCTGCGCCTTGGACAGCCGGGCTCGCTCCCGCAGCTCGCGGCGTACCTGGCAGGGCGGGAGTTCGGCCTGCGGGCCGACGGCGTCGAGGAGCGAGTCGATCGCGTCGAAGTCACTCACCGGCTCGCCCCCTTCGTCTCGGCCCGGACGGAACGGCGCCGGTCGGCGTGTAGCGCCTCGCATGCTCTGGTCGGACCCGCAAGCAAGTCCAGGGCGCCGATGCCGTAATGCTCGGCCAGGACATCCACGTCGCGCAGGCTCCACGAAACGGCACCCGACTGCCGGCGCGACACCTGCGTCTGCGTCAGCCCCAGAACTGCCGCCACCGACCGCTGCGAGTCACCCGTCACCTGCATCAACGCGGCCACCGTCAACCGCAGCGACTCTTCCAAGGTCAATCCCACGCCCTCATTGTATCCGAGTCGATGCAAATTCCGCATGGATATCAGCCAATTGCTTTCAATGATGCACAGAAGCTTCATCATCATGATCTGCGCGGGCCCTTGCTATGGCAGTCTCTGCTCAGGCCTGCAAGTCAGCGATGAGGACCGTCTTGTTCACGCGGAATCCGGCGGGCCGCGCGCCGGGCGTCCCGCTTCGCCTGGCGTGCCTCTTCAACCGCCCGGTCGGACAGACACCGTGGGCACACGAGGTCCAGGACACGGCGGCGCAGGGCCCGGCGCAGTCGGGGCCCGGGAGGCATCGACCAACCGCGGCAGTAACGGTGCACCGTACGCGCGCGGGTGCCCAAGAGCGCGGCAACCGCGGAGGCGTTGCGGGTGTAGGCGGCCAGGAGGAATGCCATCTGCGCCTGGTGGCTGGCCGGGAACCGTGCGGCCAGCTCGGCCTGCTCCTCCGGATGGAGGAGGGCATCGTGGCGCTCGCAGCGCGGCGCCTTCCTGTTGTTGCGGGCGGGGCCCGGCGAGCTAGTGTTCATGGCTTCAGGAGCCTGCCCCGGGCCGTCTGTGGACAGCGGCCGGCCTGAAGGCCTACGGCAGTTCTCGGCAGACCACTCCGCCCAAGCCCCCCTCCCGCCCGCCGTCGTTCGGGCAGCGCGTCGAGCCTGTCCGCCGTACCGCTTCAGCCGGCGCCCCGGTTGCGGAGAACGCCGCGTACGCCACGCTCTCCCTGGTTTCCGCAACGGGCCGGTTCTGCAACGGGCGACGAGGGGAAGCGGCCTCCAAGGGGACGTCAGTCTACGGACCATGCTCCAGAACTGTGGCTGGCCTGTGTAAACACGCATCCTTCAGAGGGCTCGCGCAAGAAAGGTCGCATCCGGCAGCGGCCATCAACGACGACAGCTCGTCACCATCGGCCGGGAAGCGATCACCTTTGCTGAGGTCCTTCCGCGCCCGCGCTTCGGTTCACTCGCACCGACGGCTCCCGTTCTGCCGCAGGGCGGTCAGCGTGCCGGCGGGTTTCCGTCGGGGTGCTCGTGGATCCAGGAGAGGCCGCCGAGGTCGAGGCGCCGGCGGGTGCGGGTGACGGCGACATAGGCGAGACGGGCTTCGCTGTCGCTGATCGGTCCGGGGACGGGGCGGCCGGTGTCGTCGTGCTTGTCGGTGTCCTTCGGCGGGGTGAAGTCGTCGGCGACCTTCACGCAGGGCCATTCACGGCCTTTGGCCTTGTGGGCCGTTGACACGGTCACCTCGGCCTGTTGCTCCGGAGTGAGGTGAGCGAGGGCGGCCAGGATGGCGTCGGTGCCGTGGGTGTCGACGAGGTCGACCAGCGGCTGCAGGTCACGTCCGGCCGGGTCGTGGGCTGCGTAGTCCTGCAGTTCGCCCCAGGAGGGGAACAGCACCAGCTCGGGGTGGGAGGTGCGGCGGCCCTCCTTGAGGTCACGGGCGGCCAGGGCCAGGGCGCGCAGGCTGTCCCCTCCCCCGGCCAGTCCCACGCGGTATCCGGCGGCCAGCAGGTCCATGACGTGGGCCATGGCGCCGACGTTGGTGCGGCACAGCACGGCGTCGGGCCGGACGAGGTGCCCGAGTTCGGTAGGCACGGCGGGGGTGCCGGTCAGGCGGATCGGTGCCTCCGCGATGGAAAGCCAGCGGTTGGCCTCCTGGGCCAGGTGGGGGCCGAAGCGGAAGGACTGCGACAGGACGAGCTGAGTGCCCTCGAAGCCTGTCATGACGTCTTTGGCGCCGCGCCACTGGTAGATGGCCTGGGCGGAGTCGCCGACCATCACCAGCTGAGCGTGGCCGCGCTGCTCGAGAAAGATCTGTTCGACGACGGGGTTGGTGTCCTGGGCCTCGTCCAGCAGCAGGAAGTCGGCGTCGATCTTCGGCTGACTGAGAGCCCAGATCTTCAGGTAGTGGTCGTGGTCGAAGCGCACGGCCCCGTCGTCGGGGTGCTGCAGGTCGGCCCAGGCTTTGCGGGCGAACGGCACGATGTGGGCGGCGAGTTGGGTGTGCAGGTCCTTGTCTTCCAGACCGCGCAGGCGGGGGACGTGATGGCGGGTGATCGTCTCGTCGGCGGTGTGGCAGAAGCCGGCCACGGTGCGCAGCGTGGCGTTGGAGAGGGTCTTTTGTGAGATGTCGCGGTCGCCGATGCGGATCGGCTTGGTGATGCCGAGGGCCTGTCCGGTCTGCCAGGCCGGGCGGCGGGGGGCGTTCAGGCGGCGGGTGTAGCGGTGGCCGACGGCGGCGTAGGCCAGGGCGTGGGCGGTCTTGCACTGCACGGTGTCGGGGAAGCGGGTGCGTGCGTCCTGGGCGATGGCCCGGTTGTAGGCGAGGTAGCGGCCGCGGCGTTTGGTGGTGCGGGCGAGCAGGGTCAGGGTGGTGGTCTTGCCGGTACCCGCGCCGGCCTGCAGGGCGAGGTGGTGGCCGGCGTGGAAGGCGTCGGCCGCGGCCGTCTGTTCGTCGGTCGGGTTCATGCGGGGGCTGCTCCGGGGGTGCGGGTCAGGGCGTGGCCGACGGCTGCCAGGAGGTGTGCGGCCGTGGTGCCGGCGAGCAGGTGCTGCACGGCCCGGTCGAGCCGGTCGGCCTCGTCGCTGGCGTGCTGGGCCAGTGCGCGGTGCAGGGCCAGCTTCACGAAGAGTTCCGGGCTCTGCCCCGTTTCATGGGCGGCGTGGCGGATCGTGGCGTGGACGGCGGGCGGGAAGGCGAGGTTGAGCAGGACCTGCCCTGCGGCGTCCGGGTAGTGGGTGGTGATCACGTCCACGGGGAGCCGAGTGGCGAGGTGCTGGCGCAGCCGGTGTGCGGCGCGGCCGGGGGTTTTGGCGCGTACGAGGGTCATGAGGCGGGTGGTGTCGTGGTTGGTCGCGAGCGGCAGCACGCGGGCGGCGTCACGGAGCTCCGCCGGGACCAGCGGGCGCGTCAGGAGGATTTCCAGGGCGTGGTGCGGCATTGTCACCTCTCTTTGCTGCCGGGTGCCGGTGGGTATGGCAGACCGGTACGCAGGTGCTGGGCGTGCAGGAGGGGATCGAAGACCTGCCATCCGGCCAGGGCCAGGTCGGCGGCGCCGTGGGTGGTGGCGTGCGCGGGGCAGCGCTGGATACGCCAGCGCCGTTGTTCGGCATGGGGCAGCTGGCTGAGGTCGTAGACGGCCGTCACCTGTTCGGACAGGGCGAGTTGGCCGCGTTGGGTGCCGACAGGCAGCAGTCTCCAGGATCCGGGCGGGGCGTCCGGGGCCAGAACGGGACGGGGGCAGCGGGTTCGGTGGCTCGTCTGGGCTACGCAGCGGATGGCCTCCACGGGGCCGTCGGCGAGGTAGTAGCCCAGCAGCATCCGTACGAGAGGGCGGTCGGGGCCGTCAGGCGCTGCGCTGGTGGGGGCAGCCGTGGGGATGAAGACACCGGTGTCGATCAGGCGACGGGTTCGTACGGCGAGTTGGCGGCGCACCGACGTGAGGGACGGGTTGATCCGGCAGAGGGGAGTGCGCTGCGGGCAGAGCACGGCGTGCGGAATGCGGCACCAGGCGCTGCCGTCGCCGTGCGGGTGAGCGATGCCGGAGCTCAGGTGCCAGTGGCAGGAGGCAGGGGCGTGGGCGGTGGCCAGTTCGGCGGGATGCAGGGCGATGGGACGCCCGTCGGCACGCGGGTAGAGGTCGATGCGGTTGCCGCAGTGGCGGCAGCGGCCGCTCTGGCCGGCGCGCAGCAGGCGGCTGGGACTGGTGGCGGCCACCCGCAGGGGACGGCGCGCCGGGGCGGTGCGAGGGCTGCCGTCCCAGTGGCAGCCGGGGATGGAGTGGGGGCGCATGGCGAGTACCGTGCCAGGTGACACGCCCGGAGGGCGGGGATGGCGGACGGGCAGTCCCCCGGGCGGCCCAGCCCTGTCGAACGGCAATGCGAGTCGGCGGGTGTGCGTTCTATGCATGCTCGCCGGTTCGGGTGATTTGCGCGGCGCGCCAGGCCTGACGCGGCCGGAGTCAGGCGCCCTTGGATCCGGGCGGGGCGTGGTCGTCGCAGAGCGAGCCGAGCAGCTGCTCGATGGGGACATCGAAGGCGTGCGCGAGGGCATGCCAGGTGGTGACGGTGCCTGCGGCCCGGCCGTGTTCGAGGTCGATCAGCGTGCGCCGGGCCAAGCCGCTGCGGCCGGCGAGTTCGTCGAAGGTCCACTCGCGCGCGTTCCTCAGCCGCGCCAGCGTCACACGCAGGGCGTCGCGGTCCGGGTCGGGCGGCAAGATCGTCACCCCACCATCCGACGGTGCAGACACCTGCCCTGTCAGTGCGGATTTCTGCACTATCAGTGCAGGTGAGCGCGCCCTGCACTCGCACTGCGTGAGTGCAGGTATCTGCACTACGGTGCGGGCGGCTCCCACGTACGTACCGGGAGGCCACCGCGCGAGGCCGACGCGGACCAGAACGGAGGGACAACGAGCCGATGCGGCTTGCCAGTACACACGCTGCGGTGCAGCGCATCTGGACGGTGCACCTGCGCCCGCAGACTGGCGGGCCGGCCCTGACCTGTCCCCGCTGCGCACACAGCCCCGTCCTGCCGGCCGCCTCCGCCCGCTCGGCCGCCCTCACCCATCTGGCCCGCCACGCCCGCGCCGACACGCTGCCCGGGTACCTGCGCATCTGCCAGTGCCGGGCACTGGGCTGCCACTGGCACCCCCGCCACCGCGGCTGCGCGGGACCCGTCCTGCTCGCCCTGACCTGCGACCGCGGCGGCCGTGCGTGGCGGCTGGCTGATGCCTGCGCCGCCTGCGCGGCGGCGATGAGCCGCACCGCCGTCGTGCCGCCCACCCTGCTCGGCACCGGCCGCGCCCAGCCGGCCGCCGGCATGGCGCGCCCTGCGCGCACCACGCCTCCGTTCGGCCCGGCAGAGCAGCAGCGCGTACGCGAAATGCTCACCTACCTCGCCACAGCGCTGCCCCGCTTCTCCTCCCCCGCAGCCCGGCTGCTCGCCCTGCAGTGCGCGTTGCGCGCCGACCATCACGGGCAGATCCGCCTGCCCCACGGGTTCCTGCGCGGCATGCGGCTGCACGGCCGCGCGGAGCTGTGGCTCGAACTGGAGCACGCCGGCTGGCTGCACCGCCTCAGCCGCAGATGCTCGCCCGTCCAGGCACAGCTGCTCGACGCCGCCGTCCTGCACCAGGCCCCCGGACGCACCGCGCGCATCCGCGCCGCCCAATGGGCGCTGCGCCCCGCCCCGCTGGCCGCCTCGCCCGGCCTGCCCTGCGCCCTGCGGCTGACCGCACTCGCCCTGGCCGCCCACAGTACCGCCGGGGCGGGCGGGGGCGAGCTCGATGCCCTCGCCCGCCAGTGCGGACAGCCGCCCCAGCAGCTGGAAGACCTCCTCGACCAACTGGTCCGCGCCCGCCTCGTCACGGCCTGGCACCATCATCACGACAGCGGCGAGGTCCGGTGGGAGCTGCCCGCGCACTCGCCGCCCAGCGAAGACGCCGCCAGAGAGGCTGGCGCGTAAAGGCAGCACTGTGGCCCGTTTGCCGGGCCCCGGTCATCCTGCCGCTGCGCGTGCCGGAGGGGCACCACACCGCTTGCTTCGCTGCTGTCTCAGCGGTGTGCCCGGCGCAGGTACATCGGAAGGACGGTGCGCATGATCTGTTCGCCGCGGGTGGTGATGGCCTCGAGGTCGCTGCGGGTCATGGCTGCGAAGTTGGTCGGGTAGGAGGCGACCGCGCTGCGCGGGACGAGGTCGGCGGGCGGTGTGGGCAGCCAGTTGTCCTTCATGCCGAGGTAGGCGAGGGCGAAGCCGTCGATGCGTCCGCTCGCGGCCCACTCGTGCAGGCGGGAGCGGGCGGAGTCCTGGGCTTTGCGGTGGACGGTGGCGAAGGAGCGGTTGAGTCGTCCGGGCATGAAGTGCGGTGCTTTCAGGGCGAGTTCGCCCAGGCCGGCGTCGCAGGAGATGATAAAGGGCACGTCGTAGACATGCTGGGTGTGGTGCGGTGAGCGTCCGGGCTCGAGGACGGACAGGCCGAGGTTGTCGTAGACGCCGCCGTCGGTGAGCAGCACGGTGTGCTGCTGGTTGTGTCCGCCCGGGTGCTGGAAGGTGAAGGTGCGTTCCAGGGCGGGCAGGAGCGCGGGGTAGGCGGCGGAGGCGGCCACGGCGGTGGCGACGTGGATGGGCTCGGTGATGGTGCCGTAGCGGGAGCAGCCGCTGCGGGTGCTGCCGAAGCGCACGGCGTTGGTGGTGGCCAGATCGGTGGCGGTGAGAACGACGTCGAGGCCCGGGTGGGTGACATCGGCCATGGTCTGGGGGCCGAACGCCTTGTGGGTGAGGACGGCGGCCAGGGCGTCGGTGCGGTTGGCGGGGCGGGCGACGCTGACGTCGCTGTGGCGGGAGAACAGTTGGCGGGTGCTTGCGCGGGCGGCTGCGGTGAGGTTGCGCGCGGCCGCGGAGGGCTTGAACGCCTGGCGTGCGATGTCCAGTTGGAGGCCGCGGCGCAGGAGGTCGGTGGTGCGGATGTCGAAGTCGGCGAAGTCGGACGGTCCGTAGGCCCACAGGGCGGCGAGGAGGGAGCCACCGGAGATGCCGGAGACGACGCGGATGCGGTCGAGGAGATCGCGGTCGTGAAGGGCGCGCAGGCAGCCGAGGTGGAAGGCTGCGGCGCGGGAGCCGCCGCCGGACAGGGGCCCATCAGCCGGGCGATGCGGCGCCGCAGCTTGCCGCGCGGGGTCTTCTTCGCCTCATCGATGAGGAAGTTCTTGATCGACGTGAGGAACAGCCGCTCCAGTGAGGCGTCGTCGGCGGCCAGGGCGAAGCAGCTGGTCACGAAGTGCTGCCCGGCGCCCTCGCGGGTCAGCATGGCCGTGATCACGTCGTAGGCCGCGTCGTCATTCCACTCTGCGTACCCCTCGGGCGGCGGGAATCCGGACGACTGGCGGACCTGATGAACCAGACGTCGCAGCATTTCGAACGTCTCCGGCCCCAACTGGCCCGTATGTGACAGTTCTTCGTACGCTCCACCCGCCACCAGCTCACCACCCCCGACCCGCCTGGAACGGACGGTCCCAGGCTTCCTGCCTGCATACACCTGCCGTCTCAGGCCCGCCAGGCAACACGCCCGAAGGCGCGAACCGCGAGCCTGTTCGTCACGCGGACCGTCCCCGCGGATCGCCGTGGTGCGGACACCGCTCGTCGGCCGGAGGCGCAGACGGTCTGGTGCGTCCTGGCCCGGCAGCTGCCGGATACCCGTCGCCCCGGACGCGGGGTGCCGGGGCCGGTTGGCGGCGCCAGGGTCCTTCCCCCACCGGTGATCGGATCCCGGCGGGCCACGGTGGGTCTCCTCGCTCCCTCCCCTTCCTGGGACTGATCGATGCAGCGGATGTTCAGCGGGCCGAACCGGGCCGCGTGGCGGGCGAGTTCAACAGCCAAGGCGGCGCGCAGGACGCCCTGGTCCGCACGGGAAGGGGGTGCCCGACTTCCTTGTCACCACCGTATTCACCCTTTCAGGCGTATCCGGCGGGTGGGGAAGTTCTCGCGGCGCGGCGCACAGCAGCATGGGGGTACCGGGCTGCGGTGTGGGCCGGCTGGGCGCACGGCCAGGGACCGAAGATGCAGGAGTTGACGGGCGGACAGGTCTGCGGGGCCGTGCGGCGGCACGGCAGGGGGTGGGCATGAGTGCGGTGGAGGTCGCCGGCGGACTGCTGGAAGGCGAGGCCGTGCCGAAGGCGGGCCAGGGTGTCGTGGCTTTGTACCGCGAGCCGTACGGGCCGGTGTACTCGTGCACCGCGGACGGGCTTCAGGGCGTGGTGCTGGAGGAGTTCGGGCCGGTGAGCGAGCCGGTGCCCTATCGGGGCCGCAGGGGCATCATCACCTACTGGCCGGTGGCGACGCGGGAGCAGACCGTGGTGTGCGGCAGCCTGCGGCAGTGGCGGCTGGCGGTGGAGCTGGACTTCGAGCCGGCCTGGGCGGCGTTCAGTGCCGGCCCGGTGGAACTGCGGTGGCGGGCAGGAGGCCGCCTTCGCCGCTGGCGCCCCGATTTCCTGGCGCGCACGGCCGATGGTGTACGTGAGGTGCTGGTGCTGAAGCCGTCCGGCCAGGAGAGCCTGACCGCGGCGCGGCTTCAGGTGCTTGAGGAGGTAGCCCGGTCGGCAGGGTGGCGGGTGCGGCAGGTCCGCGAGCCGTCGGGGGTGCGCGCGCGCAATCTCGGGTGGCTGGCGGGCTACCGCTTCCCCGCAGGCGACGAGGAGGGCCAAGGACAGGCGCTGCTGGAGGCGTTCAGGCAGCCGACGGGTCTGCGGGCGGGGGTGGCGGCGAGCGGGCTGGACGAGCTGACGGGGCTGGACCTTGCCTACCGGATGCTCTGGCAGCGGCGGCTGCTGTTCGATACCGCGTATCCGCTGCTGCCCGATGCCATGGCCTGGACGGCCTGAACGACCGGGAGGAGCGCATGGCGGGAGCAGATGAGGGCCGGTCTGCGGGACCGCTGTCCATCGGGGCGCTGGTGCGCTGGCACCAGCGCGAGTGGGAGGTGGCGGAGTGGCAGGGGCCGCTGGTCACGCTGGTGCCGCAGGACGGCGCGGAGGCGCCCCGGGCGGTGTCCTTCCGGTGGCTGGTGGGCGCGGAGGATTTCGCTGTTCTCAGCGGGGGTGCGGCACCGGCCGCGGGCGGGGCGGCACTTGAGGGGCGAGGGCGGCTGGAGGGGCAGGAGGAGGAGGCCGAGCTGTGGCAGGCCCGCATGGTGGAGATCGATACCGGTCTGGCGCCGGGCCGAAGCGAGCATGCGCGGGGATTCGGGCCGGACACGACGCTGGCCCAGCGGTGCGCCGCGATGTCGGCGCGGCTGGCCGCCGACGGCATCCGCTGCTCCGCTCACACCCTCGCCGACAAGCGGCGCAAGTGGAAAGCGGCCGGGGAGAACCCGGTTGTGCTGCTGCCCGCAGGGCGGGAGAAACGGCCGGGTGGCTTCACCGATCCGCGGTGCCTGTTCGCCATGCAGGAGGTGGCGGCCCGGCGGGCCCACGCGTCGGATGTGACCATCGACGTGATCCGCGAGGAAGTCGAGGACCTGCTGCACTCGCGGTACGCCAAGGAACTCGGCTCGGCTGGCGTGGCGGCTCTGCTGCCCTCCCGTTCCACCTTCTACCTGCGGATGAAGGAGTCCGGCCTGGCCGATGCCCTGAGCAAGCCGACACGGTCCCGGGCCGCCCTGGCCTCCACCCCGCCGCTGCCCCATGGCGGGCGCGAGGTCGTGCTGCGGCCGGGACAGGTGACCCAGACCGACACCACGCCGCTGCGGATCCTGGCCCGCGGCGACGACGGCCGGCCCACCGCAACGGAGCTGACCTCGCTCATCGATGTGGCCAACCACACCGTGTGCGCGTTGATGATCACGCCCAGCCGCCCCCGGGACGCCGAGAGCGGGCAGGCGGGCCAGGCGACCCGGGCGATCGACCTGACCCTGATGCTGGCCCAGGCATTCGCGCCCTGGCCGGTGATGCCCGGCTGGGACCCGCTCAGTGCGGCCGCCGCCTCCAGTCTGCCGTTCGGGGCGCTGCGGGCCGCGGACGAGCGGTTCACCGAGGCCACCGCCGCCCGCCCGGTCATCCGCCCCGAGCTGATCATCTACGACCAGGGCAGCCCCTATGTGAGCGAGCACTTCACCGAGGTCTGCGACCGGCTGCGCATCGCCCGCCGCCCGGCGCGCAAGAAGACCCCGACCGACAAACCGCTCCCCGAACACTTCTTCGTCACCCTCGCGCACCGCTTCAGTCAGCACGTGACGCACGGCTGGCAGGGCCGCAGCCACAAGAAACGCGGCCGCGGCATCGACCGGATGCCGCTGTACACGATTGCCGAGCTCCAGCAGATGGCCCAGGAGTGGGTGGCGCTCGAGTACCAGCAGACCCCCGACGCGGGGCTGCGTGACCCGTTCCGTCCCCACGTCGTGCTGTCGCCCAACGAGATGTATGCGGTCCAGGTGGCCCGCAGCGGCTACCGGGCGGTGCCGCTCTCCCCTGCCGAGAACCGCTCCTTCCTGCTGCGGCAGTGGGTCCGCCCCGGCAAGGGCGGCTTCATGATCGATTATCGGATCTATCAGCCCATCGCGCAGGACGCCGGTCACTACCGCGAGATCCTTCTGCGCGGCGGCTCGAAACTGCCCGGCCGAGGCGACCAGTGGGAATGCCGCTTCAACCCGTACCACCCCGAGCGGGTGTGGCTGTACGACCACACCGCCGGCACCTGGGTGACCTGCGACTTCCGGCTGCGGCACCTGCTGCACGATCCGTGGACCGCAGACATGTGGCAGGAACACGCAGAGCGGCACCTGGCGGCCGGCGGCAGCAAGCAGGACGAGGAGGCGATCGCCCTGTCCCTGGCGCAGCGCGACCGGCGTCGTCGCAGTCGCAGGCCGCCGCCCAAGCGCACCGGGGCCGAACCGCCCTTCCAGGGGCTGGAGTTGGAGACGGAGCAGCCGTCCCAGGACCCGTACGCGGGTCTGGAGGAGTTCGACCTGTCGACCCTGCGGCCCTACCCGGCGCTGCCCATCTCCCCCATGGCACCCCCCTCAGCACCCGCCACGTCGTTGCTGCCCGCAGGCAGCAACGACGTGGGGCCGACTTCGGGCAGCGGGCTGGCTCCGCATCCGCTCGCAGCGCTCTTCCCCGACGACGGCGACGGCAGCGGGCCGCAGGCCCTCACGGCCGAAGCACCGGCATCTGTAGACGAGGTCGTCGACGCAGAGCTCCTCGACGACCCCAATCCGGACGATGACGAGGCCGAGAACGACGTATGGGATGTGTAGGCGACCTGGGGCAGGGGCCGTGAACGACGCAGCCGCATCCGGCCCGGGGCCGGTCCGGCGGTGTCGAGGCAGGAACCGTGATGAGGGAGAAGCGTGATGAAGGCATCCGTCGAACTGCGTGACAAGCGTGAAGCCCGCCTGCGCCAGCAGCTGAGGGACACCCCGATGCGGCCTCTGCCGCTGTTCCAGCTCACCGGCTGGACCCACTTCGTCGACGAGGAGGTGAACCCGCCCGTCCTGGCGGCAGGCACCAGTCCCACCGAGGACAGGAAGACGGACGAACAGGCCATCGCCTACCACCGGCACCTGCGGATGGTGCCCACCGGCGCGATGACGCACATGCAGAAGACGGTCGTCGAGGCGGTCCACCGCAACAGCGGGAGCCGTGAGGGCCTGATGGACCATGTCATCGACGGGCCCGCGGGCACTGGCAAGACCTGCCTGCTGCGGGCGATCGGACGCACCGCCCAGCAGGAGATCGAAGTCGCCACGAACGGCCGGCAGCCCAACACGATCCCGGTGGTGCACATCACCACCCCCGCGGACCCGGAGCCGAGGGTGAACTGGATCTGGGAGATCGGCTCCTACCTGGGTCTCAACCCCGAGCCGAAGAGCCTCACGGAAGTCCTGGAGATGCGCAGGCACCAGGATGTGACCCTGTCGGTCAACTACGTCCTGGAGACGGCGCAGACCCGTCTGCTGCTCGTCGACGACATCGACCGGTCCTCGCCACAGCAACTGGCCAACGTGCTGCCCTACTTCGACTACCTGCGCGACAAGCTGGGCATCTCGCTCATCTTCTGCGGCACCGGCGCCAGCCACCTCCTGCACCAGGCCCGCATCCTGGCCCAGGACCTGACCCGGGTCAGCGCGGAGAACCGGGTACGGCTCGAACAGGCGGGCCGCCCGGCGGATCCCGTCTCGCCCTCCCCCACCGCGCTGCTGCCCGTGACCTGGCTGCACCCCCTGCCCCTGGGCCCCAAGGCCGAGGAACAGGAGATGTTCCGGCGCGTACTGGCTAGCTTCGAGGCTGACTTGAGCCTGTACCGGCTCGAGGAAAACGCCCTCAGCAAGCACGCCGCCCAACTGCACCAGCTCACCGGCGGCTACTTCAAAGCCCTCACCTACGTCATCTCCACCGCCGCCGTCATCGCGATCCACAGCGGCAGCGAGAACATCACCGAGAAAGAGCTCAAAGCAGCGACAGCCCAGCTCGGCCCCTGGCAACCAGCCGCAGGCGAGCGGTGAAGCCGGCCGGCCTCCACCGCCGCCACCGTCATCGCGATCCGAAAGCGTTGCGGCTGCTTGCGGATCGCGCTGGAGGAGATCGACGCCGCAACGGAACCCGCTCGACCCTGAAACATGGCGGGCAGCGGGCCGTTCGCCTCGTGTCATGAACTACCCGGTGGATCCGGTTTCGCCGTCGCCCGCACGAGCGCCGTCTGCCGGCACGTTGGCGTAGTCGACCCCGGGAAAGAGCCTAATGCGGCTCTCATCGACGCGGACCCTGGCCGGCCGCGGAGCGTCGTCCGAGAGGCGGCACAGCACGTCCGCTTCACGGCGGCCGTCCCTGGTGGTGTGCCAGGATCGCAACTGGCCGAAGCGGCGTTTCCCGTCGGCGGTCTCTACGAACACGGGCGGGTCCGGTGCGCGTCCCGGTCCCTCGGTGACCTGGGCGAAGAAGCCTTCCTGGCGCAGCCGGGTGCACAGGTCCACCAGAGAGGATGCCTGGGTTCTTCCCAGTTCCATGCCGATCTCGAAGTGCTCTTGAAGACCGAGGGAGGACAGGTTCGCGCTGCCGAAGTAGCCGGTGGCGCGGTCGGCGACCACGAACTTGGCGTGCATGATGCCGGGGTTGGCCCCGGTCCACCAGTACAAGGACGTTCTTCCGTAGTCGGCGCAGTCTTTGACGAGGTCGGTCAGGGGTTGGGCCCGGCTGCTCGGGTCGTGGGCGTAGAAGTGGACGGCGACCTGGCGCTCGGCGACGGCGGGCAGCAGGACCTCGCGCAGTAGGTCGCAGCCATGGCGGTTCCAGAAGGGGCCGCCGATGTGGAGTTCGCTGTTGGCTCCGGCGATGACGTCCTGGACTAGCAGGTCCAGGCGTCGGACGGGGGGCGCTACGAGGTGGGCGGCGGCTCGGGGGGTGGTGAACACCAGGGGGCGCTCGGATGGTGGTGCTGCGGGCGGTGGGTCAAGGCCGTCCAGGACGTCCAGGAGCACCTGGAGTTGGGAGAGGCGGGCAGGGACGAGCCCTGCGTGCCGGCCTGAGCCCAGTAGGCCGCACTCGGCGGCGAGCTGGCGTACGGCGGTAGCGTGATCGTCTGCGACCCCGTGGACGCGGAGGGCGTCAAGGGTGTCGGCTCTGGCGATCTCCCGTGTCCATTCGGCGGCTGCCGCGTAGCTGCCCGCGAGGCGCTCCAGGAGCTGGGCGAGCGGGACCAGCGGTCGCAGTTCGTCGGTCATGTGTGGCTCGAGGCGGCGGTGTGGCGGAGGAACTCTGCGGCGAGGCCCCGGTCGAGGTCGTCGTTGAACAGCTGGCAGCCGAAGGTGAGGTAGACGCAGCGTTCGCAGCATCGTGGTGAGGACTGATGGCACAGCGGGTCGTTCTCGCAGCTGAGCACGGAGTCGGCGGTGCTCTCCAGCCAGCTGAGCACGCGGTTGCTGAGCAGGGTCCACAGTGATCCGAGGGTGAATTCACGGACGTTGTCGGCGTAGATGGCGACGGTGAGTGCCTTCGTGACGACCCATTCGGCGAGCGTGTTCTCGGCCAGTCCTACTTGGCCGTCGTCCAGGGAGCGAAGCAGGAGGTGGCCGAGGGTGTGGATGACCGTGTGCACGGTTGCTGCCGCGCGGGCGGCTTCCGGGTCGTCCTGGTCCGTGAACAGTTCCAGCAGCCGCCGGCGGGCCGCCGATTCGTCTTCGGCCACCCCGGCGGTGAGTCCTTTGGCGTCCAGGAAAGACAGGACGGAACGTGCGGAGAAGGTGACCAGGAGGGCTTCGGTGTCTGATGCTGCGACGTAGACCGGGTACTTTCCGTCGTGGTGGTACTTGTTGTGGAAGCCGGTCAGGACGCCCCGTTCGGGCTCGTGCTCTTCTCTGGTGTAGCCGAAGGCGACTCGGGCTACGGGGAACTCCCAGGTGACGGCGATCTCCGCGATCCCCAGGGTGCGGGCCTGCTCGCGGGCGCGTTCCGTGGTCTGCTGGGCCAGCCGGTCCTGGAGCTCGGCGAAGCGTGCACACTGGTCGTCGAGGGTAATGCGCTGGATCTGGGCGGGGTCGAAGACGGCTGCGCGTTCCACGAAGGGGCGGTCTGCACCGAGCAGTTCCCACCGCGCGTTGTCGGCGTCCGTACTGGGCAGAGCAGCCAGGCCGCTCTCCTCCGGGCCCATCATTCTGCGGATCTGCTCGATTGCCTCCTCCCCCATGTTGATCTGGCGCAGTTGTTGTTCTTTTTGCTGCCATTCCTGCGGGGACAGGCGTGGCACCGTGACGGTCTGGGCGGCGTCGCCGAGGCCCTGGGCCGTGGAGTCGATCAGGTTGAGGTAGTGGGCGGCCGCGATCCGGCCGCGCTGGGGGTGGCGTTGGTACTGCCGGAACTCGGAGTTGTCGATGTTGACGAGTTGGAGGGCGTGGACCTGGTAGGCGCGGGTGTCGTTGAACGTCCTTGCCCGCATCATGGCTCGGCCGGCGGCGTCCTTCCATTCGCAGCCGCAGGGGGACTGCGAGGTGCCCTGGAGCTTCGCGCCGCCGCAGCCTGGGCCGACGCAGCGCCAGAGGGCGGTGACGAAGCTTCCCGTGTTCTCAAACACGATGTGGTCGTAGCCGTGCGCGGGAACACGGCACTTGGGCACGTACATGGGGCGGATGCGTCCGCAGTTGTGCGCGTTGAAGTACGGGAGTTGCCGCAGCGGTGCGCTGCAGGTGCGGCACCGGGGGTCGGCCGCGAGTTGCTGGGCCTTCGCGTAGGTGCGCACGCGGCGGCAGGAGCGGCGGACGCATTCGAGGACGAGCGGGAACACCTCGAAGCGGACGAGGTCGGGACTGACCAGGACGAAATTCTGCCGCAGTCGGCCCTGCGGCACGGGCAGGGCGGCTCTGGCGTCTTCGCTCCAGCGCTCCAGGTAGCGGGAGATTTCGTCATAGATGACGTCTTCGTTGAGTTTTTTGACCACGTCCCCGTCGACTGCCTGGACCCTGCCTCGCAGCCGCTGTTCGTGGCGGAAGACCGCACCGGGCAGGAAGGCGGTCATGGCCTGGCTACGGCTGCGGTTCATCCTCGCCCCCCTTGCTGTCGGCAGTGTTGGTGGCGAGCGCATTGAAGGCGTCCTGGCTGCTGGTCAGTGACTGGAACGCTGTGCTCTTGTCGATGTCGCGGAAGCTGGTGAGCGGCTGTTGGAGGAACAGGTAGGCGGTGCGCTTTTCCTCTGCGCCCTTGTTGAGGTTGGGGCGTTCCTCCTGCCGCCAGGTGTCCATGATCCGCGCAACGAGGTCGTTCTCCAGGCCGCGCCCGTTGACGCCCTCCACACGCTCGCGGTAGCAGGCTGGGATGCGTCGTTCCAGCCAGGGGTCGAGAAGTGGTCGTTGGGCGCTCCACCAGCGCTTGAAGTCTTTGGAGTAGTCGGCTCCTTCCGGTGGTGGCTTCAGCGCGGGGTCACGGGCGGCGTCGTGAAGCAGCGCCAGCACGATGCCAGGCAGGGTGCGTCGCGCTGCGAAGTAGGCGTACTTGTTGACGGGCACGGGGGTGACCATGCGGTCGAGCAGGCGGTGGTAGCTCAGGAAGTTGGAGAACATGGAGCGTTCGCGGCGCGAGACGGGGTCGTAGACGGTGACGACGAGGCCTGCGTGGGTTCGCCCGGCCCGGGCGGTGACCTGGATGTAGTCGGCGGCGGTCGGCGGCATGCCGGCCAGGACCAGGAGGTTGAGGCGCTCGAGGTCCACCCCGTGGCTGAGCACGCTGGTGCCGACCAGGGCACGCAGCCGCTCTCCTCGCGGGGTGTCCAAGTGCTCGCGTTGGACCCGGGCGATGGCCGCGGCCAGGTCGGGGACCGGGACTTCGCCGGTGAGCACCGCATGCTCGACGCGGTCGAGTCCGGCGTGCTGCAGGTCGTCGGAGAGCTGGCCGAGCTCCTCGTCGAGCTGGGTGCCGTGCTGCTTGCTGTTCACATAGGCCAAGGAGACCTCGTAGGGGAAGAGGAGCCGTGGGAGGTCCGAGTCGGGCAGCCCGTGCAGGGCGAGGCGCTCGCGCAGGGCCTTGGGCTCCTCCTGGAGCCGGGCGATCTCGGTGAGGAGCTCGCCCTGCACGATCGCGGCGACGTCGGCTTTGCGGCGCTTGTGCGGGAGCACTCCGATGTGAACGCGCCGGAAGTCGGGCCGGGTCGTGGTGTAGAAGCTCTCGCCGAGTGTCCATCCCGGTGCGGGGAAGGCGCGGGGACGGCGGCCGTAGAGCTGGCGGAGCTGGTCCTGGTACTGCTCGATGGTGGCGGAGGCGCCCAGTACCTTGCTGGGCAGGCCGCTGCCTGCTCCTGACTGGAGTTCGGCGATCATGCCTTCGTAGTGCGCGTTGAACGCGCCGAGCTCCTCCTTGAGGAGGTGCATCTCGTCCTGCACCGTCAGTGCCGGTACCGGGTCCTTGATCGGGCGGGCCGCCGGGTAGCCGCCCTTCGGCGCGGTGCAGTGGTCCGGCCCGGCCGAGCAGACTCCGAAACGCGGGAAGGAGAAGTAGCCGTGCTCGGCGCAGCGGTGCTTCGGTCCGTGCTGGAACGCGGTGAACTCGGGGAACCAGCTGTGCCCGGTGAGCTTGTCGACGGTGGAGATGACGATCGCCGGCAGGGTGCGGTAGACCTCGACGTCGCTCACGTGCAGAGGCAGGATCCGCTGGCAGGCGGCGCACTCGTGATGCAGGCGGACCGCATCGATGTCCAGGCGCAGCCGTACGCTGTCGCGCTCGCAGTAGGGGCAGGTGATCACGAGCCGGTCGCGCAGGTGGTCTTCGGCGAAGGTCCCCGCCCGGGTGGCGGCGGCCTCGGTCTCCCAACCGCGCCACCAACCCCCATCCCAGTGGAGATCGTTGGGGCTGCCCGTGCCGCCGGCGAGGTAGCCGAGCGCGAACGGGTCGTCGTGGGGGGATCCGATCCGGCGTTCGACGCGGAGCTCCTCGGCGGCGATCAGCATGCGCAGGGTGCGGTCGAGTTGCTGCACGCTGAGCATGCGCAGCGGGAAGCGCAGCCAGGCGGTGACCCCTGCGTGCTTGCCTCGCAGCCGGTCGTAGAACAGGGCGGTGAGGATCAGTCCCAGGTACGCCTCGGTCTTCCCCCCGCCCGCGGGGAACCACAGCACGTCGGTGTGGTCGAGTTCAGCGCGCAGGTCCGTCCGCTGCGGGTGCTCGCGCACGGCGAGGGCCGGCAGGTGGGAGACGATGTAGACCAGTTGGAAGAGCCGCCAACTGTCGTACGGGCGGCCGTCGTTGACGCGGGCGAAGACCTCGTTGGCGAGCCGGAAGGCATGCTTGAGGTCCGGGTCCAGGTCCAGGCACTCGCGGCCGAGGCCGAACCGCCTGGCCTCGTCGTCGAACTGGGCGCGGTCGGTTCGATGGCCTTGTGGTGCGGCAGCTGCTGGGCGGCACGGCAGGCGGCGGCGAACTCCCGGGCGTAGCGGGCCATCGCGACCTCGACGGAGTCCAGGATCGGGGTCGGATCGTCGGCCAGCTCACGCCACCGCGGGTGTCGCACCCCGGCTTGGCGGGGTACGACGGTGCGTTGGACATGGATGGGCAGGGTCTCGGTCCGCAGACCGCTGCCGTGGGGAACGGCTGCGCAGCCGGTGCCGCGACCGATCACCTCCGCCAGCTCCTCCAGGCGGTAATCGCGGGGGGCGAGGTGGAAGCGCTGGGGCACGATGCTGATGCCGTCTCCGGGGAAGACCGCGAAGCGGCAGTCGTACACGGAGAGGTCCTGCCAGTCGCTCTGCGCCGTGTCGCTTTGGTTGTGCAGGGAGACGCGTATGAGGTGGTCGCCGCCGTCCAGGGCCTGGGCGTGCGCGGACAGCACCAGTTGAGGTGCGCAGGGGGCAGTGTCGCGGTCCAGCAGTGCCGCGACGTGGCGGTGGAATGCCTCCTCGTCGGCCATGGCCTCCGCGGGGAGCACATTGCGCCGGCGCCGCCCCTGGCGGCTCTGCGGCCCCGCGGTGAGCGGGCGACGGGCCTCGGGGCGGGCGAAGTGCGCGTCCACCGCTCGGCGGACCGCACGGTCCAGCACCTGCTGGGCCTCGCTGAGCGCGTGCGGATCGAGGTCGCCTTCCCCGAGCGGCACTTCGATGACCAGGTCGGGCACGTGGACGTCATGGCGGCGCCAGACGCCCAGCAGCTCTCCCGGCCGGGCCTGTGCGCCGGAGGGGTCTTCGTCGCCGCGCAGGTACTCCATGTGCTCGGCGTAGCTGGCGATGTCCTCCAGGTACAGGGCGAATCGGCAGTGGACGGCGAGTTGTGCGGTCCCGCGGCCGGGGGCGATGCCCACCCGGAAGTCGAGTGCCAGGACCGGGGGCGCCTGTGTGCCGCGCAGGGATTCGACGGGCCGGCGGCCCGGGTCAGCCGTCGCCTCGTCTGGTGCCGGGGGCTGTTGCGGCGGGACCGCGACGGCGGGCAGCACGCCGACGACGACGTGGTCGCGTGGTGTCCACGGGGGCTTGTGCGGCGCTCCGCTACGGTCGGCGAGCCTGTCGGCGAGGACCTGCGTCAGGTGGTCGATCAGCACCGTCTCCCGCTGGTTGTCCGCAGCGCTGTCGGGGTGCGGCGCCAGCGGGTTGTTGCGGGCATCGTTCACGGCGCCTCCTGTGGTGAGCTGCTTGCGCTGCGGGGGCCTGGCACGCGGCCCAGGGCGGTTGTGGACACGCTCTTCTGGCCGCCGACGCTGCGGACGACGACCAGGTCGAACTCCTCGAGGACCTCCGAGACGTCGATCCCGGAGCACAGTGTCTTCAGCTGGCGCAGCGCGGGGCCTTCCGTGCCCCGTGCGGCCTCGGTCATCGCCGCCGCCGCGGTGTGGCCCAGCGCCCGGTGTAAGCGGCGTAGTTCCTCCGCCATGCGGGCCAGGCGCTGCCAGGTGCCTCCTGCGGTCAGGCGGGTGTCCCGGGCCAGCAGGGCAACCCGGTGGATGTCTTGCGGGTCCTCCGGGGCAATGACGCTGCCGTCGGCCCATTTGCTCACCGCCTGCCATGACGAGACCTCGCTCCCGAGGTTCTTCAGGGCGGTGAGCACGTTTGGCCACGACCCTCGTTGCTCGTGCACGGTGGTGATGGCCTGGCGGAAGAAGCCGATCATCGTGTCCATGGCGGTCACTTCGGCGCTGTCGTGCATCACCATGACGAGCCGGTCGTGGAGTCTGGACTGCCCGTCGCCGCGTGCGCGCAGGAGCCGGCTGCCGGGGGTGAGTGCGGTCACGGGCACCCTGGCGTAGCGCTGGCCGATGAGGACGTCGACCTGCTCGTCGCTGCGCAGCCAGAGCACTGTCCCTTCGGGTTCGGTGAGCACGGCCGTGGCCGGCACCGGGTCGTCCGCGGCCGCCACCGCTGTGGCGCTGCGGCCGGGGTCCGCCGAGGTGCCGATGGCCCTGGCCGGGGCGTCGTAGTCCTCGAAGAGCGCTGAGAGGTCGAGGGCGAGCCGACTGTCGTGCTGGGGCGGCTCTTCTGGTGCGGTGGACGGTCTGGAGAGGTCGACGGGGCCGTACGCGACGGGCAGCGGGGGCGTCACCCGCTCTGGTACCTCGCCCAGCCTCAGCACCGCGGCGGTCTGGCGTATCTGCTCGTGCCAGCCGTGCAGCGCCCGGTCGGCTGAACGTTCCAGCCAGGTGTACTCGCTTTGCTCTACAACGACGAGGTGTTCATCGGCAGCACCGGAGAACAGCACGCCGGTGCGTGAGGCCGCGGGGACACCGAGGTGGAGCTCGAGCCTCGGCGAGGCGTCCCAGGGCAGGCGTTCTGTATAGGGCATCACATGCAGCGTTCCGGCTCCCCTGCTGGCGGCGGGCCCGGGCCGGGGAGCGAGCAGCAGGGAGTCGGCGTCACCGCCGAGCGTGTCGGCCAGCTCCTCGGCGACAGCGGCGGCGGCAGAGCGGGAGCGGGTGCGGACGAGAACGGGGACGTCTGCCCGGTCGGCCCGTGCCCAGGCGATCAGCGCAAGCAGCAGGTCCCGGCGGGGGTTGTCGTCGTAGAGCAGTTCATACAGGTCCAGCACGCTGCGCCGGAGGTCGGGCCATTGGGTTTCGCGGAACAGCCCCCACGGCCCGGCCCGGCCCTCCAATGTCCCGCGGGACACCGACCGGGCCAGCGCCCGTGCGCCGCTGCCGCGCCCCATCAGCACCTGCCAGGCGTCTTGCTTTCCGATCGAACCCCAGCTGCACCACAGCAGGTTGAGCAGGCGCACGGCGTCGGCGACCGGCTGCGGCCAGGGCTCCGACGTGTGGATACGCCGTGCTGCAACCACACCCGCCACGACGGTCCGGTACAGCTCGGCGAGCTGCTCGTGGCGGTATACCGCCACGCTTGGTGCGGCTGCCGGGCGATGGGCGAGGAGGGCGTTGCTGGTCAGGGGGCCGTATGCGGAGCGGTGTCCGAGGGTGTGCCGCACGTCGGTGCGCAGCGCGGGAGTCCACGGCCATTGGGTCCAGGCCCTGCTGCTGCCCGGCTGGGTGCCCAGGTCGGCGACGCCTACGACGCGAGCGGCGTCGTGCTCGCTCGCCCAGGCCAACGCGCGCTCCCAGGACTGGTCGTTGGCCATGCTGGTGCGGTCGATGACGACGGTGCCGACGCTGCTCCCCAGTGAGGGCCTGCCGAGCGCGGTGTTGAGGTAGAACAGTCCCGAGGGCGAATCGACAGCCCTGGTGATCCTTCCTTGGAGGTCAACAACCCGCCCGTCACCGCGGATTCTCTGCATGCGCAGGGCTCGCGAGAGGTTCTGTCGGCCAATCGCGAGCTGTGCCAGCCGTACGGTGACGTTGGTGCGCAATCCGACGACAACCACCGGTCCGTCAGGGACCGGACAGGGCGATCCGCCGGTCAGCTCTGCGCCGCGCCGTATGAGCTGGAGGTAGATCCCGATCAGCACGGCCAGGTCGTGCCGCCCGCGCGGGAGTCCCAGGTACACGCTGTGTTGGTCGCTCGATAAGGCGCGGGACAGCAGGGTCAGGGTGGCGCGGTCCAGTGGACCGAGATCGACGGTGCGGCCGCGGTCCGTCATGCGAAGGGCCTGCACGCGCTCGAAGAAGTCGGCCGGGTCTGCGTCGGGAGGGACGAGACAGTCCAGATATGTCACGCGTGCCATCACCCACCTGGTATCCCCCCACTACCTGCCGTTACAGTAACGCACGTTGACAGGCCGTCACCTGCTCCTGCCCAATCCGAGGGCGGTGGATCCGGGTTCGGACCACCGGGGGCGTACACATGAACGAGAAGCCAGGGGCGGGCCTTCCCCCGGTGTCACTTCTCGAGGCCGGGCCGGCGCCAGTGGAGTGGAGCCGGATCGCCGAGCACGAGTCGTGGCGCAAGGAGGTGCACCGGCCCGCGACCTACGTGCACAAGTGGTGGGCGAGGCGCCTGGGCAGCGTCGCACGCCACTTACTGTTGGCTGCGGTGTCCGGGCCGGACGACTCTGTTGCGGACGCCGCGGCCAGGCTGCGGGGGCTCGTCGTCTATGATCCATTCGCCGGATCGGGCACCACCCTCGTCGAGGCGGCCAAACTCGGGGCCGCCGTTGTCGGTCGCGACATCAACCCCGTCGCGACGCTCACCCAGCGGCAGGCGCTGCAACCATGGGATCTAGAGGTGCTCGCGGACCTCTTCGGGCAGGTCGTCAGGAAGTGCGCCCGTCCCGTCCAGGAATTGCACCGCACCGCCTCCAACGAACCGGTCCTGCACTACTTCTGGGTCGCCCTCGCGTACTGCCCGGAGTGCGGCGAGGACGTGGAGCTCTTCACCACCCGAGTGTTCGCCCGCCATGCATACCCGCGCCGATTCCCGCGCGCCCAGGCTGTATGCCCGGGCTGCCGGGGCGTCTGCGTCACCGACCTGAGCAAGGACGAGAGGGGGCACTGTCCCGCCTGCGGCATGGCCTTCTCGTTCCAAGGGGCCGCCCGTGGACGATTCATGACGTGCCGTCACGGTCACCGCACCCCTGTCATTGCCGCGCTGAACGGCGCCGTCCCGGAGCGGCGCATGTACGCGAAGCTGGTGCTGCGCGCCGACGGCCAGCGTGAGTACCGGGCGATCGACGACTTCGACCTCTGCCTGTACGACAAGGCAGCGAAGTCCCTCGCCGACACATCCCCCGATGAGCTCGTACGCCCGCTCGGCGCGCTGGAGGAAGGCGTCAGCACCATCCAGGCGCTGCGCTGGGGGTACGACTCCTGGGAGCGGTTCTTCAACGAGCGCCAGCGCTACAGCCTGGGACTGATCGGCGCGGCGCTGCGCGATCTCCCCGGGGCGTCCGCGGAACGCGAGGCGCTCATCGCATCGTTCGGCAGAACCGTCGAACACCACAACCTGTTCTGCTCTTACAAGGGGGAGGGCACCGGCCCGGTCCGCTCGGTCTTCCACAACCACGTACTGCGACCGGAGCGGTGCAGCGTCGAAGGAGACCCCTGGGGCGCCCAGGGGGGATCGGCCGGGTTCTCCGGGGTGCTCACCCGGCTGCACAAAGCAGCCCAGTACAAGGGCACCCCGTTGGACTTCAGGGCCGAGGCCGGCCGGATCCTCGCCGTCGACCAGTCCTCGCTGCCCGTCGCCCGCCCCCTGAGCACGACGTGGCAGCAGTTCGTGCGGAATCCCGCAACGGCCTACACCACCACCGGCGACGCCTCACAGACGGATCTCCCCGACAACAGCGTGGACCTCATCGTCACCGACCCCCCCTACGTCGACAACGTCCACTACTCGGAACTGGCCGACTTCTTCCACGCGTGGCTCAGCGCCATGCGCCCCTACCAGGGCTACCCGGACATGCCCAGCACCCGGGCCGTCCAGGAAGTACAGAACGCCGCCCCTGATGGATTCCAAGCCACCGCAGCCCGTGTCTGGCGCGAGTGCCGGCGCGTCCTCAAGCCCGGCGGCTGCCTCCTGTTCAGCTTCCACCAGTCGCAGACCACGGGCTGGTGCGCTCTTATGCGGTCGCTGTCCGACGCTGGCTTCACCGTTACCACGACCCGCGCCGTGATCGCCGAAGTGGCGACCAGTCTCTCCAAGACCGCAGCGGCGGAGCCCAACCGCATCGACGTCATCGTGCTGTGCCGGGACGCCGCGGGCACGTCTGCCGGGGCAGCCCCCGACCTCGACCAGGCCGCCGCGCAGGCGCTGTCGGAAATCCAGGGTCTTAGGGGAGCTGGGCTGCGGGTGGGTCCCGGCGATGTCCGCACCGCCGTACGCGCCGCGGTCTTGGCGACAGGAACACGCCAGGTGGCCGCCGACTGGGAGACCCTGCAAGCAGAGGCAGACCAGCGAGCCACGGCGGCGGTAGCGGAGTTCAGCACCACCTGACTCCCCCGGTGCCGGTGCCTGCCACATCCCGGCCTGGCCCAAGCCAGCCAGGAGGACCGGGGACGGCCCCAGCACGCGGACCGCCCGCCGGCGACTGCCCTCGCACTGCTGCCAGTCGCCTGCCCAGGAACAGCGGGCCGCGTCGCACTGCTCACGACCGGCACTGTGGTCCGGCTCAGAGCCCGAGGCGGTCCTGCGGCGGCGTTGCGCGGAAGAAGGCACGCAGGGGTTCATCGATAGCGCGTTCGCGGCCGGTGCCGGCAGCAGCAGCGTCGAGGAGGGGGGCGAGGTCTTCAGTGTCGCAAGGGGTGAGGACGAGCCAGCGCAGAACAACCTGCCGCACGATCAGCCTGAGGTCACGCAGGGCGGCCAGTTTCTCGCTCTCCTCCTGGTCCTTGAGGACGTCCCCGTGCACGTACTTGGAGCGCGCGCTGTACGCCTCCTGCACAATTGTCTCGACCTGCTGGCGCAGGGACGGGGTAAGGAACAGGGCGGCTGCACGGGACCGGATCCTTTCGCTGACGCCCTCGTGCTTGTCGTCGGGGCTAGCCATCAGGGCTTCCAGCGTGATGACGTAGTCCAGGTGCAGCTCGTCGGCCTCCTGCTCCCACACGCCGTAGTCGCTGTGAGTGCGCTGGTGGGCCTGCAGCAGGTGCCGGGCCGCGCGCTCCAAGCGCAGGGCGCGCCTCCTGGGCAGCCTTCGGCTGCTGGTGGCGCCGTCCATGACAGCGTCGATCTTTGCGGTCACGGCGGCGCAGAAGGCTTGCAGGCGCGGGAGTTGCGCCTGGGTGACGTGGAAGGTGCCGGTCTCGCGGACCTCGACTTCCTCCTGCCTGCCGTCATGGTCCTCGTAGATCTGGAGGGTGGTGGGCACGTGGTTTGGGTGCAGCCCGAACTCGCGGCCGCGCTCAACATCGAACACCGCGTTGACATGCAGGAGTTCGGGACTCCACAGGATCAGCGGCAGCAGCGCCCTCCAGTGCCGGGCCTCCGGCCGCGGGCCGGTGAAATCGAACCAGGGCGCGCCACTGCGGTCCGAGGCACGGTCCGGATCGGGGGCGTGGACGAACGGCGCACCAGCCAGGAGACGGAGGTCGAGCCCGCCCGGCTGAAGGCCGTGGAGGGCCGACATCGGACCCAACTGCCTCAGCTCGTCAGCGGTGAAAGTCTGCAGGGTGTACCGGCCCAGCGGGATCCGTGTCCCCTCGGGGAGTTCGCCGCTCAGCAACAGCCAGTCCTCCACTGCCGGCGCGGGCGCCGTACAGAAAGCGACGAAGCTGTCCGCAACCTCTTCCACCGGCACCGTCGCCCCCTGGGCAACCAGACGGGTCGCGTCCCCGAGCCCTGATCCGCCCAGGAGCGTGGACCATCGGGGCACCCAGTCACCATCGGCCTTGCCGTACAGGTCGCGGTGTTCGGATTTCGGCGCGGCGCCCACCACCGCGTTGACCACGGCATCGAACTCCGGCTGCGTCGACAGCGCTACATCGGTGATCGCCTCGGGTATCGAGGGCAGGTCCCGTGCCTGTTCAAGCCAGGCGAGGACGGCCTGACGCAGCGGGAAAGTGTCTTCCATATGGTACGAAAATAGCGCACCCTTGCCGCCCGCCACACCCAACCACCAGGCCACAGCTCCCGGCCTGAGCGGCCGTTCCCGCGTTGTTCGAGCATCGAACTCCGGGGCACCCGTCCGCCAGTGGCCCTACCTGTAGTACGCCCTCACTCAGCAGTCGTAGCTCTTGAGCGTCTTCGAGGCACCGGTGGCTGACTTCAAGTAGTCGTTCTCCGACTTCAGGCTCTCATTCTCCGCCGTCGACTCCGCCAACTGCACGACCAGTCCGGCAGCCATGGACAGGAGCCCCTCGTGCTTCGCCTGGAGCTCCTCATGCTCTTCCTGAAGCCCCTTGTACTTCCAGGTAAGGACCCCGATGGTGGTGGCGGCCAGAACGCTGGCGCCGACCTTAACCGCGACCCTGACTTTGCCGAACTTACCTCCGGCTGGCCCGGCACCGTCCTTGCCGATGCAAACGTGGCCCGTCTGGTGCGAGTGCTGTTGCGCCTCGCCGAGATGGTCGCTCTGATACGAGCAAGATCCGCATTGGTAACGGGTCATCAGTCGTTCCTCTCCCCCAGGGAGATGAGCCTGCCACAGGTCACGTGCCTCCGGCGGCCACTTCGTGATCCTCCGTACGCCCACCCACGCTGAGGGAAGGACGCGCACCTGCACGGGTGGCGCGCCCCTGGTTGTGGGCTAAGCCGTCAACCTTCGCAGGAGGGCCCATGGCGCGCCACGGGTACCTTGTTCAGGTCTCTGGCCAGCGAGATGCGTCGGTTCCAGGCCGAGGAGGTCAGGAAATGGAGCTGACGCAGGTCCAGGTAGCAGCGCAGCCGAAGGCCGAGCTCGCCCGCGTCCCGGGTCGTGTGCTCCGCTGTTCGCCGTCGCCCACCGGTCGGCAAGCAGCTGCTGGAAGGCGAGCGCGGTGGCGTCGTCGGCGGCCGCGACGTCGACCAGGCCAACCGGCTTACGTGCACTTCGTTCATGTACGGCACTACGCCGGGTGTCCACGGGAGGGTTCCGCCGCAGTGCGTCTTCACTCGGCTGAGTGGCAGGCCCTCGGGGCCGTCGACGCCCCGGTCCAGCCGCGCAGACACAAGGAAATCCCACGCCGATCACTGAACTCGCACTTCAGGACCTCTCCAGCTCCTGCAGCTCCACAAGCCCCCAGTCCAAAGCCGCGCCACACCACAGCCAAATCCGGAAATGATTACTAGATCCCCAGGCCAGCGTTTTGCTCATGGAACCGACGAGGAGACCCGCCCCGCCGCAAGGCGGAGGCGGGGCGGGCAGATGGCGCAACCCTGCCGAAGCAGCGGCAGGAGGAAGCGAGAGACCGTACTCAAACCGAAGCTCTCACGCTTTGCTGTTGTGACGGATCTTCCGGGCCGGAATGCCCGGTGCTGAGAGCCGCTGAGGCTCAGAGCAACGGCTTGCGGCACCCTCTGTGAGGCTCAACCGCCGCCGCGTGCAGCAGTGTTCGCCCAGGCGGCCGTCTCCGTGCGGTCCGGCCCTCGAGGCGCACCCGTCTGCACCTGCCCTGGTGGCATTGCGCGGTGGTGGTGCGCACGATGAGGTCGGCGAGCGGCTGCTTCTCGAGGTAGCGCACGGCAGTATGCGGATCGGTGATGCCGTTGCGGACGAGTTCGTCACGGACGGCCGGAGCGACGGCCCCCAGTCCGCTCTGGGCGACCAGGTCACCGGCAGCGTGGAGGTTCAGCCAGTCGATGCCGTCGGGCAGTTCGAGGGCGCCGTCCTGGCCCAGCGAATGACGGATGGTGGGCCAGGCCAGGGGAGATCCGCAGGTGACGAGGGCGGTCAGGCCGTCGGGGCCGGGGCCGGTGTCCTCGCGGGTGAGCATGTCGAAGGCGATGACGCTGCCCAGGGAGTGCGCGATGACCAAGCGGGGTCCGGGGCGGTGCAGTTCGGTGCGGACCTCGGCGCGGATGCGCTCACCGATGTCGTGGTGCAGGTAGTCTCGCTGTGATCACCAGCGGTGATTTCGAGCAGGAGCCGCACCGGGGCGAGTTCACGCAGCTGCTGAAGCTGGCGCTGGACAAGGCCAGGGATGAGTCGGCCGGCTTCACCGCGCCCCATCTGTCGTTCGAGGAATGGGAGAAGCTCCTCAACACGGTCGGGGATGAGAACCCCGCCCTTCTGCGGGCGCTGTGGGTGTGGCCGGACTCGCGCCGCGACGAGCCGAGCCTGTGCCTGCCCAACCCGCGCTATCAGCCGCAGGAACAGGTCGTGGAGGCGTCCCGGCAGCCGGTGTCGCTGTCGGCATCCACCCTGGCGCAGTACTGGCTGGCCCGCGCCTCGGGCCGTACCGATGACGATGATCCGGGCTGGTATTTCAGCGGGCGCCAGACGCTGATGCAGGCGCTGGTGGAGTTCGTTCATGCCGGGGCGGGGGTGCTAGTGGTGACCGGGGCGGCCGGCTCGGGCAAGTCGGCGTTGCTGGCCCGGCTGGTCACGCTGAGCGATCCGTTGTTCGTTACCCGGTTCGCGGACATGGTGGAGGCGGTTCCCGCACCGCTGCGGCCGCGGCAGCGTGCGGTGGACGCGGCCGTGCTGGCGCGGGGAAAGTCGTCGCTGGCATTGATCGAGGATCTGCTGGCCGCCCTCGGCACCGAGAGAGTCGGGGGCGAGCCACACGTGCAGGCACTGCTGGACCGGGTGGCCGCAGTCTGCGCGGAGGTGCGGGAGCCGATAACACTCGTGGTCGACGGTCTGGATGAGGCGCAGGAACCGACCGCCTGCCTGTCCGACGTGATCGCCCCGCTGGCCCGGCTGCGGAGTGCGGACGGGGAACCGGCGGTGCGGTTGGTACTGGGAATGCGTAGTTCGGCCCAGGACGTCGAGGGCGGCAAGCTGCAGGATGCGGCGGCCGACCAGCTGCTGGGTTTCCTGTACACCGTGCTGCAGGCGGGGATGGGCGAGAGCAGCGTGCCGCTGGACCTGCTGCGCACGGACGGGGCCCAGACCGCCGCCGACATCACCGCCTATGTAGAGATGGTGCTGCAGGCGGCTGCGGACAGCCCGTATGCCGGCCACGCCGCGGCGGCTGCCGAGGTGGCCTCGGTGATCGCGCAGGCCGTGAAGCCGTCGTTCCTCGATGCCAGGCTGGCCGCCGCCCAGCTGAGGTCCGCGATCGGCTGGCAGGACGTGCACGATCCCCTTTGGCGTGGCCGGCTGCTGGCCGGGACGACGGCGCTGCTGGCCAGCGATGTGCGGCAGGCAGCCAGGGACCAGGACATCAGCCTGCCGATGCTGCTGGCGGTGCTGCGGGCCACCGCCTTCGCCCAAGGCGCGGGGCTGCCGTGGGCGGAAGTGTGGCCGGCGGTGGCCGCCGCGGTCCTCGGCCCGGCTGCACCGCCCGCCGACGAGATCGATGCGGTGATCCGCACGGTCCGCCACAGCCGCCTGGTCGGCTACCTCGCCGCCGGTGAGGAGGACGGCCGAGTCACCTACCGGCCCGTCCACCAGCGGGTGGCCGAGGTGCTGTTGACCGAGCCGGGCCTGCTGATCGGGGAGCCCCTTGAGGGCCTTCCTGCCGAATGGGCTGCTGAGATGGAAGGCCTGCGGCCCGTGCCGCAGGTCCACCGTGCCATCGCCGAGGCCTGCGCCCACCTGGCCGAGCAGGGCGGCCGCCTGGCACCGCATCCTTATGTGCGCCGCCACACGGTGGCCCATGCCGAGCTGGGCCACGCTCTGGACGATTCGATCATGCCGGTGGAACTGGCGGTCTGGGAGAGCTCAAGGTCGCTGCGCGGACGGCTGGGCCTGCCGCTGCCGGTGGGTGACCCCCAGCGTCGGGTGCTCACATCGGCCGGGCTGATCGAGCCGTACCTGGATGAGTCGGTGGATGCCCCGTCCCGCTTCAGCAGCCTCTCCTTCCAGCTGGCGACACAGGGGGAGGAAGAGGGCAAGGACTTGCTGCCGGCATCGCCGACTCCCGCCCGTTCCTTCGGCCCGCGGCTGCGCACCCAGTGGGGGCACTGGCAGGCGCGGACCAACGTGGTGGCGTCCCCCATGGGCCGGGTGCACGCCCTGTGCTCGCTGGCGACGGTGGGCGGCCGCCAACTGCTCGCCGCCAGCACCCGTCACGGCATCGGTGTCTGGGACAGCACAACCGGCCAGCAGCTCACCCACATCGACACCGGTGTGGCTCATGGCCTGACGGTCGCGAAGGGGACCAGCGGGCGTCCTTTCCTGGTGGCGGCCGGGCCCCGCAGCGCGGCGGTGTTCGATCCGCTTTCGGGCCGCCGACTGGCGGGCCTGGAACAGCTCAGTGTGCGCACGGTGGTGGTGGCGCAGGATGGCGCCGACCGGTGGACGATGGTGTTGGCCAGCGGGCGGGACGAACTGGCCCTGTGGAAGCCGTCAGAGGACGTGGTCCAGCTGGTCCGTCTGCCTGACGATCTTCGCCTGCCGGAGCGGCTGACCTGGGTCCGTGACCGGCGGGGCCGGGGCTACCACCTGTGTAAACGGCACCGCGCTGGGTGGGTGCTGTTCAATCCCCTGACCGGCGACGTCCTGCCCCTGCACCTGCCGTTCTCCACTGCCCGGTCCATGGCCGCCGTGCAAGGGCCGGAAGGCGATCTACTGGCCGTGCTGCGCGGCGGCCCGGACGAGCCGGTCTGGCTGTTCAACCCCTTCCAGATCACCGCCCGCAAGAGCGAGCTCTTCCCCACCGATGCCCTCCAGGCGGGCGAGGTGGTCGGCCGGTTGCCCACTCAGGGTCAGCGGCTCGTGGCGCTGGCTGCTCCCGGCGGCGCCAGTGTGGCCGGCATCGTGACGGACGACGCCATCGAGGTGTGGGATACATCCCGGCCCGAGCCGCAGCATATTGGGACGTACCCGGCGTCGCCGCGAGCGATGTTCGCCGGCATTCCCAGCCCGGACAAGGCATGGAAGGTTGCCATCACCGGTGACGAGGGCATCCAACTCCACGGTCCCCGCCCTGCGGTGCAGCGGGGCTCCCGCCCATCACCCTCGCCACGGCCCCGGCAGGCGGCCAAGCCGCAGCGGGTCGCGCGGGCAGCGCACCTGATGGCCGCCCTGCCGTCCGCGACGGGTACGCAACGGCTGGCCGTCCCCACCGGCTCCCAGGTGGAGATCCTGGACGTCGCCACCGGGCAGTGTCTCGACCACTACGAGCAGTTCTCCCCCGTGACCTTCCTGGAAGCCCTGCCCATCCGGGGCGGCTCAGCAGCCGTGGCCGTAGGCGACACCAAGGGCATCCGTCTGTGGAACACCAGAGATGATGTCGCCCGGCCACTGATGAACGGCTCGTTCGAGCAAGCCCGCTGCTGCGCCGTGCAGCTCCCGGATGGGCAACCCGCTCTCGTGGTGGCCGACCGCAGCGGGACGATCATTGTGGATGCCGTTACCGGCGAGGTAAGACCGCTCCCCGGCACCGGGCCGGTCAGCGCGCTGCTGGCGCTGCCGTCCCCCGCCGGCCGCTGCCTGGTGGCGGGGGCGGTGCGCTCCCGGCTGCTGGTGTGGGATGCGGCCGGTGGCGAACTCGTCGAGGAACGCACGCTGCCCTACCGCAACACAGTCACCGCCTTGTGCCTCGTCCCCCTACCCGAAAATCGTGTCGTGGTGGCCATCGCCACACCTCATGAGATCGCGTTCTGGGATCCGCAGGGGTGGAGCCGGATGGGCCGTATCGACACCCCGTACACCGCTGTGATGACCGCACTCCCCCAGCCCTCGGGGTCATGGCTGCTGGCAGCCGGCAACGGCACCGGCATGCGGCTGTGGGACCCTCTCACCGGACGCCTCGTTCATAGCCTGCTCACCGCGGCACCGGTCACCAACATCGTGCACACTGCCGGCGATACGCAGCATGTGCACATTGCCGGGCCGGCAGGACTTGCCACCCTGGACTGGCCGCTGAAGGCAGAACCGTCGTACCTGCGTTCGACAGAAGTCGGTTCGCCTAGAGATGCAAAGTGGGCCATGACCTGCAGCTTCATCGCCTCACGCCCGAATTGCCCGTGTCTCTAGGCGCTGACATTCCCGCTGGTCAAGGAGTTGGCGAGAGAGGCGTGATTCTCTGACAATGCCACAAGATCCGAGGGTGATTCATCACCTTTCGCCACTTTTGCGGGCTTGCCTCGGCGCAGCGCGATGGGGCTAGAAACCCGCTATGTGATCGGATAGCGTGGTTGCAACGCCCCAGCATCAAGGGGCCCTTGGCGGTCATCACCGCGCTGACCAGCAAGAATGTCAGAGCCTAGAGACACGCCCCCTCTCCATGACCTAGTGCATCCTCCCTGGTCAGACCTCATCTTGTGACTCTAGGTGATGGGAATTCTGTCGAACCCAGGTCGTAGGGACGCTGATGGCCCGCTGATGACGTGTCACCGCCGATGGCCCGCGGGCCGGGCCCCACGCGCTTGGGCAGCAATGCCTCGTCGAAGGCTCGAGATCCGGTCCGCTCGTGTCCTGGCGCCGCTGCGGGCCTGGGCAAGACATGCACGGTCAGCACATCCTCGAGCGGGGCGTTCGTGGCGCAGGCGCCCGCCGGTTTGCCGGGATGCGCCACCGGGCCGTGGACAGCGCGGATAGTCTCCGATGCGTGATGAACGACGGTCTCAGGCATACCACCAGCCGCCTCTTCGACGCCTTCTGGGCAGCGGGAATCTCCAGTCCGCTGGAGATCGTGGAGCAGATATCCCACCTCCTCTATCTCCGCGAGCTGGACGCCGTCCAGGAACACTGGGAGCGGGAGACTGTTCGGCAGGAATCCCCACAGCAGCAGCCAGTCTTCACTCAGGATGAGCAGCATCTGCGCTGGTCCCAACTGATCCGCCTGACACCTCAACGCATGTACACGTCGATGACCGACGAGGTGTTTCCCTGGCTGCGTCGCCGCACTTTCGCCGGAGTGGGCTATTCGCAGCTCGTCAAGGATGCTCGTTTCACGATCCCGACCCCCAGTCTCCTCGCCAGGGTTGTGGGCCTGCTGGAAGAGACGCTCTCGGCGGGGGATGCCATCGCGGGCGCTCTGTATGAGCACCTGCTCGCCCGGATCGCCACGGCCGGTCCCTATGGTGCTTTCCGTACGCCTCCTCATCTGGCGGCTCTGATGGCAGCGATGGCTGAGCCCGGAGCTGACGAGGAGGTGTGCGATCCAACCTGCGGCATGGGCGGTCTCCTCGCTGCCGCTGCTCAGTTCGTCCACCGGTCCCGCCGGGAGACCGCGCAGCAAAGCGCAGCGGAGGTGAGCGGCAGGATCCACGGGTTTGACTTCGACACGACCATGCTGCGGTTGAGCAGCATGCGGCTGGCTCTTCAGGGCTACGAAGGTGCTGATCTGCGCTACCGGGACAATCTGGCGGAGGGCACCGGGACGGAGCGTGAGCGCTACTCAGTCGTCCTGGCCCATCCCCCGTTCGCGGGCAGCGTCGACTACGAGGCCGTCGCACCCGAGTTGCTCGCAATGGTACGTACGAAGAAGACCGAGCTTCTTCATCTCGCCATGATTCTGGAGCTGTTGAAGCCGAAGGGACGCGCGGCTGTGATCGTCCCCGCCGGTCTGCTGTTCAGCTCGACTTCTGCACACATCGAACTTCGGCGCCTGCTGGTGGACGTGCACGGGCTGGAGGCTGTGGTCCAGCTGCCCGGCGGCACCTTCAAGCCGTATGCGGGGGTATCGACGGCGATCCTGTTCTTCACCAAGGACGCCGGACAGAACGACAGCGTGTGGTTCTACGATCTCACGGCGGACGGCTTCAGCCTGGACGACCGGCGTGAGCCGCTGCTGGCGCAAGATAAGCTCGGGCTGGCTCCCGACAGCGTTCTGGATGCCGTCGATCACACGCGCAACAACCTCCCGGATCTCATGCGGCGTTGGCGGCTGCGGCGCAGCAGCGAGCGCCGGCGTGCACGGTCCGAGCAGAGCTTCTGCGTGACAGCCGCGGACATCGCCGCGGAGGACTACAACCTGTCACTGGAGCGATTCCGTCAGATCCATGAGATGCAGCGGGCCGCGCAGGAAGGCATCCGTCTGGGGGACTTCGCTGAAATCTTTCCCGGGTCCGTACGCAAAGCCGATCTGGACGAAGAACCGGATGCGACGGACACGGACGGGCAACGGCGGGTTCTGACACCCACCCTGCTGACCAGCACGCTACCGGACGTGGCAGACCTGCCCCTGCGCGCGGACCAGCGCGAACCCCGCCGCCGGTTGCGGCAGGGCGACATCATCGGACGGGATCTCGCCGGGACCCGCCACTGGACGTGCGTGCCGAGCCACTACGACGGCGTGCAGCCCGGCCAGGGCCTGATCGTCATCCGGCTCACCGAGGAGCCTTTGCCCCACGAGTACGTGATCGCCTACCTGTCCAGCGCTCTGGCCGAGCAGCAGCTGCCGAAGTACGGAGTCATCCCGCACATCAAGGCCCGCGAAATGGCCGACATCTGGATCCCACGGTGTGACGGCAGCCTCTCGGAAATCCGCGCCGCCCTCGCCATGCTCGACGAAGGAGAACGGGAAGCCGCACGCATCCAGGACGATCTCCACCGCAAACGGATGCAGATTTTCGAAAGCGGAACCGGTTCGGCCCGGCGCGGGCGGCTCGATGACGCCGCCGCGATCAGCTCCTTGACCGCGCAGAACCTGCGCCGACACAACGAGCCCTACAAGCTGTTCCAGGATTCGTACCCCTACGCCGTAGCCCGCGCGGTCCGCAAGTTCCGCCACGCCCTGTCCCTGGCCGAAAAGCACGAGGCAGCCATCCAGTGCACCGAGTCCTTGATCCTTTCTCTGGGCATCATGGCCCTTGCCCTGGCCACCGACCGCGGCCGTCAGGATCTGCCGGCCATCGCCCAGTGGAGCCAGTCCGTTGAGCGGGGCGGTGTCTCTCTCGGCCACTGGGTGGGGGTGGTCAGGGCAGTAGCCGACGACGCCCGCCAGCACGGAGACCCAGCCGCCGGCCTCGTCGAGGCAACAGCTCGCAAGAAGGGCAAAAAGGGCCTGTTCGCCGACCTTGACCAATTGGTCGAGCTCCGCAACAAGATCCGTCACGGCGCAGGCCCCCGGACACGAGCCGAGCTGGAGAGGAGCCTTGGACGCATCGAACCGCTGATGCTCAGCAGCCTTTCGGGATGCGCATTCCTTGCGCACACCCGATGGGTACACACCGACCGGCTTCAATGGATGCCCGACGCCGGGAAGTTCCGCGTATCAGGCCTGGCCCTGATGGGCGATCACCCCGACTTCGCAACGGTCTCCTTCGACACGGCACACCCTCTGGCAGACGACCAGCTGTACCTCATCCCCCCACACGACGAACCCCTCCCCCTCTCGCCGTTCTGCCTCCTGAGCGACTGCCCCACGTGCCTGGCACCCGAGCTGTACTACCCCGACCGCATGACGAGTTCCACGGCTCTCCTCAAGAGCCTGGATCGAGGCCACGAGCTGGACAGCGACTCCGTTTTCAAGGCACTGCGCGAGTGGAGCACCCCGTGAACGTTGCAGCCACACATGAGGGCGCGAGCAGATGAGCGAGAGGAGATCGGAGAGGACGTGAGGTGCCCCGGCGCGTCACGATCCTCACAGCCTGCGCAGGGACAGATCAACTCGCCTGCCGGGCGGCACTCGTGACGGCCCCGGGGTGCCCGTGCTCCAGACGGGCCGTTTCCAGCAGGCGTCGCCAGGAGATCGATGGGCGCAAGTAGTGGTTCACTGCCTCCGTACGCTGGCTGCTGGCAGCCCAAGACGGGTTGGCCCTCTTACCGGCGAGCCTGACAGGATTGCCTACTCCTGGCAGACACGCGTCCTTCTGAGCCCGACAGCCTCGACAACCAAGGGCATTACGGTTCTGGACTCCCAGCCCTGCGTTCCGCGTAATTCGGGGGTTCTGGAGTCCCTACCGGGCTGAAGGTGCAGGTCAGTGGGCTGGAGGCTGGTGACGCGGGCAGATTCGCCTAGAGACGCGATTCTGCGGATTCGCCTGCGCTGACCTCGAGTTGCTCCGTAGGGTCTGGAGTCGTGTATGTGAAGACGACGAAGCGGGAGAACAAGTCCGGCACGGTCCGGTACCTGCACCTGGCCCACAACGAGTGGGATCCGGTAAAGGGCCGGGCGGTCCCGAAGGTGCTGTTCACGTTCGGCCGTGAGGACGACCTCGACCGGGACGCAGTGAGGCGCCTGGTCGCGTCTCTATCGAGGCTGCTGGAGCCGGGTGAGGCACTGGCGTCGACGGCGGCGGGTGACCTGGAGTTCGTCTCGTCGGTCCCGTTCGGCGGCACCTATGTCCTCGATCATCTCTGGCGTCGGCTGAGGATCGACAGGATCGTCGGGCAGGTCGGGCAGCCCAAACGGGGCCGGCGCCGGGACATGTCGATGACCGAGCGGGTGCTGTTCTCCCTGGTCGCGAACCGGGCCCTGGCTCCGTCGTCCAAGCTGGCCGCCGCGGACTGGGTCACGCACGACGTGCATGTCGAGGGCCTGCCGGCCATCGACGACGACGCCTGCTACCGGGCGATGGACTGGCTCCACGAGGTGACCGACGACCTGGAGAAGCGGGTGTTCGACGAGGTCGCGAACCTCCTCAACCTCGAGGTCGACCTGCTGTTCTTCGACACCACCAGCACCTACTTCGAACTGGAGGAGGCCGACGGACCCGTCGCCCGCGACGACAAGGGCCGCCTCCTGACGGACGACCGCCCACCCGCTGAAGAGGACGGCGAGAGCGCGGATCAGGCCGGGTTCCGTGCCTTCGGCAAGTCGAAGGACTCCCGCGACGACCTGCCGCAGATCGTGATCGGGATGGCCGTCACGAGGGACGGGATCCCGGTCCGCGTCTGGTCCTGGCCCGGCAACACCGGTGACAGCAAGCTGATCCGGCAGGTCAAGGACGACATGCGGGACTGGACCCTCAGCAAGATCGTGTGGGTCACCGACCGGGGATTCTCCAGCGAACGCAACCGCCGCTACCTCCGCCAGGGCGACAACGCCTACATCGTCGGCGAGAAACTCCGCTCAGGCAGCCCGGAGGTGAAGGCCGCCCTGTCCCGCCAGGGCCGCTACGGCGAGATCGCCCAGAACATGCGGGTCAAGGAGGTGCGGATCTCCGACACCGAACGGTTCGTGATCTGCCACAACCCCGAAGCCGCCACCCGTGACCAGCACATACGCGAACAACTCGTCTCCCAGCTCACGACCCTGATCGAAGACACCGACAAGCTCAGCGACTTCAAGCGTGGCGAACTCCGCGGCAAGATCGCCGACAAGCCCGGCCTCAACCGCTACCTCCGCACCACCCCGTCCGGCAAGCTCCGCATCGACACCGCGAAGATCAAGACCGAGGAGAACCTCGACGGCAAGTACCTGCTGCGATGCTCCGACCCGGGCCTGTCCGCCGAGGACATCGCACTCGGATACAAGCAGCTCCTCGAAGTCGAGCGGGGCTGGCGGGACATGAAGCAGATCATCGACCTGCGGCCCGTCTATCACCGGCTCGAGGAACGCATACGCGCACACGTCGTCCTCTGCTGGCTCGCCCTCCTGTTGATCCGCATCATCGAGACCAGCGCCGACGCGACCTGGACGACCGTCCGCCGCGAGCTCGACCGGCTCCACCTCGGTACGTTCACCGGCCCTACCGGCCTGTTCCGCCAGGTCACCGCCCTCACCAAGCCCCAGAGGGACCTGCTGGCCAAGCTCAACATCCCCGCACCGAAGCAGATCATCGCGCTCGAACCCGCACCCCGCTGACCAGCACGAACACCAGCGCCTAGAGAAACGCCTCTCAGGCGCCCTCACCCATGTCCGCGCAGGTCAGACCCCAGATTCGTGACTCTAGGACGCTGAATTACGCGGAACGCAGGCCAGCGGCCCGGCCCCGTCACGAGCGAGGATCTGGCTAGCGCGTTAGCGGGGCCGCCAGGTGCGGATTTCCAGGTGAGTGATGTGCGCGGCGGGGTCGATGCGGCCGGTTACCACCAGCCACTGGTGGATGGCGGCGGAGAACTCATCGATGCGTTGGCACAGGCCGCAGGCACCACCGCAGTCGCCCGGCTTCTTGAGACAGGCCTGACAGACGACGTCTCCATCGGCAGCAGCTACCACGTGGGAGCACTGTCCAAGACGCTGCGGGTCTCTGGAAGAGCGAGGAAAGCAGCGCCACTATTCGGCGCAGCGAGTTCGGCAGGCGGGGAGCCTCTGCAGGCCTGCCTGTCCAGCGCGTACACGGCCCACTCCCCTGGCCTGTGGCCGTGCTTCTCTTCAGTAGTCGACCACAGACGCGATTTGCCAAATGCGCCCCTGACCAGCACATACCTGACTCTCCGCACCACGCAGCTGTATAAAATCTCGTGCCGATCACTACATTCCTAGACGATCACTAGACCTGCACTTCGGAGCCTCTTCAGGTCTCAGAGCTGTCAGAAAGACCCAGCTCAGAACTGCACTGCGCCACTGCCGAGAATCCGGGGTCGATCACTATATTCCAAGGTCAACGCATCATCCATCTAGTGATCACTGGCGGATTTGTCAAATGCGGTCAGAGCCACGACGGCGTCGAAGACCGGCGCGAGCAGCAGATCGCCGCAGCCCGTGCGAAGGTGGACCGGCTCCTGCTCAGACTGCGGAGCCTTCAGGAGGCATCGGCTGCCGCCGCCGACCAGGCCGCCGAGGCGGATACGGCGGCCGCGGCCGCGCTCACCGCCCGCGACGCCTACGACGAGGGCCATCTCCAGCCCGCCCGCAAGGCCGCGCAACAGGCCGAGAAGGAGGCCCACGGCCTGAGCCGCGACGTCGCCCAGCTCAAGGAACGCCTGGAGTCGGCCGACTACATCAGCGCCCAGGAGCAGGTCATCCAGGCGGCCAAGGAACAGATGGAGACGGCGCAGGCCGCCCGGGATGCCGCGGTCACCGCCCACGACGTGCGCCGCAAGGAAGTCACCGGCCGCTGGTCGGAGTTCTTCCTTGCCCGGCTGAAGCAGATCAACCCCGACGTCGAGACCGCCCACATCGACCCCGCCGACTTCACCACCCGCGTCAAGGAACGGCACACCGCCGACAAGACCTTCGCCGAGAGCTCGGTCGCCGGAAGCCCCAAGGTGGCCACCAACGTCGCGCTGCTGCTGGCCCTGCGCGATCTCGGCCGCGTCGACCGCGGCGTCCGAGTGCCGCCGCTGATGGTCATCGACTCGCCGCTGGCCGGCCTCGGAGCCAAGGGCCTGGACCACGACACCGGCCTGCGCCTGATCGACACCCTCATCGACATCGCCGACGACCCCTCCCCCGACGGCTACGCCTGCCAGGTCATCGCCGCCACCAACGACCCCCTCCCCCGCCCCTATCCCGGCGTGCGAGAAATCCGCATCGACACCGACAACCGCTTCTTCGACCACGCCCCACGCCGCGACAACTGACCCTCTGTGCCCCGCACTTTCGTAGAAGAGCCCAGGGCGGCCGCCAGCCGTCGCCACGCCCGGACGGCCGACGCCCGCAGCTGCGCCACCGCCTGGAAAGGTGCAGCCGGGGCCCGCCATGGGGCCCTCACCGGCATCGCGGACGTACAACGAGGTCGGCCACCCTTCCCGCCCCGCTCGGCTGAAAGACGGTTGACGGAACTGATCAGCCCGCCGTGGCTTTCAGCGGCGGGCTGCCTCGTGCAGGTGCCGGCGCAGCTGTGCGCGCAGCTGCGGCAGAGGGGCGCTCGCGCCGAGCCTCCGCAGGAAGTCGGCTCCGTCCCAGGTGATCAGGCCGCCCTGGCGGGAGAGGTACAGGCCCACCTGGTCGATGCCGAACTCGTCGTCGTAGTCCAGCAGGAGGTATCCGGCGAGTTGATATATCTCCTCGCGGCCCAGGCGGCGGGGGTCCTTGGTGGCTTTGCAGTCCAGCAGCAGGCCGCCGAGGATGAAGTCGGCGTCGGCGATGTCGCCGCTGCCGGCGAAGACCGGACCGCACACGCGGGCCCTTTGCGGTAGAGCCCGGAAGGCGGCGAACGGACCCTCGGCGAGCCGCATCTGCTGGCCGATGTCGGTCACAACGTACTCGGGGACCGCCGCGGAGAGGTCGGCCAGGGTCGTGGCGGGGGTGGCGGAGCTGAGCATGCTGAAGCGGCGGATCTCACCGGTGCGGGCGATGTCCTCGAAGAAGCCGGCCACGAAGCACAGCCGGATGAGCGCGTTCTCGTCCAGGCTGCCGGGGTCGGCGAGGTAGGCATCGACGGTGGCCAGCAGTTCGCGGCCTGCCGTGTGCAGGGCCGCTCGGGCCCCACGCGCCGGTGCGCCGCGCAGCGGTCCGGTCTCGTCAAGGAACATGACGCCGGCGACAACGGCCAGTCCGAGCCGCCCGCCGAGGCTGAGACGGAGGCGGTAGTCGACGGCGTGGCCGAGGGCCGACCAGTTCGGGTACTGCACGTCGATCGGCTGCACCGGGTGAGGGAGGCCGACGATGCGCGCCTGATAGTCGCCCACCAGGTTCTGGCTGTACGGGAGGTGGGCGGCCATGAACTGCGAGATCGGTGAGGAGTCGTACTTCAGCTGCCCGGTCAGACTGAGCTCGATCATCGGCCGCCCGGCTACCGTGCCGTCCCGGCCGGCGCCGGCCATGGTCTTTTCGTACGCGTCGATCCAGGCGATGCCCTCGGTGTCCAGCAGATGGCGGGCGCGGGTGACCGCGACGTAGATCAGGCGGGCCTCGCTCGCGTTCAGCGCGCGCTGCAGGCCGTGGTCGTCCACCGACGGGGCCATGAAGCCCTTGCCGATGCGTACCGACGGCCACTCCCGTCCCTTGGCCTTGTGCGCGGTGGAGACGGTGACCTGCGCCTTCTCCTCCGGGGACAGACGGTCCACCGCGGCGATGATCTGGTCGGGGCCGTAGGTGTCGACCAGCTGCATGATCGCTTTGAGGTCCTGGCCGGCCTTGTCCTGCTCGGCGTACTCCTGCACCTCGCCCCAGGAGGAGAACAAGAACAGCTCCGGGTGGCTGGTGCGCTGCCCGGCCTTGAGCTCGAGTGCGGCCTTGGCGATGCGCTGCAGCGCGCTGCCTCCGCCGGTCAGCGCCACCGGGATGCCGAGCTCCAGGTAGGACAGGACCTCGCTCATCGCGTCCACGTTGCCCCGGCACAGCACCGCCTCGGGCTGCGCCGCCTCACCCACGCGGGAGCCGGGTCCGTGGCCGGTCAGCTGCATCTCCGACTCGGCGTGTCCCAGCCACCGGTTGGCCACCTCGGCGATGGCCGGGCCGAAGCGGAAGGACTGGGTCAGGCGTAGCTGTTCGGCGGGGAAGCCGGTCATCACATCGCGCGCGTTGCGCCAGCCGTAGATCTGCTGGGCGGGATCCCCGACGCACACCCGCTGCGCGTCCTGGGCGAGGAAGACCTCCTCCAGGACGGGGTTGGTGTCCTGGGCCTCGTCCAGCAGGACGAAGTCCGCCCCGAGCTGCGGGGAGGTCATCGCCCACAGCTTCATGTAGTGGTCGTGCTCGAACCGCAGCCGGCCCGCGGGCGAGCAGATGTCCTCCCACGCACGGTGCGCGTAGGGCAGCAGGGTCCGGGCGAGATAGTCCTGGCCGAGGCCGTCGAGGCCGTTGACCGGCTCCATGTGGCGGGCCATGACCTGCCGGTCGGTGGTGTAGCAGAACTTGCGGACCACGCCCATCACCAGGCGCGCGGCGTGAGTGACCTTGATCTGGCGGGAGCCCACGTCAAGGTCACGGGTGATGCCGAGCAGGCGGGCGGTGTGCTTGGCGGGCATTCGCGCCGAGGCATCCAGACGCTCACGGTAGTGGTGGCCGACAGCCCTGAAGGCCAGGGAGTGCGCGGTACGGCACTCCACGTTCGGCCCGAATCGCCCGCGGGCGTCGTCGGCGATCGCCCGGTTGAACGCCACACACAGCCCGCGTTTGCGGGTCGCGGCGCCCATCAGGATCAGCGTGGACGTCTTGCCCGTCCCCGCTCCGGCGACCAGGGCCAGGTCCCGGCCGGAGGCGAACACCTCACGGGCAGCCTGCTGCTCCTTCGTCGGCTCCATGGCCATGGATTCCTCTCTGGGAAGCGCGGCTTCATGTACCGCAACCCCAGAGGCTGAAGTAGCCGATGACCAACCGTCAATACAGTCATACGTTCGGTAGCCAGTTTCGGCCGAACCGGGGCAGCCTGCAAGGCAGCACCGCGAGCCTGTTGTGCTGCCGGTTTCCCCCTCCCCCGCCTCCTGGCGAAGCATCCCCGTCGGCGCAATCGAGACAACGAACTTCCCTGATTCCGGCAAGAGTTGTCAGTCCTGGTTTCTATGCTGCCGCAGGTTGGGGACCGCTGGGCACCGCGTTGATGCCCGGCCGTGTGAGCAGATGGGAGGTGCGGGATGGCGACGTGTACCCGCCGGGCCAAGTCGACCCGCGCTTATGCCGCCGGGAGGCCGCCGAGTGGCCCCGCTACGACGATCTCCCCGCCCCCGTGGCGGCGTGCGCCAGCCACCTCACGCCGGCGGAATGGGCCGCCTGCCAGGAAGCCCGCGCCCGGGCAAACGCCGAGTACGCCGCCCGCCGGGCAGCGGAGGCGGCCGCACGCGAAGAACAGGGCGAACAGGCGCAGCCGGCACCGGCCATGGCACGCTATGTCCCCCGGCCGTGCACCGGCCAGTGCGTCTCCCAGGAACGTGCCTGGGGCCGCGACGCCGACAGCGCCTCCAGCCTGTGCGCGACCTGCGACGGCTACGTGTGCCTGGCCTGCGGCAAGGCCGAAGTCGACGGCATCTTCGACTTCTGCGGCCGGTGCGCGGCGTTCGAATCGGAGATGGACCAGGAGCCGGACGCGGTCTGGGGCGATGAGATCGACACCGGGCCCCACCCGCGCATGCGGCTGACCGCGATGGTGCACCAGCTCGTCGCGGCCACCGGCGCCACACACCGCGACGTCAACGCCCGCATCAACCGGACCATCGGGGTACACACCCGCGTCGGAGCCGACGAGCAGGTGATCCGCCGCGCCGCCTGGGCCGCCCGCGACTGGCTCGACCACCTCCTCCCAAGCCCGCAGACGGACACCACCGCCCCACCCGACGCGCCCGATCCCGGCGCAGTGACAGTGACCACCGAGCACGTCGAGCCCGCTGCACGGGTCGAAGGCGCTGCGCTCGCGGGCGGCCGGGTACTACGGTCAGCGCCCATGGACACCCCAGCACCACACCCCGCCGACGACGCCGTGGGCGAGCACGCCGAGCTGACCGTGACCATCCGCCTGACCGGCCAGAGCGCCAGGCGCCTGCGCCGCGCGGCCGACATCCAGCAGCGGCCCATCGAGGAGGTCGCGGCCGAGAGCATCAGCGACGAGATGCACCGGGACGTGCACGAGGCGCTGTACAGCGGCAGCGACACGTACGCGGCCACCCTCGACGGCCTCGCCAAGCGCCTCGCACTCATCGTCCGCGAACTGGGCGCCCTGCCCTCCGGCGCCGCCGCACACGTGATCGCCCAGGCAGCCGCCGAGAAACACGGGCCCCTGCCCGAGGAATGGCACCAGCGCATGCTCGAACAGCTCACCGAGATGTGGACCGGCCGCGCCACCGAGTCGGCGCGCGTCCCGACGGCTCCGTCGGCCCGCTGGAGGACATCAAGGTCCACGCGATGGTCACCCCCGCGCAGTGGGACGCCCTGGCCCGCATCGGCGCACCCGGCAGCATCGCACTGGGCACGCAAAAGGCCCTCGAAGCCGGGATCACCGCCCTCGACCGATAGCCGGCCCGGCCGCGCCCCGGACGGGGGCTAGCATGGCGCGCTCCCTCACGAGAAGAAGGAGCCGATGCAGCCCGAACACTGCCCTTTCCACCACCGCGAGGCCATCTGTGCGGCCACCGCCCGGCTACTGGTCCAAGCCGGCCTGCTCGACCCCGCCCCGCACGCGCCCGCCGCCGGCGCAACGACGGTGTGAACGGTCACGTAATTTCGTGATCGCTCACAGACGGTGGACGTTCCCCCATCCCACCGCGTCCCGTCACGCTCGCCTGATCACTGAGCACGTCAACGCCTGGGGCCGCGTCGTCATCGACCCCACCCTCCCGCACGCCGACATCACCACGCTGGAGGAACGGTCCCTCGTGGAGGCCGTGAGTCGCCCCCGCGCCGTCCACCCGGATGAGGATCTTCGCGGTGGAGGCACCGGTGAAAACCGGCGGGCGCTTGTCCATGTGGCTGCGAACCAGCGCCTGCTCGTCCAGGTCGGCGAGCGCGCGGCGGGTCGTGGAGTCCGACACCGCCGGCCCGAACAGGCCCTGGTGGTGGGCCTGCAGGGCCTCCGCCTCGCTCAGGTTCCGTGCCCCCATCACGATCGCCACCGCGAGTTGCACCAGCACCGCGCCCCGATCGCGCCAGCCGTGGCCGCCCGCCCCGGGCAGCGCGGCCGCCAGCGCGGCCGTCAGTCCCGTACGGTCCGCCAGCCGGCGCAGCAGCACCGCACCCGCATACCCGATCAGCCCCTTCCCGTCGGCAGCCACGGACAGCGCCGGTCCCACCCGGTAGTCTCCGTCACCAGAATGGTGCCCCTGATCTCTCGAACGCTGCGAACTCGACCACATCGTTCCAGCTCAGGCGGCACCTTTCGCTGTCGATCAGTCAGATCGACCTATTCCGCTGAATACCCAGGGTCAAACAGCGGCCGCCGCGGGTAGCTGCGGCTGCTGCTGGGCGAGTTCCAGCTGCGTCGCCCGGTCGAAGCCGCACCGGTCGTACAGACGCGACACCACCAGCCCGACCAAGAACGCCCCGACCGCGTAAATGACGAGCACCGCCCAAGCCCGGCCCAGACCGGACCCCAGCCCGTCGAAGAAGAGCAGCGAGCGGATCCCCTCCGTGACGTGCCGAGCTGGGAGTAGCTCACCCATCGACGCGGCGAACCCCGGCTGGGCCTCCACCGGAATCGTTGCACCGGACAGCGGGACGCCGAGTAGTGTCACCGTCAGTAGCGCGAGCAATTGACCTGCCATGCCGAAGACGGCGAACAGCGCCAGCGTCAGCTGCGTGATCGCCGCGCACGCCATGCCGGCGAACATCCAGAGCTGTAGCGGCTGGTCTGGTTCCACGTCCAGTCCCCACACCGCGACGGCAATCACTGCGCTGCCCGCAGCAAATCCGGTGGCCGCGCCGATTCCCGCCTTCGCCGCGAAGGTCGAGGTACGGGCGATGCGAACGAGGGGCCGCAGAGTGCGGCGCGGCCCTATTTCCCATGCGCCGTAGCCGAGCGCGGCGTCGACCACCATCGTGAGCAGCATCGCGGGCAGCAGTCCGGCCAGCAGCACGGCGATCGTCAGATAGAGGGTCATGGACCCTCCCGCCGCGGCACCGGAGGCCGTCTGACCGGGCTCGGTGAGCGTGCGGACCGGGTCCTGGAGCAGCAGGAGCCGGGCGGCGTCGGGCCTGGCGGTGGCCGTGGTGGCCTGCATGCGCTCCGTGAGTTGTGTGCCGAGGCTGGCGGAGGTCTCCGCGGCGGTCTGCCGGGCGGCCTTCTCGGCCATCGAGGAGGCCACTCCTCCGGCGCCCTCGTTGGTGAGAACCGTCATCGTGGGACGTTCCGGCCGTCCGTCCGGCGTGACGAGGGACATCGCCTTTCGGCTGAAGTCGCGCGGAAGGACGAGTCCGGCGTAGGCCTCGTCCCGCGCGAGCAGTTGCTCGGCTGCTTGCAGGGAGCCGACGGTCCGCCAGGCGACCCGGCCGTCGCGATGCGCGGTCTGTTCGATCTGGGTGCTGATGTCGCTGCCCAGCCGCACGCGGGAGTCTCCCGCGCGCACTCCCTCGTCGGCGTTGACAAGGACCAGGGGGAGGTCCCGGACGTTCGCCTGCGGATCGGATGCCGGTCCGATGTAGGCCATGGTGATCACTGCCGCGAGCAGGCTGCCGACGATCACTGCCAGCCAGCCGCGAGGTTGCTTCCACAGGGCCGTTGCCCGCACGAGGGCCGCCTTTCAGTACTTCGTATTCGTAAGTGGGTAGGCCTGTTCAGGCGGCGGGTCCATGGGGCGCTGCGATCGGGCGTTCCAGTCCGAGCCGGGCCCGAAGCTGCCGGGGGTTCGCCGTCCGCTCGGGCAGCAGGGCGCGGTCCCGCAGTATCGGCACGATCTCGTGTGCGAAGCGGAGCAATCCCGCGCTGCCGCCGGGGAAGCGGAGCAGGAGGCCGTCGGTGCGGCCGTCGGCGAGCGCGGCCGCGAGCCTCTGGGCCACCGCCTCGCCCGGTTCGAGGGCCACGGTGAATGTCTTGAGGGCGAGGCCGGATGGGGCCGGCGGGCCCACGGTGTCGTCGGCCTGGCGGGTCGCCGAGGGGCTGTGGGGCCACGAGGTGAGGACGAGCGGGCGTCGCCCTTTCCAGTGCTCGCCGACCTCGTCGATGAATGCTTCGGCGGGCCCGTACTTCGGTCCGGACTGCCCGTCGGATGCAGGCACGAACTGGCCGTCGAGTTCAGGTCCGAACTGCCCCTCGGGTTCCGGGACGAGCCAGCCCGCGCGGCCGCCGCTGATGGTGTCGAGTGAGGCGAGCTCCCCTGCCAACCGCTCGGGTTCACCCGAGGAACTGGGCACCTCGGCGACGAGGCCGAGGCGGTAGGTGCGGGGTGCGAGGCCCGCGAGTACGACGACGGGGTCCAGGACGGGTTCTTGGAGACCGGCACCGTGCTCGACTACGAGGGCGTCGATTCCGGCTTGCTCGGCGGCGACGGCAGCCTCGGTCAGCGGCCGCTGCCACGGCACGTTGTCCCTGGCGGGGCGTACGGCCGGCAGCGCGGCGAAGAGGAGCGGGACGTGGGGCGTCTTCAGTTCGGTCATGGGCGTCAGCAGTTCAGGCATGGATGCCTTCCGTGGCCGGGGCGTACGACCGCAGGCCGAGGTTCTGCCGCAGCGTGCGGCTCTCGTAGTCGCTGGGGAACAGGCCGCGCCGCCACAATTCGGGGATCACGTGGTCCACGAAGTCGACGAGCGGTCCGGGCAGGGAGGGGAAGGACAGGGCGAAGCCGTCACAGGCCCGCAGCTCGAACCACTGCTCGATCTGGTCGGCGATCTGCGCGGGCGTGCCCGCGAGTACCTCACCGTCCGGTTTCCCCCGCGCCGGATCCCAGTGGTGCACGACAAGGGGCGTCAGCTCCGCCCAGACGACCAGCTGCTCGGGCTGCCTGCCGTGGGTCGCGGCTTCGGCCTTGATCTCGGCGTAGCGGGCGCGGGCCGCCTCCAGGGGCAGCCGGCCAGCGAGGACGACGTCGGCGTGACGGGTGGCCAGGGCGCGGTCGGGGGCGGTGTCGGCAGTCTGGAAGAGCACCGGACGGCCCTGCGGAACCGGGGCTGGGCTGGAGGGGCGGTCTTGCTTCGCGGCGGCCCAGAGGCCGTGGACCTCGTCGAGGAGTTCTCCGGTGATCTTGCGGCGCAGTTCGCCGTCCTCGGTCTCCTCTGCCAGGGCGTCCGGGTCTGATGAGGGAGCGGGCTGCCAACCGGATCTGCCCGCCGACAGTACGTCCAGCGAGGCGAACCTGCGGGCGATGGCCTCGGCCCGCCCGGGGGTCGCCGTGGTCGCGGCGGCGATGCCTATTCGGTCGGTGGCTCCGGCGAGGCCGGCGAGCAAGGTGGTGGCCTCGAACTCCTGGCCTGCGGCACTGTCCTGTGCGTCACCCGGAAGCCGGAGCACTTCCGGTACGAGCAGGGTGTCCAGGCGTCCCCGCTCCAGCTCCAGGGCCAGGAATTCGAGGAACGGGTAGTCGTACGGGTCGGGCGGCGCGGGCGGGACCTGCAGGCCCATGGCCCTCTTCTCCCCTCCGTGCAGCCGCACTCCGAGTGAAAGCCGTCTGGCGGCTCCGCTGTGCATGTGTTCTCCCCCTGGGATCTGCGGTTGGTGCGGCTGGACCGTTCAGCGGGATCCGAAGAGCCGGACGATGTGCTCCAGCCGCGCGATGTCCTTGGCACCGCGGGCGTACGTCGAGATGGCCAGCGGCGCCTGGAAGCGGCGGCGGGTCACGGCGTGCGGGACCGTGAACTCCCGCAAGCCGTCAGTTCCATGGATGCGGCCGAAGCCCGAGGCGCCCACTCCGCCGAACGGCAGAGACGGCACGCCGGGAAAGGCCATGACGTCGTTGACGCTGACCATCCCGGAGCGCAAGGTACGGGCAAGGGCGGTGGTTCCGCGGCACGCGAAGAGTGACGCCCCCAGCCCGTACGCGGAGTCGTTGGCTCGGCGTACGCCGTCCTCGGCGTCCCGGACCCGGTTGACGACCAGGACGGGGCCGAAGGTCTCCTCGCGCAGGGCGGCGGAGTCCTCCGGGACGTCGGTGAGGACGACGGGGCCGAGCACATAGGGCGGGCTGACGGACTCGGGGCCGCCGACGAGCGCGCGGCCGCCGCGTTCGAGCGCGTCGTCGATGTGGCGGCGGATGATCTCGAGCTGTGCGGGCATGGTGATCGGGCCGAAGTCCTCGCGTGCGCGTATCTGGCGCGCCCGTCCGGTCAGCCGGGCGACGAACCGCTCGTAGACGGCGTCGGCGACATATACCCGCTCGATTCCCGTGCACGACTGGCCCGCATTGGCGCAGCCGCCCCACAGAGCCGCTTCGACCGCCGCATCGACATCGCCGTCCTCGGCGACGACGAGGGCGTCCTTGCCGCCGAGTTCAAGGAGGACCGGGGTGAGGGAGGGGGCGCAGGCGGCGAGTATGCGGGAGCCGGTGGCGCGGGAGCCAGTGAAGGCGATCTTGTCCACGCCTGAGGTGCACAGTGCTGCGCCGGTGGGGCCCGCCCCGGTGGCGAGCTGGAGGACGGGGTGTTCCGGCACGGCCTCGGCGAAGGTGTCGACGAGCCAGCTCCCGCAGGCGGGGGTGAATTCACTGGGCTTGAAGACGACGGCGTTGCCTGCAGCCAGGGCGTAGGCGAGGGAACCGACCGGGGTGAACACCGGGTAGTTCCAGGGGCCGATGACTCCGACGACTCCGTAGGGCTTGTACTCCAGGGATGCGGCCTGGTTGAACATCAGGGGTCCGGTGGGCATCCGCTTACGGCCGAGCACCCTGCGGGCGTGCCGGGCCGCCCAGTCGACGTGGGTGAGGGTAACGGAGAGCTCGATGACGGCGTCCGCGCGGACCTTTCCGTTCTCGCGTCGCAGCAGGTCGATGATCTCCGCGCGACGGCGTGTCATGACGCGCTTCCAGGTCAGCAGTCGGGTCCGGCGGCCGTCGTGGCCGAGAGCGTCCCACCAGGCGGCGGCCTCGCGGGCCCGCTGGATCTTGCGCCGTACGGCTGTCTCGTCCTCGGAGGGGAACGTGCCGACCGCCTCCCCGGACGCCGGGTTCAGGGAGGTGAACTCCGCTGTTGCCGTGTCGATCTGGGTGTCTGTCACGTCGTTCTCCTTCACGGTAGGGCGTTGCACGTGCCGTGGTCCGAGGCGATGTCCCTGGCGAGGGAGGCGATCAAGTCGGGGACGGTGTCGTCCCGCCAGGGGAAGAAGTGGCCGCCGTCCAGGACACGCATCCCTCGCCAGCGCTCCGCGAACGGCTCCCAGGAGGCGACGGTGTGCGGCGGGTACACGTCATCGGACCGTCCGCTCAGCGCGAGGACGGCCACGGAAGCGGGGACCGGGTCCGCCGGGTCGGGGAAAGCGGCGAGGAGCCCGAGGTCGGCCCGCATGGTGCGCAGGACGAGTTCACGCATCGCGGGTGTACGCAGCACTTCTGGTGGGGTGGCGCCGAGTTCCCGTACGTGGTCTAGGAGCGCGACGGGGTCACCGGTCAGTGCCCGGCAAGCCGCCCGGTCCACCAGGTGGGCAGGAGACATGGCCGAGAGCACAAGTGCGGCGGGAGGAGTGCCGAGTTCGGTCATGGCGCGGCAGAGCTCATGGGCGAGCAGGGCGCCCATGCTGTGCCCGAAGAGGATGGTGGGCGGTCCTGGGCGGGCCGCGAGTGGGATCAGGGTTTCGACGATCTCGGTGACGTCGGCTGCGGGGGTCTCGGTCAGCCGCCTGCCGTGGCCCGGCAACTCCACGGCGTGGAGTTCGGTTCCGGCGGGCATGGCCGGGCCCCAGTGCCGGTAGCTGCCCGCGCCGCCTCCGGCGTAGGGCAGGCACAGGATCCGGGCGGTTGTCGTGCCGTCAGGTGCGGGCGGCGACCACTGCTGGAGCCACGCCATCACCGGGACGTCCCCTCGGGCCCGGTGGTGAAGGCGTCGGGCCGGGCTCCGGACAGGAGCTCGTATCCGCGTTCGACGATTCCGGCGAAGGCGGCCGGATCGCTGATCGACATGTCGTGTGCGCCCGGCACGTGGAACAGCCTGGCGTATCCGCCGGTGGCGCGGACCGCGCGGAGGAACTCGCGCTCCTGGGCGCGGAAGAGCCGGTCGCTCCGGGCGTTGACGAAGAGCACGGGGAGCCGGCAGCGCCCCGCGACGTTGAGGAAGTCACGCCGTGTGAGGTCCTCGACGACTTCGACGAAGGCGTGCATGGTGAGGCCGCCGGCCATGACGGCCCGGTAGCTGTCGGGGGGCAGCCGGCGCTGGAGTGCCCGGTCGTTGAGGCGGGCGGCGCGAGCCGGGCCGAGTCCCCAAATGGCGCGGGCGATTGTGCGGTAGACGAAGCCGGTCATCCGGTCGGGCCGGGCGGTGGAGCCCTGCGCCAGGACGGCGGCGGCCCGGACCGGGTGCGCGGCGCCGTAGGCGAGGGCGACGTATCCACCGAGGGAGCCACCGGCCACCAGAGGGCGGCGGCCGGTGGCCAGAGCTGCCTCGTCCACGGCGAGCCCGACCCGCTCGACCGCCTCCTCCAGGTTGAAGGGACGGTCGCGTTGCGTCCCGTGCCCCGGCAAATCAGGGGCCGTGATGCGGAATCGGGGGGCCAGCCGGTGGGCATGCGGGTTCCACATCCGGGCGGAGACCCGGATGCCATGGACCAGCACCAGGGGAATACCCTCGGCGGGTCCAGCGGTCCAGATGCCGGGCCGGTCGGGGGCCGGAGTCAGTCCGGTAACTGGATCTCCCAGTCCGTCAGCACGCATCGATTCCCCTGCCAGGCGTGGTGCGCCCGCGGACGGGCGGCAACCTAGAACGCAACGTTGCGTTGCATACTAGAGGCCGGACCCGCCAAATGCAACGCCACGTTGCGTTGTTGTAGACTCGGCGCCCGCACAGACGAAGGGCGTGAGCAGTGAAGGACAGGCGGGACTTGGAGGCCGGCGGACCGCGACGCAAGGCCGAGATCTTTACTGCCGCGCTGGACCTGCTGGGCGGTCTGGGATACGACTCCCTGACGATCGAGGGCGTGGCCCAGCGCTCCGGGGTGAACAAGACCACCATCTACCGCTGGTGGCCCTCGAAGTCCGAGCTGCTGCGCGACGCGCTGCTGCACTCGCATCTCCTGCAGTTCGAGCTTGCCGACACCGGCAGCCTGCACGGCGATCTGACCGCGCTCGCCGAGCGGGTACTGGCTCTGCTGGACGACGAGCACCGACGGGCCGTCATCGAGGCGGCCCTGGTCGGCGCGGTGCGCCATCAGGCGATGCGCGAGCTCGTCGTCTCGTTCCTCGACGACCGGCTCGGACGGCACCAGCCGGTCTTCGAACGCGCGGTGGCGCGCGGCGAGCTGCCGCCCGACGCCGATCCGGCGCCCCTCGTAGACGCCATGGCCGGGGCGCTGTGGCTGCGCATCCTGGTACGCCGGGGCGAGGTCACCGGGACGTACACCCGCGACCTCATCGGACTGCTGATGGAGGGAGTCACGCGGACCGCGCCGACTCCTGGCGCACCTGCTCCGTGACCTGGCGCAGGTGCGCCAGGACCTCGACGTACGAGCGGGTCGCCGAGACCTCGTAGTACGGCAGGTCCTGCGTGGCGCAGTGCGCCCGCGTCAGCGGACGCACCTTGCGCAGGTTGGGCCGCGGCATGGTGGGGAAGAGGTGGTGCTCAATCTGGTAGTTGAGCCCGCCGTAGAGGAAGTCATGGACCCGCGAGCTGCGGATGTTCCGGGAGGTGAGCACCTGCCGGCTCAGCCAGTCGGGCTCAGAGTCGCCGTCGCGGACCGGCATCCCCTTGTGATTGGGGGCGAAGACGCAGCCGAGGTACACGCCGAACAAGCCCTGATGGACGGCGATGAACGCGACCGCGAGAAGGGGGCCGAGCAGGGAGAAGACCACCACCGCATAGGCGAGCGCGTGCAGCGCGAGCAGGACCGATTCGGTCCGCGGTCGCCGGACCACTCCGCGCCGGATGGCGATCACGGACCCGACGCGCAGGCCGACCGCCTCCAGGTTGAGCAGCGGGAAGAAGAGCGGTGCCTGATGGCGTATCACGAAGGTCCGCAGCCGGTTGACGCCCTGAGAAGCCATCCGCTTTCCGATCAGTGGGTTTGTCGGTCGAACAAGGGTCTTGATCGGGTGATCGCGGTGGGGTCGGTGCATGAAGGCAGGGCCTCGCGGTAGCTCGGGGTTGTCGAAGCCAACGAGCACCGGGAGGCCCTGTTGCTGCAGTCTGTCGCGCTTGCGTCTGTGGAGTCCAACGAGCCATCTCCGGCGTGTGACTGTCTCGCGCACAGGTTCGGCAACGCGGCGGACGGACCGGACCGCGTCCCGTGTTACGGCTCCGACCTGACGGAGGCGGAATGGCAGGTCATCCGGCCGCTGCTGCCGGTCCCCGCGTGGCTTCAGGGGCGGGGCGGCAGGCCGGAGGGCTATTGCCACCGCGTCATGCTTGATGCGGTCCGCTATGTCGTCGACAACGGCGTCAAGTGGGTCAACCTGCCCTGTGACTTCCCGCCGTACCGACGAGTGCACGCGTTCGCCCGACGCTGGCAGGTGACGGGCCTGCTCACCGAGCTCCACGACCGGCTGCGCGACAAGGTCCGCCAGAAGGAAGGCCGTTCGTCGGACCCGACGGCCGCCATCGTGGACTCGCAGTCACTGCGGGCGGCGACGAACATCCCGCGCTCGACGTCCGGGTGGGACGGCGGGAAGAAGGTGGGCGGCCGCAAGCGGCACCTGGTCGTGGACTGCCTCGGCCTGGTCCTGGCCGTTGCGGTGACCGCGGCAAGCGTGCAGGACCGCGACGCCGCCGTCCCGCTGCTCGAGCGGCTGCGCACCATGTACTTCTCCATCCGCCTCGTCTGGGCGGACGGCGGTTATGCGGGTCGGCTCGTCGGCTGGGAAGCCGAGAAACTCCAGCTCACCCTTGAGATCGTCAAACGCACCGACGACACCAGCGGGTTCGTGGTGCTGCCGCGCAGGTGGGTCGTGGAGCGCACCCTGAGCTGGCTGATGCGCTCGCGCCGCCTGGTGCGTGACTACGAGACACTGCCCGCCATGCACGAGGCCATAGTGCTGTGGTCCATGACCATGCTCATGGGCAGCCGCCTGGCCGGGCGCCGGCCAGGCGCCTTCAGCCGGCCGACGCCGCGAGCGAGGTGAACACCCCCGGCCGCACCTGGAGCGCCCACCCCCGCTCCACCAGGCGTTTCGCCTTCGACCGCAGCCCCTCGACCTTCGCCGGGACCGCCTGAAGGCCCAGGGCCGCGGCCAGCTGCTGGCACCGCACACCCTCCCGGGCCGCATCCGACTCCAGCACGGACATGATCCGCTGGTAGTCCGCAGGCAGGACCGCCGCCGTCATGCCCTCGGTCCGTCTGGGCACCACCGCACTCACCACCGGCTCCGCGACCACGACGGGCGGCTCGGCCAGCACCTCGGCCACCGTCACGCGGGCATCCGCCAGACGCTGAAGTGCCCGTTCCGCCTCGCCAAGGGCAGCCTCCACCCGCTCAGCCTCCTCCCGCAGCCGTGCCACCTCTTCCCGCACCTTCTTCTCCCGAGCCTCCAGCAGACCGAGCACCGACGGCACCAGCCACCTCCACAAGCGAGACGAGCAGACGAACCACGCCCATCTCTCCCGCCGCCAGCCGGAGTTCATGCCCACCCAGCCCGAACCAAACGATCACGTTCGGAAAGCGGATGGCTTCTCAGCACACTAGCGTGACCGATTTACGGGCCTGGCGGACGCACACCACGCGGAGCTGTACGAACTGCTCCTCGCGGAGAGCCGGACTCAGCTGGCCAAGGAGCTTCGGCAGAACGGCCTGCAGGTGTTCGCACAGTACGTGGCACTGGCCAAGGGGCACGTCGTGGGCTGGCTTGAGGGCACAACGCGCTACGAGACCGGCAACGAGGTGCCCGGCCACCCGACCCCGTGATCGCAGATCAACTACGTCCTCACCCACCCTGCCATGCGCAGGCAGGGCATCGCAGGCGATCTCGTGCGCCACTTCGCGCACGATGAGTACGGTGCCGGGAACCGCTTCATGGTGCTCTGACCCGATCACCGTGAGGACTCGGACAGACGGTTCGCCTTCTTCACCGCGTACGGATTCCAGCCAATCGCGGGCGCCGGATTCTTCGGCGTCGATCTCCAGCAGCTGCTCACCGGCCGGGGTGAGGCGTCGCCCAGTCCATGACCGGGCTTCCGACTTGCACCCGGGCGACGCACTACCGGTGCCTGAAGCCCCGCCCGCCGGTCGACCGGGCACCGCGTCCGGTTCCCGCCGTCGGCCCTGCTTCCGGCACCCCACGCTGGGGGATGGACCACTGAGGGTGTGTACCGGGACGGGTTCGGCGAAACGGCGGCCCTGGGTTCGGGCAGCGGCATGGCGGCCGCACGCGCCGGACGCGGCCCCCGCACGTGAGGCGGACGGTCATCTCGAGGCGGTCGCGGCGCCTCCGCACTGGAACCCGACTGCTGACTCGTGAACAGGGGTTCTGGTCAAAGATCAGCGTCAGCTATCCGAGGCAGCGCGAGCCGATAGGCAGTCTCAGCCGTTTCGGCTTCGACAAAGCCGGGCATGCCAAGGCACTGCAGCGCCAGCGCCTGCCCGCCACCGGCTCGATCACATTTCTCCGGCGCGTGACGGAGTGCTCAGAGGTGCACGAGCATCGCTCCGAACACGGCGAGAGGCCCTTGAACGGGACCTTCCCGGTGGGCCCAGCGTGCGGAAACAGAATCGATCACGGAGGGAACCCGCTCGATTCCGCACAGTAGGGATCAGAGGCGGTATAGCTCATAAAACCGACGCGAGCCTGTAGGAGAGCGCCGCTACAGAGGAGGCCCGGCTCCAGCGTGGTGAAGAGAAAGTGGTCGTCATACCGGCGCCCGGGATGACAGCTGAGCCAGCACATCATTGATCTCCGCGTGGGCAATCGCTGATCCAGCAAGCTGACCGGGTGGGGCGACCGCCTCCTTACTGCGGTTCCGCCCGCTTGCCACCACCTGGTCTTCAGTACTGATCAACACGGCTCCAACGAGCGTACTACCCGCCCTGAACGCCTCCAACGCCAGTTCGAAGGGTAGTCGCCAGGTCGGCGATAGCGCTGGGCTGTCGTTACCGGGCACACACCGACTCTACGCGGCCTGAAGGCTTGGTGAGCTGTGCACACGATCCGCCCCGCCGTCTTCCGGCCGCTCACCGGGAGACGGCCACTTCCGTTCACAGTGCTGTTCAGGGTGCTGTTCCGTTAGGATCTGGAGGGAGAGGTTGACAATGCTCATCGAAGACGAGTGGCTCCCGGCCGCCGATCACCTGCCGGCGCAAGAGCCACTCCGGCACGATGCCGCATTCTGCGGTCAGCGACCGGACGACTGAGCTGCGAGGTGCCGGGGCCCGGTGCGCTGCCTGCGTCCGCCGACTCCCGCCTGGGCCCGGGGTGCTCTCGCCCGTGGACCCGGTGGCACCGCTACCGCCGTCTCCGGAACAGCGACGTCGACGGTGGAGCACGGCAGGCGGTGTCTCACCGTCGCTCACGTCGTCGTGGCGCCCAGGCGTGGAGAAGGCCACGGCTCCGGCGACCCGCGGCGGTCTCCCCGTCGTGGGGCCGCGCGGGCTTGTTCGGCGGCCCGCCGATCGGTCGTGGTGTCGCACATCCCCCGCGATGGTGGAGACCCGGGCATGTGAGGGAGATGTCCGACCGGCACGCCGGTGCGAGCCGGTGACTCTGTCCCAGGGTTCCCCGGCGGCCCGGCCGAGCGGGTTAGCTCGTCCGGGCACGCAAAGGCGAGGACCGGTCGGCCCCAGGCCTCACAGGGAGACAGAGCATATGACGCGACAGCCAGGCCCCCGTCGTACCCATGCGGCGACTGAGTCGGATGGCGACCGTCAGCCCGATGCGGAATCGACCGGTGCGGCCGGGGAGCATGAGGTGGTTCGTAGCCGGACCGCGCATCGCGCTTCGCTCGCGGTACTGGTCACGACCCAGTTGTACGTGATGCTCAGTGGCACGGTTGTCAACATCACGCTGCCCGTCATGGGGGCTGACCTGCATCTGTCTCCCGCCGATCTGTCGCGGGTGGTCAGCGCCTACATCCTGGCCGTTGCGGCGCTCCTGCTGCCGGCCGGCCGGGCCGCCGATCGCTTCGGTCGACGACGCCTGCTACTGATCGGCCTCGCGGTGTCCGCGATCGCCTCCTGCCTAGTCGCCGCCGCCGGCGACGGCGTATCGCTGATCGCCGCGCGGGTGCTCCAGGGGGCCGGGATCGCCCTGGTGCAGTCTTCCCTGCTTGCCCTGTTCCTCTTGCGCGCCCCGGCGGGCGACCGTGCCAAGCCCCTCGGCCTGTGGAGCATGGCGACCTTGACCGGAGGCGGCGCCGGAATCCTGTTCAGCGGACTACTGACCGAAGTCGTCGGATGGCGGGGGGTATTCTTCGCCTCGGCTGCGTTCGCGGCACTACTGGCACCACTCTGTGCTGTCACAGCCCCGTCCGATCAGGGAACCCGCGGCACCATGTCCCGACGTGACCTGCCGACCTTCGTCGTGCTTGCGTCCGGGTTGACCCTACTGGCCGTTGGCACGGCCGAGGCCGGGCACATGGGTGTGTCACGCCCCGGAGCCCTGGTCCCGATCGGCGCGGGACTCGCCGGTCTCCTACTGCTGATCACACTCGAGCGGCGCCGGGCGAACCCTCTGATTCCCCTGCGGATCATTGCCGGCCCCCGGGTGGGTGCGGCCCAACTCGGTGTGGCGGTTCTAGGGATGACAGCCACCGGGTTCTTCTTCTTCCTGTCCCTCTACCAGCAGCAGGTCCTCGGTGACAGTCCCGGCGTGGCCGCGCTGTGGCAGATCCCCCTCGCGGTGGCGTCCGGTGTGGGATCCGTCTATGCCGTCCGCCTGGGCCGTCGATTCGGATCCGGCACAGCCCTGGCCTTCGGCCAGGTGTCGCTGGCCGTCGGCCTGGTGTGGATGGGACGGCTGAAGGGGGAGAACGGCTTCGGGGACGAGGCCCTGTTGCCATCGCTGCTGGTCGGTGCCGGTTTGGGAGTGGCGCTCGTCCACATGGTCAATGCCGCCACCGCGGGTGCTGACCGGCAGGACGCAGGTCTGGCGAGCGGACTGACCAGCACCGTGAAGAAATGCGGTGGCGTCTTCGGCCTCACCCTGCTCAGCAGCCTGGCAGTGTCCGAGAGCCAACGGGCCGACCTCACCATGTCCCGCGTACAGGCCCTCCAGGAAGGGTACGCCGCGGCCTTCACGACGCTGGGCACGCTTGTCGCCGCGACAGCGCTCCTGATCCCACTGGCCCCGTTGCTCGGTCGGATCATGCCTCGACGGTCCCGCCCCCGGACAACGGGTGACGACAACGCCCCGTCCCGCACCTGAACCCGGGGTATTCACGAGGCGCGGTGGCCCAGGTGCCGACCCGCTGGCACTTCTTCGTGGTCAAGTGCGGGAAGACGTTGTCGCAGACGATCGCGATCCGGACCTCGGAAGCGGCAACACCTCGCTGACCTTGGGCGACTTGCGGCACCAGGTGGCTTCGGCAGCGTGAGCTGGCCCCACTTGTCAGTGGGTTTCGGCCCCACTTGTCGATCGTTCGGGCATGATCTATCAGTGAGTTTTGGCCCCACCCTCGCGTCGCGGTGTGTGGTTCAGGGGGCAACTGTGGCCGGCGGAGGTATCCGTCGACGGGGAGATGTCTGTGATCGTCTGGGTGAACGGCGCGTTCGGCAGCGGGAAGAGCACGCTGGTGGAAGAGCTACGTCCGCGCCGGCCGGAGGCGCTGGTCTATGACCCGGAGATGGTCGGCTATGTGCTGCGCGAGATCGTGGACGTCCCGACTGGCGATTCTCAGGATCTGCGGCTGTGGAGGCGGCAGGTCGCGGAGCTGGCCGTGGGGCTCGTCGAGGAATATCGGCGGCCCGTCCTGGTGCCCATGACGCTGGTCAACCCCGGCTATGCCGAGGAGATCTTCGGTGCGTTGAAGGACGCGGAGCTCGCTGTTCACCACTTCTTCCTCAAGGTCTCCGAGGAGGTACTGGTGAAGCGGATCGACGGGCGGAGCTTCACGCCGGATGACCCCGCGCAGGACGAACGGGTCCGCGAGTGGTGCAAGTCCAAGATCGAGTCGTGTTTGGCCGCAGTGGACGCGCTGCCCCATGACACCGTGTTCCTGGACGGCGAGCTGAGCTCGCAGGAGTTGGCCGACGACGTGCTGGCCCGCGTCGGCGCGGTCCCGGGCCGGTAGTCCAGGCTGTGCGGTCAGCTGCTGCCCTGCTGGTTCTTGGTGTGGGCAAGGCGGTAGGAGTCGCGGCCGGTCTCGATGATGTTGCCGCCGAAGGTGAGCCGGTCCACGATTGCCGCGCAGAGCCGCGGGTCGGTGAAAGTCTTCCTCCAGCCTCCGAACGATTCGTTCGAGGCGATGGCCACGGAGGCTTTCTCCTCCCGCTCGGTCAGAACCGGGAGTGTCTAAGTAGGGTCGGGGACTGGCGCGGTGGCTGTCGCTCCGTTTCCAGTCCCCGCCGCTTCAAACCGTGCATGCGGTTCTCCCGCACACGGCTTTCCGACATCGTTCACCGACTGGCATGCGCTGTCGCCCTGCGTACGGTTCCGGTGAGGCGGTAGACCCCGAGCCGGGTGATCCACCCGTAGGTGAATCGGGTGGTCCAGTTCCGGCCTCGCAGTCCGTGTTTCCGGCTGGCGAGGATGGCCAGCCGTTCGTGAACGTAGCCGTCGACCGCGTTGAACTTCCGCCCGGAGTTCCCGTTGCGGAAGTACGCACCCCAGCCCCGCAGCACGGGGTTGAGATCGGCGACCACGGCGGCCACCGGCCGTTCGATCTTGGAGCGTCCGGTGGCCGCGCGGACTTTGTCCCGCAGCACCCGCATCGCTCTGACCGAGGGCCAGCGCTGCAAATAGAACTTGCCCCGCCATCTCCACGACTCCACTTTCCGGTGGTGGAAGCCGAGGAAGTCGAAGCCTCGCCCGCCCCTGCTGAGGCAGGTGATCCCGGACTTTTCGGGATGCAGCCGCATCCCGAGCCGGTCCAGCACCCTCGCTGCCAGCTCCCGTGCCTGTTCGGCCCGTTGGCTGGTCGGCGACAAGACCACGAAGTCATCGCAGTACCTCACCAGCACTCCCAGCCGGCGGCCCTCGTCCTGCCACGCCTCATCGAGGACATGCAGGGCGATGTTCGCCAGCAGAGGTGATACCGGTGAGCCCTGTGGGGTTCCCGCCCCGGTCGGAGAGGTCACCCCGCCCTCCAGCACTCCCATCCGAAGCCAGGCCCGGATCAGCTTCAGCATCGGCCGGTCCACCACACGCCGGGCCACCTGGGCCATCAGCGCTTCGTGGTCGATCGTGCCGAAACAGTCACGGATATCGGCCTCGAAGACCCACTCCCGGCCCTGGTTCACAGACAGGCGCACGCCTTCGCACGCGTCGATCGCGGACCGTTTGGGCCTAAATCCGTAGCTCGCCTCGGTGAACCCGGCCTCGAAGACCGGTTCGAGAACCAGCTTCGCGGCCGTCATCACCACCCGGTCCGCCACGGTGGGAATCGACAGCGGCCGGAACTCCCCCGGCCGCCCCGGCTTGGGAATCTTTACCCGCCGAAGCACCGACGGACGATACGTATACGTCCGCAGTTGCTCCGCCAGGTCCTGGAGGAACGCGTCCACCCCCGAGGCCGCCACCGCGTCGACACTCACGCCGTCGACGCCGGGGGCTCCCCGGTTCTCACACACACCGGCCCACGCCCGCCGAAGAACGTCCATACGGTGGACATGGCCATACAGGGCATGGAACCGGCGTTCGGGTTCTTGCTTGGCACATCGGTAGAGCGTCCGCCGCAAGGCTCGGACCTTGTCCAAAGGACGGCCACCCGGTCCCGCGGTGCCTTCCTCCCGGCGGATGGATCTAGGGCGTGTTCTGGGTTGAGATCACGAGCTCGGTCATTCCCGCTCCAGGAGGGTGCCGGTTGCGATAGACCGGTCGCGTGACTCGTGGCGATCTGACCGATGCCGAGTGGGGGTTGGTCGAGCCGCACCTGCCGCTGGGTGCGTTCGGACCGATCCCTGACCTGCGCAGCTACTTCAACGCGGTGATGTGGCGGTTCCGCACCGGCTGCCCCTGGCGAGATGTGCCGGAGAGCTACGGCTCCTGGTCGACGATCTACGACAGGTTCCGGATGTGGGTGCGTGAGGGGGTCTTTCAGGCCCTCATGGACGCGATGATCGCCGAGGCGGCGGCCCGCGACGATGTAGATCTCAGCCTGGTCAGCGTGGACTCGACTGTTGCCCGCGCGCATCACCACGCGGCGGGCATGGTCGTCGCCCCGGAACTCCTCGAGGACCTGGAGAAGGCCGTGGCGGAGGAAAAGGGGCTGCAGCAAAGGGACAAAACAACCCCGTAGGCGAGCAACCCGCGGACATGGAGGACTCCGGGCGGGAACAGCGCCGCGCCGTGCGCCGACGCCGCAGGGCCCGGCTGCGGGCCGCCGAACTGGGCCGCTCCCGGGGCGGGCTGACCAGCAAGGTCCACCTCGCCGTCGAGCGGCGGTGCCGCCCGCTGTCCATCATCCTCACCCCCGGCCAGGCCGCGGACAGTCCGCGCTTCATCCCGGTCCTCAAGAAGATCAAGGTGCGTGTCCCGGTCGGCCGCCCCAGGACCCGGCCGGACGCGGTCGCTGGCGACAAGGCGTACTCCTCCCGCGCCAACCGCGCCCACCTGCGCAGACGCAACATTAAGGCGGTGATCCCGGAGAAGGCCGACCAGACCGCCAACCGCAAGAAGAAGGGACGCTCCGGCGGACGCCCGGTCAGCCACGACGCCGCGCTCTACAAAGATCGCAACACCGTCGAGCGCGCCATCAACAAGTTCAAGGAATGGCGGGGGCTGGCCACTCGCTACGACAAGACGCCCGAGAGCTATGCCGCCGGGCTCCACTTGCGCGGATCCATCCTCTGGTTACGCAGCCTGCCAGCCCTCCCGTGATCTCAACTCAGAACACGCCCTAGCCGATACGGCACTCATCCGGGTCCCTCCCTGTTCACGATCCGCATCGATGAAGCAGGGGCCCTTCGCTCCCGGCGGGTTGTGTTGTCCCGCCGATCGGCACTACTACGGCCCCCTCCGACTGCCTCTCGGCAGCCCGCCACTTCCCGGTTCTTCCGGTTATAGGCGGGCCACGCTTCCCGCGCCGCATGCGCGGGGCCGAGGAGGCTCTCTCCAGTTCCCAGGACACCCGTCCGGCCATTCCACGCCCCTTACGCCGGGAGGTTCTTCGGCGACCGCTCCAGGTCCAAGATCGCCTTCCATGGCCTTCGCCGTTCAAGCACAGGCTCGGCTCCTCCTTGGCCCCGCCTTCCGGCGGGCTTAAATGACGACGCTGCAGGCTTCACTTCATGTTGCGGACTGGCCGGTTACACACCCCCGAAGGGCGCTTGTCACTCCACTTCGACGCCACCATTTCGAGTGACGCCGGGAGTCAGCTACCGGGGACCCTGGCGTCTCCCCGGACCGGACTTCCACCGGCTGGCTATCCTGAGCTTGACGTCCGGTTACATCATCCACATCCCTTCTGAACTGGGACGACGTCCGGACTGCTGGACGTACGCTTGACGTTTAACCTACGTTTAACCTCGCTGTTGTTGGTGTTCCTTGATCGTTTCGGCGCGTTTGACGGTCTTGCCGACGTCCTGGATGCGGGCCTTGTGTTGGTTGCGGCTTCCGGGCGGGCGTCCGGGGCCGGGCTTGCCCGGTTTCGGTGCGGCTGCGGGACGGGCCGCCTTCCGGTGGAGGTTGCGAAACCCTCGCCGGACACGGGCCGGGGACAGCCGTTCGGTCTTCACGGGGCGTTCCCAGGGGCGGCGTAGGTCCTCGGTGAGGGGGCGGGCGAGTCGGAGCTGGGTGTGCGCGGCGATGATCAGCCAGGTCCACAGGTCGGCCGTGGCGGGATGACGGACGCGTGGTGCGGTCCAGCCGAGCGTCTGCTTGATCATTCTGAAGGTGTGTTCGATGTCGAACCTGCGTAGGAACGTGCGCCACCACAGGTCCACGGTGGGCGGGGCGGCGTCGGTGGCCGAGCACCACAGCCACACCGGCTTGGGGGCGGCCTCGCCGGGCAGTCGTTCCACAGCGAGTCGGATCAACGTGCCGTGCAGCAGCGGGAGTTCTTCTGCGGCGTGCTCCAGCCAGGGTCCACGGTGGGTAAGGCGGGGGTGCATGCGGTCCCAGGCCATCGCCTCCGCCTTCCCGTAGCGGGTGGTGTCTGTCACCGTGGTGACCTCGGGGGCGTGCCAGGACTCCGGCTTGGCGAAGGTCAGCACGCCGCCGTGCTTGCGCGGCCGCCCGCCCCGAGGGCCGGAGCGGGCAGGGCCTGCGTCGCGGAGCATGACGCGGTCCGAGCGCAGGCGCCCGACCAGGACCACGGGCAGGTCGGCCAAGGCATGGGAGAGGTAGGCGCTGTCGTAGCCGGCGTCCATCACAATCAGCATGTCGGGGTCGCCGTCGTGCCAGTGGCCTGCAGTGATGATGCGGGTGACGACTTCACGCAACTGGGTGGCAGTGACGGTGGTGGCGTCGCCGGCCGGCCCCAGGCGGATGGCGTCCAGCAGGGCGCACCAGGAGGTGCGGCCCGATTCGAGGGCCGCGACGAAGGAGTAGGGCCAGCCCGGGATCAGCTGGTCGCAGCTGCGGTCGGCTCGGCGGCCGTGGACGTGGCAGAAGAGCCGGTCGGGGCTGGTGTTCGCGTCCGGGCGCAGCCAGTTGGAGACGTCCACCGCCAACGCGATGCGGCCGTCGGTGACGCGGGGCAGCGGGAGGTCGGCCAGCGCCCGGCGCATACGGGCCGGTTCGCACCAGCCCTTGTCCAGAGCCGCGTACAGGGCGCCGTGCCCGCGCCGCATCTCATGCGCGAGGGAAAGCTCGACCAGCGTCTTGACCGGCCCATCGGTGCACAGCACCGCGTCGGTCAGCTCGAAGAGCACGTCCGCGCGGGCGTACAGGCTCTCGTAGAACTCGACCCGAAAGCGGGACAACACGTCCAATGCCTGGCCTGCGGGCGCATCGACAGACAGACTCATACACAGCGGCCGTTCCCTCGGTGCTTCGTGACTCGACATCTCGAAGCGTGGAGAACGGCCGCCTCCACTGTCCCGGGAAGAACCGCAGATCAGCAGGTCGGGTGACGCGCGAGGTTAAACGTCAAGCTAAGAAGCCGTATCTCAACCGAACGTGATCGCTTGATTTCTGCTGGTCAGGCATGGTGTAGCTCCGAATGAGGGAGGGATCCGGCGTCTTGTTTCCGCTCCATGAGCAAGGGGTGCGCGATGGCGTCGGTTCTGGGAATGCTGGGGGAGCGGGAGACAGCGGCCCGTGTGCGGGTGGAAGGGCTTCGGGAGGAAGTCGCCGGGTTGGCCGCGGTGTTGGAGGCCGCCGAGATCGAGTTGGACCGGCGGGTGATCGCGCGGGAGGAACTGGTCGAGGCCCTGGCCGTGTCCGCGGCCGAGACGACTGCCGTGACCGAGGCGGAGCAGGAAATCGTGCCCTCGCCCTCGCCCGCGCCGGTGCCGGGGTCGATCGTGCCGCTTTGGCGCGAAGGCTTGCCGGTGACGGTGCTGGCGCCGGACTACCAGCGGATCCTGGGCGTGCTCGATGAGCGGCAGCCGGCGGGCCAGGGACCGCTCAAGGCCAGGGAAATCGCGGTGGGGCTGGGCCTTCAGACGACGTCGGCGAAGGTCGAGGGGGTGCGCTCGAAGTCCAGGCGCCTGGCGGAGCGCGGGTGGCTCGTGCCGGAGGCGTCGGGGGCCTTCAGTGCCGGCCGGCGGCCTGTGGCCGTGCCAGGCGACGGCTCATCCGCGTGACCATCGACCACCGGATCATCGCCTCGCTGCTGGCCGGCAACGTCTCGTAGTCCCGGGCCAGTCGGCGCGAATGCATCAGCCACGCGAACGTGCGTTCTGCCACCCAGCGCCTGGGCAGCACCACGAATCCCGTCATGTCGTCGGTGCGCTTGACGATCTCCAAAGTCAGGGCGAGTTTGTCCCGGCACCAGTCGACGAGGCCGCCGGTGTAGCCGCCGTCGGCCCAGACCAGGCAGATGTCACGGTGCAGGCGGCGCAGCCGGGTCAGCAGGCCCGTCGCAGCATCCCGGTCGCCGATGTTCGCGGCAGTCACCGCGACGACCAGGAGCAGGCCGAGGCAGTCGGTCACGATGTGCCGCTTGCGGCCGCCCACCTTCTTCCCGCCGTCGTAGCCGCGTGAGACGGACGGCACCGAGGCCGCGGCCTTCACCGACTGCGCATCGATGATCCCGGTCGTCGGCTCCGCCTCACGGCCCTCCCGCTCACGCACCCGTCCGCGCAGCCGGTCGTGGAACTCCGTGATCAGCCCGTGCTCGCGCCAGCGGCGGAAGAAGGCGTAGACCCGGCCCCAGTCGGGGAAGTCCGCGGGCATCGCCCGCCAGGAGATCCCGCCCGCGACCAGGTAGCGGATCGCGTCCAGCAGCTGGCGGTGGCAGTAGCCCTCGGGCTGCCCGCCCCGGCCCTTCAGCCAGGCCGGCACCGGCAGCAAAGGCCGGACGGCCGCCCATTCCGCGTCCGTCATGTCGGAGGGATACCGGCGTTCCCGGTCCGGACAGGGCTCCGTCAAGTTCCGCGGATGAGCGGGTGGTTGACGATCAGGGCCGGTAGGAGCGGATAGCAGTGCAGGCACGAGGGTTCGTGATCATTGTGGTGACTAAGCCAGATGATCATGAGGATGTCCCGTGCCTGCCGTTGCATCTTCCCCTATACCTGCCGTGCTGGAGAAGCTGGGTCCGCTGGATGCGGACCGGATCGCTGACCTGTGCCCCTACCTCGCATCGGTGCCCGATCCGCGTTCTCGCCGGGGCCGCTGGTACTCCCTGGTGTCGATCCTGCTGGTGTGTGCCTGCGCGGCCGTGTCAGGTGCGAAGAGCCTGGACGAGATCGCCGAGTTCGCCGAGCGGGCCACGAACACCCTGCTGGCGACCCTGAGGATCCGCCGTCACCTGCTCGGCTGGCGGCGCAGCCCCAAGCCGGTCACCATCGGACGCGTCCTCATGGCGGTCGACGGCGATGCTTTGGACCAGGCCGTGGGCGCCTACCTCGCTGACCAGCACCGCAAGTCCGCGTGCGCGGATGCGTCAGCGGCCCGACCGCGGCGGGTCATCGCCGTGGACGGCAAGGCGCTGAAGGGCTCGGCCCACCTGGCCGCGCCGCGCCGGCACCTGCTCGCGGCGGTCACGCATCACCCCGTCGCCACGCTCGCACAGGTCGAGGTCGGCGCGAAGACCAACGAGACGCGGCACTTCAAGCCCCTGCTGGCACCACTCCACCTCGCTGACGCCGTGGTCACCTTCGACGCCCTGCACTCGGTGAAGGCCAACATCACCTGGCTGGTCGAGACGAAGAAGGCACACTACATCGCGGTCATCAAGACCAACCAGCCCACCGCGTACGCCCAGCTCGCCGCTCTGCCCTGGACATCGATCACCGTCCAGCACACCGCCTCCGCCACCGCCCACGGACGGCGCGAGTCCCGGTCGATCAAGACCTGTTCCATCGCCGACAGCCTCGGCGGGATCGCCTTCCCCCACGCCCGCCTCGCCATCCGCGTCCACCGCCGCCGCAAGCCCACCGGCAAGCCCGAGAGTCGCGAGAGCGTCTACGCCGTCACCAGCCTGGATATCCACCAGACCAGCCCCGCCGGCCTCGCCACCGCCATCCGCGGGCACTGGGGAATCGAGAATTCCTCCCACTACATCCGAGATGTCACCTTCGCCGAGGACGCCTCGACCGTCCACACCGGCAACGCGCCCCGCGCCATGGCTACCTTCCGCAACCTCGCCATTGGCACCCTGAAGATCCTCGGAGCCGACAACATCGCCAAGACCACCCGCGCCATCCGCCACGAACCCGAACGAGCACTCGCCATCCTGGGCATCACCAACAACCCCGACACTCACGGAACTTGATCAAGCCCTGCGGTCCGGATGGTCGGCCGCGTTGCCGTACACATGCGCGAGGCAATCACACGATGGAGCCGCCGAGTTGAACTGAACGGGTTCGGACGCGTACAACAACGACACCAGGGCCTCCCGGCGCTGCTCGGTCAGATTCGCATCCCCGAGCTACCGAGAGGCCCTGTCTTCATGCGCGCACAACGGGAAGATCACCCCGGCGGGAAACCTGTTCGACCCGCACGTTCCATGATCGGTTGAGATACGGCTTCTAATCAATCAAATTGACACACCCACAAGTACATGCCCGCATGTCTGCCGTACCAGTCCAGCGAATTACCACGATGAACTCGGGTCCCGGTAGCGTTCGTTTCAGTGGCCACGTTCCGGATCCTCCGTCGGCTCCTCGGAAATGCCGCCGGTCGTCAGGGGCGCAGTCCCAACCATGTGGCGCCGTCCGACGAGAACTCCTTCTTCCAGATCGGTACTTCCTCCTTGAGTAGTTCGATACACCTCCGTGCGGCGGTGAAGGCCTCCGAGCGGTGTGGAGCGGATGCGGCGAGCACCACTGCCGCGTCGCCGATCTGCAAAGCCCCGGTGCGATGGGAGACGGCGACCCTTACTCCCGGAGCCGACTGCTCGCAGCGGTCGATGATGGAATTCAGCGCCCGCAGGGCCATGGCCGGGTATGCCTCGTAGTGCAGCTCGGTGACCTCGTGGCCGTCATGCTCGTCGCGGACCGCACCGACGAAGACCACCAGCGCCCCCTGCCCAGGGCCGGATACCGCATCGACCAGGGGGTCGATCCGCAGCGGCTCGTCCGTCACCACGCAGTAGCGGTCCGATCCGCCGGCGATCGGAGGGATCAACGCCACGGTGTCACCGACGTTCAGGACCTGCCCGTCAAGCGCGAACTCCTCATTCACTGCGATCTTGATCCGGTCCCGGATCGGGACGAACCGCGGGTGGCGGGCCCCGATCTGCTCCACCAAATCGGCCACGGTGGCACCTGCTGCCAGGGAGAAGCGCTCCTCACGAGCCTGGACGTACATCTCACGCAGAACCCCGAAGTACAGGACCTGGACGTCGGTTCCCATGGTCATCCCTCCTTGCTCCCGGCCGCGTTCGCCTCCACGTGGCCGTCTTGGTCGGCTGTCGTGCGGCGCCAGTGTCCGGAGCGCCCGCCCCTCTTCTCCTCCAGGCGGATGCCGGTGACCTGCATGCTTCGGTCGACGGCCTTGCACATGTCGATCACGGTCAGGCCCGCGACCGCGACGGCCGTCAACGCCTCCATCTCGACACCGGTGCGTCCGGACGTCTTCGCCCTCGCCGTGATCAGCAGCCGGTCCGGCGCCGTGGCACTGAGGTCCACCCGGACCGCATCCAGGCTCAGGGGATGGCACAGGGGGATCAGGTCTCCCGTCCGCTTGGCGGCCGTGATCCCCGCCAGCCGCGCCGTAGCCAACACATCGCCTTTGGCTGCGGCCCCGCTGGTTATCAAGGACAGGGTGGCCGGGGCCATGACCACCGCAGTGGACGCGACAGCCTCACGCGCGGTCACCGCCTTGTCCGACACATCGACCATCCGGGCCGCACCCCGGGCATCCAGGTGCGTCAGGGGATGCGGATTCTCTGAGGCACTCGTGCCGCTGCTCGCAGGGAGGTATGCGGCGTCGATGCCTGCTGCGAGATCGAAGTCCAGCACCGTCAACCCGCCGAGCTTGTGCGTCCACAGCACCACCCTCACCTCGCGCTTGTCCTCCAAGGACAGGTTCGGGTGGTGGTTGAGTTCCTCCGCTATGTCGGCGATGGCCTGGACGAACGCCATCGACTCGCGGAACGTCGAGCAATGAAAGGTCCGGGTGAGGCGCCCCTCTCGGAGCTCCCACCCCGGGACCTGGCCAAGGCGCCGCTCCGCTCCGGCTGTGTCCAGGACACCGACACCGCCCTGGCAGGCGCTATGGTTGACTGGCGACAAGTGGTCGTCGGTACAGGACCGATTCGCGGTCACAGGAGTCTCCTAGGGATTCGGTCGTTCCTTCGGTACAAGGTCCGGCGTGGCGGTCTCTCTCAGCCGCCGCGCGTGTGCATCTCCAGATGCGGGTCGCGCCGCAGGCTGTCAAGGGAGATGAACGCACCCCTTTCGCGCTGGGCCAGTCGGTTCTCGGCACCTCGGTCCGCTCGCGCGCGCCACACCTCGGCCACCAGCTCGCGCAGCTCTTCGTTGCTCGCACCCCCGCGCAGGGGCTCGCGCAGATTCAAACCATCAAGGGAGTAGAGGCACGTGAGCAGGATGCCGTCGGCGGTCAGCCGGCTGCGGTTGCACGTACGGCAGAACGGCTGGGTAGTGGAGGAGATCACGCCGAAGACGGTGCCGTCCGGAAGGGCATAGCGATCGGCGGGCGCCGGACCGCCTTCGTCCAGCGGGATCGGCGGGCCCGCGTAGTGTTGCGTCAGCCGCTGGAGGATCTCCAGGCGCGACACGACTTTCGACGAACTCCATCCGGTAGCCCCACCGACATCCATGTACTCGATGAACCGCACCTCGGCGGGGACGGAGCGCGCGTACTCGATCAGATCGGCAAGCTCGTCTTCGTTGAACCCCCGCATGACCACCGTGTCTATCTTCGTCCCCGTGAATCCGGCTTCGGGTACCGCCCGGATTCCGGCCAGTACCGCTCCATGGCTCGAGCGTCGGCTCAAGGCCTCGAAACGCTCCGGACGCAAGGTGTCCAGGCTTACGGTCACGCGACGCAGGCCCGCTTCTTTCAGCGCGCGGGCGCGTTTGGCCAAGAGCACCCCGTTCGTTGTGATCGCCAGATCGCGCAGGCCTCGGTCGCGTCTGGATGCAAGGTCCCGGACGATTTCAGGGAGTTCGGGCCGGATCAGGGGCTCGCCCCCGGTCAGACGCAGCTTGGTGACGCCCAATGAGACGAACACATCCGCAAGACGGCCGATTTCGGAGATGGTGAGCAGATCGCGTCTGGGAAGCCAGGTGTAGTGCTCCTCGGGCATGCAGTACTGGCAGCGCAGATTGCACTGGTCGATCACAGACACCCGTAGGTCACCCAGCGGCCGGTCGAAGAGATCTCGCGGACGGGCAGCGATGCTGTCAGTCATGCTCATCAGCCTCCGCCGTCGCGCAGCGTAGCCGACGCATCGGCTCGTCCTGACTGTGCATGCGCGGGCGCCAACCAGGCGGGGGGCCGATCGGAGGTGACGATCAGCGAGCGGGCCGGTCGCTCGGGATTGGCCGCCATGCCGGACGGAGGGGCCGCAAGGGACGGGCAGCTGTCGATCAGGGTTGTGTCCGGGTACGCACTCACGGTTTGCTCCTTGTGACGTGTGACTCTCACACCAATATGCAGTGGCTCGCCTCGCTCCCAGAGTCCACCGGGTGATCCACGGGGCGGAGGTTCGGGCGTTCCCCCGAATGGAGGAAGGCGGCGAGCCGCCCGCGTGGACGACGACCGGCACGAACACAGAATGACCGCGGTCAGCGGCGACGGGGCAAACGCCGCTGCCTCGACCCGCGGACGAGCTGGCGAAGCCTCGCCTTCCGTGGGACGAAACCGACATCGCCGAGGGGGATGGCGCCGCGACAGAGCCGACGGCGCCACGACCGCCCAAGAGGTGCTTGCTCTTGCTGCCGACGGCGATCGAGGTCGTTCGCAGGAACCGACCAGGCGAGGGGCCCGCCCCGGCGGCGTCCGGCGACGGGCGGACCGGTGGCGTCGACGACGATCAGGCCGGGACCGGCAGCTCCCTCACCCGTGATCCAGAAAACCGGCGGCGTGCGTAGCGACGTCGCCACGCTGCCGCATCATCCAGCCTGGCTCTTGCAACCGGCTGCCTCAGTCGGGTTTGACGACCGGCTCCCAGCAATTCAGGTTGATCGGGACTCGCCCGAGGATCTCACAGAAGGAGCGCTATGTTTACGTGCATGCAAAACATTCATCTATAGAGTTATCCCCGCCACTACCATCTTTCCATTTATTCAAAGTGTGTCATCATTTCGATCGATGTGACACGGGGTCAACGTGGAGTCACTCTGAGGCTCCGGACCACCTTGGCTGGACACCCCCCCGCGGCAGTGCCCGCGATCAGGGCGAAGAAGCCGCGCGACGCAGGGCACTCAGCGCCAGCAGCCATGCCCACCGGGGCGAAGAGAACCACGCCGATCGGCTACCTCATCAACGCACCGCCACGAACGACGGGAACGAACCCGGCGAGTACCATAAAGAAGTAGCTTCATTGTTGGTTGCATCCTACGAGAGGTTCCGTTATGTCAGATAGCTCAGCTGACTCGCGGGAGCCGCGCACCGTGGACGTGGCCCTGGTCTACGCGGGCCGGACCAAGATCCGCTACACAGCGCAGCTGATCGAGGACAATGGCGCACGAATCACGGTCCGCACGAACTGGGCGGCTTCGCACGTACGCGACCTGGGCTTCGTCCGCTTCGAACCGGGCGATCTCTTCGTGGAGCACTACTGGCGCGACCGCTGGTACGTGGTCAAGGAAGTCTGCGGCTCGGATGGTGCCCTCAAGGGCTGGTACTGCAATGTCACACGACCAAGCACCTTGGACGGTAGCGAAGTCCTCGTCGAGGAACTCGGCCTGAACCTGTGGGTGTCGGCGGATGCGGCCACCGTGTTCCGGCTGAACGAGGAGGAGTTCGCGTCGAGTGATCTGCGGGAGCGAGACCCGGAGGCAACGCGCATGGCCGAGAGCGCTCTGGATGAACTCGAACTCATGGCCAAGAGTGGACAGTTGGCGCGGCTCGATCAAGTTCCGTAGGTGTCCAAGATCACGGGAAAACGATCAAGGCCAGGCAGTTACCGAGCTTTTTCAGAGTGGCCACCGATCGAGTGACCCAGGCCGAGTCAGGATTGGGACCGCAACGCACAGGGCTCCCGCGCCGTTGAGGGGCCTGGTCTACCTCCGTCGTCACGACACTCTCGCGCAGATCGCCGCCGGTTCCGGCATATCCGTCGGCACCGCCCTTGCCTACGTCAAAGCCGTCGTCCAGCACCTGTCCGGCCGAGCACCCGGCCTCCCGCGTGTCCTGCGCGAGACTGGTCCTGATTACGTCCTGCTCGACGGCACCCTCGCCGAGTGCGACCGCGTCGGCGACAGCCGGGCCGACTTCTCCCAGAAGCACCGTCGCCACGGCGTGAACGTGCAGGCCGTAGCCGACCCCTCGGGCAAGATGTGAACGCCAGGGTGTTCCGATCCTCGCCGACCGCGCTTACATCGGCGCCGGCCCCTGGGTGACCACACCGATCAGACGGCTCCCGAACCGGGACCTCACCACGACCCAGCGAGCGGTCAACCGAGCCCTGCCAGCGGCACGGGCACCGGTCGAACGCAGCATCGCGCGCCTCAAGTCCTGGCGGATCCTCCGCAGAGCCCGCGGCAGCCCGAACCAGATGACCGTCATCGTCGCAGCCGTCCTCACCCTGGAGCGGCAACGCTGACGAAGCTCATCGCCGTTCCAGAGTGAGGACGGATCGGCGATGGCGCCATCATGGGTCTTCGAATTTAGTGGGGGGTGCGGCGGTGACGGGCGCGCTCGCCGGTCACGCTGTGTGAGGTGGTTGGGGTGCGGGCGCCCTGGACGCAAGGAGCCCGCGGGCCTTCGTGATCATGGTTGTTGTCTAGGCAACCGATCATGAAACCCCACGGGCTTGAACAGCGACGATACCGGCATCAACGAAGCGGCAACGCGACTTCTGGGGCTGGAGGGGGTGAGTGTGACGCAGGTCAAGGACGACGGGGCGGGCGGTTCGACGGTGTACGTGGTCACGAGCGAGGACTCCGCCCGGGCCTGCCCCTCGTGCGGGGTCTTCGCCACCCGGCTGAAGGACTACCGCACCACCCGGCCCCGGCACCTGCCCTGCGGTGGACGCCCTGTGAGTATCCGGTGGCGCAAGGCACGCTGGTACTGCGCCGAACCCGCGTGCGAGCGCGGCTCGTTCACCGAGGCGATCCACGCGGTGCCCGCCGGGATGCGCACCACCACCGCCCTGCGCCGGGCGGCGGGGGCCGCGGTCTGCGACGGATCCCGCACCGTCGTGCAGGCCGGCCGCGACCTGTCCTTGAGCTGGCCCATCGTGCAGCGATGCTTTGAGGACTACGCCGCGACGGTCCTGCCCGAGACGCCGCCCGCGACCGAGGCGGTCGGGATCGACGAGACCCGGCGGGGCAAGCCGGTCTGGGCCCAGAACCCGGCCACGCAGAAGTGGGAACTGGTCGCGGACGCCTGGCACATCGGCTTCGTCGACGCGATCGGCGGGCAAGGACTGTTCGGGCAGGTCGAAGGCCGCAACGCCACCTCGGTCGCCGACTGGCTCAGCTCCCAGCCCGCATCCTGGCGGGCACAGGTGCGCTACGTCGCCATCGACCTGTGTTCCACCTTCCGCGCCGCCGTCCACCGTGCCCTGCCGCACGCGACCGTGGTCGTCGACTGCTTCCACATCGTGCAACTCGCCCAGCGCCACCTCGCCGACCTGCGCCGACGCCTCACCTGGCGGCAGCACGGCCGCCGGGCCCGCAAGGGCGACGGCATCTACACCGTCCGCAAACTCCTGCGCCGCAACAAAGAAGACCTCACCGAAGACCAACGCCTCCTCCTGAAGACCGAGTTGGAGTACATGGGTACCTACGGCCGGCAGATCCACGCGGCCTGGCAGGCCAAGGAACTCCTGCGCGACCTCCTCGGCCTGGCCGTCAGCCGCACCCACCACGCCCCCGACCGCTCCGCGATCTCCGCCGCCCGCCACCGCTTCTTCACCCACGTCGCCGACCACGCCCACCTGCACGAACTCCTCACCCTCGCCGAGACCATCGAGCAGTGGTGGGACGGCATCGAGACCTACCTGACCACCGGCATCACCAACGCCGCCTCCGAAGGCAACAACCGCCTCATCAAGCTCGAAGCGCGTAACGCCTTCGGCTTCCGCAACCGCGCCAACCAGCGCCTACGCTCACGCTGTGCGACCACCCGCCGGAGCCGACGGCAGGCGCACCCCCACTAAATTCGAAGACCCGCCATCATGCGGTGGGGAACCGCCTCACGACCAGACGAGCCGACCTTCGGAAAACTTACAGACCGGGTAGCTTCCATCGGCGATCACCGTCAGCATCTCCGCTACGGAGCCGAAATACTGGGCCATCGATTCGTACTCTCCCGTGACCGTGGGATCACCCACGAACCAGCTGCCGACACGCCCGTCCCGTACATCGATGAACTTGCCCATCCAGCCGTCCTGGTCCGACAGGAACGGGATCCACTCATTGCGCCAGAACGGGTTGTCCGGCTGATCCGGAGGGTCGAATCCACAGGACGTGGAGCGGTTCGCGTACAGCCTCTCTATCGCTCGGATGCCCAGAAAGAAGCTTCCCTCGTCCGGGAAGCCGTCGAAGCCGCAGCATGCCACGTCGTCGTCGAAATCTTCCTCAGGTAGATCCAGATTGTTCTGCAACAGCCACGTCCGGAGATCCCCAGGGAGGGAGATCCCCATCCGTTCCTCGGCGGCCGCGAGCATCTGCTCGGTAGCGGGCCCTGGAAGATCCGCGTGATCAGCCGGGGCGTGCTGCCGAAGAAGAGTCATCACACGGGACCAACTCTCAGCTCCACTCATTGCACTCTGTCCTCTGCATGGATGCCTCTGTCCGACTGCTCCACGACGGAGGTTGCGAAGTGCCGACCGGAGAACTTTGCAGGGATGCTACTTCGAGCGTGCCTCCCATCCCTCCCCACGACCATCTTCTGACACGAAGCACAGGGCCGGCTCCTCAGCGCGGTGACGGCCCCGCCAAACGGCCGCATGCCGAGGCCGTCGAGTACACAGACCGAGCCGCCCTGCTCCTGCGCTTCCTTGCCGACCTCCTCTCGGCCCTCCGAGCCAGTTGCCCGGAGCCTGCTCACCCCCACGCCATGACGTCAGTCGTCAGTGCCGCCCTCGCCTTGGAGGGGCGAAGCTGAAAACGCTTACTGACTTCGGCTGGTCAAGGTGACGTTGGGTTGTCGAGGGTCAGGCCGGTGCCTGCTATGAAGCCGTCGAGGGTGTCGGGCCGGTACTGAGGTTGCGTACGAGGGCGAGCCGGTCGAGGGCGACGACGGCGAGGTTGGCCAGGCTGCGCTTGACGTGCGCCCAGACCCACTCGACGGGGTTCAGATCCGGCGCGTAGGCGGGCCGCAGGAACACCGTCAGCCATCCCCGTTCGGCGATCAGCTTGCGCATGGTGTGGGAGACGTGGGTGTTGAGGCGGTCCCAGACCAACACGATCGGCGCCTTGACGAGGTGGTGGGACGCCGTCGACGAGTGCGATGAAGTCGCGTTCGCCCATGCTGCGGCGTTTGCCTCCGCCTGCTTGGTGGGTGCGCAGGCGGTGGCACAGCCGGTCCGCGAGCCGGGCCGCATGGCGATCAGCCCGGCCACGGAAAGGCGTCCCGAACGGCGCCCGTTGACCGTCACGACCGGGGTGTGTCCGCGCCGGCCCCAAGTACGTTCCCTGAGCGAGCGGGTGAAACCTGCTTCGTCCTCGAAGCAGATGTTGGGCTGTACTGAGATTTGTGGAGTCCCTGGTGTGCCAGGTTACGGCCCTGGCGAAGCAGAACCACGAGCACCATGGCAGCAGCCCGTGAATACCCGGACGAGCTCCGCGAGCGCGCGGTCCGTGAAGTCCGCAGCACCGGTCGGCCGATCGCCCACGTCGCGAAAGATCTCGGCATCCACAAGGAGGCCCTGCGCGGCTGAGTCCGTCAGGCCGAGGCCGACCGCGGCGAGCGTGACGACCGGCTCACCACCGCCGAGCGCGAAGAACTCAAGCAACTCCGGGGTGCGACCGCCGAGTTGAAGGGGACGAATGAGATCCTGAAAGCCGCCAGCGTGTTTTTTGCCCAGGAGATCGACCGTCCCCGGACGAGGCCGAGCAGGTGATCGACCACCTGCGTGACAAGGGCATGCCTCGGGGTCGATCCAACTGTGTCTTCACGGCCTCCACTCCCGAAACCACCACCTGCTACGGGTCCTACGTCCTCGAAGACGGCCAGATTACCTGGCGGAACGCCACACGCGACCCGCAGACCCCCTATCTCATCGCCATCACCGGAGGCACCGGCAAGTACTGCGAGGCCAGCGGCCAGATCCGCGTGGTCAGAACCCAGTCGGAAGCCGGAGGCGGCCTGTACCAACTCGAAGTCATCACCAGCCGCAAGCGCGCCACTTCCCAAGCCTGGTCCCGGTGAAGACAGCAGACAGCGCGCCGGCCCGGCCCGGGTGGAGGGAATGGCTCAGGAGTAGGTGCGGATGTTCTGGGCTGCCCATTCGGCGAGGGCGCGGGCGCACTGCTCGGCGGATTCCCGCCAGGTCGCGGCGGCGCCCTCGCCGGCGTCGTCGCTAACGTGTTTGATGATGCTCAGAGACACACCGGCGCGGTGTGCCGCAGCAGCCAAGGCGTAGCCTTCCATGTCGACCATGGAGGCACACGCTGCCAGACGGGCACGAGCGGTCTCGTCGTCGATGAAGGAGTCCCCGGTGGCGAGGGTGGGGCCGCCAGGGTCGCCCACCGTCAGGGGCGCGCCGTAGGTCTTGCCGGTCAGGGCGCGCAGGATGGCGCTGTCCAGGTCGTGTTGCATGACCGTGCCGATGACATGGGTTCCCGTCCAGCCGGGGCGCAAGGCTCCCGCGGTGCCGAGGTTGACGACGTCCGACGGAAGCGGGCCGCGGGCCAGTGTCGCGGCGAGGGCGGTCGCGGCGTTGACTTTGCCCATGCCTGTCAGCAGGACGGGCAGGGACGTGTCGAGGTACTGGGCCTCTTCTTCGACCGCCAGCACGAGCAAGGAACGGTCGCTGGTGATCTGTCCCATGAGTTCCATGGGCTCAGAGTACGGCAATTTGTCCGAATTGCGGAATGTTGCGGGTCACCTGACGGCAACATGCGGGAGCTCGACTCCGGCACGGCCGCTGTCGCACGCCGGGACGCACTGCGGTCGCGTCACACAGCGGTCACCGCGGCGGCGCGTGCCGGGCGCGACCGGGGAAACGGCGGGCAGCTTCGGTCCCGGCCGATGCAGCTCTCGGCGCCTCCAGCCGCAAACCGAGCGGGCGGCGGTGCCCTCGGTACGGGGCGGTTACTTCCGGTCGCTGGAGACGCCAGCACGGACCGTCCCACAACGGAGGGCATCGGCGGCGTTCAGGCCGACGGCCCCCGGGGCAGGACCAGGAACTGGATCTCGGGGAGCGTGTACCCGTCGCTCGTGACGATGCTCGCGTGCGCTGCGGCCAGTTGGGCCCACCCGGGCTCGCGCCTCCTCCGGTGTGGGCTTGGTGCTGCTGATGGGCCGCTGGACGGCGTGGGCGCTGGTCGTGACCAGGACCTAGTGGTTGGTGTCGTACCGGGAAGTGTCCACCGAGTCGCTCAGCCAGGCCGAGGCGTTGGAGTCGAACAGCACGAACCAGGGGCGGGCCTCGACTCAAGGCCCCTGCTGACCCTGCCCGCGTTCCCCCGCACCGGCCGGACCCACCTCCCCGGCCACCCGGACCCCGAGGTACGCGCCCTGGCCGAACCTCCGCTGGGAGACCCCCGACCGACGCGGTACGCCGGGCAGCCAACCCGACCCTGATACCGAAGGCTCTGGAACCCCTCCTCGCCGACCTCCGCACCGCGGAGGGCGCCGCGGCCAACCCGTCCCTCCCCGTCCCCCGCATGCACGCACTCCTCGACCACTGCCTGCACGGAGCCGCCATCCCGCCTGCGGCGGCCCGACACTGAGAGACGACGCCCGGGTAGCGATCACGGGCAAGGCAACCGCCGTCGACCATCGACTGACGCCGACACGCCAGGCAAGTGTTTCCGAAACTCATCAACATTCCGAGCACCAGCAACAAGCGACTCCTGCTGCAACTCGTCCATGAACGTTCTCCCCTGTGGTCCATGACCATGCTCTTGAGCAGCCACCTGGCCGGGCGCCGCATTGGCGCCTTCAGCCGGCCGGCGTCCCGAGTCGGGTGAACACCCCTGGCCGTGTCTGGAGTGCCCACCCTCGTTCCACCAGGCGTTCCGCCTTCGACCGCAGCCCCTCGACCTTCGCCGGGAGCGCCTGAAGGCCCAGGCCCGCAGCCAGTTGCCGACGCCGCCCTGCCCCGCTTCCGGGCTCGGCCGTTCGACCCCCCAGCCGTCCGGTGGGCCGTTGCCGCCGTCTCCGCCCGGAGAAGCGCGACGCCGGCATCTGCGTCGACCAGGCCTCCTTCGTGCGAGTCGGCGGAGCACCCGTTCCCCTCAAGGACATCACGCGCCGCCCATTCGATGGCACCCGGGTTCCCCGCGGTCGGCCTGCGGGACGGCCTCACGCATAGCCGTGCAGTCTGAGAATCAGCTCCTTGACGTCGGCCGCGTGGTAGCGGGGCCGTTCCTGCGCCGGGTCCGAGCAGAGCAGCATGGGGGCGTCGCGGTCTGAATCCGGCAGTCGGCCATGGCTTCCCCGGACGCAGGACGGGTCCAGAGGCACCACGGTCATGGGTGCCCGCATGCCCGCCTTCTTGCGCAGCAGTGTCAGCGCGGCCCTGGCCTTCACCAACCGGTCGGTGGGGTCGAAGAACAGCTCGGCGGGGTCGTAGCCGGGCTTGCGGTGGATCTCCACGCCCCGCGCGAAGTCGGGCGCCCGGTCGTCATCGAGCCAGTAGTAGTACGTGAACCAGGCGTCGGGCCGTGCGACGGCCACCAGTTCGCCCGCGTTGGGATGGTCGATGCCGTACGCGGCCTGCTCGGTGCGGTCCCACACCTCGTCGAGTCCTTCGACGCCCTTGAGGACGTCCCGCACGCGGGGCACGTCGGCCGAGTCGGCCACGTACACGTGCGCGGCCTGGTGGTCGGCGACGGCGAACGCCTGTGAGGTGTGGGGATCGAGGTACTCCATGCCGCGCTGGGTGAAGACGTGCAACAGCCCCGCTCGGCGCAGTTCCCGGTTGATGTCGATGGGGCGGCTTACCGGCGTGACCCCGTACTCGCTCAGCGCGACGACGGCGGTTCCCCGCTCTCGCAGGTCGTCCAGAAGCGGGCCGAGGGCCGCGTCGGCGTCCCGGGCGGCCTGGACGGCCTGCTCGCTGTCGGGACCGAAGCGCTGAAGGTCGTAGTCGAGGTGGGGCACGTAGACGAAGGACAGGTCGGGCCGGCGCCGGTGCACCACGTGGCGGGCCGCGCCCACGATCCAGCGGGTCGAGTCGATCCCGGCGCCGGGTCCCCAGTAGCTGAACAGAGGGAAGTCGCCCTGGCGGGAGCGGAGTTCGTTCCGTAGCGTGGCGGGCACGGTGTAGCAGTCGGGTTGCTTGCGTCCGTCGTAGCGGTATACGGGCCTTGGAGTGAGTACGGTGTCGACTTCGGCGCCCATCGCCCACCACCAGCAGAGGTACGCGGCGGTGTGCCCGGCGTCGTGTGCCCGGGCTGCGTGCCACACTTTCTCGCCCCGCACGAGGGCGTTGTGCTGGCGCCACATGTGGACCTCGCCGTGGTCCCTGAAGTACCAGCCGTTGGCCACGGCACCGTGGTCGCGGGGTAGCAGCCCGGTGGTGAGGCTGGCCTGGACGGTGGCGGTGACGGCCGGGAAGACGGTGTCGAGCGCGGCAGTGAACCCGTGCTCGCCGATGGCGCGTACGTTGGGCATGTGGTGCAGCAGCCGCGGCGTGAGACCGACGGTGCACAGGACCGCGACGCTGCGGGTGCTTCGGCCAGTGGCGCGGTCGTCCCTGTCGGCGGTCACGATGTGTGCTCCTTCAGTCCGAGGTCCCCCAGCCGGTCGCGGGCCCAGTCGAGTTCGGCCGCGATTCCCGCGCTGAGCCCGTTCTCTGTGTTCGGGCGCTGCCCCTCGGGCAGAACGGACCAGGTGTACGTCTCTACCTCGACGTGACTGGTGATGGCACGTTCTCCGCCGAACAGTGCGCCGAGTGTCTGCATCAGCACCGGTCGGGTGCTCGTCAGCGGTGGTTCGGGCCGGGCATGCAGCGGAACGTGGTAGTGGACGCGCCACGGTGCGCGGCCCGGCAGCGGGGCGGGCCCGTCCAGCGCCTCACCGAGGTCGTCGGCCGCCAGCAGACCTCCGCCCGGGACCGCTTCGCGCGTCTGGTGCAGGAACCTCGGTTCTGCGAACGGTCGGAGTGCGGAGCGGACCGCGGGATGGGACGGATCATCGGCCTGCAGAGCAGCCGAAGCCTGGAGCTTGACGACCGGGATCCCGCTGCTTTGGAGGTGCGCCACGGCGGTGGCCGGATCTTCGTGGGCGACGGCGAGATGACAGGCGTCCAGGCACAGCCCGACATGCGCGGAGTCGGTGCCGATGAGCCCGTCCACGGCCTGGGACACCGTCTCGGCGACGCACCCCGGCTCCGGTTCCAGGCCGACCCTGATCATCCGGCCGGTCTCGGCCCGGATGTCCTTGAGCCCGGACGCGAGTGAGTCGAGATGGCGCCGGGCCCGGTCCCGGTGCTCCACAAGCCACGGCTCGCGCCACGCCCAGGGCAGGGTCGAGACGCTTCCGCCCTCGACATCGTCGGGCAGCAGCGCGGCGAGGATGCGCGCCAGGGACAGGGTGTAGGCAAGGCGGGCCGGCTCGGACCAGTCGGGTGTGTAGACGGCGCGTTTGACGACAGGCGCGTGGAAGCTCCGGTAGGGAAAGCCGTTGAGGGTGACGGTCTCCAGGCCCCTGGCCCGGAGCCCGGCACGCAGCCGTGCAGTGGCCGCCGGGTCGGCTGCCAGGCCGGCTGCCGCGTCGGCGGGCAGCCAGAGGCCGACCCCGAGCCGGTTCGTGCCGAGCCGCTCGCGGACCGGCACGGCGTACTGGCCGAGCTGCGTTGTGATGCCGGCCAGGTCTTCGGCCGGGTGGACGTTGGTGCCGTATGACAGGTGGACGGTGCTGCCGCCCGGATGCCGGAATCGCATGATCCGCCGCCTGCCGCTCAGCTGCCGCCGCGGGCGATGGAGTTGCCCGCGTACAGAGCGGCCTCCGGCTCCTCGCCGGAGCGGTCCGGGAGGAGGCGGCCCGACTGGCCGTAGAAGGCGACCGGATTGCGCCACATCACCCGGTCGACGTCGTCCTCGTCGAAGCCCGAGGCGAGCATGGCCTCGGCGGTGCGCCGGGTCAGCAGCGGGTCGCTGTGGCCCCAGTCGGCGGCGGAGTTCACCAGCATGCGTTCGGTCCCGTACCGGTGCAGGACCTGCACCACGCGCTCGGGAGTCATCTTGGTGTCCGGGTAGACGGAGAACCCCATCCAGCAACCCGAGTCGACGACGGCGCCCACGGTCATCTCGTTGAGGTGGTCGAGGACGACGAAGCCCGGGTCGATGCCGGAGTCGGTGACGACGTCGAGCGAACGGGCCGTGCCGCGGACCTTGTCGCGGTGGGGGGTGTGTACGAGGGCCGGCAGCCCGTGCTCGACGGCGAGCTCCAACTGGGCGGCGAATGCGCGCTCCTCGGCCTCGGTCCCGGTGTCGAAACCGATCTCACCGACGGCGACGACGGTGTCCTTGACGAGGTAGCGCGGCAGCAGGTCCAGCACAGGCGTGCAGCGGGGATCGTTGGCTTCCTTGGGGTTGAGGGCGATCGCGCAGTAGTGCCGGATGCCGAACTGCGAGGCGCGATAGGGCTCCCAGCCGAGCAGCGAGTCGAAGTAGTCGGTGAAAGTGTCGGGCGAGGTGCGGGGCTGGCCGAGCCAGAAGGCCGGCTCGACCAGGGCCCGAACGCCGACGGCGTGCATGGCCCGGTAGTCGTCCGTCGTCCGGGAGGTCATATGGATGTGCGGGTCGAAGATGCGCATGGTCGGTCCTCGGAACTCCTTCAGAGATGGGAGGTGATCAGCCAGGTGTCCGCGGGCACCGGCCGGCCCGCGGCGCGCCTTTCGTCGGCGAAGCTGTGGGCCATCAGGGCGAGTTCCGGGTCCGCACGCTCCGAGAGCCCCGCCACAACGGTCAGGGGAACACCCAGGAACAGGCATTTCAGCACGGCGTGCCGCCACTGGTGCTGATCGAGGCGGACCTGGGCATAGGGCCCGAGCGCGGCGGCGAGGAGCCTGGGGTCGTTGGTGCGCAGAGCGTCCTCCACGAGCGGCAGCCCGCCGGTGCCGATGGGAAGGAACGGCAGCGCTCGCAGGACGCCGCGACGCTCGCCCGCGTCTCCGTGCCGGTAGCGGACCGACACCTCCTCGACCAGTCGGCCGCCCGTCTCCGGGAAGCGGCTCAGCAGCAGCAGCCGCACGGCGTCGTCGACGGTCCAGCCGGCCCGTCCGGGCAGTGCCTCACGGCCGAAGGACCGTCCCGCGAGGGGAAAGGAGGAGGCCAGTGCGGCCGGATCGGAAACCAGTTGCTCCAGTTCCGCGGTCAGCTGCGCGTTCTTCGGCGGCGAGAGCACGCTCCGCAGGGACGCTTCCACGGACCGCACCGCCGCCGCGTCCACCGGGACGGCCGTGTTCCCGTTCATCGCGAGGGCCCCGTCGTCGAGTAGCCGGCAGGAGCGTCCCGTGTCGCGACGGCGCGAGGCGCGTCCTGCGAGGGGACGCAGGCGGCAGCGGACACCGCGGCCGCGCGCAGGAACTCCAGGCTGCGCCGTGCCGTATTGGTCGCGGCATGGCTGTGCCTGGGCAGTTCCACCGACACCAGGCCGCCGTAGCCGGTCGCGGAAAGGGCGGCGAGGACGGGCGGAAAGTCGATCTCGCCCTCGCCGAACGGGAGATGCTCGTGCCGGCCCCGTCGCATGTCCTCGATCTGCACATGGGCCAGGCGATCCTGATCGGCCGCCCGTGCGACGCAGTCGGTGACGGGATGCGGCTCGAGGCACTGGCAGTGGCCGATGTCGAGGGTCAGCCGGAAGCGGGGCGGTGCGCCGAGTTCCGTGTGCAGGCGGCGGTAGCCGGCCAGGTCGCAGACGAGCATCCCGGGCTCGGGTTCGAAGCCAAGGTCGATCCCGGCGATCTCGGCGTGGCGCAGCACCTGGGAGCATCCGTCGACGAGCCGGGCCCAGGACTCGGCTTCGGCGGCCCCACTCGTGGCGGTACCGCTCCAGAGGTGGACCACCCCTGCACCGAGTTCGGCGGCGATGTCCACGGCGCGCCGCAGCATCTCCAGACGCCTGGCTCGGCCGTCGGGTTCCGCGGTCAGCAGGGTGGGCTGGTGCTTGTGCCAGGGGTCGAGGAGGTAGCGGGCTCCCGTCTCGACGACGACGTCCAGTCCGGTGCGGTCGAGCGTGCGGCGCACCTCCCGCACCCGGCCGGCCAGACCGGGGGCGAAGGGGTCGAGATGGTGGTGGTCGAGCGTGAGGGAGACCCCGGAGTATCCGATGTCGGACAGCACGTGCAGGGCGTCGGCCAACCGGTGGTCCGCGAATCCGTTGGTTCCGTACGCGAACCGGAGCCCGCCGCTGGGGGAGGTCATGTCGGGGACACCTTTCGGGCGAGGCGGCACGCCAACGGGAGCGCGGCGGCCAGTGGCACGGACAGAGCGGGCGCACCCGCGCGGGCGGTCAGCGCCGCCTGCAGCGGCAGCAGGGCATGGATGCCCGCGCCCACGGCGTTGCGGACGCGGGCGGGAGCCGGATCCTCCAGGGCAGCGATCTGGGCTCTAAGGGCCGTCGCGGCGTAGAGCACCGTCCCCGTGAGGGCGGTGGCAGCCGCGGTCGGTGTACGGGCCCGTCCCGCCGTCGAGCCGAGGGCGACCGCAGCGGTGACGGCCAGTGCGGTGCGGGCATCCGCGGTTGTGCCGCCGTGCACCTCGTGGCGGCTGAGCCAGGTCACGGCGAAGGTGTGCCCGGCGACGGCTGCCGCCGCGGGCAGTGCGGCGGCCGTCCTGCCGGGAGGGACCCCCAACAGGACGTCGAGCCCTCGCGCTGCGGCCATCGCGGTCGGGCCGACCGGAGTGGCCTTCAGGCCGAGGTCGTACGCCCACACTGACGCGGCCAGCGGGAGCGCCCGCCGGAGGAGTACGCGTCGCCCCCCGGCAGCTGCGGCCAGGCCGAGTGAGGCGGAGGTCAGGACCGATGCGAGAGCGAACGCCTGGCCGGGCGTGACGCGGCCCGAGGGGAGGGGGCGACCGGGCCGCTCGACGGCGTCCTGGTGCCGGTCGGCCCAGTCGTTGAGGGCCATGCCCGCCCAGTACAGGGTGACGGACGAGGCGGCGAGTCCCAGCAGTCGAGGACGGAACGCTTCTCCGGCCGCCGCGGCTCCGGCGAGCACGTCCCCGGGGACGGTGAGCGCCGCGGGTGCTCGGACCAGCTCGACGAGCGTCCGCCACCGTGACGGGCGCACAGCCGGCACGGCCGTCCCTCTGCCGACCCGGTCGGTACCGGTCGGCCGGGAAGCCGTGGTCTCCGGGCCGTCCGCGCCGCTCCCGGAAACGGCCCGGCCCGGCGTCACCTGAGCTCGCCGGACGCGGCCGAACAGCCTGTTCACCGGGTTCCGCCGGTGGGGAGCGCCGAGGCGAAGTCCAGCAGGTCGCGCCACTGCTCCGCCAGGCCGTGGCGGTCGGACCCGACAGGGTCCTTGAAGAAGAAGGCCAGTTCGCGCAGCGGCCCGGACCGGCCAGCAGCGTGGGCCGCAGCGGTCAGCCGCACCAGGTCGAGCACCAGGGGTGCCGCCAACGCGGAGTCACAGCCGTGCCAGGTGAACTCCATGCGCATCCTGGTACCGAGGAAACCCGTGAAGGAGATCAGGTCCCAGGCGGTCTTGAAGTCGCCGATGTCCGGCACGTACTCGATGCAGAGGGGGCCCTCGGGCTGGTAGCCGAGCGCTCCGGCGAGAACCTGCCGCTTGCTGGCCGCCTTCGTTCCGTTGGCCGCGCCGTCCGCGAGGTTCGCGCCGTCGCCTCCGCCCAGTACGTTCAGGCCCGACCAGGAGTGGACCCGAAGATGACGTTGGGCGAACATGGGCGCCAGCACGGACTTCACCAGCGTTTCACCGGTCTTGCCGTCCGATCCGGCGTGTGGCACATCGGCCCTGGCTGCGAGTGCTTCCAGTGCGGGAAGGCGTGCGCCCGTGCAGGGAGTGAAGTCCACGAACGGGCAGCCCGCGGTGAACGCCGCGAAGGCATACAGTGAGCTCGAGGGCAGAACCGTTTCGCCGGTCGACAGCGCGGCATGCAGTGAAGCGGGGTCAGCGTGCGCCGGATGGGGTTCCAGGGGCCCCTCGGTAGGTGCCAGGTGCACCACGACGACCCTGCTCAAGCCATGCCGGTCGCGGAAGGCGGCCAGGTCCGCGGCGATCGCCTCGGCGGTCTCGCCCTGGGTCCGCCGGGTGGGCACGACGGCGATGCTCGCATCGAGCCGGACGAGCTCGTCCTCAAGCGCCTCCACCACATGGCCGGGCAGTACGCCTGCCGCGACGAGGTGCTCGGCCCGCTTGAGCACGGTGGTCTGCGCGGGGTCGTGACCGCCGAAGACCAGCTGGTCATAGCCCGGAAGGGCCGACCGGTGGAAGCAGGGCAGCGCCGTGACACAGCCTGTCGGGTCCACGAGCCCCGCGCTGAGCGCCAGCGACCCGACCATGGTGGTCGTCGCCACGGAACCGCGGGCTCCGATCAGCCATACGCCGGTGCCCCCCGCGTCGACGTCGTGCTCGTGCCGTTCCGGCCCGGGCCGCTCCACCGGAGCGGGCAGGGAGCGTTCACCGTCCACGGGGGTCCTCCATCCATGCGGAGAGACACCACAACGCGGTGGGCGGTGGAGCAGGTGCCCTTCGCGCTCCGACATCTCCTGCTTCGGGTCGGCGGTGGATCCATCGGCGGGACCAGCCCCGAGGACCAGCGACTCGTTGTTCGTGATCATCGTTGGGAACTCCTTACGGGACTCATGCCTTCTCTCGCCATGCCGGATTCCTTTGCGCCACTGCGATCCAGCCCAGGAACCGCGGAAATGCACACCGTCCACCGTTCGACTCGTTCGCCGGACGAGGGCCAGTCCCCGATGAGCCGACGCACAACGCCGTGCACAGATCGGTGAACCGGGTTGTCCCCCGTGGCGCATGAGGCCACCGTCGAGTGAGATGCCCGGAGTCTCGGGAGCACAGCCCGGGGACCTCGCCGGTTCGAGCGCCGTGACACAGCCTGCGGATTGCACCGGCATCGCGGCCAGTGCCCCGGCCATCGTGGTCGTCACCACGGAGCCACGGATCCCGATCGGCCACGTCCCTGCCTCCTGCCCCCGGCCGAACCGGTGTCGGGGCGTCATCGGCCCTTCAGACGGCGGGTAGGGAAGGATGCGCCGGCCACGCGACCCCAACCGCGTCCGCGACACCGCAGCGCGGCGGCCGGCGTCCCGCGGAACCTCCCGCGTCGAGTCGGCGGTGGGTCTGTCGGGAGTCCGGCGGAGGCTCACCCCGGGTGCGGCGACCGGACAGGAGGGCTCCGGCTTCGGACGCAGCCGCAGAAGCACGCGCCTGACCGCCGTTAACCCAATGTGACAACCCGCCAGGCGCCAAGGCGGGTCTGCGGCAGGCCCGTCCGGGGGTCGGGCACCGCCGAGAAGAGGAGGTAGCGCCCGGGGCGTGAGTCGAGGTGCAGCTTCACGTTGCGATGTGCGGACAGGCCACCGAGCCCGAAGGGCTGTCCGTCGACAATGGTCTCGGTGGGGAGTTCTCCCCGGAGCACGACGGCCATGGCATCGCTGACGTCCTCTGGGGTGACTCCCCTGCGGAGCCGTTGGAGCAGCAGTTCACCGCCGCCCTCGGGAAGACGGTTGGTGAAGGACAGGACACCCTGTGCGGGCAGCTTGGTCCGGGTGCGGATCCGGGGGCCGTCGTCGGTGGCGACGAGCTCGACCGAGGTTTCCCCACGATCACCGGAGGCCCGGCCTTCCCGCCCGTCGCAGCCCTCGGCGGACCCAGTCACCTCCAACTCCCGCCAGCGCTTCTCTCCGAAGAGGATCTGCTCCAGATCGATGAGGTAGTAGGTCCCAGGACACAGCGTCGCCGACCAGCGCACCGAATGGTGGCGGTCGACGAGGGCCCCGCCGAAGAACTCGGTGATCTGGTCCGTCTCACGGACTGCCTGAGCCACCTGATTGGGGGGATTGGCCACGGGAATCCCCTTGACCCGGCGCAGCAGGGCGGTGTTCTGGACTCCCTCGAGCGCCTCCCGCACCGACACTCCGTCGCGCGGCTGGAAGACCTCCAGCATGTGCGGTCGGCCGTCCTTGGAACGGACGGCGAAGAGCACCTTTCCCGCCTGGACGGATCTGGGCGCCCGGATCTCCTCCGCGTCGATTCCCACCGGGACGGTCTCACGATCGGCTGCTCGCGCTGTCTGCTGTTCCCGGGGAAGCGGGCCTACGAGCAGGGCCGAGGCGCAGGCAGCCCCCAAGCATGCCTTCGCCCAGGTGCTCAGCAACGTCATCGACGGCTCCTATGCGACAGGGGTTTCGATCGCCTCGGCATCGGCTGCCGGAGCGGCAGAAGGCCGGGAAGCGGAAGGAGAGTCTTCAGCCACCGTCCTAACACATCTTTCGCTTGACATCGCATGAAACATCCGCAGATGTCCCACTTTTGGTCGTGCTGAACCGCGCCTCTGTCGTGAGCTGCCGTTTCTCTGACGGTCACATGAGGAGCCGGCCGGCAGTGGTGGTGGCGTAGGAGGGCGTCGTCGGTCTCCCCGTCAGCGGCCCGTCTTGGCGACGCCCTTCCTCAGCGCCTCACGCACGTCGTAGGCATAGGTCCAGGAGACTTCCTCCACCATTCTGGCCAGAACGTTCTCATACACGCCGCCCATCCCCGCCGCGTCCGAGGCGGGCCCGCTCCCGCGCGAGCCCAGCTGCACCCGGGTGGTGTGCGGCAGACGGAACGACTCGTAGCGCAGCAGTGCGTCCTCCACCGCCCGCCCGGTCGAAGTGCCGCCGTCTCGCCGGCCGGTGCGCCCACGCCCGGCAAGGAAGTGAGCCAGAGCAACGGCGTCCTCCATCGCCTGGCTTGCCCCTTGCCCGTGGTGGGGCAGCATCGGATGAGCTGCGTCACCGAGCAGTGTGACCCTGCCGGTCGACCAGAGCTTCAGGGGCTCCCGGTCGTACAGCGTTAGACGCTGCGTACCCGTCAGGGCACGTACGGCCTCCAGCACCTCGCCGTGCCACCCCGCGAGTCGGTCGGCCAGTTCGCCGGGCTGCCCCTGGGCGTCCCAGGACTCCTCGAGCCGATGCTTCTCAGGGACCACGGCCGCGAGCGTCCATGCGCGTCCCCCGCTGACGGGGAAGCACAGGATTCGTGCGTCCGGGCCGGGCCACATCAGGATCGTTCGCGGCGGAAGAGCGGGGACCGCGTCCGCAGGGACGAGACCGCGCAGAGTACTGCTGCCCGAGAAGACGCGCACCGCGCCCGGGCTGACGAATTCCCGGACGACCGAGTGGATACCGTCCGCGCCCACCACCACGTCGGCCGCGGCCTGGCTGTGATCTGCGAACCGAAGCCGGACCTCGTGGTCATCGGCGTCGATCGAGGTGAGACGGCGTCCGGACTGCAACTCCGCTCGGCACCGGACCTCATCGACCAGAATCTCGTGCAGATCGGCGCGGTGAATCGTGTAGTAGGGGGCTCCGAACTCCTCCTCCCAGGCCTTTCCCATGGGGCGACGGGCCAGGCGACTGCCGTCCCTCCAGTGCCGGACCTCGAAGGCCTGCGGCCGTACCGCTACGGCTTCCACTCTTTCTGCAAGGCCCCAATGGCGCAGGATGCGGGTGCCGTTGGGACCGAGGTGCAGACCGGATCCCAGTCCCCGGTATCCGTTCGCCTGCTCGTAGAGGGTCACCTCGGCGCCTGCTCGCAGAAGGGCAACCGCGGCCGACAGCCCTCCGATTCCCGCTCCCGCCACCGCCGCCCTCAGTCCGCGCTCAACCACTTCTCTTCCCGGTTCCCTTCCGACTTCCCGCAGCCGTCCACTCGTGTCACGAAGCCGGTCCAGGAGATCCGGACCAGCGACCGCCTGCCCCGGTCACCAGCGAACAGGCAATGTCTCGGGGCTGCGCATGAAGACACCCCAGGTGATGTCCTCAGGGTTCACGTCCAGTCGCAGCCCGGGCAGTCTGCGGGCGAGTGCGACGAGGGAGAGCCTGAACTCGAGGCGCGCGAGGTTCGCTCCCAGACAGAAGTGCGGTCCATGGCCGAAGGCCAGGTGACGCTCTGCCGTTCGGTCCACGTACCTGGACGGATCACAAACCGCGGGCCGCGTGAAGACCGTGGGATCGTGATTGGCCGCCTCCACCGATGCCAGCACCGCCTCACCGGCGTGGACCGCGCCGGAAGCGAGTTCCACCTCCTCCTTCGCCACCCTCACCGTGGAGAGGGCGACGGAGTGGCGGCGAAGAAGTTCCTCGACGACGGCCTCGACACCTTCGCGCGGGGCGGTGGCCATGCTGCGATAGAGCCCGGGCAGGCCCAGCAGTGTGACAACCGCGCGGGTCATGATGTTCGAAGTCGTCGCCAGGCCCCCCGTGATGAGCATGAGGACCATGTTGACGAGTTCCGGCTTCGTGAGGGAGTCCGCCCCGTCCCGCGCCGCGATCAGATCATGGACGAGGCTTGTGCCCGAGGTGTCCCGGGCGACCTCGATGATCTCCTCGACGTACTGGGTGTACGCCTCGATCTGCGATCTGACCAGCGAGGTCTCGGCCTCGTTCCTCGCCACGGTGAACAACGCCCTTGCCCCGGTGTTCAACCGCTCGTGTCCGTCCTTGGGTACACCGAGCAGCTCGCACATGACCGACGCCGACAGCGGCATGGCGAACTGCTGGACGAAGTCCGCCTTCGGCCCATGGTCGATCAGCTGGTCGATCAGCTCGTCGACGATCTGTTCAACGCGGGGTTTCCACCCCTCGACATGGGCCTGGGAGAACGCCCTCGCGGCGATGCGTCGCAGTCGCTGGTGGCGGGAGCCGTCCACATTGATGAGGAGGTCCGGTTCGGTGGTGGTGAAATCGACTCCCGGCAGGAAGCGCGGCGCATCGCCGCCGTGCAGTTCCCTGGTGAAACGGGGGTCGGACAGGACCTGCCTGACGTCGTCATAGCGGACCACGAGACGCGCCACGTCACCGCTCGGCATCGTCACCGTTCCCAGCGGATCCTCCCGCCGACGGCGGTCGAGCTCGTCGGGTGGCGCTCCCAGGGGACCCGCGGGGAACGGGCAGGCAGCGGGTTGATCCGGACGCAATGTAACACTCCGAAGTGTGGTGAACGGGGGGCTGGACTGGACCAACCTAAACGCCATGACAGTGGTTCCCGGGCTCAACTCGCCGCAACGGCAAGGTCAGGGCCGCCGGCGTGCTCCTTGTTCCTTCTCCGTGCGGGGCAGGCGGGCCCGATCAACGTGCTGCCCGGGGTTGGCACAGCCGTGGAAAGGGTCGGAGCCGGGGCGCGTTAGGGCACCAGTCCATTTCGCTCAGAATCCGGGGAGCGCGGGTGCAAGCAGGCTCGGGACCTACTTGGACCGTGGACATCATCGACAACCTCCGGTGAGTTCCTCCGGGCCGGCCCATGTACGGACCGTGCCCCACCACTTCTCCAGCTTCTCCCTCTCAGGCTCGCCGCGGCGTCCCCCGATCAGACCTTCGCGTAGGGGACAACCCTGATGCTGTACAGGCCACAGGCCACAACACCGGAGCGGGACCAACGGTGCGACGGTCGGCACGGCCGGCTCAGGGGGCTACGCGGCTCGGTCCTCGGCCGTTCCGGCCGGCGCTCGCTCGGCGGCTGAGCGCGAGCAGCGCCATGTCGTCGGCCGTCGCGCCTCCCGCGTACTCCCGTACGTCGGCGACGACCGTGTCCAGCAGTTCCTCCGGTCCGCGAAAGATCCGACCGCCGAGCCGTTCGCTCGGATCGTAGAAGACGCCGCGCGCGTCGCGCGCTTCGGACAGTCCGTCGGTGTAGAGGAGAAGCGTGGCACCGGGCCCGTACGGGACCTCGTAGGACCGGTCGGGCCGTGGGTCCAGGTCGCCCATGCCGAGCGGCAGCGCGCGATCCGGCGGTTCCAGCACCTCCAGAGTGCCGTCCGCATCCAGCAGCAGTGGAGAGGGGTGCCCCCGGTCGACGATCCGGACCGTCCCGCACCCAGGCGGTATCTCCGCGAATACGGCGGTGGTGAAGTCCTCGAGCGCCTCGGGCCCGGAATGCCGGGTGCCGCACCGTGCCAGCGCGCGCTCCAGCCGCCGGGCGACCCGTCCAGAGTGGGCTCCTGCACGGCGGCCTCCCGGAACGCCCCGAGCACCACGGCCGCGGTCTCGACCGCGCCCAGCCCCTTGCCCCGCACATCCCCGACGACCACGCGTACTCCGTACGGAGTCTCCTGTACTGCGTAGAGGTCGCCTCCGATGGACGCATCCCGCTGCGCCGCTTCGTACCGGGCGGCGACCTGCAGTCCGCCGATGTGCCCGTCCGGCGTCGGCAGCACGGCCCGCTGTGCGGCTTCCGCGATGACACGCGCGGAGGCGAGCCGTTCTCCGCTGCGCCGCATGACCCGGTTGATGAAGAGGGCCAGCACGGAGACCGTGGACACGGTCACCAGTTCCGTGAGGGCCGGGATCTCACCGGTCCGCGCGTTGTACCCGTGCAGCGCGGCCACGGCCCCGACCGCGGCGACCCCCGCCATCAGCGTGCCCGTCAAGGAGAAGAAGGGGGCTGCGATCAGTGGTGCCGCCGTGAAGAGGGGCGAGGCGGTGAACGTCTCCGGCGTTCCCAGGTCGAAGAAGACTCCGACGACGATCAGCAGCACCGGCAGCACCTTGACCACCAGGCGGCCACCGTTGCACCCTTGTCCGTTGTCGCGTGCTCGTTGCCCCACCGGTCGTCTCCCGCCCAGTACGCGCGTGGCTGCGGGGTACCGCCGCGCTCTGTCCCAGTCCGACCGTCGTCGCTCGGTCGGCGCATGGCTGTCGGCCAACCGGCTCATTGAAGCGCGCACCCGTCGCCCGGCGCCTCCCCCGATCGGTCGACTCGTGGAGGGGACTGGGCCGTCCACTCCTCCTTACCCCTCCCCTCTTTCCGAGGATCTTCCGTCAGCCTGACTCGGACAGGCACCACGTTTGGCGACCAGGGCGAACAGCACCCGCTCGGTCGCGGTCACGTCCCGACGGCAACCCCCGCTTGGGCCGCCCGGCCCGGCCCACGATCTGGTCGATCCGCAGCTGGCGCGTCGTTAGGCACCTCCGGGCTTCCCAACCACCCCCGCTGGGACGAACACCCGAACCACCGACCATGACCGCACCCCGATCCGGACCGCCTCTCACAGAGGCCACGCGTCCGTTGTCAGTGGACGGTGTTACGTTCTGTGACATGACCGATCACGCGCTACGGCTGCTGCGGCAGGACCGCCGCTTGGCCGAACTGGCCGCCTTCCCCTTCGACTTCGACCTGGACCGCGCCGCCGACGGCCATGTCGAGGAGGTCCGCCTTGCCTCGGGCGGGCCGCTGGAGAGCGTAGCCGGGGACGATACCGGCGGTACGTACTTCGTGTGCGCGGACGGCTCGGTGCTCTACGCCAGCTCGGAGGGCGCCGCGGGGATCATCGGCTCCAGCGTCGACGAGACCTTGGAGCTCGTGATCGGCCTGCCCGGCTGGCGCGACTACACACGGCTGTCGCCGGGTGACGGCGAGGAGAAGATCCTGGCGTGCGTCGCGGAGACCGAGGACGAGATCCGCGAGTCCTACGGAATCGACAACGAGCGGGCCGAGCTCCGTGCGGCGCTGGGCTTCCCGAAACGCTCCCCGGTCGAGCTGGTGGGCAGACTGCGTGCCGCGCTGCTGCGCACCGAGCCGGACTTCGTACTGCTCAACGCGGACGAGGGGTGTGCGTACCACCGGATAGGCCCGGCCGGTCCCCCTCTGTGGGAGCCGGTGCTCGTGGCGGGTCGCGCAGATCTCGCCCGGTTGCGGGAGGGCGACCGCATGGCATGGCGTGAAGTCGCTGAGGACCCGGTGCGGCGCCGGATCACCCTGCGGGCCGCGCAGTTCGACCGAGCCGAGAGCGATCTGGAGCTGCTGCGGCATCTGCTGCGGCACGAGGCACGGTCATCGATGACGGACGAACTGCGGCTCGCGGCTGCGCTGGTGGGGCTGCGCGGGGACACCGGAGATCTGCCTCTGCTGCTTGAGGTCCGGGAGACGGACTTCGACACGGCGTGCGGCCTGGGCGATATGCCGGAACCGGGTGCAAGCGCGGACGAGTTGCAGCAGTGGGCGCGGGCGCTCGACGAGTCGATGTTCGGGACGGATCCGTCTGACGAGCCGGTCTCCACGTGGACCGACCTGGCGCGGGACCAGGGGATGACGGACCTCGCGCGGGTGACGCTGATCCGCGAACTCGACAACATCTTCATGGCCAGAGCAGACTCCGCCGCCCCGAGGCGCCCCACACCCTGACCACAGCGCCGCTGAGCAGGCTCGCCCGGGACTTCGAGGAACTCGGCGACCTTCCCCAGTCGCTGCGCGCCCAACGCCTGTACGCCCGCCCTTCAGGAGACGGCATGGGACCGGGCCTCGGCCCGACACACCCTTGCCCGCCTGGAACGGGAGGCGGGCCGGCTGCCGCAGGCGGCGGACAGCCTCGCCGCCGTGCGCGACGCCCTGGCCACCCCTGGCGACGACTCGCTGCGCCACTGGCAGCAGGTCAACCTCGGCCGCTTCATTGCCGAGGAGCATTACCGGCTCATCCTCGCCCTGGCCGAGGCGGGCCGCCTCGAGGAGACCCGTGCCCTCCTCGCGGCCGCCGACGCCATACTCGGCGAGCTCTCGGAGGACGCCGCGAACGGCGTCCGCGAGCTCGCCAAGCGGACCGCTGCGAGAGTGCGGGAGGTCAACTGAGGACGGGCACGGCGGGCGGGCATTTCGCCAGAGAGCCGTGGGCACGACGGGCCAGGTAGTCGGCCGGTGCGGCAGCCGGTGCTGACCTCGCCGACATGATCATCACCGTGCGTAGTCTGATCCGGCAGGTATGGACGACTCACCGCTGGGACGAACACCCGAACCACCGACCATGACCACACGTCTATCCGTGCGGCTTCTTGTCCCAGCGGAGCTGCCCAGAAGCGATCAGGACGAGCGGTGCGCCCGCCCCGCCAGGGCGGAACGCACCGGCAACAGCCGCGTGGGACGGGCCCCGACCAGAAGCGGCGGAATCCGAAACCCCGCTCCCGGACAGTGCCGCTGCCAGTCCTGGGAAACAGCGGCCACCAGCCTGCAGCCTGCCCCGCTCGGGCTTCTTCGCTCCGGTGGCGGCCAGAGCCCGCTGGGTGTGAAGGGTCAGCACGACCCAGCGGCGCAGACAGCCATCGGCGAAGCGGGCGTCCAGCCCCTGAAGGTCGCCGGGCGCGACACTCTGCCACAGCGGATGCAACGCAACAACCGCCTGCAGGACCTGGTCGCGGGTGAGCGGCCAGATGTAGGGCCAGCCGGCGCTGCGACTGGCGAGCATCCGCTGGGCGCGCAACGAGCGTTCGCCGCGCGCCTGGGCGATGAGAACCACGCACAACCCTTGGGGAAGGTCGTCGTGCAGGAAACGCACGTACTCAAAGCAGGACGTCGACAGCCGGTCGGCGCCTTCGACCACGACGATCCGCGGCCTGACAGCCAGGGCGCGGCGGACCAGCGTGTCGGCGATGCCGGGGTCGGCAGGCGCCTCACCGCCAAGACCAAGTGCACGGTGGAGGGCTGCGCGCAGGTCCGCCGGCGCCGGGTGGGCACGGTAATCAAGCGAACAGCTCACCGAGACGGCGGGCGGCGGTGTGGACAGCGAAGGTCTTGCCGACCCCGGCATCGGCCAGCACGCACACGAACCGGCCCTGTGCGTAGGCATCGGCGAGCGCATCACTGACGGCGAGCATGCCCCGGGTGAGCAAGGTGCGCACACCCGGGGTGTCGAGGAAGTGCGGGCCGGGTGGGGTGGCATCTTGCACGACGGCGAAGGGCTCCTGAGCGCCAGCCGCGCCCCGTACGGTCGGCGACGGGGGCGTTGGCGGGGTGGTCAGCACCGCTTCAGAGCCCAGTCCACGATGCGGTCGTCGACCTTGTCGGCCTTGAAGTGCTCCATGCCCTTGACACGTGCTTGGTGACCCTCACCCACTCACGGAAGGAGCCGAGCGCGTACTGGGTGCACTCGCTTCAGCAGCCCCTCGTCCACACCCCTCCACACTGGATGCGAGTGAGGAACAGCCATGAGGACCTCGTCCTCGGTCATGGCCAGGATCTCCAGGCGGATGTAGATCCGCGAGGCCAGCGCCGGGTCGCTCTTGACGCACTCGGCCAGCAGTGAGCCCGGCGGGGCTCGCGGTGGGCGGCACAGAGCCCGTCGCCCGTGCGCGGCCCGGGGGCGCGGAAGGGTCGCGGCGGGCGGTGCTCCGGCCGGGGCTCAAGAGGAGACTGCGGGAATGGCGTTCAGCAGTGAGCCAGGGAGATAGGCGGACTCGATCTGCAGGTCCCAGCCGTGCACCTGTACGGCGAGCGCTGCCAGGGCGATCGTGCCCACGGGCAGCAGGCTCCTTGGCGCAGGGTCCTCGCCGACGCCTGCACGGTGCTGGACAAGCCGTTCGTGCAACGCGTACTCGAAGGCGTCCTGATCATCTCGGAGCAGGATGCGCAGCAGCCGCTGGTCGGGACTCGTCGCGCCGGCGGCGTCCAGGGCTAGGGCCGCGTCCAGCCGCTCGTCTACGGACGGCTTGCACAGCGTCACCTGCGGCCAGTCGCGCGGCAGGTGGCCCTGGGCGGGGGTCAGGTAGCCGCATAGGGCGTCCATGTGCGCGAGGTCGCCAGGTTGGGAGACCGAGCCCCGCTGCGCGTAGGGGAGGCTGCTGTGCAGCATCGGGGCATAGTCTCCTCGGAGCAGCAGCCCGATCACCCGCTCCCAGTCCCACACCAAGCCGCTGGCCACGCAGATGTCGAAGGCTTCGACCCAGGTGCGGGCAGTGACCGTGTCGGTCGCGTCCCGCATCTCGTCGAAGTCCTTCTCCTCGCTGCTGAAGCGCGTACGTGTCAGTGGGAAGGGGATCTCCCAGTCACCACCCGGGCAGCAGCCAAGCTCCAGCACACCGAAGAGGCATTCGGCCGCCGTCGTCAGCGCAAGCCGGGTGCGCTCGTCGTTCAGGTTGAGGTCCTGCACACTGCGTGCGGCAACGTGATCCAACAGCTCGTAGCCGAGCTCCGACAGCATCTCGCGCATCGGATACTCGGCGTGGTAGACGTCCTCGAAACGGCGCTGAACACGATCCGCCATGTCGCCGAAGGCCCACTCCAAGCGCTGCTGGTTCACCGCGTGGCGCGTTACGTTGTTGGTTCCCATCCATTCATCCTGTCAGCTGACACCGACAACCTGGCTTTCAGGGCCGGTGCACAATCCCTGTCTGCGCTGCGGGTTCTGGCCACAGGCCGCCCGTCCCTTCTGGGCCTTGAACCGCTTGCCCAGTCTCCTCGCCGCCGGAGAGGGATTGGGAGAGCCCCGGACCCTTCAGCCCCTCCCATGCCGATGAGACTTTTCTGACCTGTGCTTTCATCGAGGGGCTGGAAGGAGCGGGGCCGGACAAGGCGAACGACCCACTCAGCCCCGGCGCCCCAGCAGGGTCTGAGCGGCAGGCCTGTCGGCCAAGACCCGCTTCCACGAAGCGACGTTGGGTCTGCGGCGCAGCAGAGCCCGGCGCTCGCGCTCGGTCATGCCACCCCAGACGCCCCACTCGACACGGTTGTCGAGGGCGTCGGCCAGGCACTCGGTGCGCACCGGGCACCCCGTGCAGACCGCCTTGGCCCGGTTCTGGCCGGCGCTATCCGCGAAAAGCTCATCGGGGTCGGCGCTGCGGCAGGCCGCATCCTCGCTCCAGTGGGCCCTTGAACTCATCCTGTCTCCCTCCCCGTCGCGGCTCGGCGACGACACCGAGCCTATTGCCCAGGTCACAGCCGATGTGCTGCGGGTGGCGGTCCGGGGGGTGCATGTCCTGCGGCGCCCCGCTCCCCGTCTGAATGGGACGAGAAGGTGGGCGCACGCGTTCCGTGCACCCTGTCCGATCAGGAGTGGGCGACCGCGCTGCGGTCGATGGCCGCCAGGGCGGCCGATGAGGTGCTGTGGGACCTGCCGACGGCCACCGCCAGCCGACGGCCCGATCCTCACCATCCGGGTGCCCGCCGACGGTCTCCCTCCCCTGCGCTCGGCGTGCACGGCGCAGGGCCTGCGCCTGACCTCCACCGCCCTGCCCGAGTTCGGCACGCCGCTCATGCCCCCGGTCGCCGGCCCGTTGGGAGGACGCCACACAGCAACACTCCAACGAGGCCTCTGCGCAGCTGCCCCGGTGAACTGTCCGGGCACCCCCTTTTGCCACGGTGGGCGTGGATGGCGGGCCCGTGCGTGCGGCCTCCGAGGCCACCACAAGAGTGGTGATCGTACGGAGAGCGACTGCCACCTCTTCGTAGTGAGTAGCATCCGGCAGCAACACCCAGGTGCTAGGAGTGCTGTCGTGGCCGACGAGCCCGAGAAGAAGACCCCCATCCAGAACAAGTACGCGCAGCAGTACGCCGATGACCTCGCGGCCAACCGCAAGGAGCAGGGTTGCATCACCGAGCAGATCGCAGGTCTCCAGGCGCGCCAGGAGCAACTCACGTTGGAGGAGACCTGGTTGGCCCAGGCACGGGCAGTCTGCTCGGGGCCCGGCCCGCAGAGAGCCCGCGGCCGTGGTGGCGTCGCCGACGGACTGGGCCGAGCAGCCCGAGACCTCCGCGTCGGCCGACGCCGTCACCAAGGCGCCCCAGACCGTTCCGTCGCCGCGCCAGGATGCGTCGGTGAATCCGGGGCAGCCCGAGCAGCCCGCCAAGAAGGCGGCCACGGCGAAGAAGGCCGCGGCTAAGGCGGCGAAGAAGGCCGCCACAGGGAAGCCGGCCGCTGAGTAGGCTGCGCTGGCGGAGCCGACCGCGGGCGAGGTGAAGTCGGTCCGCCGCTGTGGCAGCTCGTCCTGGACATCCTCCTGAAGACCCCCGGGCAGCCGTGCATGGCCCGTGAGGTCACCGACCAGCTCGCGCAGGACCACTCCGGCCGGAAGACGACCGTCCAGACGGTGCGCAACAACTTGGAGACCCTCGTCAAGAACAACCGCGCAGAGAAGTCCCACCAGCAAGGAAGCGCGATGTACACCGCGTACGCCGAGGCGGATGCGGCGCCCGCTGCGGACGACACCGCGAACAGTGAGGCCGAGACGGCTGCCGAGAAGGTTCCGGCGTAGGTCCAACGTCCGCTGCGGTCCGCCCGGGCTCCCGCGACGGCGATCGTGGATGCCGTTCCGGGAGGTGGGAGCGGTGCCCTGCGGTCGTCCGCCTCATACCTCAGCCGGTGTGGTGACGGACACGGTGCGGGCCGAGAGCAGGAGCGCGCACAGGGCGGCGGCCATCAGTGGGACGGCGAAGTGGCCGCCGAGCGGGCCTGCCAGGGCGGTGCCGCCTGCCAGGCCGAGGCGGATCGCGCTGGACATCCAGCCGACCGCTTCGGTCGATGTGCCCGGTGGGGCGAGGGAGGTGACGGTCAGGCTGGCCACGGTCAGCAGGGGGACGAACAAGGCTCCGGGCAGCATCGCCAGGATGAGGACCGCAGGGGCCGGGAGCGGGGCGAGCAGGGGAAGCCATCCGGCGGCGAACGCGGCGCCCAGCAGCATCAGATGACGCGGCCGGGGGGCGGTCGCGGGCTGGAGGCGGGCGTACAGGATGCCGCCGAGGAGCCCTGCTGCGGAGAACGTCGCGGGCAGCGCGCCCGCGAGCCAGGGTGCGTCTTGCCGTTCGGCAGCGACGGTCCCGGCGACGTCGAGGGCGCCGGCCGTGGCGCCGAGGAAGACCAGGGAGAGCATCAGGGGCCGCATCGCGCGCGGGCGCAGCACGCCGAGCCGTTCCCGGCGGCGTGGTGCGGCCCGCCAGGTGCGGGCGGGGCGGGCGGTGGCGAAGGCGAGGGAGCCGGCCATGGTGACGGCGGCCGCCGAGGCGAGGGCTGCGGCCGGGGAGCCAGGTGGCCACTGTACTCGGCACACTGCATCTGCCCGGCCGGGGCAGATGGGCACGACGGAACCTGCATGTGCTGTCGAGTCGGGCTCGGGGTGACCGGCGGCTGGGCGCGGCTGGCGGTGAAGGATACCCGTGCTCTCGGATGGGGTTCTCCGGCCGCCGATCGACGAAGAGAGACCGGATTCAACCGGTCGTTGCAACACCAGCTTGTTGAAGCAACTGTAGCTGCTCGTTGAACGCCTCGGCGGGTGTCTTCCAACCGAGCGTCTTGCGGGGTCTGCTGTTGAGAGTGTGAGCGACGGCCTCGATTTCCTCGGCGGACCATCTCGAGAGATCGGTGCCTTTCGGGAAGTACTGGCGCAAGAGCCCGTTGGTGTTCTCGTTCGTGCCACGCTGCCACGGACTATGCGGATCGGCGAAGAACACGGGAATGCCCGTCTCGACTCTGAATTGCGCATGGGCCGACATCTCCTTGCCGCGGTCCCAGGTCAGAGACCGTGCGAGCTGTTCGGGCAGCGTCGACATCGTATTGGCGAGGGCGGTCTTCATCGTGATCGCCCCATAACCGGCCAGCGCAGGACCATTCTTGACCGATTGCTTGTGCCGGTAGCCTTCCTCGCGCGGCAGGTGAACCAGCATCGTGAATCGAGTTGACCGCTCGACGACAGTGCCGATCGCGGACCGCTCCAGCCCGATGATCAGGTCGCCTTCCCAGTGGCCAGGAACGGCACGGTCCTCGACTTCGGCAGGTCGTTCACTGATCAGCGCTTCGGGTGTCACGTGCGCCCAGGTCTTGCGGCGCGAACGAGCGCGCGGGGCACGCAGTGCGCGGCCCGTGCGTAGGCACAAGATCAGCTCTCGCTTCAGCGCCCCGCGGCCCTGAATGTAGAGCGCCTGGTAGATCGCCTCGTGGCTGATGCGCATGGACTCATCATGCGGGAAATCAAACTTGATCCGGTTCGCGATCTGCTCCGGACTCCACGCCTGCACCCACGCGCGGTCCTTGCGGTGCGGCTTGTTCCGCCCCGTCCACGTGGCTGTCGCAGGTCCTGCGATTGCCCTGCCGTCAGGCGTGCTGATCTCTCCGGACAGCCGCTTCTGGACGTATGCGTGCAACCGCGGATTGGCGACCAGCTTCGATGTCTTCGGCCGGCGGGCGGCCATGTCCGATTTCCATTGCGCGACCGAGGCCCGGTAATCGAGCTTCCCGCCCCTCGTGGCCGCGTTGCGCCGCAACTCGCGGGAAATCGTCCCCGGATCACGGCCGACTTGCCGAGCGATTTCACGAACGCCCATGCCTTGGGCGTTGAGGAGCGCGATCTCCTCCCGCTCAGAGAACGACAGGTACCTGCCCGAATTCGGCTTCGGATCGAACGGTCGCATGCCGCCATGCTGCCGAAACCAGCGCGTGGCCACCGCCGGCGCCACGCGGATAACCCCGGCCGCTTCCTCCGCGAGCAGACCTTTGGCGATTTCATCCCAGAACGCTGCTTCGATATGACGCTGAAATTTCGGATGCCCCGGAGACCTCAACTTTGGCCGTATCGCCCGATCGGCTCCCTGCTGACGACGAACCATCCCACACCTCGCTGATCATGAGGTGTTGCGACGACCGATTGAATCCGCCGAGTGCCTGCCGTTGTCTATGGTGCGGATCGATCGCAACGCAGTCGCACGGTCGGATGCCTCACCGCGGCCAGGCAGCCCTTGCCGCCGTCGGCAGTCACTGACGTAGTCGTGGCGGTGGGTGAACACGTCGGCAGCTCGGTCAGGGCTTTCCTGACCGGTGGTCTGCCTGTCGTGGATGACCGGAGTTCGTCGGCTGGTGACGGCGCGGCCGGTGGGTTGGTTCAGGTGAGGAGGGCTGTGAGGGTGCCGGTCACGACGGCGGCGAGGGTGATGACCGCGGCGAAGGTGGCGGCGGCGCGGGTGAGGGCCGTGGGATAGCTGGCGTGGTCCATGCGGGCGAGCTTGCCCGCGCCGGCGGCGGCCAGCAGCGCGACGACGGTCACGAATGCGGTGGTGAGCAGGACGACGGCGAGGGTCACGGCAATCTCCCGGTACACGGTGGGGTGTTGACGTGGCCGAAGGTCGCGGAAACGGGGTTCGCCGGGGTTCACCGGTAGCAAGATGAACACCGGCGAACACGACGGTCCTGGGGGCGCGCACCGTGCACGAAGAGCACAACGATCAGAATCCGGCGCTGACCGAGTTGCGGGAGCGGCTGCGTGTCGGGCTGGCCGGTATGCGGCTGAACCAGACGGAGCTCGCCGCCCGTGCCGGATTGGGGCGCACGACGGTGTCGGAGGCGCTCTCGCGGAGGAAGCCCTTGCCCTCGGCCCACACGGTGGCTGCACTGGCTCGTGCGCTGAGGCTGCCGGTGGAGGACCTGCTGGAGTTGCAGCGGAACGCGGAGGCGGGCGCTGGGGGTGGAGAGCGGGCGGTACCGGGCCGTTTGATCGGTGAGTGGGATCCGCACGATCTGGAGGTCCACCCGGCCGGGCCCGGTGATGCCGCTCCCGGGCCCGGGGTGTCGGGGGCCCGGGTGATGCCCGGGTACGTGCGGCGTGAGCATGACCGGGTGCTGGCCGGGGCGGTCGGGGATGCCGCGGCCGGCCGTAGTCGGGCTGTGGTGTTGGTGGGTGGTTCGTCGACGGGGAAGACGCGGGCGTGCTGGGAGGCCGTGCAGCCGCTCGCGGAGAAGGGGTGGCGGCTGTGGCATCCCTTCGATCCGACCCGCGCCCAGGACGCCCTGGAGGACCTGCCTCGTGTCGGGCCCCGCACCGTGGTGTGGCTGAACGAGGCCCAGCACTACCTCGGCGACCGGGCGGCGGGTGAGCGGATCGGGGCAGCCTTGCACCGGTTGCTGGTGACTGCGGAGTGCGGGCCGGTACTGGTGCTGGGCACGCTCTGGCCCGAGTACGCCGCCCGGTACACGGCCCTGCCCACACCGGGTGGGGAGGATCCGCACAGCCGGGTGCGGGAGTTACTGGCAGGCCGCGTGCTGACCGTTCCCGAGACGTTCGACGCTTCGGCGCTGGCCGCCGCGGCCGCTCTTGCCGAGGGCGGGGACCGGCTGCTGGCCGGCGCCCTCAGCCGTGCGGGCGCCGACGGGCGCCTCGCCCAGGACCTCGCCGGTGCCCCCGAACTCCTCAACCGCTACCGGCACGCGACCCCGGCCGCCGCAGCGGTGCTGGAGGTGGCGATGGACGCCCGCCGCCTCGGTGTCGGCCTCCACCTCCCGCAGGCCTTCCTCACCGACGCCGCCGCCGACTACCTCAGCGACACCGACTACGACCGGCTCACCGACGACTGGGCCGAGCATGCCTTCGCCGAACTCGCCGCCCTCGTCCACGGCAAACAGGCCCCCTTGCGCCGCACCACCCCCCGCGCCCGGCGACGTCCGCCCTCCCCGTCCCCGGCCGTTCACGGCCCGGCCCCGTCGACCGCGGGGCCGGTGTTCCGGCTCGCCGACTACCTCGAACAGCACGGCCGCACCAGCCGCAGGCAGCTATGCCCGCCCGCGTCGTTCTGGCACGCCGCCCACACCCACCTCACCGATCTGGACGACCTCAGCAACCTCACCCAAGCGGCCAGAACCCGCTACCGCCTGCAATGGGCCCACTACCTCCGCCAGCGCGCCGCCGACCTCGGCAACCCCTACGCCCTGGCCAGCCCGGCCTTCAGGTGGGAGTGGGCCGGGGATCAGGAGGGCGCCCAAGCCCTGGCCCGGCAGGTCCTCGGCAACACCAACGAACTGGTCAGCCGAGGCTTCAGGTTGGAGGAGGCCGGGGATCGGGAGGGCGCCGAAGCCATCTACTGGCGAGCCGCCGACCTCGGCAACCCCTACGCCCTGGTCGGCCTGGCCTTCGGATTGGAGGAGGCCGGGGATCGGGAGGGCGCCGAAGCCCTGGCCCGGCAGGTCGCCGACCGCGGCAACACCGATGCCCTGGTCGGCCTGGCCGAAATGCGGGAGCGGGCCGGGGATCGGGAGGGCGCCCAAGCCCTGGCCCGGCAGGTCGCCGACCACGGCCCCACCGGCGTAAGCAACACCTGCGTTCTCGAAAGGCTATGGCCATACGGCCTGGACCCGGACGGTACGCCGACACCGCCATGGCAACGGTAGGTGTCCGCCTGCTCGGCGACTGAAACACCGCTCCTTGGGCACGCACGCCGTACTTGCCTGCAATCGCGAACGACGGTCTGAGCTGGGGGAAGAGGTTCCGACCCCTAATGTCGCATCAGACAACATTCGCCCTGCCGATCACGGCTGGCCGGTCGAGCCCGGCCGCGAAGAAACTCGCCGCGGCCTTCAGGATCTCGTTGGCCCGCTTCAGCTCGGCGTTCTCCTTCCTCAATGCCTTGAGCTGGGCGGACTCCTCCGTCGTCATCGCCGGACGCTGCCCCGAATCGATCTCGTGCTGCTTCACCCAGTAGTTCCGCAGCGTCTCGCGGGCACCGATGCCCAGCTTTCTCGGTCACCGCCTGCAGGGCGGAAGTCTCGTTCGGGGGACCGGCGCAGCCTGACCGCGCTGTTCTGGTCCAACGTCAACCCGTACGGAACCTTCCGCCTGGACATGGACAAGCGGCTCGACCTGGGGCTGACCGCTGCCTTGCCCCGTCCCCGCACCCCGGCGGACACCGCCGGGTGCGGGGACGGGGACACCATGAAGGGCTTCGCCGCTGATCTCACCGACGCCCGGATGAACGAGGCCGTGTGGCGGACGCCCGATCCGGCGACCCTCGGTTTCAAGGTGCTGTCCTGGCCGAATGACGGCCGGTGCGGTCAGGCGTCGCTGGTGTTGGTCGGTGTCGCCTCGCCGAGCATGGCGAGGGTCAGCACGTTGCCGGCGATGCCCCAGCCGCCGTCGGCGACCTCTTCGACCAGAACCATGGTGTTGTTGCGGGCGCGCTCGCCATAGATCTCGACACACAGCTCGGTGGTGCGGGTGACGATCTCCTCCTTCTGCTGCGGGGTGAGGGTCTTCTCGGGGACCTTGAAGTTCGCGAAAGGCATGGTTGGTCGTTCCTTCTCTCAGTGGGCGTTACAGGGAGCTGTCTGCGGTGAGCAGGCTGTCCAGTCCGACGCGGCGGAAGAGTCTGCGCGGAGGCGGTCGGCAACCGCGGAGACGACTGCGCTGCCGTCTCGGCTGGGGTCTATGTGGGTGCGCAGAGGCCGAGTGCCATGCTTCATCGCGACCAGTCGCGCGACGGCTTCGGCTACCTCGGCCACATCGGCGTCCGAAGGGATGAGCGCGGCCGGGCGCTCGCCCAGATCGCCCATATCACCCATAAGGGGTCGGTGACGCTGGTCGTAGGCTCCCGCACAGTCGACGTCGGCGGGATCGCCTGCGTTGGCGAAGTGGTTGGTGCCACTGGTGAGCGCACCGGGCACCACGATCGCGGTGTCGACGCCGAACGGGGCACCTCGGCGCGTAGCTGACGGCCAGGGCGTCCATCGCGGCCTTTGCGGCCAAGTACGACTCTGTTGCTGAATCCTTCAGCCGGCGAGTTGGTGGCTGAGGCGCTGCAGTCGGCTGGTGCGGGGCTTGCGTAGTGGGTTGGTGGTCCACCAGGCGTCGAGGCGGACGATGTTGAGGGCGGTGGCGGAGAAGGCGTGTTGGAGGGTGACTTTCGGTAGCCCGCGGTAGCGGGCCTGGCGGATGCCGGTGACGTCGAGGGCCTGGTTGACGGTGCTCTCGATGCCGGCGCGGAGGGCGTACTTGGCCCTCCAGGACTCGGTGTCCTGTTCGGTTCTGGCTGTGGTGGTGCGTTCGTGGAGTTCACGGGGACGCAGGGTGAGCATGCGGGTACCGCGGACCGAGCTGGTGCAGTTGGTCCGGGAGGGACAGGGACGGCAGTCGGCTCGGGCGAATTCGATCACGATGGCGTCTCGTCGGTGCTGGGTGACCGGGTACCAGCCGGCGCTGGTGGCCCCCTGGGGACAGTGGACCTGGCGGGCCTTCCAGTCGACGCGGAAGGCGCTCTTGGCGAAGCCCTCGGCGGCCTTGGCCTGCGGGGAGTGGTCGGCCAGGAGCGGGGTGACCATGCCGATGCCCCGGCCCGCCGCTTCCACGACCAGGTCGACGGAGGGGTATCCGGAGTCGAGGTAGTGCTCGCCCGGTGCGACCTGCCGCTCGGCCAGGTTCTGCTGGATGGGCGCGGTGGCCTTGACGTCCGGAACGGTCGCCTCGGTGGTGTGGACATCCGTGATCAGCCGTAATGGAAGCCTCACGGCTTCGGCTTCGGCTTCGGCTTCGGCTTCGGCTTCGGCTTCGGCTTCGGCTTCGGCTTCGGCTTCGGCTTCGGCTTCGGCTTCGGCTTCGGGGAGGGTGTCGCAGGTCTCGGTGAGGTGGACCTTGTATCCGAGCCAGAACAGGTCGTCGCCCTTGGCCGACCAGCGGGCGTCGGGGTCGTACGGGGAGGCCAGGCGGATATGGCCGGGCGGGACCCCGCTGTCGTCGGCGTCCCGCTTCTTGATCACCTCCCGTCCCCGGCCATCGGTACGGATGATGTAGGTCTGCACCATGACCTGCCGCAGGAGGGCCACCGCCTCGATCTCGCGGACCCACACCGGCGCGGTATCGGACCAGGCCGCCCGGCACAGGACCAGCGCGTCCTGGCCGAAGACCTGGGCAAGCCGGTCCCGCTTGGTCTTCGAGCCCGGCATCGTCCAGCCATCCACGCGCGGCCCGTAGCGTTCGGCGAACTCGGCGACGTCGATCACGCCGGCCAGCCAGGACGGCGCCGCCACCGCCAGCGCCTCCAGAGCGGCCCGCACACTCTCCCCGGCCAGCTCGGTCCGGTTCAGGTCACGGACCGCGCTGATCACATGGGTGGAGTCCGTGCGCTGCTTGCCACCGGCCTTGATCAGCCCGGCCTCGCGGCAGTGCTCGACGAGCCTGTCGAAGAGTGTCCGCTCCAGGCCGTGCCCGACCAGCCGGGCACGGAACTTCGACAGCGCGGAGAAGTCGAAGCCGGCATCGGAGAGCTCCGCGCCCAGCGCGTACTTCCACGACAGGCGATCCCGCGACGCGTCCGCCGCCTGCCGGTCGGTCAGGTTCTCCGTGAACTGCAGCACCGTCACCAGCGCGAGCAGGGCCGGAGACTGGGCGGGAGCTCCACGATCGGGAAACGCATCGGTGAACAACGCGTCGTCGAAAACCTCGGCAAGGTGGTCACGCACGCGCATGGGCAGGCTCCCACCAGGGAAGGCCGCACGGGCCGTTCTGGCCGTCTGTTCAGGAATGGACGGCAATCCCCCCGGCCGCATGGACACCGCGCCAACCCCCTGCGGCCGGAGCAGACAGAACGACCGCACCAACGATCATGCCGACCTGCCCGTGCCTCTGCAGGCAATTCAGCAACAGAGTCAAGTACGGGGCAAGGAATGCCGCCGCGGGTGCTGGGACTGCCCATCCACACCAGTTGCCCCGAACCCTGCGCACGCAACTTCGGCAGGGCGGCGCGGTTTACGCGCTGGGTGCCCAGAACATTCACGTCGTACAGGTCTGCGAAACCGCTCGGCGGTGAACGCCTCGGCGACGCCCAGGACCATGCGCCCGGCATTGTGCACGACCACGTCCAACCGGCCGCGCTCGGCGACGATCCGGTCGACTGCGGCGTCGGCGGAGTCCGGGGAGGTGACGTCCGGCTCGACAGCATGCACGTCGACCCGGCGGTCGGTGCCGTAGCGCTTCAGGTCGGCCGCCGCGGTCGCGTTGCGGGTCGCGATCCGGCGGATGCCCGCGTACACGGTGTGACCGGCGAGGGCCAGAGATCAGCGTCAGCGCCTCGACCGCGCCCTTGCCGGCGGAGTACGCGCCGTAGCTCGGGAAGGCCAGCCCCACCACTGACGTGGAGAACGACACGATCGCACCGCCGGGGCGCACCCGACGGACGGCCTGCTGGACGACGAACGTGCCGCGGATGTTGGTGCGGTGCAGGTCGTCCAGGGCGGCCAGGTCCAGCTCGGCGATCGGCGCCAGATGCACCCGCCCGGCCGCGTGCACGACAACGTCGACGCGGCCGAACTCTGCTTCGGCCGCGTCGGACAAGGCCGCCACGGCGCGTTCGTCGGCGACATCCGCGCGCACCGCGATCGCCCGGCCACCACCGGTGACGGCCTCCTTCACGGCGGCTTCGGCCTCGTCCTGGTTGCCGGCGTAGCCGACCACGACGGCGTACCCGTCGTCGGCCGGCCGGCCGACGGTCCGGCGGCCGATGCCACGCGAGCCGCCGGTGACGGTCGCAACACGGGGTGAGGCGGAGGGCTCGGCCGAGACAGCGGTCCCGTCGAGGGAAGTGGGGATAGCCATAGCTGACTCCTGTGGTGGATGGAGGTCGGGCCGCGGCCTTGCCGTCGGCCTGCTGCGTCCTTCACGATCGGCCGGTCCCTCATCCCTAGCCAGGGCTGCGTTTACCCAGGGGATGCCACCCCCTGGCTGAGCTCTGGCCTACGAGCGACCATGGAGGGGTGAACCTTCCAGAACTCGGTGCCTTCCTCAGGACACGCCGCGACCGCATCCGGCCCGCCGACGTCGGTCTCCCCAAAGGCCCTCGTCGGCGCGTCCCCGGGCTGCGCCGCGAGGAAGTCGCGCAGCTGGCAGGGCTGTCAGCCGACTACTACGCCGAGCTGGAACGCGGCAGCGCGAAGAACGGCGTGCAGCCCTCGCCCCAGACCCTGGCCGCCCTCGCCCGAGCCCTGCGCCTGAACGGCGACGAACGCGACCACCTGTTTCACCTGGCCGAACGTCCGGTCCTCCCTCGGTCAGCACACGGATCGTCGGCACACGTGCAGCCCGCGCTCCTCGGACTCCTGGACCGGCTGTCCAACACTCCCGCGCGCGTCATCACCGACCTGCACGAAACCCTGGTGGAAAACGACCTGGCCCGGAACCTGCTCGGCAAGTCCCCGGTACACCGCGGCCCGGCGGCGAGCTTCGTGTACCGCTGGTTCACCGAACCGCAGGCGCGCGAGATCTTCCCGCCCGAGGATCACCCACACCACTCCCGGGTGTTCGTGGCCGACCTCCAAGCAGCGGCCGCCCGGCGCGGCCGGGACACGGAGGCCACGAAGATGATCGCCGTGCTACGCCGCCGCAGCCGGGAGTTCACAGCCCTCTGGGACACCCACGACGTCGCGGTGCGCCGCATGGACCACAAGAAGATCGTCCACCCCACGCTCGGCGTCATCGAACTCGACTGCTACAACCTGCTCAGCGAGGACGGACGGCAACGCCTGCTGTGGTTCGCCGCACCGCCCGGAAGCCCGGGAGCCGAGCAGCTGGAACTGCTTTCTGTCACAGGAACCCAGGAGCTGAGCGTCGCGGAGGGCATGGCACCGGAGAGATTGTCCGCGGCGGAATCCGGATCGCACCGCTGACCGGGCCGCAGAGGGAGGACCGCCTTCCCGGCAAGACGTGGCGACCCTCCCCCCCCGCAGAGACATGCTCTCCGGCCCGGGGCCCAACGATGACCCCCTGGTTTCCCGTTGGCCGCCCGGTGCCGGCGGTGCAGAGCTCGCCCGCCGGGTCCAGCGTGGCACGCTCGTCATCGTCCAGTAGAGGCGGTTCCAGCTTCGGACCACGACGCGGCACCGGCACCGGCAGGAGAACGCGTACAAGGTCCAACGACCTGCTACCGGCGCAGGACACACCGCGCCTCATCGGCTGACTCGCGTGCCGGACACGGCCCATGTGGAACGACTTGCATGCGTGATCAGCCCGGTTCGGGTGCGCTGCCGCAGGGGACGTGACCCGGGCTTCCGCTCCGGAAGTGATTGCGGTACGCCCGGGGAGAGGTGGAGGTGAGCCGTCCAAAGTGGTGCCGAAAGTTGGCCGGGGTACCGAATCCGGTACGTCGGGCGATCGACTCGACGGGCTCGTCCGTGGTCTCGAGCAGCTCCTGGGCGAGCCGTATCCGCTCCTGGAGAATCCACCGCAGCGGGGTGACGCCCAGTGTCTCGCGGAAGCGGCGGGCGAGGGTGCGCTCGCTCACATGTGCCTCGCGGGCGAGCAGTGCGACGGTCAGCGGCTCGTGCAGGCGTTCCCGAGCCCAGTCCAGTACGGTTCCCAGACCGCTGTCCTCGGGCAGTGGGGTGAGCGGCCTGGAGTGCTGGGCCTGTCCCCCTTCCCGGTGAGGCGGGACTACCATGCGCCGGGCCACCTCGTTGGCCACCGCCGAGCCGTGGTCGTGGCGCACCAGGTGCAGACACAGATCGATCGAGGCCCCGGTACCGGCCGAGGTGAACACGGTGTCGTCTCCGACGTAGAGCACGGCCGGGTCGTACCCGATGCTGGGGTAGCGGTCCGCGAGGTCAAGTCCGTTCATCCAGTGTGTGGTGGCTCGTCGCCCGTCCAGCAGCCCGGCCGCTGCAAGGACATAGATTCCATTGCACAGAGCAACGATTCGCCGGCCTCTTTCGTGGGCGGTGCGCACCGCGTCGACCAGTGGCTGCGGCGGGGTGGTCTGCACCCGGCGCGAGGAGGCGGCGACCACGACGGTGTCCGCGTCCACGAGGTCGTCCAGGCCGTAGCACGTGTCCAGGCGAAGCCCGGCGCTGGTGCGGATCGGTCCCGGCTCGGCTGCGCAGAGGCGCAGCTCGTACCAAGGGGCAACGATGTCGCTGCGGTCGGTGCCGAAGACCTCGCAGGGCACGGCGAGTTCGAAGGTGGGGGCGCCGTCTGTCACTGCCACCGCCACGACGTGCCGCCTCCCCCTCACAAGACGGGATCTTAGCGCACTGTGTCGCTTCCTCCACTGGTCAGAGGCGTAGGCCCCTCGGAAGCTAGTACCACGGAAGGCAAACGATCAATCTTCCCGAGCTCTGCCGTGGCAGAGCTCGCCAGAGGGATTCCGACGTTCCGTCATCCTGCCGAGCCAAAGTCAACCGCCCACGGGGCTCCGTCCCAACGCGGCGCCGAATGGAGAACCATCTCAATGAAGAAGACAGGACCCGCCCTCCTTGCCGTCCTCACGGTGCTGGCTCTGCCCGCCTGTGGACCCACCGTGGGCCAGAACTCCCCGGACAGCGGCTCCGGGAAGGGCGCATCATCGGCCCCGGCACAGAACGGCCCGAGAAGCGAGCAGCCGAAGGAGGGAGATACACCGGTCGATCTCTTCGCGAGGAAGACGGCCTTCACTCCAGGCGTCCTGCACGACGACGGCGACTACACCAGCGTTCTGGTGACTGTCAGCAACAACGGCGACAAGGAGATCAGCGTCAACCCGCTGTACTTCTCCCTCACCGACACCGCCGGAACCAAGCACACGGCTGCCCTCGCCGTCGACAAGAACCAAATCGGCACGGTCAAACTCGCGCCCGGGGAGAAGGCTTCGGGCACCATCACCGGCAAGGGGGACTTCACCGCTCGGTACGTGACGTACACCGACGGCATCCTCGGCGACCCGGTCCGCGCCACGGTTGGCTGACCGCAGTCCGCCAGACCTCGGCCGCGGCATCGGTGACATGCTCGTTTCGCCTCGCGGTCGGCCGAGTTTCGGCCGGCGCGAGGCGGGGTCGAGGAGCCCGGCAGAGCCGCCCGGGCATCAAGCAGCGCCGAAGTGCCTGCCCGGCCCCTGGTGTCGTGGCGCGGGTTGCTGAGGAACTGACCGGCCGGCCGCCGCGCGGGTACCGGCGAGGATCGACTCCAAGGAAGCGCTCGGGCTGCAGGTAGGATCCGGGTTTCGGCCTCTCGGTGCTGTCGGAGTTCCGGGACCGTCTGGCTCAGGAGCGCTGAGGGCAGCGGGTGCTGGACGGCGTCCCACCCAGCGCGTGAGAAAGGGCTGCGCAAGCCGGCCCGTCCCGCTGCGCGGTCTCGTCCAGGCCGACAACAGCGCCCAGACCAGCGCGTACCGCGACCTCAGCCAGGCCCCCTCGCCTTCGACCGGGCAGCGAGCAGGCCACCTGCCCTGCCGGCCGGGCCGGCCCGACTGGAACGAGCGGCTCTCCAGGCGGGCACAGCCTGTCCTGGGGGGCGCGGTTCCCGACACGGGGGCGCCGCTCTCCGGCACCGGGACGGGCCGTTGGCCGTCGATCGCAATCGAGGTCAGTGGCAGGCCGCCCGGCCATGCCGCCGTCAGCGGTCGGCTGCGGGGCGGACCCGGCTGCTCCGGCTGCTGAAGGCGCGGTGGCGTCGATCGCGCACCGCGGTGCCGGGGGATGGACGCCTGCGTCCTCACCCGGCCACGAGGTCACGGAACCGAGGCCAGAGCCAGATTCGAAGGGAGCCGTCATCTCCCGGTCGGCCACACACCTCGACGGCAGGGACTCGCCCGACGTCCAGGTCCGGTGCCGTGTCACCCCGCATCAGTCATCCGCGACCGCCCTTCGCCGCGAGGGACACGGAACGGTTTGCCGCGGTCCCCGCCTCTCGGGGCGAACACGGAGCGGGGCGGTCGGGCCTGCCGACCGCCCCGCAACCATGCTCCGCCGTGCCGCGACGTTCGCCACCCGTCTCCCGGAGCCCCAGGGACTCGGACACCGGCTGGCCCCGGCTGCGGCCGGTGCGACAAGGATCAGACGACGTAGAGGATGTCCCAGTGGCTGGACTCCTTGGCATAGACGTTGCCGGCGACCGACTTGTACATGGGTGCGCCGTCGCTCCGCTTGCCGTCGTACTCCATGTTCTTCTTGATCCAGTCGTCCACGCACGTGGTCGGTCTGATGTCGACCTTGTAGCCGTTCCAGTGGCTGTACGTGCCGGACGCGTGGCCCTTCTCAGTGCCGCCCGTGATGGTGATCCCACACTTGCTGAGGTTCTTGAAGCCGATGATGCCGTTGACGGTGGTCTTGTTGATCTGTTCGAAGGAAGTGCACGTGGTCGTGTCGCGGTCGCTGCAATTCCCGCTCGACGTCCAGGCGATCCCCGCTGCCTTCAGCAACGCAGCAGCGGTGGCGTGATCGTACTTCGCCGGGGCCGCCGTAGCTGCCGAAGCGGTTCCCCCAGCCGACAGGACGGCCCCCAGGACGGCCAGCGAGCCAAGCACCGCCGCGACACTGCGCTTCTTCATCATCCGATTCCCTCCGTACTGATGTCCCGGGCCTGTGCGCCGGAACGGGCCCAGTCTCCGTCGGTGAGAGGGGGGAGCAGCAGTGGCGAGACCGCCACCTGTCGACAAAATCCTGCCATGTCCGCTGACACGGGCATACGAATGGGTTCGCGAGCCCGGCTCCCCCCCCCCCCCCCCCCCCGTACCGCGCCCTCCAGGGAGATCCCGGAGTCAGGATGGTCGTGTAGGCGTGCAGATCACGGTGCGATCGGCGAGTGGGGGTCGGGCGCTCCACAGGACGTTCGGGCCTCGCTCGGTGTCCATGGTGTGATCACCGCGCCTACCTGCCGGCCGCGGTCTCGATCTCTGCCGGACGATCTCTTGGTGCAGGTCGGCGAAGTCCCCTCAATTCCGCCAGGAGCGAGTGTGCGCGCGAACCTCCGCACCGGAGCGCGGAACGGCGTCGGCCCGGGTCCGGTACGGAGCGATCAGCCTTTCGCAAGTGCGTTCCAGGGCGTTGGCGATGCAGGGAAGTGCAGGAACGTCAGCCGGCTGAGGCCGTGCCAAGGCGGTGGCAGTCCCGAGGCGGAAGAACTCGGGTGGAGCGGCCCGCAAGTGGTCCGGTTCCTGGGCGAACCATCCGGCCGAGAGCGGGGTCCGCGGGCATCCCGGTCAGCGGGCCGCCGCGGGCGTCCGTGCCGTGCGGCGGCGCGGACGCCGTCACGGGCCGACACGCGGAGAGCCCCTGCGGAGCCGGCACAGCATCACGGCCCGTCCCGAGGAAGCCTCGGTGAACGCGCTTGTCACCGCGCCCGGCAGGGCGGGCGACAAGTGCCGTGGTGGCCAAGGTCCGTCCTGCGCCACCACACGAGCTGGAGCCGGACGAACGCGACACATTCCGCATAGGCCTCGATGTGCCCGATCACTCCGGCCCGGGTTCCGACGGCGGCCGGACGCCGACCCTCTGACGGGGCATCAAGAGCGACCCACTTGGTGCTCTACGTCTGGCTCTGGCCTTGGTGGTCGAGGTCAGGAGCGAAGGTGATCCTCGGGCACGACCTGGCCTCCTCCGGTGATCGACGCCGTTCTGAAGGCGGACTGGACCGCGCCACGCAAGCAGCGGCACACGGTCGAGCGGATCTCGATCGGCTGTCGGACGCGCTGCACGCGGCCTTCAGCCAGCTGCCCTCGGCCCGTCCGTTCCGCGGGACGTCGCGGTTGCGTCCAGGGAAGTGGTGTACGGGTTCGACCTGATCCGGTGGTTTGCTCCGGCATCGGGACGGTGCCCGCACAGGCGAGCGGCCACCGGCTGATCCTCGAAGTGCATACCGCCTGCCTGCGGTGTTCCTCGTCCCGGCTCTCCGCTCTCCGCGCTCCGCTCGCCGCGACCGTGATCGCGGCCCGTGTGCTCGCCGGCCTGGCGCACCCGGCTCCGCAAGGTCTCGCCGGTCCCCGTCACCCCCCGCGACCGGATGTATCGCCCTATGAAACAGCGCAGTTGGTCGGCAACGTGATCCGGCATGCCGTCGGCCCGATACGCCTGCGCCTGCTGCACAGCCGGTCGCTGATCTGTGAGGTCTATGACGGCAGCCTCACCAGCCGCGCCTTCGGCGCGTCGTGTACACCGACGAAGGCGGCGCCGGGGACTGCACCTGGTGGCCGCTCTCTCCCAGCGGTGGGGCACTCGACAGCCTGAATGATCTTGTGGGATGCCCGGTTGGCGGTCGTCCAACTCGCTCAGCGACGGTGGACCGGATCCCCCACCGTGGGGTGTCAGGCCTTCGTACGCGTGCGTCGCGACGACCTGGAGGGCGCCGGTAATGCGGTAGCCACGCGCATCGCCGCATGCCTACTCTGCCGTCATGATCGACTGGTCCAGCATCGAAGCCGCCGACTGCGCGGTACCCGCGCACCCCCCTATGGGTCATCTGGTGCGAGAACTCTCCCGTGCCCTGGCCGATGCCGATCCCAAGATCCGGGACGGGGCCCCGCACACGGTGCTGGCGACCTGGATAGCCCGGGGGGTCATCGACGAGTCCCGGCGGCTGGCGCTCGGTGACGAGATGGCTGCCCGCTTCCTCGATCCGGAGATCCAGGCTCGGACCTTCGCCCCGCTGGTCCTCGACATGCTCGTGGAAGGGGGAGACCTCAAGGCCGACTGGGTGGACGCGTTCTCACGTTGGTACCCGGCGGAGACGGAACTGCGCGGCTTTGACGAGAATCTGGGCTGGCTGCACGCTGTCGCGCATGGAGCGGACCTGCTCGGCCGGTTGGGATGCCACCCGGAGGTGGACCCGGTGCGGATGCTGGAGCTAGCGGCGGCGCGACTGACGGCTCATACCGACTACGTCTTCGAACAGCTGGAGGACGATCGGTTGGCAAGGGCGATCGCCTGTGTTCTCACCCGCTCCGACATGAACGAGAACGACGCGACCGGATGGTTGGAACCGATCGGCCTCCGCTTCGGGGCCGACCGGATCACGACTCCCGTTCCCGCGCACCTCACCAACTGCCTACGCACATTGCGCATGCTCTATGTCTTCGCGGACCGGGGCGTTCGGCCGAGTCCCGAGTCCGCGCCGATCGCCCTTCACCACCGTGATGCGGTCAAGACACAGCTGGCCGCGGCTCTCGACCTGATCGTCAGAAGATGAGTGTGGCTCACCGTCGCGGACGACCATGCAGAGTCGGACACTCCGCGTGCCGCGGCGCCTGGGGGAATCGCACCTCACTCGGTCACTCGGCCACGACGGCGAAGGCCTCGATCTCCATCAGCAACTCCGGTCGCACCAGCGAGACGACCTGAACCGCCGAGACGGCCGGCAGTCGGTCCTCGGGGATATGTGCGGCGCGGGCTTCGCGGATGGCCGGCATGTAAGCCATGTCCGTGACGAAGCAGGTCAGCTTGACCAGGTCGTCGAAGGTGGCACCTGCGGCGCCGAGGCAGCGCCGCAGGTTCTCGAAGACCTGGCGGGCCTGGGCCACCGGGTCACCCTCGCCGACGACGTCACCGGCCTCGTCCAAGGCGAGCTGGCCGGAGATCGCCACGAAGTGCCCAGTGCCTCGGACGACATGGGAGTACTGGGCGGCGGGGGCAACCCCGTCCGGTGCGGGGATCCTGATCAACTCACTCATGCGGGCAGCTCTATCACGGTTGCGGCAGGTGCGGTCAAGCAGAGATCGCCGCGCGGCGGGCGGTGCCGCAGCTCCTCACCCGCCGGGCGGCACCGGGCGAGTGCGAAGTGGCCGAACGCTCACGACCTGGTAAGGCAGCGGAGGCCTAACCCGTGTCGTGCGCGGCGTTGCTCCACGCTACGGGCTCGATCAGTGTGATCGCCCGCTGCGCGGCGCTCAGCGCCAGTGTGTCCGAGGGATGGGCGGCGGTCACATCCAGGACGGTGTCGGCCAACTTGACGGCGTGCTCGTCGCCGTGCCGTGCCGCCGCGGCGAAGAGTTCCCGGGCATCGGCTGTCCCGGTGTCCACCGGCTCGGCCGGACCCTTCGGGCGGCATGCGGCGGCGACTGCTGCGCTCGCGGACCAGGCGGCCCGCAGCGACGCCGACCACAGCTCCCGGGGCAGCGCCGGCAGTGTCCGCAGCACGGCGTTGGGGGCTGTAGCGGCGTGGACGAGCATGACGGGGTTGCCGTGTGCCTGCGCGGCATAGAAGTGAACGGTCGCCCGCACCAGTTCGGCCAGTCGCTCGGGCACCGCTGCGTCGGTGAGCCGCTCCCGGGCCCGGGGAAGTTCCTCCAGGCGCGCCGCATAGCCGTCCAGCCAACGGTGCACCCGAGCGGCCTCCCCGTGCCGTACCAGGGACTCGGCGGCCATCGGGCCGTGGTTGGTCAGCCAGTCGTCGAACTCCGGGCCGGTGGAGTGCAGTCGCTCCAGGGCCTCCTCCAGAACGCCTTCAACGATCTCCATGCCCATGAAGGTAGGCGTCGCTCTCCAGCCGGGCCAGGGACGAAGGTATGAACCTGGATCAGCTGTCCGACCTACTACTGCAACCGGTGTTTGCCGTGACGGTTGGGTCGCTTCTGGTGGTGTGTGGCCACGTCGTTTGTAGTGGCTGATACGGGCTTGCCAGTGGTACTCGCACCCGGTCGTACGCGATTTCCTCGGATTGCGGATTGCGGATTGCGGAGCAGGAGCGGGCTGAGGGGCAGAGGAGAGGTCCGCGACGGGTACTGACGTCTGCGGGGCTCGCCCCGCCGACCGGCGCTGTCGTGTCTGGTGCGGACGTAGGGCTGTTGCAGGGCGGTTGCTGTCCGGCAGCGAGGCGTGCAGGCTCCGTGGGCCTGTTGCCTCACGACGTGTGTACGGCGGGCGCGGGTATCGGCGAAGTGCCCGGGAGGGACGGGGTGGCAGCACTGCGGGCTATGTTACAGAGAACACTATGCAGAGAAGCCTCTGCAACATACTCTGTCGGCATGAGTGACGGAGTGGAACCTAGGGCGGCGACCCAACACAAGCCCGTACGGCGCCTTGACGCCCGCAGCCTGCGAGGCCTGGCGCACCCCTTGCGCATGAGCATTCTGGAGATGCTGACCCTCGACGGCCCGGCCACTGCCACGGGGCTGTCGGCACGCCTCGGCGAGAACACCGGCACCGTGAGCTGGCACTTGCGGCATCTTGCCCAGCACGGGTTCATCGAAGAGGAGACGGGCCGCGGCACCAAGCGTGAGCGCTGGTGGCGAGTCGTCGAGGACACGAAGGTCTTGGAGACCGCTGAATTCCACAATGACCCCGACACCAAGGGCGCCCTGTCGGTTTACATGCACGAGCTGGTGCAGCAGTACTTCAGCCGGGTCACGAACTACCTGAGCGAGAACTGGGACGGCGACTGGCAGCGTGCCGGCACCATCTCCGACTGGCGGGACCTGCGGATGACGCCAACACAGCTCAAGTCTTTCAACGACGAGTTGATGGCCGTGATCGCGCGTCACACTCCCGCGCCCGACGCAGAGGCAGCGCCGGGGGCGCTGCCGATCATCGTGCAGATCCAGTCGTTCCCCCGCAAAGAACGGGGAAACGGATGAGCCACGAGATACGTGTCAGTCTCCTGCGTCGGCATCGGGACTTTCGTCTGCTGTGGTGTGGAGAGACCACGGGGAAGTTCGGCGCCTCCGTCACCGCCGTGGCGATGCCTCTGATCGCCGTCTCGACCCTGCACGCCAGCACATGGGAGGTCGGGTTACTGAGCGCCTCGGCCTGGCTGCCGTGGCTGGTCGTCGGTCTCCCGGTCGGAGCGTGGGTAGACCGGGTGCGTCGCAGACCCGTCATGCTGACCGCTGCCGCGGTGTCTTTCCTGCTGTTCTCCGTGGTTCCGGTCGCGGCGCGGACCGGCCATCTGAACGTTGGCCTGCTGGTGGTCGTCGCGCTGCTGACGGGCACTGCCGCCGTGTTCTTCCAGACCGCTTACACCGCCTACCTTCCCGGCATTCTGGCGCCCGAAGACCAACCCGAAGGCAACGCGAAGCTGCACGGCAGTGCGTCCGCCGCCCAGATCGCCGGTCTCGGTTCCGCCGGCCTGATCGGGCAGACGGTAGGCGCGGTCAACGCGATGTTCGCCAACGCGGCGACCTTTCTACTCTCCCTCTTCTGCGTCGCGAGCATCCGCAAGCGCGAGCCGTACCCAGAAAGGACAGCCGTCCGCTCCACAGCTCTGCTCGACGAAGTCAATGAAGGCCTACGACTGGTCGCCCGCGATCCCTGGCTCCGCACGATGACGTTGTTCGGGGCGGCCTCCAACCTGGCCCTCATGGGCTATCAGTCGATCCAGGTCGTCTTCCTCGTCCATACCGTGGGCCTGGCGCCCGGAGCGGTCGGCGGACTCATCGCAGCCGCCAGCGCGGGAGGTATCGCCGGGGCATTCATCGCGCGCCGCGTCGCCGACCGGATCGGGACCGCCCGCGCGACGCTGCTGTTCGAGCTCGGGTTCGCGATCTTCGCGCTGCTCATCCCGGCCGCCTCCGCCGGAGCCGGGCTTCTTCTCTTCGCCACGGGCGGATTCTGTGTCTCGGCAGGCGTCGTGGCCGGCAACGTCATCAAGGCGAGCTTCCAGCAACGATACTGCCCGCCGGAGTTCCTCGGGCGTCTCACGGCGAGCACGGCTTTCCTCAACTACGGAACAATCCCGCTGGGCGCTCTGCTCGGCGGATGGCTGGGAACTGTCTTCGATCTCCGTACAGCCATGTGGATCACGACGGCTGGAGTGCCGCTGGCCGCGTTCATCCTCCTCTTCTCCCCCATCGGGCGCTCCCGTGACTTGCCGATGGTCCCCCGCCCCAGGAGCGTCCTGGGGCAGACACACCCCCGTCTGGAGCCGTCACCGCGGTCGCGCTGATCCACGATGCTCAACCGCGTGGACCTTCTCGACGGAGTTCGAGTGTCGGTAGACGATCGTCTTGCGACACCCCAAATCCCATCGTCTCGCCGCGTTCACCACAGCCCTCGTTGCCGCGCCGTCAGATCGAAGACCCTCCGGGAGCGGCAGGCCTCCGACGATGCTCTGCCGTGGAGATCCGTGAGATCCACACCGAGCACAAGGGCGCCTAAGGAGTCCGGCGCGTTCATGCCGAGTTGCGCGTTTACGGGCACATGGTCAACCGCAAGCGCGTCGAGCGCCTGATGCGCGCCAACCGGCTCGAAGGCCGCCATCTGCGGCGCCGCAAGCGCACCACGGTCCCCGACCGGCTCGCACCGCCCGCCCCGGACCTCGTCCAAGGCGACTTCACCGCCGCACGACTGGACGAGAAGTGGTGCGGCGACATCAGATACGTGCAGGTCGGTGGCTCGTGGCTGTATCTCGCCTGCGTCATCGACATCTGCTCACGCCGAGTGCTCGAGGGTCCGCGACGGCTCTTCTCAGTGCACGTACGGTCTCGCGCGAGACGTCCGGGTCCTCCATGCGCCGGTAGGTGTTCAGCAGTTCGCCCATGGACAGCCCGTGCGATGCCTCGGGACCGATGAGCTCGGGAACGTCCCCACTCTGCCGCTCTGTCGGGCTTTCGTCCGACCGAATGACTACCCTTCGTACTACTTACACCGCGCCCCGCGAGCCGCGGGGTGGAACGTCCGAGTGCGGACGGTCATGACTCGTCGGGCCGGCGGGCCCGTACAGCGACGGAAGCGAGCCGTGTCCATGGAGTTCCTGGCCGAAAGCGCCGAGTCCGGTGCCGAGTTACCTCCGCAGGAGGCCCAACCGCTGGCCGAGGTCGGGCTGTACCTGGTGGACGACGTCCGCTCCTGGACGGCGCATCCGACGGGGGCCACGGTCGGCAACATCGTCTTCCACGGCTGGCAGATGCGGTCCCTGCCGCGTGCCCCGTCCGGGCTGCCGGGCGTCGACGCGTATCTCGTCAAGGCGCGGTACGACGTGGATTTCGACCCGGAGGTACCGGGACCGCGCTGGGTGGAGGCGGGCTTCTCGTTCGACGCCAGGGACCTCGTCGTCACCGCGGCCCTGCCTGCCGGCGTGACCGGGCCCGAGCCAGCACAGACCTACGTACTGACGCGGGACCTGGACTTCGCCCTGCCGGAGGCGAACGGCACGGGGGACGGGGAAGGCGGCGGTGATGGCCCGCTCACGCGCGTGCCGCTGCCCGCGCTCACGCCGGACATCACCGTCTTCGGCGTCGGGGGACACACCTGTCGCTGGCGTCATCGCGCGGTGGGCGGCGGCGAGGTCCGGCTGGGCTCGCACACCGGATGGTTCGTCCTGCTGGTGCCGGCCGACCGCGAGGAGGTGCGCGTCACGGCGAAGGCGGGCTACGCCCTCACCGAGGAGGCGGCGCTGGGCATGCACCCCCACACCGGCACCGACGGGTTCACCGTACGGCTGCCCGTGCCCGTCCCCGCTCTCCGGGTGGCCGAGCAGTCGGCGCCGCCCATGGCGCGGGGCTCTGCGCCTTCGTACGGGCAAGGGGCGGGGGTCGTGAGCCGCCTCACCGAGATGCGCATGGGCTTCGGTGTCGACGTGGTGGGTTACTCCGACCGGGACGCGTCGGGCAGATCGGCCCTCCAGCGGCGTCTGGACCGACTCATCCGCGAGGTCCTCGGCGACCTCGGGTTCGACCTGACGCAGACGAACCACCAGCGCAACGGGGACGGCATGAACATCGTCCTGCCGCTGCGAACCGACGTCACCCGGGCCTTGCCCGGGCTGGTCAACTCGACGGCGGCCCTGCTCCGTCAGGACAACGACCGGCACACCGACCGAATGCGCCTGCGGATGGCCTGCGACGCCGGCACGTTCGCGGCGGGGGCCAACGGTTACGAGGGGGAGGCGGTCCTCGGCTTCTGCCGCTTGTTGGACAGCCTTCCGTTGCGCGACGCCCTCGCGCCCCATCGGAACGCCGAGCTCGGCGTGCTGGTCAGCACGTTCCTCTACGAGCAGGTAGTGGCTCCGGGCCATCCTGGGCTGGACCCGGGCGACTTCACCCGGGTGACCGCAGTGGTGAAGCGTTTCCAGGCGGACGCCTGGCTGTACACATCTCCGGCTGCCGGGGACACCAGGTGACCCGGCCCGCGGCCGACCGCGCGGCCCTCCTCGCGACCGTCCGGGCGTACGCCGAGACGCCCGGCGGCGACGGCAGGGACGGCGCTGAGGAGGCCCTGGCGCGCCTGCTGGAGCGAACCGGCGACCTGTTCGACGACGTGGAGGTGGCCGTCGCGGCCGGACGGTTGCACCTCCGACACGCGGCGGCCCGAGAAGCCGGCGGGGAAAGCGCGGAGGCGGACCTGCGGACGGCCGCCTGGTACTTCCTGCCCTTGGTCGCCGAGGGCGCGGAGCCGCCTCGGGCCGTCCGCGATCTCTACGAGCGGGCCGCGGTGACCGGTCTGCCCGGCGTCGGCCCCCCTGCCGCCCCCGGTCTCTCGCCCGGCGCGTGCCACGACGGGATGGTGACCGCGATGGAACGGCACGGACAGGGCCGCCGCGGCGGAACGGCCCTGCGGCCGGCCCTGTTCGTCCTGCGGCACCTGGCGGCCACCGAGCCGGCCGGCACCGGCCGCCGGGCAGGCTACCTGTCCAACCTCTCTGCCGCTCTGCTCACCCTGGCCCGCTTCGATGACGCGGCCGGGCTGCTGGACGACGCCGTCGCGGCGGCGCGTGAGGCTCTCCGGCCTGGCGAGACCACGGCGGCCGCGGCGACGGAGCCCGCCGTGGCCACGCACCCCGGCACTGACACCGACCCCGGGCCCGATCCCCGGTCCGGCCCCGGAATCGGTCCGGCTCCGGCGGCGCAGGACGGACCGGCCGCCGGACCGGCCGACCACGACCTGGCCGACCGCCTGATGAGCCTCGTAGGTGCCCTGCACGCCCGCTACGGCCGGACCGGTGACGTGGAGGACCTGCGCGAGGCCCTGGCAGCGGGCCGCAGGGCCGTCTCCCTCGATCCCGCACCGTCCGGAAGCCGGGCGCGCAACCGCACGAACCTCGCCCTGGCCCTCCTGTCGCATCACGAGCTCACCGACGACGAGGACGCCCTCGTTGAGGCGGCGACCCACGCTCGGCTGGCTGTCTCCCTCGGGCCCGACGGTCCCTCGGCCGCCGTACCCCTCGCCAACCTCTCCGCCGTACTGGGAACGCTGGGAACGCTCCGCGCGGACGCCGACACCGTACGGGAGTCCGTCGACGCGGCCAGACGGGCCGTGCAGTGCGGCGGTGACGCCCTCGACGGACCCGAGGAGTTCGGGCTCGCGCTGGCCCAGTCCCTCTTCGACCTGTACCGCGTCACCGGCGACCCATCCGTCCTCGACGAGTGCTCCGAGATCTGCCGCGCGGCTCTCACCGCAATGCCCGCTCGCCATCCGGAACGGCACCGGTACCTGCTGACGCTCGGCCGGGCCCTGCGCGCTACGGCACGTTCCGCGGCGGACTGCGGACCCGCGCTGTCCGCCGCGGTCGACGCCCTGCGGGAAGCGGTGGCGGCCACGCCGCCCGGCCACCCGGCCAGAGCCGACACGCTCGGCAACCTCGTGCTCGCCCTGCAGGACGTCTACGACCGCACCGGCGACCCCCGGATCCTGGACGAGGCGATCGACACCGGCCGACTCGCCGTACAGGCCGCGGCCTACGGCGGATCCGCACACCTGAAGATCCAGGGCAATCTCGCCAACTCCCTGCTCGACCGCCACTACCGGACCGGCGCCACCGCCGATCTCGACGAGGCGGTGGACATCGGCCGTGGCGCGGTGGCCGCGACGCCGCCCGGCCACGCCGACGAAGCCGCCCATCTCACCTCACTGGCCCACCAGTTGTTCGTCCGAGCCCAAGCAGTGGGGGACGAGTCGGTCCTGGAGGAGAGCATCAGCACGGCGCGCCGGGCCGTCGACGCGGCGCGCCCGGGGAGCACCACCGCGGTCGCCGCGCGGTCCAACCTGTCCACCGCGTTGGCGACGCTTTTCGAGCGGACCGGGGAACTGGCGGTCCTGGACGAGGCGGTGGCGCTCCGGCGCGAGACGATCCGCGCCACGCCGGCCGGCTCACCGACGCTCGCGGGCCTGCTCTCCAGCCTCACCGGGGTGCTCCGCATGCGCTACGACCGCATCGGAGACCGTGCCGCGCTGCGGGAAGCCGCGGAGTGTGCCCGCCGGTTGATGTCCGCCCTGCTACCGGCGCAGCCGGAATACCCCCTGCGCATGGCAAACGTGGCCGCCACTCTCCACCAGTGGAGCGACCTCGCCCAGGACGACGACGCGGGCGAGGCGGCCGCGGCCGCGGCCAGGCTCGCGGTGGACTCGGTGCCCGAGACTCACCGGGCGCGGCCCGCCCTGCTGAGCAACCACTGCGGCATCCTCCTCGGACGCTACCGGCGGACCGGATCCCTCGCCCTGCTCACCGACGCCGCGGCCGCGGCCGACGACGCCGTTCGCACCGCGCACCGCGACGACCCGGACCGGCCGTTGTACCTGCTGAACCTCGCGATGGCATCGCGGTCGCGGCACGAACGCACCGGCGAGCCGGACGTCCTGGTCGAGGGCCTCCGTGCGGCCGAGAAAGGGCTTCGCCTCGCTCCGGCCGGGCATCCGCTCCGGCCTCGGCTGCTGTCCCAGGTCAGCCTGGGGCTCCAGGCCCGCTACCAGCGCGGCAACGAGCTGCGGCACCTGACCGAGGCGGTCGAAGCGGCCCGCGAGGCCGCCGCGGCGTGCCCGTCCGGTCACCCGGACCGGTCCATGTACCAGTCGAACGAGCAATTGTCAATTCCTGTGGATCACCGTGGGGAGCCTCAAGTGGCCCGCAGCCATTGATCGAGAACTGTGAAGTCTTCGTTGGTGAGGCCGCGGGACGACGCGATGCGGTGGAGGAAGGCCGGAGCGGGGTGGTTGGTGGACACCCAGTCCCGATCGGCGTCGGTGATCTCGTCATCGACCCAGATGAACGGGCGTCCGCCTGCCCATGCCGCCAGGGTTCGGGTCTTCCAGTGGAGCCCGAACCACTGGTCCTCGCGTTCCTGCGCGTCGGAGGGTTCCGGCCAGTGCACGACCGGCAGCGGCGGCAGGCCGAGCAGCGGTGCGATGTCGGTGTTCGCCGTCTCCTCCCACGTGGTGGCCCAGACCAACTCGCACGGCAGTGCCGCGAGGCGCGGTCCGAAGCGCGGGTCGAGCCGCATCAGGTGCGAATCTGTCGTGGTGCTTGACGGCTCGCGCTGCGAGCCGTCACCGAACGGGAGGAGAGGTCCGTCGACGTCCAGGAACAGCAGCGGGAGTTCCTTGGGCTCACTCATGCCGCAACCTCCCGCTCACGCTCGACCAGGACGCCACGTTCGAAGCGGGCGCCGCTGCGGACGAGGGCGACGAGGTGGGGTGCGGTGATCGCGCGCCAGCGGGCCTGGGCGGACTCGGCGAGCTTGAACACCATCGCCAGGGCCGCGGCCGGGCTGCCGGCGCCGCGGGTGACCTTGGTCCGCAGCTTCACCGTGCTGAAGGTCGACTCGATCGGATTCGTCGTGCGCAAATGGACCCAGTGCTCGGCCGGGAAGTCGTAGAACGCCAGGAGTTCATCGACGTCGTCGGTGATCTTCTTGACGGCCTTGGGCCACTTCGCGCCGTAGGAGCGCCCGAAGTCCTTCACCGCCTTCTCGGCGTGGTCGCGGTCCTCGGCGTTGTAGATCTCCTGCAGTGCCTTCTTCGCGCCGGGCTGGGCCGATCCCGGTAGGGCGTTGAGCACGTTGCGGGTTTTGTGAACCCAGCACCTTTGATGTCTGGCCTGCGGAAACACCTCGGTCAGCGCCCGCCACAGCCCCATGGCTCCGTCGCCGACGACGAGCTCGGGATCGCGCATGCCGCGTCGGCGGCAGTCCCGCAGGAGGTCGGCCCAGGACTCGGTCGACTCGCGCAGGCCCTCAGCGAGCGCGATCAGCTCCTTACTGCCGTCGGTACGCACGCCCATGAGGACCAGGACGCAGGAGCGGGCCTGGCCGAGGCGGACCTTGGGGTGGACGCCGTCAGCCCACACGTACACGTAGTCGGCCCCGGACAGGTCCCGCTCCTGGAAGGCGGCGTGATCGTCGCTCCACTGCTTGGTCAACCGAGTCACCGTGGCCGACGAGAGCCCAGCGGCCGAGCCGAGGAACTGCTCCATCGCGGGCACGAAGTCGCCCGAGGACAGACCGTGCAGGTAGAGCAGGGGAAGGACCTCGCTGATCTTCGGGGACTTCCGGCACCAGGGGGCGAGGATCTTCGACGAGAACCGCTTGCGCTCGCCCGTCTCGCCGTCGACCCGCTTGTCGTTCACCCGCGGCGCCTTCACCACGATCGGCCCGGCGGCGGTGGCCACCGTCCGCTCGCGGTGGTGGCCGTTACGGACCACCAGACGGCGACCCGCCTCGTCCCGCTCACCCGCCAACTCGGCTATGTACTGGTTGACTTCGGCCTCCAGGGCCGCGGCGAGCATCCGGCGGGCGCCCTCACGGACGATGTCGTCCATCAGGGAGCCGCTCTGGGTGGTGCCGTCCTCGTTGACTACGCTCAGCACGGGCGTGCCTTCCCGACCCGCGCTGCAACGCGGGCCTACTCGATGACCAGAAGTCGATCACTCGGGAAGGTACGCCCTTCGCGTTCCGCGAGGCACCCTCCCGGGTCCGATCCACAGGTCTTGAGCATTGCTCCAGTCGAACCTCTCCGGGGCCCTGTTGATCCTGCACCAGTGGCAGGATCCGCAGGACGCCGAGCGGACGATCCGCGAGGCGGTCGCCGCCGCCCGCACCGCGGTCGTCGTCACCGAGCGCAGCCACCCGGACCTACCCGTCTTCCTCTCCCACCTCTGCGCGGCGCTGATGTTCCGGTACGCCGTGACCGGCGGCGCGCGGGAACTGGCCGCCGCCGTCACCGCCGGGCGCCGGGCCGTCGCCCTCTCGCCGCCCGGACACCCCGAGCAGACGCACCGGCTCGCCAACCTCACCGCCGCGTGGCGGCTCAGGTACCGCCATGACTCCTCGCCCCGCGCCCTGCGCGAGGCGGTGGCCACCGCCCGTCGCGCCGTCGCCTCCCTGGCCCCCGACCATCCCGACGAGGCGTCCGTTCTGACCGGCTGTGCCGCAGCGCTTCGCAGCGCCTGGCGCGCCGAGGCGGACCGGACCTACCTGGAGGAGGCGCTGGGCCTCTTGGACAGGGCCGTACGCTCCGCAGTCAGCCCGGTCGGGGACCGGGTCAAGGCGGCCCGCGCGCTCGGCCGGGCCGCCCTGGAAGCCGGCGAGCCCGATCGGGCCCTGCGGTCCTACGAGTCCGCCGTGGACCTGCTCGCGCAGCTCGCTCCCTGGCGGCTGACGCGCGCGGATCGGGAGTTCGGGCTCGGGGAGATGGAGGGGCTGGGCAGCGAGGCGGCCGGAGCGGCACTGAGCAACGGTGATCCGGCACGGGCCGTGGAACTGCTGGAGCAGGCACGCGGAGTGATGCTCCAGCAGACCCTCGACATGCGGGGCGACCTGGACAAGCTGGGCGCAGCCTCCACGGAGCTGGCCGAAGAGTTCGAGGCTCTGCGGAACAGACGGGACGCCGCCGACCACATCAGACTCCGCGAGGAGTTCGACGAGGCGTACGCCGGGCGGGCCGACGAAGCGTCCGGTGCGGACAGCTCCGGCGGTCGCAGCAGTCCCGGCGGCGGTCCGCACGGTCCCGGTCGGGCCCTGCGGCGCATCGCCGCCGAACGGGCCTCGATGGATGCGGAATGGCACGCACTCCTCACCCGGATCCGGGCCCTCCCCGAACTGGAGGACTTCCTGGGGCGCCCCGCCGTGGAGACGCTCCGCAGGCAGGCGGACGGCGGCCACATCATCATGCTGGCGGTCGGCAGGCACCGGGGTGACGCACTGGTGGTGACCCCGGACCCCTGCTCCCCCGTGATCGTGATCGGCCTGCCGGACGTGACCGAGAACCGGGTGATCGGCCGGGCTGAACGGCTTCTTGAGGGGCGTGTGCCGGGCTCTCCGCCGGTGACCGACTACGCGCAGGCCAAGCGGCGCATGCGGGTACTCACCGAGACCCTGGAGTGGCAGTGGGACCGGGTGGCGGGGCCCGTGCTGGAGCGGATCGGACTGACCCGGTCGTTCGGGCCGGACGATGGCCCCGGTGAGTGGCCGCGGATCTGGTGGTGCCCGGCCGGTGTCACCGCCTTCCTTCCCTGGCACGCCTCCGGCCACCACCAGGAGGACCCGACGCGCGGCGGGCCCGCCCGCACCGTCATGGACCGGGCGGTCTCCTCGTGGACGCCGACCATCCGGGCCCTGGCCCACGCGCGGCGGCCCGCGCGGACGACTGCACCGGTCACCGGTTTCGGTGCCACCGCGCCCGGGACCGGTACAGGTGCCCTGCTGGTCGACATGGCCCGGCCGGCCGGAGCGCCCCGGCCGCTGCGGCACGTGACCACCGAGATCGAACGCCTCGCCGTCCTGTTGCCCGGCGCCACCCGGGTCGGTCCTCCGCACAGCACGCCGCGGACCGTGCTGGACAGGCTGCCCGCCCACCCGGTGGTGCACTTCGCCTGCCACGCCGTCAGCGAGTGGGGTGCTCCGGGACGCAGCGGACTGCTGCTGAGCGACGGCGACGGCGACGGCGACGGCGACGGCAACGGCAACGGACGTGATGGCGGGACGGCGCGGCTCACGGTCGACGCGATCTCCTCCCTGCACATCAAGGGCGCCGACCTCGCCTACCTGTCGGCGTGCAGTACCACGCTGACCAACCAGCGGCTGGCGGACGAGTCCGTGCACATCACAGCCGGGTTCCTGCTCTCCGGCTACCGCCGGGTGATCGGCACCCTCTGGCCTGTCGACGACACCGCGGCCAAGGAGATCGCCGTCCACTTCTACACCCGGCTGACGGGGGAGGGCGGTACTGCGCCGCAGACGCGGGACGCGGCGTACGCCCTCCACCTCGCCCTGCACCAAGGGCGAGCGCGGCGGCCGTGGGCCCCGTCCCTCTGGGCGGCGCACCTGTACGCCGGTGCGTGAGTGGGGTCGGGCGCCGTCAGGCCGCAACCGCGGCGAGCACCACGAGGGCGAGGCCGAGTGCGAAGGAGACCAAGGAGGACTGCAAGTGCCGGTGCTTGGTCCAGGCGATTCTGCTCATGATGACCAGTTGCCGGCTGAGCACGGGAAGCGGCTGGGCGCGCCGCAGCGACTCGGCCAGTTCCTCGGCCTCACGGTGCATCAGATGGCCGAAATAGAGGAAATTGTCGGGTGCTTCGGCCCGCAGGGCGGAGGTTCGCAGGCGGGGCGTGACGACGAGTGCCGCGAGGACGGCCGCGACAAGGATGGACGCACAGCCGGACCAGAACAGGCACCGGACCGCCCAGCCGTGCGGGCCAACGAAGATGTTGCCGCTGCCGGAAAGCGCGATGATCGCGGCTCCGGCGGCCGATTCGAGAGTGAGGGCGAAGGATGCCTTGGCATCGACCCGGGCTGTCCATTCCCCCACCGCGGCATGGACGCGCCAGGCCGTGTCCACGGCCTTCTCCTCGGCCTCGGGGCTCACAGCGCCGCTGGCGGACATCAGGGCCTCCACCGGGGGGAGACGTGGCAGAACATCGTCGGTGTCCTCCTCGCGGGCGTCGCACGGCCCTTGCCGGTGCCGTGTATCGGAGGGCATACCCACCTTCCGGCCGGACAACGACGCGTATCCGGCACTCGCTCCCTGCCCGGCGTCTCACTGACGGTTGGAGATTATGGTGAGAACCAGGCTGAAAGGCGTGAAGGGCTGACAGGGCGAAGGAATCTGGCGTATTGCAACTCCGTTGCGGCCGGGGGTGGTTCATGACCATGGCAGGGCACACGGTGGCACAGGAACGGGGTGCTCGTCGGCACCGGGCGGACCGGGCCACCAGCGGACACAGCTGCTGGCATTCGGCTCCGTGCAGAGCTCGGATCTCGGCGACCGAGGCGGCTTCCTCCTCGGCGCGCCGCCGCGCCAGGGCAGCGTCCTTTCCGGCACGGTCATGTCGCTGCCGGCGGATGTCGGAGGTCCGCTGGCCGTCGTCCGAGACCGAGGACCAGACGGACGACGTCGTGGCGGCGTAGCTGGCGCAGACCCGGTCCCTACGTCGCGACTCTCAGTGGCGCGCCGCGACGTAGGCCACGAATGCGCCCGGGATCGCGAGCATGGCGGCCAAGTGCACCATCGCCGTACGCGGCATCCGTAGCGCAGCCGCGATCAGGAGTCCGGCGGCGAGCCACACGCCCCAGATCGTCTGTGCGGTGTCCTGAGCCTGCCGCACGGCCGCCTGTTCTGCATCGTTCGGTGCCCCTGACGTGATCCCGGAGGCGATCACCGACTGCAACAGAACACCGGACAGGACCAGGTCCCCCACTGCGACCAGGAACGCCACCGGCCCGTCGTACTCCTTCGCCCAGCGCCACAGGCTTGTGCTCGTGCTCATACGCCCAAAGACTGCCGGCGTGGTCCGGCCCAGCGCATGAGTACCGGTACTCAGTAGGAGGGGGTGCTGGGGCGGTGTTCTTGGCCCCCCGTCCTGCGCCACGACAAGCCGCACTTTGCGCGTTCGTGGGGCACGTCAACAACCGGCTACCTGGCGGTGTCGCCTTGGTCTTCCCGCTGGACACGTCCAGCCCGGACGGGTAGACGGGCATGCGAAGCCTCTGGTGGTCACGGGTTCTTCTTGGTCGAAAACCCATCTACCAGGGCCTTCACCAGTCTGTCAGCCCAACCGGCCAGCCGGGCTCGCGGGTTGGACAAGGCTCCGTGTGAGAACGATGCGAAAGGCGAGCAACCGGTGATCTGATGTCATTCGAGGGGTGATTCGGCCGATATCTCGCTCAGGCGATCCCGCCTCATGCCACGCTGGACAATCTCCTTACGCTCCTTCCGAAAGGTTCCCCCGGTGCCACTGCGCATCCCCCAGGAAGACCTCCAGTGGATCACCACACATTGCGGGCCAGAGGTCGTCGAGAGTCTCCTGCGTCAGGCACAGGACACTGGTTGGTCCGATCTGCATCTGCGACGGCCGGTGTGGACCTCGCCGGGCACGAGCTACAACGGCGCCGTCCTGTTCGTCGCCCTTGTCGCGCCCCCGCCTCAGCAACTCGTCGTCAAGGTGATCTGCGCTGGACTGCCCGGCACGGAGGCGGCCGCCCATACGGAGGCGTTGAAGGCCGCCGAGCAATTCACACGGCAACACCTGGTTGATCAGCCTCATCCGTCACTGGACCTCCCGGACGGCAGGACGGTGATGTTCCAAGAAGTCGCCGGGGACAGCCTGACCGATGTGTTCCCAGCGGGGGCCCTCCCTCACGAAGAACGGAAACCGGTCATCGAGGCGGTTGTCCGGGGATTGCTCTCCGACTGGAACAAAGACGTGCTGAAGGACGCCGGGCTCGAGCAGACAACGGTCTCGGAGTTCCTCCGCCGCGAGCTCAACGACGTGTGGAGGCGCGGCGGTTCCCTCCAGGCGTTCGGTCAGGAGCTACGCGTCCTGGATCCCGCACCGCCCTGGCTCTACAGCGACGGAATGCGGCTGCCGAATCCGTACCTGCTCGTCGAGGGAGGGCATTCAGCGCTCACGGATCCGGTGATCACGATCCTGCGGGGACTCGGCCACGGTGACCTCCACCTGGACAATGTTCTCGTGCCCAGAGAGGAAAAGCTGGTGCAGCCACAGGCGTACCGGCTCATCGATCTGTGCACCTTCAGCGTGAGCGCGGATCTCGGCCGCGACGTGGCCACCCTGCTGCTGTCCGCTCTGGTGCCGCACGTAGATCACCAGCAGGAGCTGCCGCCCGATCAGCGCCACGCCCTCATCCGGTTCATCGTGGACCCGGATGCCGCTCATCGCGCGCGGATCGTCCCCGAGGCGGCCGATCTTGTGGCAACGATCCGCCTTGCCGCCCGTGAGGCGATGCGTGGCTGGGGCGATCCGTGGGAGCGCCAGTTTCTGCTGTCCCTCATGGCGACGGCGCTGCGCTTCACGACTTACACGAAGATCAGCGAAGCCGGCCGAACATGGTTCGCCCGGCTCGCGGCCCACGCAGGTGGCGAAGTGCTGGCACGGAGCGGGGGGAAGGGCGCCGAGGCCAGGCTGTCACCGCTGGAGCCGGGCAGGGACTCCTTCTCCATGGCCGCCGGCTTCGGACGGGTGGGCCCTGCCGCACGAGAATGGGCGGCGGAGTTCGTACCGGACGAGGTGCCTCGGCGGCGGTTGTGGGACACACGGACAGGGGCGCCGGACGAGCTGGCCGTGGTCGGATTCGGCCCTGATGACACGGTGGTGGCCATCGACGGCAAGGGAGGCGTGCGCCGCTGGACCGCCTCCGGGGACGAGCTGCCCGGCACCACGGGCCGCGCGCCGCGCCTACGTCTGGGCCATCAGTCGCTGGTCGCGTCCCTGACGCACACCGTCTTGGTGGCTCGCCCGAAGCAACTGGAGATCACTCATTTCCCGCAGGGAGGACGGGCGATCCCTCGGCCGCCGGTCCCCTTGGGCAACGGCGAGCACTTCCTGGTGACCAGCGGCGGGGACGTGTTCGCCACGCACGACCGACACCAGCTGACCGTCCGGGACTTCGAGGACGGGACGCCGATCGAGACCCTGTCCTGCCCGCCTTCGATGATGGCGAGCGCGGTCAGTATCGACGCCTCGGTCATCGCCATGGCCAGTTCACGAGAGGTACACATCTACCGCCGTGGCCAGGAGCCCCTTCGACGGAGCGTGGCCAACAGCCTGTCGTTTCTGCCCAGGTTCATGCGGAAGACGACCCCTGATCCCGGCCTGCAACTCGCGGTCTCGCCTTCGGGCAGCCATGTCGGGTGCGTCACCTTCGAGGAGGTCGTCGTATGGCGCACCAGCGACGGAGGAGAGATGTACAGCCGCAAGCTCACCAAGAGGGAGGGCAGGGAGGCGCTGGGAGCGAAGGGCATGCGGCTGATCTGCACCGAGACGGGGACGCTGTTCTGGCTCAGGCGGGGACGGCTGTCCATTCCGACCATGGACGGCGGCACCCAGCTCGAACAGTCCGGCACCGGCGCCGATGTCGCCCTTTCCCGCGATGGCAGGCTGATCGCGCTGCTCAGCACGGACGGGCGGCTGGAGGTGCGGGCTCACTGACCTTGGCCGTGCTCCCGACCCAGTGGCGCCGCGCGGTTCTCCCGATGGCCCGGAGACACGGCCTTTCGACGTATGTAGGTGGCTCTGTCTGGGCATGACTCCTCTCGCGGTCGGTACGCCGCCGAGCCGACCGCCCTGGGCCCGCGGCGGCGCGTCAACGCATCGGGGGACATGCCTTGGCCGCACCGGGAACATCGATTCTCCACCGGCAGAACGACCCCGACCTGCTGCTCTTGCTCAAGGCGGCCTCCGTCTCCCACAGCCGGGCCAAACGGCTTGCCCTGGCGCACATCTGGCTCTCGCTGCTCCTGGCGGCGGTTGGCGTGGCAGGCGTGTTCGTCCCCGCCCTGGAGACACCGGGCACCCTGCTCGGTCTGATGTGGGCACTCGCGTACGCGGCGGGGGCGCGGTTGCGGGGCATCACGGAGAAGCGGCGGGCGGCCCTGCTCCAGGAAATGTTCGATGTACGTCTGCTCGGGCTCCCGTGGAACACCGTCCTCGGGGGTGGCCCGGCGGTCCCCGCCCAGGAGGTGGGCCGCGTGGCTCGTGGGTACAGAGCGTCAGAGGAACGGCTGCGCGACTACTTCTACGAAGCAACCGCGTTGCAGCGCCCGTTGGACGTCCTCGCCTGCCAGTTGCAAACCCTCGGCTGGGGTGCCCGGGTGCGTCGACGGTACGCCACGGCCGTCACGTACGGACTGCTGGTCTGGAGCCTGGCCGGTGTCGTGACGGGGCTGGCAGGCTCGATGACGGTGTCCGACCTGCTGCTCCACTGGTTCGTGCCTTCGCTGGGACTTCTCCTGCTCGGGGTGGAGACCGCTGCCGCGCAGTGGGACACCGCCGGGGCTCGTGAACACGCACAGGCGGTGGTCATGGATGCCATGCGTGCACACGTCTCGCGCGGGTGCCCCGCCGAGAATGTGCCTGAACTGCTCCAACTGGCCCGGCAGGTCCAGGACGTGCTCCTCCAGACTCGGCTGCAACAGGTCCGAGTGCCCGACTGGTTCTTCCGACGATTCCAGAGCAATGACCGAGAGGACTTCGTCCAGGCGATGCGAGAACTGGATCGCCTGGGCGCTGACCCGACGGTCTGACGGGCGTGAGCCTCATGCCGAGCGGGAAGCATGGTCGGCCCCGACTCGCCGTGGCGCTGCGTCTACGGCACGCCGCCTCAGGTGACTTGGAGGACCTGGAAGCAGCCGTCACCCTGCACCGGGGAGGCGCCGGCCGCACGGAACCCGGCGGGCCTCGGACGCCGGGGCTGCTGAGGGAGCCGGCGAACGACCTGCTGGACCGCTTCTCGGTCCGAGGGCAGGTGGTGGATCGGGACGAGAGTCTCGCGTGCCTGAATGAGGCGGTCGCAGGCCCCGCCCGTCCGACTTCCAGGCCGCGATGACCGAACTCCACAACGTGGTGCGGCGGGACTCCGCACCACGGGGGGTGACTCCGGCCGATGGTTCTCACACGCGTCGGGGAACCGTCCCACCTCGGGCGCGGCGTCGGTGGCGTCCACGGAATGAAGAGGGGCCCGCCGCTGTGCGATGGGTCAGGTCCGCTCGCCGAGCAGCGCCGACACCTGGGCCGGCAGCGGGCGTTCACCGTCCGTGAGCGAGGAGGGATTCAGTCGGCGCAGCAGCGGCGCGTACTCCCATCCCGTCGGCCTGGACGCCAGCGCCAGGGCCCGGGCGCGGTGTCGCTCCGCCGTCTCCGTGCGGCCCAGGTCGCGCAGGATGTCCCCGCGCGTCGCGTGGGCTTCGGCGGTGAACCACCGGTACTCGCCCTCCGCGCGGTGGTCGAAGCCCTCGGCCAGCAGGCGCAGGGCCCGCTGCGCGTCGCGCGGCGCATATGCCCGGGCCAGGGCGATACGGATCGGGAGTTCCTCTTGGACCAGGACGAACTGCCGCGTGCGGCCCAGGGCCTGCTCCAGCAGCGGCAGGGCGTCGTCCAGCAGTCCGAGCTCAACCAGGCACTGTCCGGTAAGGCGGCCCGCCTCGATGAGCGGGGCGGTGTATCCGCTGCGGCGGGTACTCGCCAGAGCGAGGGACCGCTCCCCCAGGCGCAGCGCCCGCTCGGGTTCACCCGCCCACAGTGCCAGGTCCCCGTCCCGCAGGGCGAGCCACTCCTGCGTCGGGTAGGCGCTGCCGAGCCGGTCCCGCAGCCGTACGACCTCCTCCACTGGGCGACCGCTCTGCGCCAGGACCAGGGCGAGGTAGGTCAGCGGCACCGAGGTGTCCGCCGCGTTGGCCAGCGCGTGACGCACCGCGGTCACCGCGGCCTCGCCGGCCTCTTCCAGCGCGTCGGTGTAGAGCAGGACGGAGGCAAGGTTGCTCCACGCCGTGGGGTCGGCGCCGCGGCCGGGAGTGCGCAGTGCCTCCCGGAGCAGTTCGGCGGCGCGTGTGTTGTGACCCAGCCACTGGTACGTCAGCGCGGCGGCGTTGTGCACACCGGCCCGGATCTGGGGCGTGCGCAACGGGCTGTCGCTCCGCATGCCGTGCGGCCACAGCCGGTTGAGTAGGGTCATCCGTTCCTGGTGCTCGCGGATCGCGAAGGTGAGCGGCGTGTGCAGCGTGCGGAGGTAGTACGACCCGGCCTCGTCGTAGGCGTCGTGGAGAGCGGGGTCGGCGTCCGCCCGGTCGCACAGCGCGTGGAAGAACTCGAGCGGGCCACGCAGGTCCCCCAGTCCGCGCACGCGCGGCGGCGTCACGTCCGCGCCCTTGGCCCGCAGCTCGGCGAGAACGGCCAGGGCGACCGCCCCGGTGTCGCCCTCGCGCGCCAGCGCCACCTTGACGACCGGATGCATGGACCAGCGGGCGGTGCCGTCGCTGTCGGTGACCCTGCCCATCAACCCGAGGCCGACCAGCCTGGAGAGCGTGTGCTCCGTCGTGTCGGTGCTCTCGGCAGCGTCGCCGAGCCGCCGCAGCATGGCGTGCACCTCGGCGGTCGTCCAGGCATCGGCGGCGGAGGCGGCCACGCGGGCCGTTCGGCGTTCCCGTTCCGACAGGGCGGTCACGACCATTTCGAGGACCGCCGCACTGGTCACGGCGACCTCGTCGGTGACCTGCTCCGGGATGCCGCTGTGGGCGACGGCCGTGGCCAGTTCGCTCGGAGTGACGAGGCGGGAGCCCAGAGCACGGCAGACGATCTGCGTCAAGAGCGGGTGACCGCCGGTCAGCCGTTCGATCTCTGTGGCGAGCACCGGGTCGTCGGACACCCCGAACCGTCTGCTGAGCAGACTGCTCTCCGCGGTGTCCAGAGGCCCGAGATCGAGGTGGGCGACCTGCCGGGACTTCTCGAGCAGCGACGGCACCAGCCGGGTGTTGACCAGGAGCCTGGACTCGCCGCCGGAGAGCACACCCTGAATCAGGGCGACGACCCGCTCGTCGACGATACCGAGGCCGAGGCCGCCCTCACCGGTTCCGCTTCCGGACTCGGTGTCCTCCTCGCCGGCTCCGGCCGACCCTCCGCTCGCACCGGGCCGACTCGGTCCTTCACCGTGCTGATAGACCGACAACTGTCGTTCGAGGGCGTCGAAAACCAGCAGACAGCGACGGCTCTGCACCACGGACAGCGCGCGGGACAGCTCGGAGTCCGTCCGCGAGTCCGAAGACGGGCCGCCGAGCGCGGCGAGGGAGCGGACGAGGGCCCCGGCCTCGCCCCCCAGGTCGGAGAAGGACCACCACACACCTACGTCGAAAGCGCTGTGCTCCCGCCGCTGCACCTCGGTGAGACCGGTCTGGAGAAAGTTCCACACCAGGGCCGACTTGCCCATGCCGCCCACCGCCCGCACCACCAGCGCGGCGGGGGTGTCCGGGCCGGAGCCGGCCACGAAGGCCCGGACGGCATCCGTCTCCCGCTGTCGCCCGACCAGCCCTCCGGGGGCCGTCAGCAGCCCATACCCGGTCGTCGAGAGCCAGTGGATCGGCCGGGGCGTCGCCTCGGCGGGCTCCTGCCGGTGTGCCGCGCCGGGAACGAAGCGGCAGATCAGGGGTGGGCGCCGGGGATCGGCCGGGAGCCTGACATCCGGGCGCAGTGCCCGGAGTGCCGCGTGCGCGGCCCGTGCGGCCAGCCGGAAGAACCACCAGCGTCCCCACTCGCCGTGCCTCACATAGGACAGGTGGACCAGGGCGCCGGCGAGGACCGACAGCAGGTAGTGCCGGTGCCAGGACTCGCGATGACTCGGCGGCAGGATGTCGTGGCAGGCGCGGTGGACGGCCCGGACCGACGCGTCCAGGCTCTGGGGCAGCAACCCCGATGGCTCCTCCCGCCACGGGTCGAGGACGAGCTCGAGCAGGTCCTCCGCCGCCTCGCCGCGCCGGGTGCCGTGCTCCACGGACGGCAGGTGGTCGCCGCACAGTGACAGCACGAGCGCGACGACGTCGCGGCTCAGGGGAGCATCGGACGCGTAGTGCGAGAGGTCGACGAGGCGGAGCGCCGGACGTCCGTCGGCCCGCGAGAGCCCGCCCCGCAGCGGGACGAGCACATTGCCCTGGTGCAGGTCCCCGTGGGTGTGGCCGATCAGGCAGTCGACCGTGGCGGACCCGAGTACCGAGTCCGGGCGCAGGGCTGTCACCGGGTTGGGCAACAGCCGCGGCTCCGGCTCGTCGGGCATCTCGACACAGTCCTCGTCGGGCGACAGGAGATGGCGGGAGTCGGCCCATGTGTACGCCGTCCGGCCCGGGGACAGGGCGTCGCGCAATTCGTCGCGCAGATACTCGGCGACCGTCGGCGCGGGCCTGCGCAGGACCTGCCGGCAGTCGGCCCCGTTCCAGTCCACGAGCAGCAGCCGGACCAGGGCCGCACACGCCTCGGGCAGGTCGGCAGTCCGGATCTTGTCCAGGGTGTGGGTGTTCGAAAGGTCCTCCTCCACCGACTGGAACATGATGCGGCGCCCGTCCGGCAGGTCCAGCGGCAGAAAGGGCTGAAGCACCATGTGTCGGTCGGCGAAGTCCGGGGCCGACGCCCGTGCCCGGTTGTGCCGGTCGGGTTCACCGGCCTCCTCGGCGGTCGGCAGCACCTTGACGATCAGGTGGTCGTCGCCACCGTCCGGCCGGGTGTACAGGACTCGCGCGAGCACGGCGCCGCTGTAGCCTCCGCGCTGCCAGCGCATGTAGGGCTGCCGCAGTCGGTCGCCGAACGCCGTGCGCAGGGCTGCGGCGACGGCAGGGTCGAACAGTCCGGCAAGCGCGTCGCCGGCCGGATCCTCGGTATGGGTGCCGGTCGTCATCCACGCTCCGGACACGGTACCGGCCGGCCGACGTGGCGCGGGTCACCCGGCCGAGCCCGCCCGCGGCACCCGCCAGGCGCTGACGCGCGGCGACCGCCAAGCCCGTCCACCGGGCACGGCAGTCCGCGCCAGGCGCCGTCAACTCCACAGCCAGGAGCGGGATGTCCGTACCCCGAGCTGGGAAGTGCGTGCGTCTGATCGCCGGGGCCGCACGCCCGGCTGCCCGGGGCGTACGTCAGGCAACGAGACCCGTGGGCCGAGCCGTCAAGTCCTTCCGTCCGGCGGCGCCTTCCGCACTCCAGGTCGTCGGGGGGCCGGTACGGGACGGTCGGCAGGCATCGCGGCGGCAACGCCGACGGTGTCAGAGCACCCATGTCCACCCCCCCTGACCGCCGGACGATACCCGTGGGCCCCGTCACCCACCGCGTCCGGACTCCGGGGACATTCCCCGGAGCCGTGCGCCGTAAGCCTTGCGGCACACGGTCCGCCAGTCGGTTCCGCGGTATGCCCTCCTCGGCCTCGCAGCTGCTGATCGCTCCGACCGCCACGGACGGGTCCGCCTCAGCTGCTCCGGATCTGACGAACAAGGGTCCGGTGATGTTGCTGACCGGGTATCAGACCCCCGCCGCCATCCGCCGCGCGGGAGCGAAACGGATCGAGACCTGGCTGAAGAACCGCAAGGTTCACGGCGCCGCCGCCCTGGCGCGAACCGTGGCGGAGGCCGCCCAGGCCCAGCACACCGCGCTGCCCGGCGAGAAGCTGGCCGCCACCATGGTGGTCCGGCTTGCGAAGGGGGTGACGGCCCTCGACGAGGAGATCGCCGAGCTTGACGCTCTGGTCGACGCCCGGTTTCTCGAGCATCCGAATGCCGAGGTGATCCGCAGCCTGCCCGGGGTGGGCCCCAGACTCGGCGCCGAGTTCATCACCGCGACCGGCGGTGACATGGACGCCTTCGGGAGCGCGGACCGGCCGGCCGGCTGCGCCGGGCTGGCGCCCAGACCTCGTGCCTCCGGCCGCGTCAGCGGCAACCTCCACAGGCCCAGGCGCTACCACCGCGGCGAGCCGGGTACCTATCGGCCATGGTCAACCTGCGATGCCGCCCGGAGTCCAAGGCGTACTACGAACCGGAAGCGCAGCGAGGGGAAAGGGCACAAACAAGCCCTGCTTGCCCTTGCCCACCGCCGCGTCAACGTCCTGTGGGCGGTGATCCGTGACGGACAGCGCTACCAATCATCACCGCCTGTTACACCTACCGCTTGACAACGAGATCGGGAAGCTCCATCTCCAGCTCACGGATGCGTTTGTCCTTCTCCCCGGCCTCGGTCCGCAGCCGCTCCAGCTCCGCCCGCTCGCTCTCCCGCAGCCGGCCACCCGGCGGCTCGGCCGCCGGCCGGTCCGACGACGACGACGACCCGCTACGCCTCGCCCGCGACACCCAGCCGTGCAGCGTTCCGGGATGGATGCCCAGATCCTCGGCCACCTCCGGAATCGGCTTCCCGGTCTCCGTCACGATCCGCACCGCCCCCTCACGGAACTCAGCGTCGTAGATGCGCTTCCTGGATGCCATGACCCCCCAACTGTCCCTCCGGTCACGGTCTCCACAGTAGGAGGGGAGGTGCAAAGCCAGTTCAGATGTCACCCGATCGTGCGGCAGACCCGATTTGACACCCTCACAACGGGTTGTGATCGTAGGCAGCTTGGAGGCCGGCGTAGGACGAGTTCAGGCGCGCTGATTCCGATTCGTCCATGGGAAGGACGAGGCACCGCTCAGCCCCTGACGCGCCCACCACGCAGGGCAGGGAGACGACCGTTCCGGGTGGAAGGCCATAACCTGACGCCGCCAGGCACGAAACAGGCAGGATGTGTTTCTCGTCCCTTACCACCGACTGCACCAGCGCCGCAACCGCCGTAGCCGTCCCGAAGCTCGTATGGCCCTTCCGCCGGTGGATCTCCGCTCCCCTGGAATGGGTGAACGACTCCAGATCCTTCTTCGCCTCGTCCCAGCCGATGCCGGGGCCGGCCGGGAACGCCGTAACCGGGACTCCGCCGATGAGAGCCGACGACCAGACGACGAACGCGCTCTGCCCGTGCTCCCCGATGACGTAGGCGTGGACGTTGGCGTGGTCGACGCCTATCCGCCGTCCCAACGCGTACCGGAGGCGAGCCGTGTCGTTCACCGTCCCGCTGCCCAGCACCAGATTCGGTGGGCGGTGCGTGTGTTCCAGCATGACTCTGGTCAGCAGCTCGACGGGATTGCTGACGATGACGACGACCGCCTCGGGCGCCACCGCATCGAGTGATGCCACCACGTCCTTGATGATGGGGGCGTTCACGCCGAACAGCTCAAGCCTGTCCTGGCCGGTGGCCACGGTCGGCCCCACCGCCACCACCACGACACCCACCTCGGACAGGTGGCGCAGGTCGTCCGTGACCCTCACGTCCTGCTCCCGTAGATGCGACACCGCGTCCGCGATGTCCCAGCCCTCGCCCTCAGCACGCGCGCGCACACGGTCGTACAGCACCACCCGGCGGGTCACCTCCCGCAGGACGAGAGCATTGGCAATCGCCGAGCCCAGATGCCCGGCACCCAACACGCCCACCGCCGTACTCGGCGCAGCCCCCATGGACCTGCCTCCTCTCGGAGGAGCCGGCCCCTGATCCAGGATACCGTCGGCACGGCCGCCACGCCTTGCGGCCCCGTGCCCGCCCGTCGCGTTGCAGGCATCCCTCTGCCGGCGGGCGGATTCGCCCTGGGAGCTCACGGACGCGGTGTGCGCGGAGGGGCACTTCCGGCTGTCCACGCCCCGGACACAGCAGTCGCACTCCCGTCGAACCCCGGTCACCCCGTCGATCGTCGCGTAGTGGTGCCCCGGACGTCGAACGGCGGTGCGCGCCCCGGGTGGTCCGTGGCGAAGTCCTCGCCGATGTCGTCGACGGTGTCGGCCACGGTCGCCGGTGATGCGGATGATCCCGGCGTACGGCTGGTCGATGTCCTCGATGAGGAGCAGGGAGCCCGTGAACAGGGCGGCCAGGGTACCCAGCAGCACGATGTGCGCGGGTCCGCGCTTGTGCGGCAGTCCGAAGGCGAATACCCCGACGGCCGCGACACCTGGTGGGCCATCGGAATTTCACCTGAACATGCTTCCGGCGATCGGATTGGCCATCCGATGCCCGTGGACGGATATCCGTTCCGCGTCGGGAATAGATTCATCTGAAGAATTCCGGAAGGGGCTCCTTACGCCTCGGGAACCGCCTGTCTGCGACCGCGTAACCGGCAGTCATCGTGTCCACACCACGGGGGTGATCTGTCGATTTGCTGGATGAGTGTGGTGTGTCGAGGTCCGACAGCCTTTCCGCCCCTGGTCCAAGCCGTTGGGCGTTTGGCGTCGGCGTATGGTCGCTCCGGATTCCTGATGGCGTGCTTCGGCGTGGTGCGCCTGCCGGCGGTGGGCTCGTGACACCGGAGGTCGAAGCGGGGTGAGATCCGACTCACCGCGAAAGGACACCCGGGATTCTTGTGGGTGGGCTGCACCCCCTCCCCGGCCCGCGTCGCACGATGGCATCGCAGACTCACCGGGATCTTGTGGAATGCGTCGCGAGGGGACTCCCGTAAACGGGTCCGATGTTTCCGATCTCGTCGAATAAGGCGCCCGAGGAATCGACGTGCGTGACCCCCTGAGACTCGTCGATCGCGATCGTTCGAACCGACTTGATCGGATTACATCCACCTCGGCAATAAAGGGGTGCATTAGTATACGATAGAAATAGTCATAGGTCGCAGCGGCGACCGGACCAGGAGCAGACCCATGACCTCCGTCGCAGGTTCGACAGTCCTCGTCACCGGGGGCAGTCGAGGCATCGGCCGGGCCCTGGTCGAGTCTCTCTGCAACCGAGGCGCCAGGAAGGTCTACGCCACCGCCCGTGACCCGCGGAGCGTCACCCACCCCGAGGCGGTCCCACTACCCCTGGAGGTCACCGACCCCGCGTCAGTGGCCGCCGCGGCGGAGCGGGCGCGCGACATCACAATCCTGATCAACAACGCCGGCACGACCCTCAGAGCGTCGCTCCTGACCTCACCGGTGGACGACATCCGCCACGAGTTCGAGACCAACTTCTACGGCCCGTTGAATATGACCAGGGCGTTCGTCCCGATCATCCAGGCCAATGGCGGCGGCCATCTGCTCAATGTGCACTCCGTCCTGTCCTGGATCGCCTCCCCCGACTTGGAGGCCTACAGTGCCTCGAAGGCCGCGCTGTGGTCCCAGACCAACGCGCTGCGCCTGGAACTACGGTCGCGCGGCATCAACGTCACCGGGCTGCACGTCGGTTGCGTCGACACCGACCTCTCGGCGCACATCGACACACCGAAGACGTCGCCAGGAAGCGTTGCGGAGCAGGCGCTGGACGGAATCGAAACCGACGCCTACGAAGTGCTGGCCGACGACAGGTCCCGGCAGGTCAAGACGGGCCTGGCCGAGGGACTTGCCTCCCTGTACCCGGAACTGGCGGGCTGACCCGCACGGGCCGGCACCTTTCCGCGGGAGCGGAGGGAGTGCCTGACTTGTTGAATCGACCGCAGGCGCTCGGTCTGCAGCCGTAGCGTTCCAGGGCGCCGGTCGGCACGGGCTCGGGTGGTGTCTTGCCGCGCTGCGGGCTGGCTCATGCGGACCGGCCGGGCGCGGGCCCGGCCGCAGGGCACCGCCTCCGGCGGGGCTGCCACAGCACCTCAGCAGCCCGCGAGGGGGCCGCGAGGGCGTCACCTCCCACCCCCGCCGGGACGACGGCCGAAGGCGCGGTGGAATGGCGCGGTGGAATGGCGGGCACCGCATCACTGATGACAGCCGGTACGGCCATTCATGCGGTGCGTCATGAAGCGCGTTCCAGGAACGAAAGGTGCGAAACCGAGCAGGTTATCCTTGAAGGACTGACCCGCTACCAAGGCCCGTGACTGAGCCATGCCCGCCGCAGACTCCCTCAGGACCCCGGACCCCCGTCCACCCGCCGCCCGCACTCCCGAAACCGCCCCGCCCGGCCCCACCGAGCGGCCCCACGAACTCCGTCGTGTCCTGGGCCTCTTCCGGCCCTACCGAGGGCGCATCGCCCTCGTCGGCCTCCTGGTCGGAGCCTCCTCGCTGGTGGCCGTCGCCTCACCCTTCCTGTTGCGCGAGATCCTGGACACCGCGATACCCCAGGGGCGCACCGGGCTGCTCGGCCTCCTGGCCATGGGCATGATCGTGATCGCCCTGGTGTCGGGCGTCTTCGACGTGCTCCAGACATTGCTGTCCACCACGGTCGGTCAGCGGGTCATGCACGATCTCCGGACTTCCGTCTACGAGCGTTTGCAGAAGGTTCCCCTGACCTTCTTCACACGAACCCGCAGCGGCGAGGTGCAGTCCCGAATCGCCAACGACATCGGCGCGATGCAGGCCACTGTCTCGTCCACGGCCACATCCCTGGTCTCCAATTTCACCACGGTGGTGGCCACGGTGGTGGCGATGCTGGCACTCGACTGGCGGCTGACCGCTCTGTCCCTGCTGCTGCTCCCGTTCTTCTCCTGGATCAGCTTCCGGGTGGGCCGCGAACGCAAGAAGATCACCGCCCGCCGCCAGAAGCAGCTGGCCTCCATGGCGGCTGTCGTCGCGGACTCCCTCTCCATCGGAGGCGTCCTGCTGGGCCGGACCATGGGACGGTCGGAATCGCTGACCGAAGCCTTCACGGAGGAATCCGGGAAGGTGGCTCGCCTGCAGGTCAGCTCAAGCATGGCGGGACGCTGGCGGATGGCGTCCATCAGCATCGCCATGGCGGCCATGCCCGCTCTCGTCTACTGGGCCGCGGGGCTCGCCCTGCACACTGGTGTCGCCACCCTCTCGATCGGGACGCTGGTGGCCTTCGTGACGTTGCAGCAGGGGCTGTTCCGTCCCGTGGTGAAACTGCTGTCGATCGGTGTGAGCATCCAGGCATCTCTGGCGCTCTTCACGCGGGTCTTCGAGTACCTGGACCTTCCGACGACCGTCACCGAGCGGAAGTACCCCGTCCAGTTGGCCCGACCGCGAGGCGAAGTGCGGTTCGAGGGCGTCGACTTCGCCTACGACCCGAGCAACGAGCCGACTCTGCAGGACATCGACCTCCGCGTACCGGCCGGGACATCCCTCGGAGTGGTGGGTGCGACGGGCTCGGGCAAGAGCACGCTCGGACACCTGGTACCCCGCCTCTACGACGTCAGCGCGGGCCGGGTGACCCTCGACGGCGTCGATGTCCGCGACCTCGGCTTCGACACCCTGTCCCGGACCGTGGGGGTGGTCTCCCAGGAGACGCACCTCTTCCACGCGTCCGTGGAGGAGAACCTCCGCTTCGCGGCTCCGGAGGCGACGGACGAGCAACTCGTCGAGGCCGCGCGAGCGGCCCGGATCCACGACCACATCGTGTCCCTCCCCGACGGCTACGACACGGTGGTCGGAGAGCGCGGCCATCGCTTCTCGGGCGGCGAGAAGCAGCGGCTGGCCCTGGCGCGCACCATGCTGCGCAACCCACGCATCCTCATCCTCGACGAGGCCACCAGCGCTCTGGACACCCGCACCGAACACGCGGTGCAGCAAGCCATCGAAGCCCTGTCGGCCGGACGCACCACCATCACCATCGCGCACAGGCTGTCGACCGTGCGGGGCGCCGACCGGATCGTGGTCCTGCACGACGGACGCATCGTCGAGCAGGGCACCCACGAGGAGCTCGTGGAGCGTGACGGCAGGTACTCGGAGCTGGCACGTCGCGACGCCGAACCGATTCCGGTCGCCGTGTGAGGCAGCCAGGGAGAGGTCGGGACGCCCTCCAGGCTGCCGCACTGGTCAATCTGGCGCCGCCGTCAGGGTCGGGGCCGTGGCTTCGGCCGCCGGCCTGGCTGTCAACGGCAGGCCGGGTGAGGGGTGGTGGCATGGGGGATCCAGCGCGTCAGCGTTTCCGGCGTGAGGCGTCAGGAGCGGGGTGAAGTCTCTGTTGCGGGAGGCCAGTTCGGACATCTCGGTGCAGGAGGCGGTGGGCCGGGCCAGGAGGTCGTGATGTTCGGCTTTGAGGTTGTCGGGCCTGGTGAGGTCCATCCGGGCGAGTCTGCGCGGGGAGATGTGGCTGAGGTCGGCGTCCGCGCGGCCCTGGTTGTTGTACTTGTGCAGGAGGTTCAGGCCGCCCTGTGGACCCGAGGACCTTGATCTCTTCGAAGAGGTGCGCTACGGGGACTGCGGGGCCCTCGGCCCGGCGTTTACGCAGGTACTCGCGGTAGGGATCGACGAGGCTGGCACGGTACTTGGGGAAGCGGAGCATCCGCTCGGGCAACTCCGGCCGCACCCCGATCCGCGCAGACACGGTCGCCGGCCGCCTGGAACCGACGAAGCGCCGGCAACGGCGCGAAGGGCCCGCGCTACCACTTAGGTTCTAGTGGTCGTCGCAACACCCCAGCTCAAGGGGTGCGATGGACTTCGAGATCCGCAAGGTGCGGACCGCGCAGGGGCCTGTGAAGCTGCGCCGGGAGCGGGAGGCATACTCCCGGCTCGTGCAGCAGGGATACAGCAACACGGAAGCCTGCCGGATCGTCGGTGTTGACCGGCGAACCGGCAACAAGTGGCGTAACGGCCGCAGCGCCGACCGTCGGCAGAAGGCGGCACCACCGATTTCCGCGGTGGCGCCGCCTTCCGGCACGTCCAGGTACCTGCGCGAGGAGGAGCGGATCCACATCGCCGACCGGTTGCGGGAGAAGGCCACGGTGCGGGCGATCGCCGCGGAGCTGGGCCGCAGCCCGTCCACGGTCAGCCGGGAGATCCGCCGCAACCGAACGGACGGCGCACGCGGCCGGTGGCACTACCGCCCTCACGCAGCCCAGGCCCGCGCCGATGCACGCCGGCCCCGCCCCAAGAGCCGCAAGATCAGCGAGAACCCCGAGCTTCGGGCCGCTGTCCAGGCAATGCTGGACGAGAAGTGGAGCCCGGAGCAGATATGCCACGCTCTGCGGGCACAGTTCCCCGACCGGCCGGAGATGCACGTGGTCCACGAGACCGTCTACCAGGCCCTCTACGTCCAGGGCAGAGGCCAGCTGCGGCGCGAGCTCGCAGGCGCCCTGCGCTCCGGGCGGGCCCGCCGCAGGCCGCAGAGGCAGGCGAACTGCCGCCAGCCGCGTTTCACCACCCCGATGGTCATGATCAGCGAACGGCCCGCTGAGATCGAGGACCGGGCCGTGCCCGGTCACTGGGAGGGCGACCTGATCATCGGCAAGGACGGCAAGTCCGCGATCGGCACCCTGGTCGAACGCGCCACCCGCTACGTCATGCTCCTGCACCTGCCCGGCGACCACGGCGCCGAGAGCGTCCTGACCTCCCTGACATCCACCGTCCAGACCCTGCCCGCCCACCTGAAGCGGTCCCTGACCTGGGACCAGGGCAGTGAGATGGCCCGGCACGGCGAGTTCACCCTCGCCACCGACATCCCGGTCTACTTCTGCGACCCCGCCAGCCCCTGGCAGCGCGGCTCGAACGAGAACACCAACGGCCTGCTGCGGCAGTACTTCCCCAAGGGCACCGACCTGTCGGTCCACACCCCCGCGCACCTGGCCGCCGTCGCCGACCAGCTCAACCGCCGCCCACGCAAAACACTCGGCTGGGAAACCCCAGCCGAGCGCCTGCATAAACTGCTCACGGCCTGATCAACACAACCACGTGTTGCGACGACCGCTAGAAACCGCCCCCCGTAGTGGGCCTGGATCGGCATCGGGACAGACAAGCACCGCCACTTGCTGGTCCGCCGCAACCCCACCAGCGGCGCAACTCGACCCGACCCTGGTGACGGCGCTCCGCACACCCCCTTTGGACGGGCTCCATTCGCGCGTCAGGGGAGAGGGTCCGTGTGCAGGGCGGAGCGGGCAGTGCTCAGCCAGGCGGTGACACTGGTGTCATGAGCGGTACCGGCACCGATCAGCAGGTCGAGGTGGCCGCTTTCGGCGGTGAGAGCGAGCGGATGGCCGTGCCCGGCCGCTGTCCAGATCGGTGCGGCGAGGTGGGATTGAGCCGGGTCGTACCCGATCCAGCACTGGCGGTCATTCCACCTCCACCCGGTCCAGCAGCCTCCGCCGACCTGCTCGATTCCCGCTCTGCCAGTCCTCAACGCACCCAGGTAGTCCGGGATGACGAGATTCTCTACGGTGATCGGGCGATCGGGGACGCCGTACAGGCAGGAGGCGAGAGCCGGTACCCCAGCGATGAGGGCATACCGGCGCTTGCGCATGAAAGGGTTGGGGGCGGCGGGGAGGAGGTCGATGGTGACCGCGCGTCCGGTGTGTACCGGTGGCTGGGGGTGCCAGGCCAGGTGCGGGTGGTGGTCGGCCAGGGCACCGGGGTGGGCGGGTGGAGCATCCATGAACCGGTGCAGTTCTTCTTGCAGGTTCCAGTGATCTACCGGGTTGCCCACGATCACTGCGGCCCCCGGTGGGTCAAGGTCCGGCGCTTCCCTGCCCGTGCATTCGGGGTACCGGTGAGCCAGCAGGCACACACGGGCACCTTCCGCCGGGGCGACCAGGCACCACACGTCTCCTCCGGTAAGGATGAGCTCATCCGTCCCATCGCCGTCGATGTCGCAGATGGTGGCTTCCGGCATGCGAGATCCGGCTGTAGCCCAGCGTGCGGCGGCCAGCAGCGGTCTGGCGAGACGGGCGTGTGAGGCCGTCGCACGCACCCACGGGGCCAGTCGCCGTTGGCCGTCTTCCTGGTCGTTCCAGGCTGACTCATGGGTGCCGACCATGACCAGCTTCTCGGCGAGTGCGGTCAGCCGTGCGTCCGCCCTGTCCAGACCCCGTGCGGTGCGGATCCGGGATCCCAGCTCGGCGAGCAGCGTCGCGTAGGGGTGCCATTGTGGATTGCCGGCCCAACCCCTGTAATCCTCCCCGGCTCGCCAGTCGACGGCGAGTTCGAAGTAGGTGCCGGCGGCCGGGACGGACCCCGCCTGCGGAGGGTTGACGTCCAGCCAAGCGTCGAGGGCGACTGGCTGCACCAGCGGGTGCTGGCCGAACCAGCGAATCGCGCGCCGGTAGCCGGCGAGGGCGGGTTCCCATCCGGCAACGCCGGCGGTGCGTTCCAGGTCGTCCGCGTAGACCAGCAGCAGGCGTTCGGGATGATCGGCACGCGAGCGCACGTCGGCGACGAATTCCTCCAATGCCGAAAGGTGTTCGAGAGAGCGGGCGGGGATCAGGTAGCGCAGGTGGGAACAGATGGGCACCATCTGCAGCCCGCGTCCTTCGACGGTGATCTGCCGTGGCTGCAGCAGTGCGGGATCGACCCGACCGGTCGCGTTGACCGAGGGGCCGCCTCCCACTCCGTACGGGCCGGACCGGTCGGCCAAGGACCGGGCTGAGCCGGGCGCAGCCAGGACACGGTCGTCGACCAGGACGCGCCGGAAGCCGCCGTGGGGCAGGGACCGGTCGGTGAGCTGGGCGGCCAGAGCGGGGTCCCAGACGCGTTCGGGTAGCCAGACGGTCGACGTGGCACCGTCGGGAACAGCGAGATGGTGCCGCAAGAGGTCGGCCATGGTCAGAAGCTGGCGGGCGTTGGCGGCCGGGTCGTGCAGCGGCATGATCGGCTCGGCGTAGGTGCCGCCGATCAGCGTCAGCCACCCCTCGGAGCAACCAGTGCGCACCTCGGTGAGGAACTCTGGATGGTGCCAAGCCAGCGCCTCGAGCAGGGTGCCGGACAGGTGCAGGGAGCACGGAATGCTGAACCGGCGGTGGAGCTGCAGTACGGCCGCATAGCCGCGGCAGATGGCGGTGATTCCGTCCCGGTCGGTGTAGCCGTTGCCGATGACCAGTTGGTTGGCGTGGTGCACGAAGGCCACCGCCACCGGCGAGCCGACGAGCGTCATCGCGTGCTCCTCACGAGACGCCGCAGTGCCCCGGACCCCTCGTCGAGTACCTCGGTGGCCAGCCGTGCCCAGGGAGCCAGGGTACGGCGGTCTCCCCCTCCGTAGCCGATCAGCTCGAAGTGGAGCACCTGCACGAACGAACGCGCCACCTGCACCGCGATCCGCTCGTCGTCCGCCGGACCGCCATGTGCGCGATAACGGTCCCACAGCGCGCCGGCGGCGCGTGCCAGCTCGTCCTGGGGAAGACTCAGGTGCGTGCCGGTCACCAGGATCTGGCATACCGCGTATCCGACGTCGAGAGCGGGCTCGTACATCCCCGCGTGGTCCAGGTCGATCACCGTCACGAGCGGCGGTACGGCGGCGAGCCTGTCGAGGTAGACGTTCTTGGGATGCAGGTCCCCGTGTCCCGCCACCAACCGCACCTTCCCAATCGGCTCCAGGACCGGATCGAGTAGCTCGGCCAGCCACTGCACCGCGCCGAGCCCGTCCCGCGCATGCATGGCGGCGAACTCGGCCAGATCCGCAAGCCGGCGCAGGGTCTGCTCGTGCAGTGCGGGGCGGGGCGGCAGCTCCACCGAAACGCCCTGCAGGACGGTCAGGAAGCCGACGACCGCCTCTACGGCACGGTCCGCCTCGGAACCGGTCAGCGAAAGCGCCCAGGGCCTGCCCGGAGCATGCTCGGTCACCAGCGTGCCCGACGGGTGGAAGCCGATCGTGCGGACTACCTGGTACGGGGGACGGTCGAGTCCGGCGGCGCGCAACTGACGAGCCGCCTGATCCGCTGATCGTCCACTGCGGTACGAGTCATGCTTGAGTACTAGTGGAACCTTCCGCCATCCACCGCCGGTTCGGTCGTCCATCTCGGCCTGTACCTCGGTCAGGAACCTGGAGTGCCGCCGCCGATGCCTGGTCACCACCACCTCACCCACCCCCCATGCCTCGCCGACACCACCGGAGATCACCTCACGCAGTACCCGGGCGCACTCGGCCGCGGTCGGCGGAACCTCGCTCATGAACACTCCGTCACCACCAACTCCTGCCAGTGCAGCGGCGCGTGCCGCAATCTCATCGCCGACCGAGGAGTGCAGACCCCCGAGGTTGCACGCACTGCGACCATGCGGCAGCGTGTGAGCAACCTCGTCCATCGGGTCAGCATGAACCAGAAATCCCCTCACGAGATCCGGGGACATGCCCTTCGCTTCGTATCCACCCTTACGGCGTTACCGGCCGGCGAGGTGACGCTGCATCGTCGAAGGGCAAGACGGTGCCCGCTCTGACACCGTCGAGTGTGCCGGGGCCGGCGGTGAAGGCGCTCGAGCCGACTGCATACGGGGATTCGAGGTCTGCCACACGAGCGGCGCCGTCTCACTTTCGGTGGTGACGGAGGGTGTGGTCAGCCCAGGAGGATGCGGTCACCGCATCCTCTACGGATGGCGGCACGCTCCGTCACCACCGACTACCGAACAGACCGAACTCTTTACAGTCCCCTGCCGCGGAATTCCGGCGGGTCGACGGCGATCGGTGAACTCACTGGTGGCGACGACGGCCACTCCGCACCCGGCGATGATCCACCAGGCGGGGCGGGCAGCGGCGACGTAGCCGGAGGCGTAGTCGAGTGGGTCGAGGTCGGAGGCCAGAACGGAGCCGAATACGGCAATGCCGAGGACACCTCCTATTTGCCGGAAGGTAGAGACCAGGGAGGAGGCCAGCCCGGCCTGGGAGTCAGGCATTCCGGAGACAGCGATAGTCGTGATCGGGGCATTGACGGAACCGAATCCGAACCCGAACAGCGTGCAGCCCAGGATCATGGACCAGGTGTGGGTCTGGCCGTCGAAGGCACCGAACAGAGCAGCACCTGCGGTGATCGCACAGCCACCCGCGAGGAGTGGGAGGCGGGGCCCGTGACGGGCGACGAATCGTCCGGAAAGCGGGGCGGCCAGCAACGTCGTCGCGGCCATCGGCAGCAGCCACAGACCGGCCTGCAAGGCACTGAGTCGGCGGACGTTCTGCAAGTAGAGAGAGGTGAGGAACAGGAAACCGACGAGAGTGGAGAAGGTGGCGGCGGCACTGAAGGCGGCACCGGTGAAGGGCGGGGAGCGGAAGAAGCGGACCTCGATCAGTGGTTCGACGCACCGCAGTTCGTGGCGGACCAAGACGGCCACGAGTACAAGGCAGACAGCACCGCAGGTGAGCGTGGCCAGCCCAGTCCAGCCGGCCTCGGGGGCATGGATGATCGTGTAGGTAAGCAGGGCCAGCAGAGCGATCACGAGCCCCTGACCGAGCGGGTCGAGACGGCGCGCGCGCTCGGCGCGGGATTCGGGTACGAACAGGCGAGTCGCGGCGAGGGCGGCGAGGCCGACGGGCACGTTGACCCAGAAGATCGACCGCCAGCCGGCAGTGTCCACGAGCAGGCCTCCGACCAGAGGCCCGGCGGCCAAGGCCAGGCCCCCCATGGCGCTGTACATGCCGATGGCGCGGGCCCGTTCGCGGCGTTCGGTGAAGGTGTTGGTGATGAGCGCCAATGCGGGTGGGTTGAGCATCGACCCGCCAACCGCCTGCACCACCCGAAAGACGATCAGCCACGTCAGAGTGGGAGCCAAAGAGCACAGAGCGGAACTCACGGTGAAGACGGCCAGCCCGGTCATGAAGACACGCCGTCGTCCAAAACGGTCTGCCATGGATCCCGAGAGCATCAACAGCGAGGCCAGAACCAGAATATAGGCGGCAACAGTCCACTGCAGCCCTGATACCGTCAAATTCAGCTCTCCTTGCAGATCAGGCAACGCGATCTGCAGAATCGTATTGTCCAGCGCGATGATGAAAAGACTCGTGCAGCAAATCGCCAGAACCAGCCGACGATGGCGCGAAGAAAGAGAGGGGCGCAGGTTCGTCGATATCGGGTTCATGATTCAATCGTTAAATGGAGCGCCTACCCTGTCAAAGATCGAAACGATATCTTCCGATACCCTGGAGGTATGGAGATCGAGTCACGGCTCATGCGCTACGTCGTCGCCGTCGCCGAGGAGGAAGGCTTCACCCAGGGCTCCGTCAAGTTCCGCGGATGAGCGGGTGGTTGACGATCAGGGCCGGTAGGAGCGGATAGCAGTGCAGGCACGAGGGTTCGTGATCATTGTGGTGACTAAGCCAGATGATCATGAGGATGTCCCGTGCCTGCCGTTGCATCTTCCCCTATACCTGCCGTGCTGGAGAAGCTGGGTCCGCTGGATGCGGACCGGATCGCTGACCTGTGCCCCTACCTCGCATCGGTGCCCGATCCGCGTTCTCGCCGGGGCCGCTGGTACTCCCTGGTGTCGATCCTGCTGGTGTGTGCCTGCGCGGCCGTGTCAGGTGCGAAGAGCCTGGACGAGATCGCCGAGTTCGCCGAGCGGGCCACGAACACCCTGCTGGCGACCCTGAGGATCCGCCGTCACCTGCTCGGCTGGCGGCGCAGCCCCAAGCCGGTCACCATCGGACGCGTCCTCATGGCGGTCGACGGCGATGCTTTGGACCAGGCCGTGGGCGCCTACCTCGCTGACCAGCACCGCAAGTCCGCGTGCGCGGATGCGTCAGCGGCCCGACCGCGGCGGGTCATCGCCGTGGACGGCAAGGCGCTGAAGGGCTCGGCCCACCTGGCCGCGCCGCGCCGGCACCTGCTCGCGGCGGTCACGCATCACCCCGTCGCCACGCTCGCACAGGTCGAGGTCGGCGCGAAGACCAACGAGACGCGGCACTTCAAGCCCCTGCTGGCACCACTCCACCTCGCTGACGCCGTGGTCACCTTCGACGCCCTGCACTCGGTGAAGGCCAACATCACCTGGCTGGTCGAGACGAAGAAGGCACACTACATCGCGGTCATCAAGACCAACCAGCCCACCGCGTACGCCCAGCTCGCCGCTCTGCCCTGGACATCGATCACCGTCCAGCACACCGCCTCCGCCACCGCCCACGGACGGCGCGAGTCCCGGTCGATCAAGACCTGTTCCATCGCCGACAGCCTCGGCGGGATCGCCTTCCCCCACGCCCGCCTCGCCATCCGCGTCCACCGCCGCCGCAAGCCCACCGGCAAGCCCGAGAGTCGCGAGAGCGTCTACGCCGTCACCAGCCTGGATATCCACCAGACCAGCCCCGCCGGCCTCGCCACCGCCATCCGCGGGCACTGGGGAATCGAGAATTCCTCCCACTACATCCGAGATGTCACCTTCGCCGAGGACGCCTCGACCGTCCACACCGGCAACGCGCCCCGCGCCATGGCTACCTTCCGCAACCTCGCCATTGGCACCCTGAAGATCCTCGGAGCCGACAACATCGCCAAGACCACCCGCGCCATCCGCCACGAACCCGAACGAGCACTCGCCATCCTGGGCATCACCAACAACCCCGACACTCACGGAACTTGATCAAGCCCTGGGCTTCACCCGGGCCGCCGAACGCCTACACATCGCTCAGCCCGCGCTCAGCCGCCAGATCCGCGCCCTCGAAGATCACTTGGGCACTCCCCTGTTCCAGCGCCGCCCGCTCCGCCTCACCGAGGCCGGCGCCGTCTTCCTCGAAGGCGCTCGTGACATCCTCGCCCGAACCGACCGACTTACCGAGCGCACTACGCAGGCCGGACGCGGAGAAGTGGGGCACGTGAGTCTGGGATATGTCCTCTCCGCCGCCTATGAGGCCCTTCCTCGGCTGCTCGCCACCGTACGCGAGCGCCACCCACATCTGACCGTCGACGCCCACGAAGGTTGGTCACCGGACCTGGACGCCGCTCTGACCGCAGGCGACGTGGACATCGTGCTCTCCCACGCCCTGCCCGACCGGCCCAGCTACAACCGTCAGCCGCTGCGCCGCGAGCCCTTGGCAGCGCTCGTCGGCGCCGACAACCCCTTCGCCGGCCGGACCTCCGTACGCCTGAGCGACTTCGCCGGTCAGACCTTCCACTTCTACGCACCCCGATACGCCCCCACCCACCACGCCCTGCTGACCCGCGCTCTGGAACAGACCGGCCACACTTTCGCCTATGCAGAGGATCCCGTGCCCGGTCTGCGCCATGTGCGCCTGGACACTCCCGATAGTTTTACCCTCGTTCCCGCTTCAATGGCTGCCAGTCTGGCCTCCGCTCGGATATTTCCACTGGCCCTAGCAGACTCTGGCTTGCCCAGTATCGACTTCGAACTCGTGTGGCGCCGCGACGGCACCACGCCATCCACTGCAATATTCCTGAGCACTGCCGAAAACCTGGGTGGGCAGAATCACCCCCGCACCATCGGCACTAACCTGAATCCTGGGACGCGAACCGATACCCTGCACGCAGAAAGCTCCCGCCGAAAGGCCGATGGGCTGCCGCCGAAGGCGAAACGCCTGGCGGAGCGTGTCGACGGTCACGCAACTCCCACCACTGTGGTCACGTAACCCCCCAGGTCGTGGGTGGCCCCTGCCGTCATTGGCAGTGGCTGTCGCGCCACCGGCCTGAGAGACTGTCCGATGTCGGCACCGGCTATGCGGCGAGGGGGACATTCGACGTGCATCGCGACGATCGGTCAGTGGATCTTCGGACCGCGCTGTCGCCGGAGCGAGTCGCTGAGATCAACGAGGTCATCGACCGGATCACACGCTGGGCAAGGGCCCGTGAGGACATCGTCGGCCTGCTCCTGGTGGGGTCTTGCGCCCGCAAGGCCGCGCGGCCGGACTCCGACATCGACGTCGTCCTGTCAATCCCCTGGTTTCGTAGAGACCTCTCCTATGCGGCCTGGCACCTCTGGTCGCTCTTCTTGCGTGCTTCGGTGATGCTCCGTTCGAACTCCTCCGGCGGCAGGCCGCCGGCCGCGCTGTGCCTGCGTCGCGGGTTGTAGAACCCGGTGATCCAGGTGGCGATCTTCAGGCGGGCCTCGGTGCGGGTGGCGAACCGGTGCCGGTGGATGTACTCGACCTTGATCAGCGAGTTGAACGACTCCGCGGCGGCGTTGTCCAGCGCCGACCCCACCCGCCCCATGGACTGCACCACGCCCAGGAGGTCACACAGGGTGTTGTACGCCTCTGACGTGTACTCACTTCCCCTGTCGCTGTGGAAGATCGTCCCGTCCCTTCGGCCACCGCGCGTCGCGGTGGCCATCTTCAACGACGCCCCGACCAAGGCCGCGTCATGGTGCTCGCCCATGGCGTAGCCGAGGCAACGGCGCGAGAACGCGTCGATGACCGTGGCTAGATAGATCTTGCCCTCGCCGGTCTCGATCTCCGTCATATCGCCGTACCAGAGAACGTCCGGGGCCACCGCGTCGAAACGGCGATTCACCAGGTCAGGGGCAGCCTCCCGCTTGCCCTGCCGGGTCAGCGACCGCCGCCTGGGCGGCTTGCGGCCCTGCAGACCGAGCCCGGCCATGATCTCCGCGACCGTGTTCACCGACACCTGCCAGCCCTCCGCCCACAGATCCAAAGTGATCCTCGGCGAGCCGTAGGTGCCGCCGGACTCCGTGAAGAAGTGGATGATCCGCTCCTCCAGCCTCGCCCTCCTGACCACGCGTTCCGTCGGCTCGTCGGGGCGCCGGCGCCACTTGTAGAACCAAGCCTCGCTCACCCCGACCACCCGGCAGGACACCCGGTGCGGGACGCCATGCCCGACCCTCTGGCTACCGATGAAGGCGACCACCGCCTCCGGAGCGTTCTCGATCACTTCACCCAGAGGGCCATACATCGCTTGAAGACATCACGCTCCATCTCCAGCTCCCGGATCCGCTTGCTCTTCTCCCCGATCTCCCGACGCAGCCGCTCCAGCTCGGCCCGCTCAGCCTCCCGCACCCGACCCCCACCCCCACTGGCGGCAGTCGGTTGTACGGGCCGGTCCGAGGACGTCGTCCCGTTGCGCCACCACCTCGACACCCAGCTGTGCAGCGTGCCCGGGTTGATGCCGAGCTCCTCGGCGACCTCGCCGGCCGGCCTCCCGGTCTCAACCACGATGCGCACCGCACCCTCACGGAACTCAGCGTCGTACGGCGGCTTCTTCTTGGACCCCATGAACCCCAACTCCCCCTGCAATCACGGGCTCCACGCTACGAGGGGATGGTCACTGGCGAGTTCGGTCGACACCGGCCAGCCACGGAGATCACCGCTTCACCAGGTTGAGGATCAGCGTGGCGATGTCCTCCGGAGCCTCCTCGGCCATGAAGTGGCCCGCCTGGGTGGTGAAGTGCTCAAGGTCAGCGGCCCACGGCCGCCAGGTCGCAGCGGCGTCGAACCCCAACTGCTGGCCCCAGTCCTGCTGGACGACGGTCACCGGCATGGTGAGCTGGTTGCCGGCGTCGAGGTCGGCTTGGTCGTGTTCGATATCAATGGTGGCGGTGGCGCGATAGTCGGCGACGATCGACGGAACTGCGTCCCGGCATGCGCGAAGGTACTCGGCGCGCACGTCCGCCGGGATCGCGTGGGAGCTCGTCGACCAGGCGTCGAGGAAGTGGCCGAAGAATGCGTCGGCGCTGTTGGCGATCATCTGCTCGGCCAGACCGGGCGGCTGGGCCATCAGGTACAGGTGGAAGGCGACGGCCGCGTTGACCCCGTTGAGGACGTTCCAGGTGTCCAGGGTGGGAATGATGTCCAGGAATCCCAGGTGGCTGATCCGGTTCGGGTGATCCAGGCCGGCCCGGAAGGCGACGTGTGCGCCGCGGTCGTGCCCGACCAGCGCGAACCGGTCGAGCCCGAGTGCGTCGGCCAGGTGGATGATGTCCGCGGCCATCGTCCGCTTCGAGTAGGTGTCCCCGCCCACCGCCTCCGGCTTGCTGCTGGCGCCGTAGCCGCGGAGGTCGGGGCAGACCACGGTGTGGTGCTCGGCCAGGATGGGAGCGACATGCCGCCACATCAGGTGGGTCTGAGGAAAGCCGTGGAGCAGTACGAGGGCCGGCCCGTCTCCGCCGACCGCCACGTTCAGCTCAACCCCGTCAGCCACGCCGATCGGCCTGGTCTCGAACCCCGTAATGATGTTGCCCATAGTTGCCGATTTCCCTCTCTTGAACGTGTGAGCCACTGCCGCTCACGCGTAGATGTATGAACGACAGGAAGGATCGGAGAGCCGGATTAGCAGTGGATCAGCAGCGCAGCCCGGAGTCGACGACAATGAGGACATGGAGATCCACATCAGGGTGCTCGGACCGATCGAGGTCAGGGATGCCGAGGGCCGCCCTGTTGCGGTGGGCAGCCAGCGCCGCCGCGAGCTTCTGGGGCGGCTGGTCGCGGCCGGCGGCCGGGCCGTCCCGCTTTCGGTGCTGGTCGATGATCTCTGGGAGGACCCCCCGACCACCGCGGCCGGGACGGTCCGCACCTTCGTCGCCGAGCTGCGCCGCGCCCTTGAACCGGATCGTCCCCCGCGAACCCCCTCGCAGGTCATCAAGACCGTTGGTACCGGATACGCCCTACGGATTCCACGGGCACACGTTGACGCCTACCAATTCGAGGACACTCTTGCGGCCATGCGCGACGCACCCAGCGGCCAGATTGCCAGTGCGCTGAGCGAAGCGCTCTCGTGGTGGCAGGGGGAGCCGTACACAGACCTCGACGCCTCGCGCTGGCTGGCACCAGAACGCGCCCGCCTGACAGAACTCCACTGTCAAGCCGTCGAACTGCGGGCCCGAGCGGTGCTCGACCTCGGACGAGGCGCGCCCCTCATCCCGGAGCTGGAGGCTTTCGCAACCGCACACCCGTGGCGGGAGCATGCCTGGGTCCTGCTTTCCCATGCTCTTTACCAAGTCGGCCGCCAGGTCGACGCGTTGGCCTCGCTGCGTGCCGCACGCGCCGGGCTGCTGGATCAGTTCGGACTGGAATCGGTGGACAGTCTCGACCATCTCGAACGTGACATCCTCCGGCACGCTGCGCACCTCACGCCCGCGCCCCGGGACGAGGACCGGCTGCGCCTGCTCAGGCGCACAGAAGCGACAGGGACCTACACACGACTGCGCTCGATGAGCTCCGTGGCCAGAGCCGCCGCGATTACCGGCGGCACCAACCTGGTACTTGCCCAGGAGCACCGCGCCGCGGCCGCCGCGGAAGCGGAACGGACGGGAGACCCCAGCCTCACCGCCCGAGTGATCGCGGCGTACGACGTCCCCACCATCTGGACACGCGCCGACGACCCCGGACGGTCCGAGGCCCTGGTGGCAACCACTCAACGCACTCTGCACCGGCTGGGACCGGGGGCATCACCAGCGCTTCGAGCACGTCTCCTCGCCACCATCGCACTCGAGCATCGCGGAACCCGAGACCAGTGGGCCGCCGAGGCGGCGAGGGAGGCCGAACAACTTGCTCGGGACCTCCACGACCCCAACGTGCTGGTACTGGCGCTCAACGCCCGATTCGTGCAGTCCTTCCAGCGCCCCGGGCGCACCGGCGAACGCGACGCCATCGCCGGCGAGCTCATTGAGCTCTCCGCGCGACACGATCTCCCACTGTTCGAGATTCTCGGCCATCTGATCAAGATCCAGGTCCAAGCGGCACGCGGCGACACCGGGACCGCGCAACGCCACGTCGAAGCGGCCGAGCGGCTCGCCGCCCTCCACGAGGCCCCACTCGTTCCCGTTCTCACCGCCGCTTTCCGGACCATGTGTCTGGCAGAACGATCAAACGATGCCGCCGAGGTCGCTCACGCCTATCGCACCGTAGCCACCGACCTCGCCGGCGCCGGCATGCCCGGGATGGAAGCCGGCATCTTCCCGCTCGCGCTCCTCTCCCTCCGTATACGTCACCACCGTCCCGCGCCAACGGACCCCGACCTGGACTGGGGCCCCTACCGTCCATGGGTCCAGCCCCTCCTCGACCTCGCCCGCGACAACCTCGCGGCGGCCCGCCACGCCGCCGACGCCCTGCCCACGCCCCCCGCCGACCACCTGTATGACGCACTCTGGGCCGTCAACGCACATACAGCGACTCTGCTCCACGACGAATCACTCGCCGCACAAGCACACGACGCCCTCTCCCCCTTGCGCGGCGAGATCGCGGGCGGAACGACCGCCATGATCACCTTCGGCCCCGTCAACCACATCCTGTCGACCCTCGATCAGCACCTCAATCGGCGATAGCACCCACCTTTTGAGCCGGGGACTTGCCCCGGGGCCGGGGTCGGGTTCAGGGCGGGGAGGCAAGCTGCCCGCCGAAGACGCACAGGGAAGAGGACGCAGTGATGAGTGGACGCTCAGAGCGGCGCGGGGTCCTCGATGGTGCCTTTGCGGTTCTCGGTGCTTTGGAGACCTCCGACACTCCGGTGCGCTGCGCGGAGATCTCGCGCGCCACCGGGATACCGAAGCAGACGGTGTCCCGGTTGCCGGCACAGCTGGAGGCGCACGGCGCCGATCGCGTACTTCCAATCGATCGCCCGGACAGCCATCGCGGCAGCCTGCCGGTCGGTCAGGTTCTCCGCGAACTGCAGCACCGTGACCAGCGACAGCACCGCCGGTGCCCTCCCCGGGGCACCACGGACCCCGAAGGCGCCGGTGAACGGTTCATCTGCGACCTCCGCCAAGCGGTCCCGCACCCGAATCGGCAGGCTCCCCTTGGGGAAAGCCGCCCAGGCCACCGCCGCGGTCTGCTCCGGAACCTCCGGCAGCCCCTTCGGCTGCAACGACATCCGCATCATCTGCCCTGCAGCCGCACGGCAGGAAAGCGAGCAGGGGAACGATCATCTCGTCAACACACGTCTCCCCGCAGCAAATTGAGCAGCAGAGTCACAGGACGCCTCACAGCAGGCTCCGACGGCACCTACCGAGGAAATATCACCGTGAGCGGCTCCGGCCGCTGGTTCTTGTACGCGACGTTCCGCGACGAGCAGAACCGGCGGGCCGAGACCTGGATCCCCGTCGAGCAGGGCGTGAACCGGGACGTCCGAGTGAGCCGTCCCGTCTACCTGCCGCCGACGCTGACGTACGGCGCGGGCCGGTCAGCCGCCACTGTTGTGTTGTACGGGCTGGCCACCGCGGTCCTCGTCGCCGTCTCACGGCTCGGCCGTCCACGTCGTCCGGCCTGATACACGGCTCCTGACCGCTCACCCACAAAAGTCCGTCAGTTGGCCCCGGTTGCTTCCGGACCGGCGCATGCGATCGACAGACCCCGACCGGAGATGCCCAGGGCATGCGAGTCCCGGTTGTCGTACATGAGCCCCAGTGACACCAATACGAAGTGGACTACGCCCAGCCTCGATTGGCCGCTGTCACGCCGCCATCATCAGCAGCATCGTCGCCATGGAACCGCCCATGCCGATGTGCCCTGCGAGGGCGGCGTTGGGTGCGGAGAGTCCCATGCGGCTCCGGCGGGGCCGACGGTGCCGGGGGCCCTTGCCGCCTGCCGACGGTACCGGTCGGCCGGCGCCACGCAACCGGGCCCGCACAGCCAAGACCATGGACACCAGAAAATACAGGGCCAGCAGGCCGAAGGCCCCACGCCATGCGATCGCGGCACCCGTCGAACCGGTGACTGCTGACATGGCGTAATCGTCCATCCCCTCCATTCCAGGCATGTCATGGATGGACCCCACTGCGGCCCCCCCATGCATGGATCCCATGTTGGCCATGCCGTGCGCGGAGGAACCCGCCAGGGCGAGCGCCGGGCCAAAGGAGGTTCCCGGCATGGCTCCGGGCATGGCGAGGGTCATCAGCACCATGGCGGCACTGCCGATCACGTGATGGGCCCCGTGGCGAAGATGGCGCCATCCGCCCCGGACCCAGTGATGCACGCAGACCGCGATGCCGCCCAGTCCGAAAGCGGCGAACACCGCGGCCCACCACATGCCCTGCTCTCCGTATACACCCGCGGTCGGAGGCGCGGACATGACGGCCATCCCCGCAGCCATCGTGCCCTCGGCAGCCGCCTCGTAGCGGCCCAAGCCGTCGGCAAGCGCCACCCGAAGCAGGCTTCCCGCAGTCACCGCGGCGGCTACGACCGCCAACGTCCAGCCCAGCATCAGACCCGCCACCTTGCCACCTCTCGAACGAACCCGCTGTTCTCCTCGGCATCGGCGACTCCCGCGCATCGCTACACGCCGATGGACCCGTTCGGGACAGCGTGTGCGGCGGGGGCTGCGGCACGAGACCGCGCCTTCACCGACTTCGGCTATGCCGCTTGGTACGTAATGGATGCGGAGTTGACTCAAGAGCGCGAAACCGCGCACCCAGGGCAGCAATCGGTCCCTGCCTGCGTCGCAGCAGGACCAGCTCTGGGATGCGCGCAGGGCAGAGCACGGCTCGAAAGGACCGGCCCGCCGAATCTCGCACAGGTAGCTCCATCGGCATGGCCAACGGCGGCGGGCCTGGGGATCCAGGTTGACCTGAACGCGCTTGCCGGTGGCGTAGACGGTCGGGCGGTCGGCCGACAGGATCCGGAATTCGTACGTGTGGCTCGTGCGCCCTGTGCGCCCGATCCAGAAGTGGACCCGCACCTCGCTCTCGCGGCGCTTCTCCCGTTTGGACGGCGGACTGTGTCCGAGTGCGTTGGCGCTCTTACGCCACCGCAGCAGCCAGACGGATCAACGACCCGTCGAGCGCGTCGGCGGAGAGGACCGGCAGTCGAGGCACCTCTGCCGGGTGGGTGACAGCCGTCCAGTCGTAGGTCTGGGTCACCTCGGTGTGGCCGTCGTCGGTCGGAGTGAGCTTCCAGGTGAAGCGGTGGCCTGCCGGGCGCTGGCCCGGTTGGCCGGGGGCCCAGGCGATGACCCGGTTCTTGGTGAAGGCCACGACGTGGTTCTCGATCCGGTAGTCGCCCACCTCGTCGTTGTGCATGGCCATGACGAAGATATCGCCGACGCCGTCGACCGGGCGGGAGGTTTCGGCGTGCCGCAGGAGGCCGGTGGCGTCGAGTTCGGGGTGACGGCGGGGGTCGCGGAGCAGCGCGAAGATCCGTTCGGCCGGGGCGTCCAGCACCCGGGAGACGGTGGTGTGGGTCGGGTTGTCCGTGGTGACCGGGTCGGGGTAGAACCGGGCCCATGCGATCCGTCCGTCGCGGGTGGTGAGTATCACCGGGCCGCGCAGTACGACCGTCGCCCCGGTCGGGGCGGTGCCCTGCCACTCCCACTCCGACCACAGCTCGTCGCCGTTTTGGGCGTGGCGCAGAATCTCGGCCCGCACGTCGGGCAGCCCGGCCAGGATCTTCGTCCAGTTCGCGGCGACCTGGTCGGAACCGATGAATCCCTCGGCCGGCCGCAGCGGTCGTTCGGCCACGTAGTCGTCGGTGAAGCAGTCGGCGATCCGCTCCGGGACATGGGAGTTGATCGCTTCACGCAGTGCCTCGAGGGCCTGGGGGAGCATGCTGTCGATCTCCTAGCTCTGATTCGTTCTGTCACCCTCGAGCATGAACATCGGGGGGCTGCCCGACAATCGGACACCGCCCGGACAACGCCCGGACAACGCCCCGGCCCTGGAAGGCATAATCGATCTCGTGAACGATTCGACAGGGTCGGCGCGGAAGACGAGTGGCTTCGCGGCCATGCTGCGTGACCTGCGGGAGGCAAGGTCGCTGACCCAACAGGAACTGGCAGTTGCCGCCGGATTGTCCGTTGACGCGGTCAGCGCGTTGGAGCGCGGGCGGCGGACCCGGCCCCAGCCGCACACGGTGCGGTCGCTGGCCTCTGCGCTGCAGCTCCGTGACACCGACCGCATGGCGCTGCTGTCCGCCCTGGGCCGGGCCGGGGACGAGGCCCTCGAGATGCCGCTCCGCACGTTGACGCCCCGCTCGCCGTCGCCTCCGGCCGTCCCGGTGGTCGGGCGAGACGACGAGGTCGCCGAGATCGTCGCCGCCCTTCGCGGCACGCCGGGCAGGTTGGTGACGCTCACAGGTCCGGGCGGGGTGGGCAAGACCACCGTCGCGCTGGTGGTCGCGGATGTGGTGGCCGCCGATCATCCTGGAGGCGTGTACTTCGCCGACCTGACCGACGTCACCGAACCCGATGACGCCGTCGCCGTCATGGCCCGCGCCGCGGGATCCCACGCCGACACGGTGACCGGCCTCGCCGCGCACCTCGCCGGGACGTCGGCCCTGCTCGTGCTCGACAACCTGGAACGCGTGACGGCCTGCGGCCCACAGCTGATCGAGCTGCTGACTGCCTCCCCCGACGCAGTGGTCCTGGCCACCAGCCGCGTACCGCTGAGGGTGCGCCGGGAACGTGAGGTGCGCATCGCCCCGCTCGGACAGGCGGCCGCAGTGCGGCTCTTCGGCGAGCGGCTGGCCGCCGCCGGCGCGCCACCGCCCGCCGGGAATGCGGACGAGGGTGCCGTCGCGGAGCTGTGTGGGCGGGCCGACGGACTGCCACTGGCCATCGAGCTCCTGGCCGCCGCGGCCGCCCGACTCGGGCCACGGGCACTGCTCGAACGAGGCGATCAGCTGGCGGATCTGCCCGTGGCCACGCCGCGGGACCTGCCCGCACGGCAACGCACCATGGCTGCCACCATCGAGTGGAGCTCCCGGATGCTCGACCCTGAAGCCCGGCGACTGCTCCCCCGGCTCGCCATGATCCCTGGCAGCTTCTCCCTCGACATCGTTGACGCGATAGCTGCGCCGCACGCGGCGGGTGCGATGGGCGCGATCGCCGAGCTGACCGAACACTCCCTGGTCACCCGCGGCGACGACGCAGGGCTGGTCGCCCGGTTCCGGCTGCTGGAACCGGTCCGCCGGTACGCGCTTGAGACGCTCGAACCGTCCGACCGCGAACAGGCCCGTCGAGGCGTGGCCCAATGGGCCCTTCGGGCGGCGCGTGAACACGGTGTGCGGATCCGGGGCCGCGGCGACATGACGGCGGTCGAGCAGGTCGAGGTGGATCGCCATGTGCTCCGACTCGGCTTCGACCAGCTCGTCGACGCCGGTCGGCACGACGACGCCGCCGAGCTGCTGTGGTCGGTATGGCTGCCGCTGTGGATGACCGGGCACACCCACGAGGGCCTCGCCTGGACCGACCGCTTGCACGAGAACGACCTGAGCGAGCGGGGCCGGGCTCGCTGGCTGGTGACACGCGCCGGGTTCAACCGCGTCGCCGCGGACCTCTTCGCCACCGCGGAACGGGCAATGCGGCTGGCCGAACGGATCGATGACGCCTCCCTGGCCGCGGAGGCGGCGATCTTCGCGTCGGCGGCGGCACTGCGCCTGGAGGACTTCGATCGTTCGGGGGCTTTGCTGGCCAGGGCCGAGGTCCACGTGAAGGAACGCCTCGACGTCGAACACGACGTGTGGGCAGCCGTGCACGTACCCATCTGCTGCGGGGACGGCGCGCTGCTGCGCGGTGACCGGTCCGCGGCGGCGCAGCACTGGCGGACTGCCGCGGCCACGGCGCAGGAGTTGGGCAGCGGGTTCTCGGTGGCCGCGGTCCTTGCTGAGTGCGCGCATGCCGCCCGCGGCGAAGGACGCCTGGACGACGCGGCCGTGATGCTCGCCGTGGCCGGCGAGCTGCCTCCCCGACAGGACGGGCACCGGCCGCAGGCACACCTGGCGGGCGTGGCCGCGGCCCTGGCGGCCGACCTCGGTGACGTGGCGTCGGCGCAGTGGTGGGAGGGCGTGGCGAGTTCTGTCGCAGCCTCGTTGGGCGCCGATGAGCTTGGCGAGCGGCTCCGGGAGCTCGTCCGGCGTGCCGACACCGTGGCCGGGCGAGGCTGAGCTGGGCCGTCCGCCCGTAACGGCGGTGTCCGGTCGGTGTCCGGTGGTCTCCCCCGAGCGGGGTGGCAAGGATCGGGTTCATCAGGTCGGCCGTTCCCGCAGGCCGATCTCAGCCGACTCCGAGGAAGCCCTCCCCATGACAGCCGTACCCATCGTGCTCGCCGCGACCCCGCTCACCGGTCACATCCGGCCGGTCCTGAAGCTCGCCCGCCACCTCGTCGCCGCCGGACGGCGGGTCACGGTCGTCAGCGGCAGCCGGTTCGCGCCGCAGGCCGAAGCGGCGGGGGCGGCGTTCGTCCCGCTGGCCGGACCGGCCGACTTCGACGACCGCCGCCTCAATGAGCTGCAGCCGTGGCTGCACGAGCTGGCACCGGGTCCGGCGTTCCTGCAGGCCATGTCCGGCTGGTTCACCGACATGGCACGGCGACCTGCGCGTGCCATCGAACGCGTACATCGAGTCCTTCATCCCGTTCGACGCGCTGTTCCCGCTGGCCGACGTCGTGGTCGCCAACGGTGGGTACGGCGGCGTGCAGCTCGCTCTCCACCACGGCGTGCCGCTCGTCGTGGCAGGCGGCAGCGAGGACAAGCCCGCGGTGGCCGCCCGGGTTGCGGACTTCGGCGTCGGTGTCGACCTGCGCACCGGCCGGCCGGAGGCCGCCGCGGTTGGGCAAGCCGTCCGGCGGGTGCTGGACGAGCCGGCGTTCCGACGCCGGGCACGGGAATTGAGCGCGGACTACCAGGCAGCCGAACCGGTGCGCGCCGTCCTCGACATCATCGACGGCGCGTGACATCTCCGATCACCACCCGTCGGCCGTGGCTCGTCCGACCTCGTCGACGGTGACTCACATACCGCTCGACACGGTCCCGGCAGTGTGGACGCGGGCGCGCACCGCGTACCGGAGCTCTGCCTTCGGAGCACCCTGAGGTCTCCCGGCTGTCCAATGTCCTTGATCGTTCCCCGGCCGTGCCAAACCACGTTGCCTGGAGCGCTGTCGCGGGAGAGGAACAGAGCACGTGGGAGTTCCCCGCGTACATCCCCTGCCCTGTCGCCCAGCAGTGCACTCGATTGCGGAGGGCGAAGTGTGGCCTTTCAAACGAGCTCGTGGATGGTCTGCGTGGCGTGTCGAGACCATGATCGTGATCACAGCGGGGCTGTTGGCGCAGAGCGCCGAAACGGTGCTGGGCGTCCTGTGTGCGCGGCAGTTGTGGTCTGCCATGTGAGGAACCGTAGCGACGGATGTTCAACTCGCAGCTATGTCTGCCGGCCTACGGCCGCATCGCCGCGGTCGAGCAGCCGCAGCGCGAGCAGGCCCCCGACGCCCGGTACGAGGGCCGCGATGTTGACGGCCGGGGCAGGCTTGAGGCGCCATGTTGCGATCACTACGAACAGGTATGCGCAGCCGTGTGTGGGGCCCATCACGGATGAGGTGGGCTTGAGATGGATGGTGAACACGTTGGCCAGCATCACGATCAGGGAGATCAGCTCGGCGTGAGCTGCGATGCGCAGGTGGTGCGGTGAACGCGGATGCATGGTCACGCTCCTGTGGTCGAGCCGGGGCGGATGATCATCAGGACGGTGACAGTCGCCCAGAGGACGTTGAAGATGCCGGTGGCCAGGGCGAGACGGCTCGCAGTTTCGTGCGCCAGCGACCGCGTTGCGGCCGGGCTCGCCGTGTCGGTCAGGGCACGGTCCTGGCCGGGCAGGATCAGCAGGATCAGGACGCCGGCGGCCGCTGCGGTCAGCACGATCGAGGTGATCAGCCAGGCGTCGCCGAGGACACCGAGGCTGCTGGCTGTGGCGAGGCCGAAGATGGGGACCGCGATGCCGATGCCGGCATAGACCCTGCAGATGCGGTGCAGTGTCTGCAGGGTCGTGCGGGTGCCGTCCCGGTCGCCGGCCGTACGGCGCAGCGTCCCGGGGAACATGCTGGCAGCGACGGTGACGGGGCCGACGGCCAGGATGGCGGCCAGGACGTGCAGGGACAGCAGAATCTTGGTCACGCCTGGTGCTCCACGACCGCCCGGCGCTCGCCGGTGACCATCGAGGCCGGGAGGCGACCGGCCTTGGAGGTGCCGTTGAGCGTGTCGCCGTCCACGGTCACGTCGAAGGCCAGGTTGAGCCGCATGGGCTTGGTGATGGCCTGCTTCCAGGTGAGCCGGCCGCCGTCGAGTGCGATGTCGCTGAGTGGTACCTCCTCGCCGGTTCCGTGAGCGACGCCGGTCAGAGTGCCGTCGTTCTGCCTGCGCAGTTCCACCACGGTCTTGATCTTGCCGATGGGGGTGGAGATGGACAGGTTCCAGGTGCCTTCAACGGACATGGTGATGCTCCTTCTTGTGATGCGATACAGGCGTGAGGGGCGGCCCGCGGCGGTGGGTGCGGGCCGGGGGCTCAGAAGGTGGCGGGAGTGGGGCCCGTGGCGCGCCAGACGGTGCCGCGTCGCTCGTAGGCGAAGAGTTCCTCGACGGCGTGCGCGATGCGTGGGCCGACCTCGCGTTCCAGCAGGTACAGGCCGAGGTCGAGGCCGGAGGTGACGCCGGCGCCGGTGATCAGGTCGCCGTCGTCGACGACACGGGCGCGTACCGCGTGCGCTCCGGTGGCGTCCAGCATGTCCAGGCCCGTGTGGTGCGTGGTGGCGTGTCGCTCCTCCAGCAGGCCGGCCATGGCCAGGACCAGCGAGCCGCCGCAGACGGTGGCGACGATCACGTCCGGGGCGTCCATCGCCTGCTTCAGGAGCGCGGGCAGCTCGGTGGTCAGCGTGCGGCCGAGCAGCACGGGGATGAACTCGCTCTGCTTCCACTCGCCGGTCCCCGCTCCCTCCTCCGGGACCTCGCCGGGTTCGCCGACGCGGCCGGAGGCTCCGGGCACCAGGATCATGTCCGCACGTTCCGGGTCGAGTGCGGCGGTGGCGCGCAGTACCAGCCCCCCGGTACCGCTGACCACCTCGCGAGGCCCCTCCGCGGAGGCCAGTTCCACGCTCACTGCGCCCTCCGAGGCCGTGCCGCCGGCGTACAGCACCTCGTAGGGGGCGATGACATCGAGCGGGTCGAAGCCGTCGAAGAGGCTGATCTGGACGTGCATGGGTCGTTCCTCCGGGATCGGGTTTGCTGCGTCGTGGTGAAGCCAACCGGCTGCGGACTCGATCGCCCAGTGGCACGAGTGACATATCTCAACGGGAAATTGCCATACCCTTCTGCAGGCATCAGAACTGCTGTCACATGGGCACACCGGCATCCTGGCCCGGGGTTCGCCGTGTTCCGAACAGGTAGGTTCCCGCCATGCACACCATCGCCGTCCTCGCGCTGGACCAGGTGATCCCGTTCGACTTGTCCACGCCGATCGAGGTCTTTACTCGGACCCGCCTTCCCGACGGGCGGCCCGGCTACCAGCTGCGGGTCTGCGCAGAGCGCGACGAGATCGACGCCGGCGCCTTCACCCTGCGCGCGCCGTGGAACCTGGAGGGTTTGAAGAACGCGGACACGATCGTCGTGCCGGGAATCGCCGACCCCACGGCCCCGCTCCCTCCTGCCGTACGCGATGCTCTGAGGTCGGCCGCCGCGTCCGGGACGCGGATCGCCTCGCTGTGCGTGGGCACGTTTCCCCTCGCGGCCACCGGTCTTCTCGACGGGCTGCGCGTCACGACCCACTGGCGTGCGGCAGACCTACTGGCCGCCCTGCACCCGGGCGTCACCGTCGACGCGGACGTGCTCTATGTCGACAACGGCCAGTTCCTCACCTCGGCGGGCGCTGCCGCCGGCATGGACCTGTGCCTGCACATGATCCGTCGTGACTACGGCTCGGCCGTCGCCGCCGATGCCGCCCGTCTTTCCGTGATGCCGCTCGAACGCGAGGGCGGGCAGGCGCAGTTCATCGTCCACGACCATGCCCTCCCCTCGCAGGGGTCCGAGTTGGAGACGCTGCTGGTCTGGCTGCGGGAGAACCTCGCCCGCGACCTCACCCTGGGCGACATCGCCGCGCAGTGCGGAACGAGCACCCGCACCCTGATCCGACGCTTTCGCACCCAGACCGGAACCACTCCGCTCCAGTGGCTCCACCGGGCCCGCATCCGCCAGGCACAACACCTGCTTGAGACCACCGAGCACTCCGTCGAGCGCATCGGCCACCAGGTCGGGTTCGGCTCGCCCACCGCCTTCCGCGACCGCTTCAAGCGCACCACCGGCGTCAGCCCGCAAACCTACCGGCGCACCTTCAGCTGACTCGTGATCATTCTCCTGAATGGTCATCTGTGAGAGTCCTTCTGCGGCTCGGGGCGGGCTGCTACCGGGTGGTGGCGCGGAGTGCGGCGTGGGAGGCGGTGGTGCAGATGCCCAGGGCTGTGCTGCTGATGTCGGTGAGGGTGTCGCCGGGGGCGTGGTACTGGGGGTCGAAGGGCTGGCCGGCGACGCCGCCGAAGACGGCGGCCTCGTGGTCGTCCTTGAGGCGCGCGGGAGCACTGTTGACGGTGTCGATCCCGGCTACCGGGATGCCGGCGTCGAGGAAGGGGACTTGGTCGGACATGCCGTCGACCGGGCCCTCCAGCCAGGGCCGGCCGATGGCGGCGAGGTGGTCGGTGTAGTGGCGCTGCGGGCCGTCGCCGTAGACGCTGATGACGTAGTTGGGGGCAGCGACCATGTCGGTGTTGAAGTAGCCGCGGACGGGTTCGAGCGGTTCGGTGGCGACGAAGTGCCGAGAGCCGCGCATCCCGTCCTCCTCGCCGCCCCACCAGCAGAACTGGGCGGGGCGTCCGGCGCGGGCGATCGGGGAGAGGGCGAGGTCGAGCAGGAGCGCGGAGCCGGAGGCGTTGTCGTCGATTCCGGGGCCCGCGGGGACGCTGTCGAGGTGGGCTCCGAAGAGATGGCGGGGGGCGGTGATGTCCGGTGGGACGGTCAGGACGTTGAAGGTGTCGACCTGGCGCTCTTGCAGTTCGAGATCGACGCGCACTGTCGCGCCCCCGGCGTCCATGTCCTGCCGCAGTGCGGTGGCGGCACTGGAGTGGACGACAGCAGCCGGGGGCAGGCCGGTGTCCCCGGGGGCTTCGAAGAACAGGCCGATGAGAAAGTCGAATTGGTCGAGGTAGAACAGCACCGCCGAGACGCCGGCGGCGCGGGCGTGGACCAAGGCCCGGCGGGCCATTGCGGTCTGGTCCTCCGCGATCCGCTGATGGCCCAACGGTCCGCCTCCTGTGTGGCAGCCCGTGCGGCGTTCCTGCCGGGCGCCGCGCAGCGTGTTCGGGCGCAGTTGCAGCAGCGCCACCTTCGCTCGGGCGTCGATCCCCTCCCAGCTGTCTGCGGCGTCGCCGAACGGGTCGCGCGGGACGACGAGTTCACCGATGTGTCCACCGTCGGGCGACGCCGCCAAGCCATGCCCCGGGAAGTGCGTCACCTCGCGCCGCTGCGGGCGGATCTGCTCCACGGTGTCGCGTACGAAGTCCGTACGGGGGTAGCCGAAGGGCTGACGCCGGGTGCGCAGGCCGGCCGCGTGCAGCCGGCGCTCCACATAGCGGGCGGAGTGCTCGAAGCCGGGCCGGCCGCCCGGTCGCCGCCGTGCCGGGCGGCGACGGCGTCCAGTACGCGCAGGTGCTGCCGCACCCGCTCGCCCGCGCCCTCCTCAGGCGGGCAGGAGGGTGGGGGCACCGTACGCCTGCCCGCCGAGGGCTGTCGGGGCCACGAAGCCGGTAGCTATCGCGCCGAGCACCCCTCTCCGGGACATCCCCTGGGGCTGCTGATGCGAGTGCGGCGATGTCATCGGGTGTTCCTTCCGGTCGCTGATGGATCAGTGTGGGATCGGGCGGGGCGGGGGACGCAGGGCGGGCCCGGGGAACGGGAGTTCCCGGTGAGCCTGCTCGGGGCCGGGAAAGGAGAGAGCCGTGGCGTGTGCCGGGATCAGGCCCCGGACAGCGCCTCGGTCGGGGGCAGTCGGGAGGCCCGTACGGCCGGGTAGAGGCCGGCCAGGGCGCCGATCGCGAGGGTGGCGAGCAGGCCGCCGACCATCGCCCAGGCTGGGACGACGGCCGGCCAGCCCTGGGAGAGGGCGTAGACGGCGGTGACGGCCGCCCCGATGACGACTCCGGCGATCCCGCCGATGCCCGCCAGCAGTTGGGACTCCGCGAGGAACTGCGTGCGGATGTTGCCGCGCCGTGCGCCGAGGGCGCGGCGCAGGCCGATCTCGGCGCGGCGTTCCAGGACGGAGATGACCATGGTGTTGGCCACGCCGACCCCGCCGACGAGGAGGGCGACCCCGCCGAGGCCGAGCATCAGGCCGGTGAAGGCCTCGTCGGTGGCGCCCTTGGCGGCGAGGGCGTCCGAGGGGCGGCTGACGAGCACTTCGGTGGGTGCCTCGGGGTTGACGGTGGCGGCGAGGACCTCGCGCACCGCTGTGACGGCGCTGTCGGTGGTGCGGACGTAGAGCGTGGTGGGGTGTCCGTCGAAGGCGAGGTGCCGCTTGGCGATGTCCCAGCCGACGAGTGCGCTGTCGTCAAGCTCGGGTGCCAGGGCCACCTCGTCGAGGATGCCGACGACGCTGAACCACTGGCCGCCGAGCCATACCTGGGAGTCGGGGCTGATGCTGCCGATGCCCAGCCGGTCGGCGGCGCTTGCGCCAAGCACAGCGGCCGGGTATCCGGAGGTGGCGCGGTTGAGCCACGTGCCGCGGGCGAGTGTGCCGCCGACGGTGTCCAGGAGGTCGAGGCGGGTGGCCCGAACGCTGATGCTGCCGTTTTCGGCGGCCGGGATGCGGTCGTTGCGGTAGACGTACGCCTTGACCTTGCCGGTGCCGGTCGCGGACTCGACCGGGGCGATGCGGCCGGCCATGTCGATGGAGCGTTCGGGGAGCTTGGCCTCGCCGCCGGTGAAGGTCCGGCCTGGGGCCGCGGTGAGGAGGTTGGTGCCGAGGCGGTCGAGGGTGCGCTGCAGTTCGGCGTGGCTGGAGGTGGAGATGCCCACGACGCCGATCATCGCCGCGATGCCGATGGCGATGCCGAGCGCGGACAGGAAGACCCGCAGCGGGCGGGCGCGCAGTCCAGAGGCTCCGACGCGGACGACGTCGCGCGTGTTCATGCGAGAGACCTTCAGCACGGCGACACCGCCTGGGCGCCGGCCGGGGCGCTTTGCTCGGAACCGGGCGCGGAGTCGTGCACGATGCGTCCGTCGCGCACGTGGACCTGGCGGGGCAGGGAGGCGGCGATCTCCCGGTCGTGGGTGATGATCACTACGGTGGTGCCCTCGGCGTTCAGGGCACGCAGCAGGTTCATCACGGTGGTTCCGGAACGGGAGTCCAGGGCCCCGGTCGGCTCGTCCGCGAGGAGCAGGCTCGGCCCGCCCACCAGGGCGCGGGCGATGGCGACACGCTGCTTCTCGCCGCCGGACAGCTCGTGGGGCCGGTGGTAGACGCGGTGGCCGAGGCCGACCCGTTCCAGGGCTGTCCGGGCGGCGACGCGGCGCTGGGCGAGCGGGATGCCCGCGTACAGCAGGCCTTCGGCGACGTTGTCGAGGGCGCGGACGCCCGCGGTGAGGTGGAAGTGCTGGAAGACGAAGCCGATGTGGAGCGCGCGCAGCGCGGACAGTTCCCGGTCGCCGAGGGTGGCGACGTCGTGGCCGTCGACGGTGACGGTGCCGTGGTCGGGCCGGTCGAGGCTGCCGATCATGTTGAGGAGGGTCGATTTGCCTGACCCGGAGGGGCCGACGATGGCGACCAGTTCGCCGCGGCGGATGTCGAGGCTGACGCCGTCGAGGGCGGTGACGCCCCCGGGGTAGGAGCGGGTGATGCGGTCAAGGCGCACGACGGTGGAGGTCATCGGGGCACCCCGACCTTGTCTCCCGCCTTCAGTCCGGCGCCGGTGATCTCGACCCTGCCGTTGGCGAACATTCCCGTCTTCACCGCGATGGTGGTGGTGACGGAGCCCTTGACGACTTGGACGCCGTAGCCGCCCTCCGACAGGGCGAGGAGTGCGGATATGGGCACGGTCAGCACGTCCTTCTTCCTCTCGGCGGTGATCTCCACGTCGACGGGCGCGCCGTCGTAGCTGCCGAGCTTGTCCTTGTCCTTGTCGTCGATCCGGACGGTGACCTTGATGACGGTCCTGCCGTCGTCCCCTCCCGGGCCGCCCCCGCCGGACTCGGTGCTCGCCACCTTGCCGACGGATGTGACGGTGCCGGCCGCGCGCGCCCCGTCGGGCAGGACGACGGCCACCCCGTCGCCGCGGCGCACGAGGTTCTGCTTCTTGGCATCGAGGTCGATGACGACCAGCCGGCCGGTGCTGGTGTACGTCAGGACGGGTGAGCCGGGCCGGAGGGGCTCGCCCGGCTTCACCTCGTGGCCGGTGACGCGTATCTTGTCGCCGGCGACGACCAGGTCTGCGGGTTCGACGGTGCCCGTCTGCGGCACGCCGAGTCTCTTCTGCCAGCGCTTGACAGCCGCTGCGGTCTTGTCGGAGTACTCCTCGTCGGCAGTGAAGCCGGTGTATCCGAGGGCGGCCAGGGCACGTTCCACCTCGGCAGCGTCGGGGCCTTTCGTGCCGGGGCGCAGTGCGCGGTAGAGCGGGGTGTCGCCGTAGATGAGGGGGACGGGCCGCCCGTCGACCTTGAAGGCGTTCTGGCCCTGCGCGACGGTGGCGCCGGGTTTCGGCATCCAGGTCACGGTGCCCGATGCGCCGCTCAGCAGGGGCTGTTTGTCGCCGTAGCCGAGGCTGCCGGTGACGGTGTCCTGGCGGGCGAGGTCGGAGCGGGTCACGGTGGCGGTCGCCGGTGGCAGGCCGCTGCCCTTGTCGGTTTTCCCGCCGTCGTCGCCGGCGCCGTACGCCACCACGCCGGCGGTACCCAGCACGACCGCGACCGCAACCGCGACGAGGGCGGCGGCGGTGCGGGGGCGGCGGTTGCGTGGCGGCCCCTGCGGCGTGTCGTCGGGAGACGTGTCCGGCGGGTTGTGTGCGGGTGTCGGCGCTGGGTCCGCCGGAGTGGTGAGGCGGTCGGTGCGGTCCGGCCGGTCGTCGGTGGTGCCGGGGGTGTGCGTCATGCCGTCGCCGCCCGTCACCGCTGGGAGGCGGGGTTGACGTCCTTGCACTTCTCCGCAGCGGCCCGGAGCTTGTCCATGTCCTTCATGGCGTTCTGGTCGACCGGCAGGCCACCTGTCTCCGGGTCGGGGTCCGGGGCGTCGTAGCCGTTGGCGCGCAGGCACTTGACGTACTCGCGTGCCTGGGCGAGCTGCTTCGCGTCGGGCTTGTCCTGCATGTCCTGCGCGGTGGGTGCGAACTCCTTGCACGCCGCGAGCGCGGCCTCCACTTCCTCGGGCGAGGCGGTCTGCTCGGGCGCATCCTCGCCGGCCTTTCCGCCGACCGGCGCCACACCTCGCTCGGCGAGGCAGGCGGTGTACTTCTTGTTCTTCTCGGCGGGGGTGAGTTGCTGTTCGCCCTTCTGCTTGTCACCGCCCGCGGAGGCGACGCTGTCGTCTCCGCCGTTGTCGCCCCCGCAGGCGGCGAGCACGAGGCTCATCAGCGGTACGGCGGCCAGCAGGCCCCAGCGAGTACGCGAAGTGGTACGCATGCGCTCAACAATCTCTTCCGCGACGGGCGTCTCCCGGCGTCGGGGACCAGTAGAGGTGGGGCCCGGTATCCCCGGCGTAACCGGATGCGTTTACGTTCCGGTTATCCGCGCCTCTGCCATCCTGTGCGGCATGAGAGTGCTGATCGCCGAGGACGAGCGCATGCTGGCCGACGCCCTCGCCGAGGGACTGCGCGAGGAGGCGTTCGCCGTCGACCTGGTGCACGACGGCGACTCCGCCCTGGAACGCCTCTCCGTGCACGACTACGACGTGCTCCTGCTGGACCGCGATCTGCCGGTGGTGCACGGCGACGAGGTGTGCCGGGCCGTCATGGAGTCCGGCGGCAGCACCCGGGTCCTGATGATCACCGCCGCCTCCGACGTGCCCTCCCGCATCGACGGTCTCGCCCTGGGCGCCGACGACTACCTCCCCAAGCCGTTCGCCTTCGAGGAACTCGTCGCCCGCGTGCACGCCTTGGCCCGCCGCGCCCGGCCTGCGGGCCCGCCCTCCTACGAGCGAGCCGGGCTGCGGATGGAGACCGCTCGCCGCGAGGTCTACCGCGACGGACGCCACGTGCCCCTGGCACGCAAGGAGTTCGCCGTCCTTCTGGAACTGCTCCGGGCGGACGGCGCGGTCGTCTCGGCCGAGGAGCTGCTGGAGCGGGCGTGGGACGAGCACATCGACCCCTTCACCAACGTCGTCCGCGTGACGGTGATGAAACTGCGCAAGAAGCTCGGGCAGCCGCAGGTCGTCCTGACCGTCCCGGGCGCGGGGTACCGGATCCCGTGAGGCTCCTCGCGCGGGCGGCGCGACTGCCGCAGCCGCCCATTCGCATCCGGCTGACGCTCCTGTACGGCACGTTGTTCATGGCCTGCGGAGGGATTCTGCTCGGCGTGACCTACCTGCTGCTCGAAGCGGGGCTGGCCGAACGGTTCCAGGCGGCGGGGGCCCTGTATGTCACCAAGGAGGGCGGGATCACCCCGGTGCCCGAAGCCTCACTTGACCCCCTAGAGCAGGACCTCCGCGCCAGCCAGGCGGCCGGCAGCACCGGACTGCGTGAGCTGGAGGAGGGCTACCGGGCCGTGGCCCTGCAGTCCCTGCTGCGCCAGGGCGCCCTCGCGCTGGGCGTACTCACGGTCGTGGCGACGTTCTTCGGCTATCTGATGGCCGGCCGGGTGCTGCGCCCCCTGGACCGGATCGCGCAGACCGCGCAGCGTATCGCCTCCCGCGGCGACCTCGCCGAGCGGCTGGCGTTCACCGGTCCCCGCGACGAGGTCACCCGGCTCGCCGACACCTTCGACACGATGATGGGGCGCCTGGAGAAGTCCTTCCAGGACCAGCAGCGCTTCATCGCCGACGCCTCCCACGAACTGCGCACGCCTCTCGCCATCAACCGCACCCTCATCGAGGTGGCCCTGCGCCGCAGGACGGCCACCGAGGACACCCGGCGCCTGGGTGTCTCCCTGCTCACCGTCAACGAACGCAACGAACGCCTGATCAACGGCCTCCTTGCCCTGTCCAAGGGGGAGGCGGGAGTCGCCGACTGCACGCCCGTCGACCTCGCCGCGCTCACTCGTCACACCGCCGAGTTGCACCGGCCGCAGGCGGACGCGGCAGGCATCGGTCTGCGGCTGGAGCTCCGACCGGCGACCGCCTCGGGCAACGCCGTGATGGTGGAGCGCATCATCCACAACCTGCTGGAGAATGCGGTCCGTTACAACGGGCCGCACGGCTGGGTCCGCCTCGCCACCGGCACCGCCCCGGACGGCGGCGCCGCTCTCACGGTCGAGAACACCGGCCCCGTGGTCGCGGACCAAGACATCGAGGCGCTCTTCCAGCCCTTCCGGCGTCTGGCAGCGGACCGCACCGACTCCGAGCGGGGCTCGGGCCTGGGACTGGCAATCGTCCGGGCCATCGCGCGCTCCCACGGCGGCGAGGTCACGGCGCTTCCACGCAAGCACGGCGGGCTCATCGTCACCGCCGCACTCCCCCGTTGGGTCCCGCCCCCGTACCGCGGCGGCCACCGCGGTACGGGGGCGGGCGACACAGACAGCGCCCGGTGAAACCGGGCGACGGGCTCGTGGGGGCCACGCACCCCTTACACCGCGGCGGTAGGCGTGGCCCATTACCTTCTTCGTAGAGCCCGGTTCGGGCTCGTGGCCTCCGGGGCCCGGTATGACTCCTTGCCCCTGTCTTTGATGATCCTGGGGGTGCTGTCGCCGGTCCCGGCGGCGCCGGATGGTCGCTGATGGAAGCGTGTCCGCCGACAGGCAGGGCTGCGCAATGTGGCTGCCGATCTCCGGTGCCCGGGCGGGCCACCGGCAGTGACTCCGGGAAGGGAAAGCCCGGTGACCAGCAACGACTTCACCACGATCGATGTGTTCTGCGCCCTGGACGTGGGCAAGTCCACCCACCATGGGACGGCCCTGCTGCGGGACGGCCGCACCGTCTTCGACAAGCCGCTGCCCAACGGCGAGCCCCAGCTGCGCGAGCTGTTCACCCGCCTGGGGCGCAAGGGAAAGGTCCTGGTCGTGGTCGACCAGCCGGCCTCCATCGGAACCCTGGCGGTGACCGTCGCCCTCGCGAGCGGATGCGACGTCGCCTACCTGCCCGGACTGTCCATGCGCAGGCTCGCCGACCTGCACCCCGGCACCGGCGAGACCGACACCCGCGACACCTACGTCATCGCCGACGCCGCCCGCACCCTGCCCCACCTGCCGCACTCCATCGAAGCCGACGAGAGCGTGCGGGCCGAACTGACCATGGTCCTGGGCCACGACGACGACCTCGCCCAGGACGCCACCCGCACCTCCAACCGGCTGCGCGGACTGCTCACCTCCATCCACCCCGCCCTCGAACGCGTCCTGGGCTAGGAGCTCCGTTGCCCGAGCATTGTGTCCTGCAACCGCCGCTGGCGACCATCACCCGTACGGTCATAGTGGCCGCGGGTCGGTTCGCGCCGGGCCATCTGGGAGAACTGACACCGATCATGCCGTTCGAGCTGGTCGATGCGGTCTTGTCGGAGACACGGACCGTGCAGCGCCGGCTGCGGGACCTTCCCTCGCGGGTCGGTGTCTACTTCCTGCTGGCGATGGTCTCTTCCCCGAGGTCGGCTACCGGCTCGTGTGGGCCAAAATGACGGCTGGCCTGCCGGGGATACCGGTTGTCCGCCCGAGCACGAAGGCGCTCCGTGACCTGCGCCGAAGGCTCGGCAGCACACTGGTGCGGGTGAACCCTCATGAGCTCGGCATGCGACGGCGGGAGACAACCCGGTGGGAGGGCCCCCGATGTGATCTGGCGTCTGAGCTCCCCGGCGATTCACTCGAACTCTCGCAGCCCACAGCCGTCGTCACACGTACTGCCGGCGCTTCCTTTCGGAACCTCGCTGCCGGGCATCGACATGGCAGAGTCCTGAAGGTTCGGGAAGCCGAACCGCCGACGGGTACACGGCGGCCTCGAACTCCACGTGATGGCGGCCAGTAGATACTCCCCGTAGGCGGCCACTTATCACCCCACCCGTGGCCGAGGGTTTCCCCGCGGACGGCCAGATATCTCCCCAGAACTGGACGGATGCCGGTCAGCGAGGCTGGCCGGTGTGAAGAACAGCAGGGAGATCATGGAGATCCTGGAGGTATACGACCTCACAGGCAGTTACCGAGCGGCGGCCGAGCTGGCCGGCTGCGACCACCACACGGTGGCCCGTTATGTCCAGGCTCGGGCGGGAGGGAAAGAGCCCGACCGAGCGGCAGCACCGGGCCCGCCCGATCGACGAGTACCTGCCGAAGATCGAGGAACTGGTGGTGAACTCCCGACCCGTCTACCACCGCCTCGAAGAACGCATCCGCGCCCACGTCGTCCTGTGCTGGCTCGCACTCCTCCTCATTCGGATCACCGAGACCACCACCGGCGACACCTGACCGCACATCCGACGACAGCTCGACCGGCTCCATCTGGGCACCTTCACCGGCCCGACCGGAACGTTCCAGCAGGTCACCGCCTTGACCAAGGCCCAGCGAGACCTGCTCGCGAAGCTGGAGATCCCCGCCCCCAAGCAGGTCGTCGCGCTTCAGCCCGCACCCCGCTGACCAGCACGAACGCCACCGCCTAGAGACACGCCCTCCATGCGCCACCACCCATGTCTGCGCAGGTCAGACCCAAATTCGGGCCTCCAGGCCGCTGAATTATGTCGAACCTGGGGTTCGCATAGCGCCGGTTCGCTCCGTGGCCGGGGCCGGGGATGGCCGGGCGGGGGTCGCCGGCAGGAAGGGGGCCAGAGCGCTTCGCCGAGTCCGCCGGGCAGTCGGCGGCGGCCGGGCTCAGGACCCGGTGAGGGAGATCGCCAGGTCCGTGATGTTCAGCGGGAACTGGCCGACGGAGGTGGCCTGGCCGGTGAGGACGTTGATGCTGTACAGCGAGGGGGTAGCGGCGCCGTACGGCGTGAGGGTGGCGAAGGCGGCGTTGTCGACCGTCTTCCCGCCGGACAGGGTGCTGTAGATGTCCATGCCGGCGTTGATCCCGGCGTCGATGCCGAGGCTGCCGGTGGGGGCGAGCGTGCCGTTGTTCGCCGGGGACTGGAGGACGACCTGGTCGCTGCTCGTGTTGATGTCGACCAGTGTGGTCCCGGTCGCCGCGTTGAGGTCGTTGTTGGTGTAGGCGGCGGCCGAGACGCCCTTGGTCGTGCCCTCGACGGGCGGGGTGGTGAGGTTCAGGTCCTGGATGGTGCTGTGGTCGTTGAGATTGTGCCGCAGGTTCTGGCCGTTGTCGCTGATCACGCGCAGGCGGTCCGCCGCCGGGTTGAAGTCGACGCCGAAGTTGGCGCCGTGCAACGCGTACTGGAGCTGGGACACCTTGGTGACCACGACGTCCGCGGTGGCCGGCGGGGTCTTGATCGTGTAAATGCCGCCCTTGTTACCGACGCCGTACATCAGACCGTTCTGCACCCGGAAGTCGATACCGATCAGGCTGGTGTCGCCGCTGAGGCCGGTGACGACCCGGACCCAGTCGAGCACCTGCGGTCGGTCGGTCGTGAACGTGGCCATCAGGGTGCCGTCGCCGCTGATCCCGAACGCGCGCAGGCCGGGCCCGGCGGTGGGGGCGGGGGTGGAGGCGGCCGAGGTGGCGCCCGCCGTGCCGAGGACAAGGGCCGTCGACGTGAGCACGACCGCGACCGACACCATGACGCGCTTTCCCGCGCCTGTTTTCATCGGAGTTTCCCTCCCGTTGAGGAGAGCGCCGTTCGAGGCGCCCGACTGATAGTCCCGTGTCCACTGCACGCGCTGATCACCGCAGCCATTGCGGGAGTCGCCCGGAACGGCTCGGGAAGTGGTCCTCCCGAGCCGTTCACGCGGTTCCCATTAAGGCTGCTACACGACTCCTCCACAAGCAGAACCATTGACGACAACGCCCGGACCCGGGAACTTTGCGCACTGTCACAAGAGCCCCGCCGAGCACTCGCCGCCGCTTTGCGCGAAGTGATGAACGCCGTCCGGATCCCACCTGTCGGGCCTTCGCCCCGCATGACATGCTGGCGCCCATGGGGAGCCTCTTCGCCCAACTGGCCCGGCGGACGCCGGCCAACGCCCGCCGTGAGGTTGAGACATACACACGGGAGATCCCGGAGCTCCGGTTCCTGGACAGGGACCCCCGGGCGCGGGAAAGGGCGCTGGAGCACGCGATGTGGCTCCGCCGCCGGACCGTCGAACTATCCCCATACAACGGGGAGTTGAACGAAGACGATCTCAGCCGCATCGCATCGATGGGAGAGCTGCGGGCAAGTGCCGGGATGTCGCTGGACGCGCGGCAGAGGGTGCTGCACGTGCACACCGCTCTCATGCTGCGTGACATCACCGAGGCCACCGAGGCCGAGCGCGGCGGAGATGTCGACGAGCTCATACGCATGATGGCCTGGTTCGCCCCGCAGAGCGAACGCGGTATCGACGCCTACCGCCAGGGATTCCTACGCGTACTGCGCCGCCGGCTTTCGTACACCGAACAGGTCGCCCTGCTGACCCGGTCGCTACTGAACTGGGACCCGATTTCGGCGGAACTCGCCGCAGCAGTCGGTATGGAACTGCCGGAACGCTGCGCCGTGACGGTGTTCCGCCTTCCGGAACGGCCCACCGCAGGTCATTTCCTGGAAAGCGAGATCGGGGTGCTGGTGAAGAGCCACCGAGTGCCCGTCATGTGGGGACCGGAAGGCGGCGACGGGAGCGGGGAGCTCATCGCCCTGTTTCCCCTGTTCTCCGGCGCCGCGGCGGCGGAGAACGCACCGCCGCATCCGGTCCCCGGCCTCCTGCCCGACGCCACCCCCGACCACCTGCCGGATCTCGCCCAGGACTTCGCCCGGGCCCTCGGCCGCCCCTGCGCCGTCGGCACGGCCACCGCACCACTGCCGGAGCTGTCCGGCGCTCTGGACCGCGCCCGGCGGATCAGCCGGGCAGCCCCGCTGCACCGGGCGCCCTCCCGGCCGCGGCCGCACACCCTGGCGGATGTGTTCGTCGAACTCGCCGTCGCCGAAGTGCCGTTCGTCGACGACTGGATCCGCACGGTGGCCCGCCGCCTGGAGACCGGTCCCGACCTCCTCGGCACCCTCGACGCGTACTACCGCCACGACATGCACCGCGGTGCCACGGCGAGCGCGCTCAACGTCCACACCCGCACCCTGGACTACCGCCTGCGCCGGGTCCGCGAACTCACGGGCATCGACCCCGGCTCGACGCGTGGCGTTCGCACGCTCAGCGCCGTCGTCACCCGGCGCGTGTCGGGAGCGTGGCGCTGATCTCGCCGGGCGCACCGGACCTGTGGCGGCCTGCCGCGGCGTCGTCGATACGGTGGCGCAGCCGCCGCATCCCGCGCAGCCAGCGGTCGGTGTCGGCCACGCGGTGGGCGTAGTGGTCGCGTACCTCGGCGTGGGGAAGGATCAGAAAGCGCCCGTCCGCGAGCCCCTTCATCACCTCGTCAGCCACGTCCTGCGGGTCGGGCACCGAGGCGCCGACCACCTCCTTCCCAGCGGCGTCCGACCGCTCGTACATCTCGGTGAGCACACCCAGCGGGCACACGACCTGGACCGTGACGCCCCTGTCACCGTAGTTGGCCGACAGCCACTCAGTAGGGTCGGGGACTGGCGCGGTGGCTGTCGCTCCGTTTCCAGTCCCCGCCGCTTCAAACCGTGCATGCGGTTCTCCCGCACACGGCTTTCCGACATCGTTCACCGACTGGCATGCGCTGTCGCCCTGCGTACGGTTCCGGTGAGGCGGTAGACCCCGAGCCGGGTGATCCACCCGTAGGTGAATCGGGTGGTCCAGTTCCGGCCTCGCAGTCCGTGTTTCCGGCTGGCGAGGATGGCCAGCCGTTCGTGAACGTAGCCGTCGACCGCGTTGAACTTCCGCCCGGAGTTCCCGTTGCGGAAGTACGCACCCCAGCCCCGCAGCACGGGGTTGAGATCGGCGACCACGGCGGCCACCGGCCGTTCGATCTTGGAGCGTCCGGTGGCCGCGCGGACTTTGTCCCGCAGCACCCGCATCGCTCTGACCGAGGGCCAGCGCTGCAAATAGAACTTGCCCCGCCATCTCCACGACTCCACTTTCCGGTGGTGGAAGCCGAGGAAGTCGAAGCCTCGCCCGCCCCTGCTGAGGCAGGTGATCCCGGACTTTTCGGGATGCAGCCGCATCCCGAGCCGGTCCAGCACCCTCGCTGCCAGCTCCCGTGCCTGTTCGGCCCGTTGGCTGGTCGGCGACAAGACCACGAAGTCATCGCAGTACCTCACCAGCACTCCCAGCCGGCGGCCCTCGTCCTGCCACGCCTCATCGAGGACATGCAGGGCGATGTTCGCCAGCAGAGGTGATACCGGTGAGCCCTGTGGGGTTCCCGCCCCGGTCGGAGAGGTCACCCCGCCCTCCAGCACTCCCATCCGAAGCCAGGCCCGGATCAGCTTCAGCATCGGCCGGTCCACCACACGCCGGGCCACCTGGGCCATCAGCGCTTCGTGGTCGATCGTGCCGAAACAGTCACGGATATCGGCCTCGAAGACCCACTCCCGGCCCTGGTTCACAGACAGGCGCACGCCTTCGCACGCGTCGATCGCGGACCGTTTGGGCCTAAATCCGTAGCTCGCCTCGGTGAACCCGGCCTCGAAGACCGGTTCGAGAACCAGCTTCGCGGCCGTCATCACCACCCGGTCCGCCACGGTGGGAATCGACAGCGGCCGGAACTCCCCCGGCCGCCCCGGCTTGGGAATCTTTACCCGCCGAAGCACCGACGGACGATACGTATACGTCCGCAGTTGCTCCGCCAGGTCCTGGAGGAACGCGTCCACCCCCGAGGCCGCCACCGCGTCGACACTCACGCCGTCGACGCCGGGGGCTCCCCGGTTCTCACACACACCGGCCCACGCCCGCCGAAGAACGTCCATACGGTGGACATGGCCATACAGGGCATGGAACCGGCGTTCGGGTTCTTGCTTGGCACATCGGTAGAGCGTCCGCCGCAAGGCTCGGACCTTGTCCAAAGGACGGCCACCCGGTCCCGCGGTGCCTTCCTCCCGGCGGATGGATCTAGCCGATACGGCACTCATCCGGGTCCCTCCCTGTTCACGATCCGCATCGATGAAGCAGGGGCCCTTCGCTCCCGGCGGGTTGTGTTGTCCCGCCGATCGGCACTACTACGGCCCCCTCCGACTGCCTCTCGGCAGCCCGCCACTTCCCGGTTCTTCCGGTTATAGGCGGGCCACGCTTCCCGCGCCGCATGCGCGGGGCCGAGGAGGCTCTCTCCAGTTCCCAGGACACCCGTCCGGCCATTCCACGCCCCTTACGCCGGGAGGTTCTTCGGCGACCGCTCCAGGTCCAAGATCGCCTTCCATGGCCTTCGCCGTTCAAGCACAGGCTCGGCTCCTCCTTGGCCCCGCCTTCCGGCGGGCTTAAATGACGACGCTGCAGGCTTCACTTCATGTTGCGGACTGGCCGGTTACACACCCCCGAAGGGCGCTTGTCACTCCACTTCGACGCCACCATTTCGAGTGACGCCGGGAGTCAGCTACCGGGGACCCTGGCGTCTCCCCGGACCGGACTTCCACCGGCTGGCTATCCTGAGCTTGACGTCCGGTTACATCATCCACATCCCTTCTGAACTGGGACGACGTCCGGACTGCTGGACGTACGCTTGGCGTTTAACCGCGCGGGTCACCCGACCTGCTGATCTGCGGTTCTTTCCGGAACAGCGGTGGCGGCCGTTCTTCACGCTTCGAGGTGTCGAGCAACGAAGCATCGAGGAACGGCCGCTGTGTATGAGTGTCCCTGCCGGAGCGTCCGAGGGCGAGGCGTTGGGTGTCCTGTCCCGCTTTCGGGTCGAGTTCTACGAGTGCCTGTACAAGCGGGCGGATGCGCTCTTCGAGCTCACGGACGCGGTGTTGTGTGCGGACGGGCCGGTGAAGACGCTGGTCGAGCTGTCGCTGGCGGTCGAGCACCGGCGTGGGCACGGCGCGATGTACGCGGCGCTGGACCGGGGCTGGGCGGAGCCGACGCGGTTGCGCCGCGCGCTGTCGGGCCTGCCGCTGCCGAGGGCGGCCGACGGGCGGATCGTGCTGGCCGTGGACGTGAGCAACTGGCTCCGTCCCGACGCTCCGACCAGCGATGACCGCCTGTTCTGCCACGTCTACGGACGTGGTGCCCGGAGCAAGGACCAGTTCGTGCCGGGCTGGCCCTACTCCTTCGTCGCCGCTCTGGAAACGGGCCATACCTCCTGGGTCGCCATGCTGGACGCCGTGCGTCTGGGGCCTGCCGATGACGCGACCGCGGTCACGGCCAATCAGCTCCGTGACACCGTCGAGCGGCTGCTCCATGCCGGGCAGTGGAATCCCGGAGATCCCGAGGTCCTCGTGGTCATGGACTCCGGCTATGACGTCGCCTACCTGTCGCACGCGCTGGCGGACCTGCCCGTCGTCCTGCTCGGGCGTCTGCGCTCGGACCGGGTGATGCTCCGAGACCCTGGCCCGGCCCGGTCCGGGCCCAGGGGCGGCCGCCCGCGCCGGCACGGTGGGGTCCTGGCCCTGTCGCGGCCCGAGACCTGGCACAGCCCCGAGGTGACCACGTCCACGGACACCACCCGCTACGGCACCGCCGAGGCGAGAGCCTGGGACCGGATGCACCCCCGGCTCACCCACCGCGGACCCTGGCTGAACCATGCCGAGGAGGAACTACCCGTCCTGCACGGCACGTTGATCCGCCTGACGGTCGAGCGCCTGCCGGGTGACCGCGACCCGAAACCGGTGTGGCTGTGGTGCTCGGCCACCGGCGCCACCGGCGCGGACGTGGATCGCTGGTGGCAGGCGTTCCTACACAGGTTCGATCTTGAGCACACGTTCAGGCTGATGAAGCAGACACTCGGCTGGACACGCCCGAAGGTCCGCCACACCGGCACCGCCGACCTGTGGACCTGGCTGATCATCGCCGCACACACCCAGCTCCGCCTCGCCCGAGCTTTCGCCGAGGACCTCCGCCGTCCCTGGGAACGACCAGCGACCGAACCCCGCCGCCTCACCCCCGCCCGGGTCCGTCGCGGGTTTCGCAACATCCGCGCAACAGCAGCCCGCCCAGCGACCGCACCGAAACCAACCCGGCCCGGGCCTGGCCGGCCTCCCGGCTCGAAGAACAAGCAACGTGCCAAGCGCCACGACGTCGGCAAAACCATCAAACGCGCCGAATCGATCAAGGAACACCAAACACAACGGGGTTAAACGCCAAGCTCAGCGAATGCCAGCGCGCCGTGCTTGGACACGGAGCAGGGCGCCGACTCGAGGTCGGTGAGCAGGCCGGCCGCGGAGACGGTGGCGACCAGCCGGCCGCGTTCCATCCGAGGTCCGATCAGATGGCGGGAGGCACGGACGTGGCCCATGACATTGACCTGCCAGACGCTGTCCCACACCTCCTCCGGTGCGTGCTCCGAGCCACCGGGTTCGATCCCGGCGTTCGCGTAGTACAGGTCGATCTCGCCGAGGTATTCGCGCGCCGCGGCGATGAGCGCGGCCACGCCCTCCTCGGCCCCCGCGTCGCCGGTACGGCGAGCCCGCCGATCTCGTCGGCGACCCGGGCCGCCGCACCGGCGTCCAGGTCGTTGATCACGAGCCGGCGCCCTCGGCAGCGAAGCGGCGGGCGGGCGCCGCCCCGATACCCAACCCCGCCCCGGTGACCACGACACCGGCGTCCTCGAGGTCCATGGCCGCCATCGGGCTCACTGGCCTGCGACGGCGGGCACGAGCTTGCCGTGGTTCTCGCCGCGGAAGAGCCTGAGCAGCGTGTCCGGGAAGGCGCTGGCCGCCGTCCACCACGTCCTCCACGGAGATGAGCCTGCCCTCGGCGCGCCACTCGGCCAGCTGAGCGACGACCTCGGCGTAGCGGTCGGCGTAGTCGAAGACGACCATGCCGGTCATGATCGCGCGGTTCACGAGCAGCGACAGGTAATTGCTCGGGCCCTTGACCGGTTCAGTGTTGGCTCCCGCCCGGCCCGTACGTGACGACCGGCGCAGGCCGTCGTCCCGTACGGGCCGGATCCGCTTCAGGAGGCGAAGACCCCCTCTCCAGCCGGGGGATCAGGTCCCGGAGAGTCTCTTCCCAACAGCCGCCGTTGTGACTGCCGTTGCACAGCGTGCCCCAGCCGGAGCCGTCGCCGTAGTTGACGTAGTGGCACGACATACCGAGGACGTCCATCGCGTTCTTGACATGTGTGGCCGCTCCTTCGAGCCAAAACTCGATGTCGGTGGGCGAGCCGCCGCCGTCCCGACAGACAGGGAGACGCCGACAACGCCGGGCTTGACGCCGCGCACTGCCGCGCCCACTCGGGGGCCCGCGGCTCCGCCTCGCGGACGCAGCGCAGGTGCACGAGCGCCCGGGCCCGATTCTCGGCCCGCCCGTCATTCATGTGCCGCAGGGCGAGCAAGACCCCCAGCCGGGCCACCACGGCGTTGCGCCGTTACCCGTCGGAGCCCAGCAGCCGTTCCAGTTCCGTCAGTTCGTCCAGGATCCGGTCGAGGAAGGCCTGGTCGACGGTAGTCCCCCGCGGGACCCTCGGCGGCGCCCGGTGGAAGGGGATCAGCAGATCGGGCCGCCCGGCCGCATCCCGCGCCCAGGCCCATAGCCCCGTGTCCCGCCGCTGCCGTGGTCCATCGCGCCCCCGCTCCGCTCGTCCCGGTGCTCACATCAGGATGCCCGATCTCCGGGCTCCGGGAGGCCGGACAACAGGGAGTGGACGGAAGGCGCCCCGGAGGCGCCCGGCAACCGACCGGTCCAGCCGTCCTTGCGGGACCCGGATCCGAGGCCAACGCGCCCGAACCGCGGGTGTCACATGGGCCGCGTCATGGCTGTGGCGTCGGCGGGCTCGGTACGCCTTCGCGAGCTCCCGAACGCCCGGTCGAGGGCTTCCGTACCGCCGCTCCCTGAGGTCCCGGTCATGCCGCACGCCGATCACGCCCGTCCGCGCCCAGATCGGCCCGCATCGCGCGCCGCATCTCCCGCAGCCGGCCCCACAACGCGTCGATGTCCTCCCGCACGGCGGCGGGCGAGTCGCCAGGTCGCGGGACACAGTCGTCCAGGCGCCTGAGACTGCCGTACACCGCTCTGAGCGCGTGGCTGACCTCGCCCGCGATGCCGAGCACGTTCTCCGGCAGCCGCATCTGGGCCTCCCACCACCACCCGGCCGTACTCCGCCGCGGACTGCGCGTCACCCGTCGGTCTCCCCGGCCATGCTCGGTCTCCTCCGGCCATCCGGGGTGGGCTTCGCGGCATCTCGGGAGCCGCTGCTGCGTGGAGCGCTGCGTACGGCGTTGAAGAACGGCACGCTCGCACGGGGAGACGTCCCGGGCATCGGCCCCGTCTGCAGTGAGCAGCACCTGGGCGAGCTCGGCATCTCCCCCAGCCGGCGCGTCCAGGCCCTCGGCGCCAGACAGCGGGCAGCACTCCTGTCCCGCTTCTCCTCCCGTCCCGCGCCTGACCCGTTGCCCGCAGGCGGCCCCGTGCCCGGCTGGTTCTGCACTCGGATGCGCAGAGACCCCGGCACTCTAGGCGAGTGGGGCTGTCAGTGCTGGGAACGCCCTGCATGCTGTGCGAGACGGCGGCGTTCGAGGGCCGCGGCGAGGGTGTAGGCGCCGCCGCCTGCGACCGCAAGAACCCAGTAGAAGCCAGGGGCGCCGAGGAAGAGCGCGGTGCAGGAGGTCAGAACCAGCCAGACGCCGAGGCCGTAGTACAGCAGGTTGCGACGTGCGGCACCTTCGGCGAGGTAGAGCATGCCGACGATCAGGCCAGAACCGGCGGGCCAGAGGACGGACTGCAGTTCCGGCATGTCGAGGGCGGACGTCAGGCCGGTGATGGCGAGGAAGAGGGCGGCGAAGGCGGCGATCCAGGAGGCGCCGAGCAGCTTGTATGAAAGGACGTCCGGCCCGGTGGCTCCGCGCTGGGCTCGCAGGGCGGCGACGGTGGCCTGGGTGATGCCGGCTACCAGCCCGATGCCGAGGAGTGCGGTGGGCAACCAGCCCGGCAGGCCGAGCAAAGGGCTGTCTCCCTGGGAGACTGCGGCGGCGCCGTGTCCGAGCAGGTAGGCGAGTCCGAAGCTGACATAGACCGCGCGGTTGTCGACCTCGTTCACGAGACGACTCGGGGTGTCACTGGCGCCCGGGTCAACCGGGGCTTCGGGAGTTGCGATGGCCATGGGGAGCCTTCCAGAGTGGGTTGCGGTTGTGTGAGGGGTTCGGGAACGGCACGGGCGACCCGTGCCGGTGTGCGCGGCCGGACCGCGCGGGGCGATGACCTGACCCGACAGTCCCGCCCCGAAGGGGTGGTGGCGGCTCCGGGAGCGTCAGCCCGGAGCCGCCCACCGGAGGCCCTCGCGCTCCGAAGCCGTGTGGGTCAGTCCTCGCCGTTGTCCAGGGCGCTGTCGGGAATCCAGGAGCCGTGGATTCCGGCAGTCACGCGGCGCGGAAGGTGGACGGTGGCGACCCGGTCCAGCCATGCGGCGTCCAGGACCAGCAGTTGTGAGGCGTCCTGCTTGAGGTCTGAGATGACGGTGAGCAGGTAACCGTCGTCCTCGCTGGTGGCTCCGGCTGCAGGGACGAAGACCGCTTCGCTGGGCAGCCTGGCGTCGCCGACCTGGTGGATGCGGCGAGCGCCGGTGGTGCGGTCGTACTTGACGACGCCGTAGCCCCCCAAACCCTCCTGGTCGGGGAAGGACACCGCGTACTGGTAGCGGTACTCGGCCCCGAGATAGTCCTCGTTGAGGGTCGGGAACTCCACTGCGAGGTCATCGATGATCCGCTCGTCGACGGTGCCGGCCCCGGTGTCGATCACCCATCGGCGAGTATAGGAGCGGGCGTTGGGTTCGGCACCCCGCCCAGGCGCTCCGACCCACCAGTTCCAGGAGAGCTGGAACCCTTCTCGGTCCATAGTGGGGCCTTCCAGGACGATGCGGCCCTGCCCGTCCTCGTAGGCGTTGGCAACGTGCAGCATGTTGCCGGGTTCAATGGAGAACCAGCGGATCCGCCGGGCACCATCGCCCGTACGGGGCATGACCCCGATCCGGGAGGGCTGCTGGTCGCTCCAGCCGTAGGGGATGCCGGAGTGCTCGGCGGGGTCGAAGCACGTTGCCTTCGATGAACACGACGTGGCGGCGGGTGATGGCGAAGTCGTGCTTGAGCGAGGCGGTCGCGCCCGGGATCTCGGCGCTGTGGACGATCTCCCCCTTGGCGTCGCAGACGTGGTACACGAGGTGGGGCGGGAACGGCGAGGAACCGAAGAAGTGGAGCTCCCCCGTGACCGGGTCTTTCTTGGGATGTGCCGTCATGGCCGTACGCAGCCGACCGTTGAAGTCATGGGCACCGACCGTGTCCAGGTCCGGGGTGAGTTCCAAGGGGAAGTTCGCCTCGCACAGTGCGAGCAGTCGTCCGGCATGCTCGACGACATGGGTTCCCGCCGTACTCACGGTCAGGTCCGGACCGTGCTCGGTCATATAGGGGGCACCGTCGAGGGCGGGAGTGTGCACCCAGCGGTTGCGGTACCACTCGGCGCGACCCTCGCGGAGCCGGATGCCGTGGACCATGCCACTGCCCTTGAACCAGTGGGTGGGGGTGACGCCCGGCTTGGGGTTGTGGCTGTTGCGGATCAGGCGGCCGGTCAGTTCGGGGGGCAGGGAGCCCTCGACGGTGAGACCGGTGGCCGTGATCTCGTCGGCGAGAGGTGTGTAGTGACCGGTCAGATAGGGCTTGCTCGTCATGCTCGGTCCTCGGATTTCGTCGTTGTGCGTGGTATGTGGTGCGTGGTGGTTCCCGGCCTCAGGCCGTCTGCTCGGCACGGGACTTCAGGCAGTCGAGCCAGCTCTCCAGGGAGGCCTTCAGGGCCGCGGCGAGTTCGTCGACCGCGGCGTCGACGGCATCTCCGCTCCAGGACTCCTCGGTGTGGACGACGACGTGGTCGCCGTTCCGCTCGAAGGTCCATGCGTGGATACCGACGATGCCCCCGACGGTCCCGCCCCAGACGATCCGCTGTTCGGGGACGATTTCGTGGATGGTGGAGATGATGTTCATCCCGTGGGTGCGCCAGGAGAAGTCGGCGCCGACCGCCGCCGGCCCACTGAGCCGGGCCTGTTCGATGCCGGGGTTCCACGCCGGCCAGTTGTCGATGTCGGTGTGCAGCGAGTCGACCGCCTCGCCGACAACCCCCGGCCCGACGGCGCGTTCGGCAGCGCCGACCTCTTGCGCATCCACATCGGCTCCTACCGGGTGCTGTACGAGATCAACGACCAGCAGATCCGCGTCAGCGTCATCCACCTCGGCCGAATCCGCTGATCCTGGCAGTCGAGAGCAGCGGCTCCCGGCAGGGCCCGCGTCACGAGCTGGATGCCACGATCTCGGTCGAGTCCGATGACGATGCCGGTCGTGGTCGCGGCCCGGCGGCGGGCGCGCTGCCCAACGCGGGGCTGCCGGTCGCGGCGCACCTCGCCCGCCAGACGGGCGAGGATCGCGAACGCACTCAACGACACCCGAAGCGGGATGCCGTGCGCGTCAGTCAGCACGTGTGGCTCTGTACACGAGAACGGGAGTCGTTTGTCGACGGCTTCGGGAGCCACCGCGTCACCCTGTCGCTTGATCAATGTCGATGAGCGGGAGTCACTGAGTGCCTGCGTCTGAGCGGTCCATGACAGAGCGGTGTCGGCGGCTCAACGGATCACGCTGGCAAGCCACTCGCTGAGCGGGTCATGGACCGGATCACTGGCATGACCGTCTCGGCGCCGGAGCTGGCCCGCCGCCCGCCCAGTAGGGCCGTTGTCACGGGCAGCGGCTACCTTGCAGCTCAGCACAGAACCAAGGCAGGTTGCAGGAAGAGGAGTGGTAATGGTCGTCGAGGTGGGGTACGCGCAGGCGTGGGACATGGAGGCTTGTGCGCCCTGGCGGCCTATATCCGCCGAGGAGGCCCGGGAGCGGGATGCCGCCGGGCTCCCGTACGTGGTGGTGTACCGGGCGCCGGGCCGGGAGGCTCCTTTGGAAGTGCGGCTCGTCTCCTGGCGGGACCACTACGTCGGGCTGTGGGTCTACGACGCCCACGGCCGCCGCACCTACGACCTGGACATGCGGCTGCTGGACGACCCGTCGCGGCTGCTGCGCCGGTACTCCGTCGGCTGGTGCTACACAGGCCCGGAGATGGCGGAGTTCGACAAGGCGTGCCCACGCATCACCGTGGACCTCTTCCCCGACGGGAGGGGCCGACGGACGGAGGAGCGACGGGGGCAGGGCGGGGGCTCCTACGTCACCTCGCCCGGACTCCGGGACGAGGAGCGCTGGATGGACCGCCCCGCCTTCGGGGAGTGGCCACTGCTCTCGGCCCACGTACACGGGCCCATTGAGCCGCCGGCCTTCGAGGCGGCTGAGGTGGCCGAGGCAGCAGAGCCAGGTGACGGAGACGCCCCCGCTACCTGCTGGCGTCCGCCGCGCCCCGCGCAGCCCGGGCCGATCAACGAGTTGTTCCGGCCGGGGGCGCGTGTGACCGACGGGTACCACCCCGAAATGACCGTCGTGGAGCCGCGCCGGGTCGGCACCCTGCGCGTACCCAGCGGGCTGCTGGCCGTCTCGGGCCCGGACATCGACCACGGCGACGGGCCGCGCATCACGGTCCCTGTCCGGCCCGGGGAGTACGTACTGGACGAGGCGCGGGTCCGTTTCCGCTACCACTGCGAGTGGCGGGACGCCGAGGTCACGGCCACGGAAGCCACGGCCGTCCGCCTGCTCGTCAGCGAGACCCCCGCCGCGACCTGGGAGATGGCCTTCGGTCGGGACGACGATCCCCGGCTGTTCATCGAAAAGCAGATAGTCGGCTTCGACACCGACGGCGCCACCGGCTGCTTTGCCGACGCCGGGGCCTGGGGGCCGCTCATCGCGCTCTTCGAGCGGAGGCTGATCCAGGGAGAGCCGGACCTGGATGGGTACGAGGACATCGACGACGGTTCCATGTTCATGCAGCGCACCTGGGACGAGGCTTCCGGCGGCGAGCTCATGGCCTTCGCGACGACCGGGGACGGTACCTACCCGGTGTGGGTCGGCCGTTGCGAGGCCGGCGGGGTGGTCGGCGTCGTGGTGCTGGTGGAGGGGATGCCCGAGCTGCTCCCGGAGCGGGACGGAACCCCCACCGATGCGGCTGTGTAGGCAGGGTCCTGCCTACGGGCGCAGTCGCCAGCCTGGTTGCAGCTGGTGACGATCTCGGCAGCACGGTTCACAACGCTCGATGCCTGAACCCGGGGTATATGCACCCATCAGGTCAGCGTCGGGTGCCTCCCGAACTCGGGTTCTGGCTCACTTTCCGTGGAGCGTGCACGCTGCGTGACGATTGTGGGGCGAGGGGCCCTGGGGAAGTTGCCCGGAACTGGCCCGTACCGGGTGCGGTGTAGCTGACAGTTCGGCCCGTGGAAGAAACGGTGCTCCGGCTGGAGGGGTTGCTGTTCCCGTCGATCGCCGACGTGACGGTGCTGTCCGTCGCCGTGAACGACGAGGCGGTACGTATAGAGGCCCGAAGCACGGTGCCCGGGGCCGTCTGTCCCGGATGCGGGATCTGGTCACGGCGGATTCACAGCTCCTACCTGCGGTTTCCCGCTGATGTGCCCAGCGGAGGCAGACGGGTCGCTCTCTGTTTGCGCGTCCGCAGGTTCCTCTGCCCGGTCATCTCGTGCGGGCGGCGGACCTTCGCCGAACAGCTGCCGGGATTGACCCGTCGGTACGGCCGGCGGACCGAGCGCCTGCGGTCGACACTGGCCGCGGTCGGCCTCGCGCTCGCCGGTCGGGCCGGTGCCCGCCTGGCGCGCGTATTCGGCGTGTCCCTGAGCCGCAGCACGGTGCTCAGGCTGGTCGAAGCGTTGCCCGACCCCGAAGTTCCAGCCCCACGGGTGGTCGGCGTCGATGAGTACGCGACCCGCAAAGGGCGTCACTACGGGACTGTCCTGGTCGACGTCGAAAGCCGGCGTCCAGTGGACCTGCTGCCCGACCGGGAGGCGTCCAGCCTCGCAGCTTGGCTCGCGAAACGGCCCGGGGTGGAGGTGGTCTGCCGCGATCGGGCACCATTCTTCGCCGAAGGTGCCACGGCCGGAGCACCGCAGGCGGTGCAGGTCGCGGACCGGTGGCACCTTTGGCACAACCTGAGCGAGGCTGCAGAACGGTGCGTCGCAGACCACCGCGGATGCCTGCAGGTCCTGGCGCCAGATCCAGCCCACCCTGCCCCCGATCTGGAGAAATTCGAAGACCCCTCCGGCTCGCCCTGGCCGAGGGGACACCGCTTCGCCGACCGCACCCGTGCCAACCACGCGACCGTTCACGAACTGCTGGCCGCCGGGCTCAGCCGGAGGGCGATCGGCCGCCAACTCCGGATGACCTCCCGCACCGTCAAGCTCCTCGCCGACGCAGCTACCCCGGAGGAACTGTTCCAGGGGCAGTGGCAGGGCCGACCATCCAAACTCGACGCTTTCAAGCCCTACCTGGATGACCGTTGGAACCAAGGCTGCACGAACGCCTGGAGGGTGTGGGAGGAGATCGTGCCGCTCGGCTATCAGGGCAGCTACCAGCGGGTCCGCGCCTATTTCCGGGAGAAGCGGTTCTCGCCGGTCCCCGTCACGGCTCGGCCACCGTCACCACGGGTCGTCGCCGGATGGATCCTCCGCCGGCCGGAGACCCTCACCGAGACGGAGCACCTTCGACTCAAGGCCGTTCTGGTCCACTGCCCTGAACTGGACGCCCCCACCGGCCACGTCCGCTCCTTCGGCCAGATGCTCACCGAGCGCCAGGGCGAACGGCTGCCGCAGTGGCTCGATGCCGTCCGGCAAGACAACCTCCCCGGCCTCCATACCCTCGCCGCAGGCATCGACCGCGACCGCGATGCAGTCATCGCTGGCCTCACCTTGCCCTGGAGCTCCGGAGTGGTCGAAGGACACGTCAACCGGATCAAGATGCTCAAGCGCCAGATGTTCGGCCGAGCCGGCTTCGATCTCCTCCGCAAGCGTGTCCTGCTCTCATAGGACATCGCCTTTCTGATGGCTTCCGAGCCCTTCGCGGGTGTCGGCAGACCAGGCTTACGCCGCCATGAAGCGGCCCAGCTCGCGCGACTTCTGCTGAAGGGTGGCTGCCCAAGCCCCGTCAAAGGAATCCGGGGCCGTCGGGACCTGAACATCTTTGAGGTCGCCGACCTCGGCGACGCCCGCTGGCTGCCATTTCACCTCGATGCCTGCTCGCTCCGCCAGAACAAGCACCGTGGCAACGAACCCCTCGGACAGGGCAGCCGTGACGGCGTGACTCGTTCTCCGGTGCCACGCGAGCAGGGCATCGACGAACGCTTTGAACACGAGTGGGTCGATCTGGCACTCGTCACCCTGCACGGGTCCGATGCCGGACGGCAGACCCAGTTCGGCTTGGTAGACGCTCACCTGGCTCATGAACAGCCGGGAGGCCCCGTTGGACGGGTTCCACAGCGTCTGGTCACCCATGTCGTAGTACTGGCTCAATGCAGCCCCTCCCTGCCGGTCATACCGGCCAGCGTCGCGAGCACATGACATTACGGTCGGTCAGTCCTCCACGGAAAGTGAGCCAGAACCCGTCCTCGTGGAAAAAGCCAGTCGCGGGTGGTGCTTCGAGCCCGGCCGGGCACGGTCAACCGGGCTCGGACCGACTTTTGGGCTGCTTCGCCCCCGCTTGGCCTGCACGTGCGAGGCGTCCGCGATGACGCGGGAGAAGTCCAGGCGGACCGCCGCCCGCAAGCGGTCCAGCAGCACTCGCTGGAGTTCCTCCCACACCCCGGCCTCCCGCCACTCGGCCAGCCGCCGCCAGCAGGTAGGACCGGAACCGAACCCCAACTCCTGCGGCAGGACTCCTGCTGAACACCGGTGCAGAGGACGAACAGCACACCCTGCACGTCTTGCGGTCATCGATCCGCTTGCGTCCCGGATACCGGAACCGCCGCTCATGCTTCGGCAGCAGCGGCTCGATCACCGCCCACCACTCGTCACTGACCTCCCACGGCTTCCGCCGCGCCACGCGTCACCCCCACAAGACGGAATCGCTCCCACCTCCACCGTGCCACAAGAAGATCATTCTGCAAGGACCCCTTATTCAGACGACCGGCAACACTGCCGAGCGGCCCGCATCCCCGACGAGCGTGCGTGCGGCACCGAGGGAGATCTCGCCCGAGGCATGATCCCGCACGCAATGGCCTCCCCGCTCCCCATCTCATGGGTCCCCGTTACGGGAACGCACCGCCGCGCTGTCGAACCGGCCGCTGCCGAGCGGGGCAACAGGCACTGCCACTGCCTGCACGGCCAGATGGGCCGCCCCGGGGCGCCTGCGACACATTGGCGACGCGTCTCGGGTGGCGCTCCGGAGGGGTCAGCGGGCGTAGATGCCGTCGAGGCGGCCGCGTGCGAGAGCGGGGCCGCCCACCGCGTCGAGTACGTCCCGGAGCCGGGCGGCTTCCAGGTTCGGCCGGCGCGGAACCGAGGTGATGGCGGGACGCAGTGCGAAGAGCTGGAAGGCGTACCGGTGTTCGCCGTGTCCCTTGAGTGGCTGCGGCCCCAGGTAGCCCCGGCCCATGCCGGAGCGCAGCACGTGGACGCCCTCGGCTGAGGTGTCCGCCCCCAGGGCCCCTGGAAGCAGTTCCTGCCGTTCGGGGGAGATCAGGGCCAGGCAGTGGACGAACGGCCTGCTGGTGGGGGCGTCGGCGTCCTCGACGACCAGGAGCAGTTGTGCGGACTCCTGGGGGGTGCCGGTCCAGGTGAGGGCCGGGGAGAGGTTCCGCCCTCCCCCGCGCCGGCCGGCGTGGACCGCGGGCATCGGCTCGCCGTGCCGGAAGTCGGCACTTCGCAGGTCGAGTGCGTCCGGGCCGGACAGGTTGGGGTGGTGCCAGGCCAGATGCGTTTCACCTGCGCGCTTGTTCTTCAGAAGCGTTCCCAGAGTCGCCATGCCGTCGTCCCTTTCGTCGATGGTGCGTATACGTCGTCGGATGCGGGGTGTGCACGGGCCGGTCCGGCACACGGCCGGTCCGGGAGTCCGCGCGGGCTCACGGCCGACCGTCGCTTGCATCCATGAGTCATCATATCTAGAGTGACACTGAGTTTCACCAATGAGATGTGAATTCAATATCAAGTCGTGGTTGCACCTGCTTGAGGTGCAGTACACGGAGAAGATCCAGAGGAGTGCGCGATGAGCGACAGCAGGACGACCGACTTCACCGGCCGCACGGTGGTGGTCACCGGCGCGAGTTCGGGGATCGGCGCCGCGGCGGCACGGCGCTTCGCCGCACTCGGGGCGACGGTCGCCGTCGTCGGTCGATCGCACCAGAAGACCAGCGCCGTCGCGGCGGAGATCGGCGCCGAGGCCCACCTGGTGGACTACGGACGGCTGGACGACGTGCGCCGCCTGGCCGGGGAACTCCTGGCCCGCTACCCCCGGATCGACGTCCTGGCCAACAACGCGGGGGGATTCTTCACGAGCCGCCAGGAGAGCTCCGACGGCCACGAGCTGACGTTCCAGGTCAACCACCTGGCGCCGTTCCTGCTGACGAACCTGCTGCTGGACCGCCTCACGGAGGCACCGAACGGCTCCCGAGTGGTGAACACCGCCAGCGTCGAGTACCGCAAGGGGCACCTGGAGCTGGACGACCTGGACCGCACGCGCAGCCGCTACCGCTGGCGGGAGGCGTACGCGGCCGCCAAGCTCGCCACCGTCGTCTTCACCCGGGAACTCGCCCGCCGATCCCAGGGCACGGGTGTGACCGCCTCGTCCTTCCACCCCGGCTCCATCGCCAGCGACGTCGCCCGGGACAGCGCCATGATGCGCGCGATCATGGGGACGCGCCTGGTCAAAGCCATGATGGCCACACCCGAACAGGGCGCCGAGCCGCTGCTCCACCTGGCCGGCACACCGAACGCCACCGCCGTCAACGGCGCCTACTTCGACCGCCTCGAACGCGAGGAGCCCCGCAACGCACAGGCCGTCGACACCGAACTCGCCCGGCACCTGTGGGAACGCTCGGCGGAACTGACCGGCCTCCCGGCCACCACTCCCGGGTGACGAGACACGGCCCGAGGCCCGGCCGCCACCCGTGGGCGCGGCCTTCCGGACTCCCGGCGCCGAGGGCGACTACGCGGCCCGCGCGGCGGGATGCCCGTGCGCACCTCGGCTGAGGGACGCGCCGGACCGGGACCTCGGCATGCGGCATGCGCAACGACCTGCCATTGCTCCGCAAGTCTCCGGGCGGAGCAACCGCCGGTCACGCCGAGAGGGCCGCGAAGGCTCCGTCCAGCAGTGCGATGAGGTCGAGAACGCCGTCCGAGGCGGTCCAGTGGTCGACAGCGATGTTCAGGCAGTCCAGCGCCGCGGCGGCTTTCACCGACCGCGCGAGGGCCGAGGCCCCGGAGGGGCCCGCCCGCTCGGCGAGGGCCTGCTCCAGCAGCGGGTGCCAGGTGCGCTGCCTCTCCAGCTGGCGTGCGCACAGGGCGGGAGTCTCCCGTACGAGGCGGGCCAGCGCCAGCGCTCCCTCCGGATCCTGCCGGTAGGGCCCGACGACCACATCCATCGCGGCCCGCAGCGCCCTCCAGTCGCCCTCGGCTGCCGGGCGGACCCGCAGGGCCTCCGCGATCCGCTCGCCATGCGTGTCGAAAGCGCTGAGGACCGCGTCCTCCTTGGTGCCGAAGTAGCGCAGGAACGTACTGCGGGACACGCCCGCGGCAGCGGCCAGGTCGTTCACCGTGACGTTGTCGAAGCCCTTCCGCCGGAACAGGCCGAAGGCCACCTCGGCCAACTCGGCACGAACGGCCGCCCGGGCGATGTCCCTCGTGTTCGTACGCGGCGCTCCACTCACCGGGCCTCCCCACCTCCCACTCGACATCGACTCTATGAGACTTAGTATCACATATCGAATCCTACGTCGAATACAGCATCAGCATTCATATTTGAACCTTCGCGGCCATCACGGCACGAGGTCGCGGAAAGAACAGCCGGACCGCGGGATGGATGTTCTGCCCACGGAGGTTCATGACGGAGATCTCGTCTCAGGGCGGACACGGATCAGCACCTCCGGCGACCGATCTGCAGCCGATCCGCGGCACCGCACCCACCGCCCGGGCCCACCCGGCTCCGCCGGCACCCGTGCGAACGGGTCTGCCCCACGGTCCCGCCCAGGACCATGCCTGCGACAAGCGACCCACCTGCTCCACCTCAGGGGGGGCCTGTCGAAGCCAAGCGCCCCGTCAGGGCGAGACGTGGCGCTGAAGCATGGTGAGCCGCTCCCTCGCAATGTCGACGGCATCCCGCGAAGGGTCATGTATGCCCACCGAGCTCCGACAGCTCGGCGGCCAACACTGTGGAACCCGCGCCACCGACACATCGATCTGCCGCTAGAGCGAATCCCCATTCCAGACGACGCTGCCGTCGGGAAGAAGGAAACGTTCACGCCCCTCCATGAAACTGAAGAGCGACTATGAGTCACCCAGGCGCTAGATTCTGGGCACGCCCAAGTCCGGTTGGTCTACGCGCCGTTCGCTGACACCGGTTCATGACTGCCGTTCCCTCATCCCGAAAACAACAAGCAGATACAAGTGAGGATCCGTGTTCGACGCTATCGTTGTGGGTGCCCGCTGCGCGGGCTCGCCGACGGCCATGCTGCTGGCTCGTGGGGGGCACCGAGTGCTGCTGCTCGAGCGGGCCCAACTGCCCAGCGACGTACTGTCCACGCACTTCCTCTGGCCCCACGGCATGTCCTACCTCAATCGGTGGGGTCTGCTGGAGAGTGTGGTCCGGACCACTCCCTCGTACGCTGCCGTCCGCATCGTCAACGAGGGCATCTCGCTGACCGGGGAAGTGCCGGAGAAGCTCTTGCGTGCGCACTTCGAGGAGCTACACGGTGACGGGTCCGGCGTCGTGACCACCTACGCCTCGGTACGCAGGCGGGTACTGGACAAGCTCCTGATAGACGCCGCAGCGTCAGCGGGGGCGGACGTACGCGAGGGCTGCGCCGTCGACGAACTGATCGTCGAGGATGGTCGGGTGGTTGGTGTCCGGGGCCGCACCCGGGCGGGCACCCGGTTCGAGGAGCGCGCCCGGATCGTCGTCGGTGCCGACGGACGGAACTCCTTCGTGGCACGGGCCCTCGGGCTCACCAAGTACGACGAGCGGCCCCGGTGCACGTTCGCCTACTGGACGTACTACTCGGGGTTCGCACCGAGGGGTCTGCAACTGCACCGCCGCGGCCGCCTCGCCGCCGCCGTGGTCCCGACCAACTTCGACCAGAGCATGACGCTGGTGTGGGGCCCGAGCGAGTGGGGGGCCGCCTTTCGCACCGATGTCGCGGGTCACTTCCAGCAAGCCCTGTCCTTCGTCAGCCCCGACCTGGCCGAGCGGGTCCGCTCCGAGGGACGGCAGGAGGAACGCTTCTACGGAACTCTGGACCAGACCGCCTACCTACGCCCCCTGTACGGACCCGGCTGGGTACTGGTGGGGGACGCGGAGAGCTTCAAGGACCAGTGCACCGCCACCGGCATGACCCACGCCTTCCGCGACGCCGAACTCGCCGCCACCGCCATCGGCTCCTGGCTCGGCGGTCATGAACCCCTCGACAGCGCGCTACGGTCCTACGAGGAACGCCGCCGCAGCCAGAACGCCGCCGCCTACTACGACTACGTCTGCACACTGGCCGAGATGCGCCCGCTGCGCCACGACGAACTGCAACTCCTCTCCGCACTGCGCGGAAACCAGGAGGAGACCGACCGCTACATCGCCACCCACGCGGACATCGCCCCCGTCTCCGAGTTCTTCCAAGCGTCCAACCTCTTTCTGATCAATGACGCCGCCCGCGAGACGTCCGACCAGCACGCGATCTTCGATGGCTTCGCCGAGACATCCCGAAGCTACCTCCGCAACCCGTTCTCCTGAGCCCCGCTCCCGACTCCGAAGGTGTCCCGCCATGCACAGCACTCCGGTCCCCCGCTCCGACGAGGAACTCCTCTGCATCGTCCTGGAAGCCGCCGACCGCGCCATCAAGGAAGTCGGCGGCCGGCAGCCCACCGAACCGCCGGCGGACCCCGAGATACGCCGGAACCTGGCCGCGGCCGCTCGGGCGACGGGCCAGGCGGTGCGGGAGGTCTCGGAGATGATGAAGAACTGGGCCACCCACATCCCCTGGGACGAGATGGCGGACTTCGGCCCCGACGACCCTACCGACCCCGACCCCTACGTCCGCTTCCTGGCCGACCGCTATCCCGAGGTGCGGGTGGCGCTCGAGGACCTGGTGGAGCCGGCCTACCTGCGCATCACCACGGACCCCGATGAGGAGTACGCCCTCGACAAGCAGGCGTACGACTTCTACCGGCCGGCCGGCCGCGACCTACTCCGGCGCACCGAGGAGTTCCACGGCTGGGTCGAAGCCCGACGGCGTACCGAGACCTGGCAGTACTCCAGGCTCCTGGAAGCCGCGCCCGGCAGCATCGCGGAGATCAGCAACGACCTCGGCCGCCGCGCCCGAGGCATCAACTTCAACTCCCAGGACTACCTCTCCCTCAACGCGCATCCCGCTGTCCGGGAGGCCGCCGGGCGCGCCCTGCACGACTTCGGGCCGCACAGCGCGGGCTCCCCCATGGTCCTGGGCAACACCCGGCTGTCGAACGAACTCGAGGAGGCTCTGGGCCGGCTGGTCGGCCTGGAGCACGTCACGCTCTTCCCCACCGGCTGGTCCGCCGGCTTCGGTTCGATCACGGCGCTGGTGCGCCCGGAGGACTGGGTCGTCATCGACCGCTTGGCGCACTCGTGCCTGCAGCAGGGTGCGCGGGCCGCCAGCAAGAACGTCATCCGCTACGAGCATCTGAACGTCGAGGAGGTGGGCCGCCACCTCAGTGAGATCCGGCGCCGCGACACCCGCAACGGCATCCTGGTCGTGACCGACGGCCTGTTCTCCGTCGACGCCGACTGGCCCGGCCTCCTCGCCCTGCAGGAGGTCTGCCGCGCCCACGACGCGACGCTGCTCGTCGACGTCGCACACGACCTCGGTGCCATGGGGCCCGGCGGATCAGGAGTCCTGGGCATGCAGCAGATGACCGGAAAGATCGACCTCGTCATGGGGGCGTTCTCCAAGACCTTCGCCTCCAACGGGGGCTTCCTCGCGTCCCGGACACCAGCGGTCAAACAGTACGTCAAGATGTTCGGCGGACCGCACTTCTTCTCCAACGCCCTCTCGCCCGTCCAGACCGCCGTAGCCCTGGAGGCCGCGAGGATCGTGGCCAGCGCGGAGGGCGATCGGCTCAGGGCCCGGCTGTTCGAAGCGATCGACGCGCTCCGCGGCGCCCTGACCGACCACGGGCTGGAGTGCCTGGGCTCTCCCTCGCCGATCGTCCCGCTGCTGATCGGCAACGAGAAGCTGGCCCGTACCGCGAACCGGTTCCTGTTCGACCGCGGGGTGCTCGCCTTCATGGTGGAGTTCCCCGTCACCCCATCCGGCTCCGCCCGTTTCCGCCTGCAGGTGCAGGCCACGCACGAGCCCGACGAGGCACGCCAGGCGGCCGGCATCATCAACGCCTCGGTGGACGAAGCCCGCCAGTACCTCTCGAGCGCCTTTCGTATGAGTGCGCGCTGACCCATGCGCATCTCCCCTCCTGCGATGGCCGCGAGCCGGCGAGGGCCGTAGGGGTCCTCGCGAAGGACCGCGGAAAGCGCCGCGGCGAGCACCGGTTCCCGCTCATGCACGAACATGGAGAGGGCGCCCCGGCCGACCGGGGCGCTTGCGCAGCTCGGGCGGGTGCATGGAGGAACGTGCCATGGCTCCGACCCTTGTACGGCGTTGAGTCTCCCCTTCACCCCGGGGCGGCTCGATCTGCCCGTACCGGCAGCTCCGGACCGACCGCGAGAACGACGGAACCTGGCTCTGACCGTTCCGAGCTTGCAAATCGTTCACGCCAATATCAGCTGCTTCGCTCGTTCGTTTGAACAGGGCCGAGCGTGCCGTGTGGGTGGGGGTGGCGGTGCGGTCCCGCCGCAGGCGGTGACTGCGCAGGGCCGCCGCCCTGAACCCGAGTTCATCAGTTGGCAAGTACGCGGCGCTCCGCAGGGCTGTGACCTGAGGTCACGCAACCGAACCGTACGCCCGCGCAGCGTCAGCGGTGCCCATCGCGAGGGCAGTTCAAGGGGTACGAACGGAGGATGCTCCATCAGGTAACGGTCACATTGTTTGGGTAGGTCTGCACAACTGTTAGACATTTCACCCCGGTTGCTCAGCGTTCCGCCGGCAAGGAATGCTAAGCGCTTGCGGGCGTCCGCAACCGCATCAGGTTCTCCCATCACGGTGATGTGCGGGCACCCTCCCGCCTCGGCCGTCGAGCTCCGGCCGTGCATTCAGGAGGGACTTCGTCACCGGCCGCGGAGGCGTCCGGCCCACGGCGTGGTGCGAGACGGAGCATGCGGACCGAGGGACGCGAGAATCAGCCATCTCTGATGGTGACAATGGCGATCACAGGTGTGCGATGACAGCGTCATGGCCTCGAGCGTGGGGTGACGCTTAGTCAAACAATCGTTGCAGCACGGCAGTCGGCGAAGTACTACGATGCCGTTGGCTTCACCCTTCCAGTGTGAGCATCGAACTGTTCAACCTGCTCTGACGCATGGCCGGCACTCCGCGGACCATGAGTGATTCACGCGAAGAGGGTGACCGATTCACATATGAAGAAGTTTCAGGACAAGGAGGATGCGGAGTGGCAAAGTCCGAGGCGAGCAAGCCCTCCAGGCGCAGACGCTCTCGCTTGGCGGTAATACTCAGTGCCACGGCCGTGGCCGTGGCACTTCCCACGGCATCGGCCTCTGCCGATCAGCTGCAGAACCTGCCCCAGAGCGCGTCGGCGCTCGAGGTGAGGTTCTCTCCGGCCTACGACTACGACGGCGACGGCTGCTATGCCGCTACCGCTATCGCACCGGATGGCTATCTCAATCCCGGCCTGAAGCCCGGGGGTAAGGTCAACGGCGGCTGCCACGACAAGTCCGATCTGGACAGAGCCCAGACCTACTCCCGCGCGAAGTGCAACAACGGGTGGTGCGCCATCATGTACTCCAGCTACTTCGAGAAGGACCAAGCCGTGTGGGGCAGTGGCCTCGGAGGACACCGGCACGACTGGGAGGACGTCATCTCCTGGGTCAACCAGTCGACCAACCAGGTGGAGTACGTATCGACGACCCAGCACGGCGAGGTTGTGACCTATCCGCGGTCCCAGGTGCGCTTCGACGGGTCGCACCCCAAGGTCGTCTACCACAAGCACGGCATACGAACCCACTTCTTCCGGCTCGCCAACAGCAATGACGAGCCGCCGGAGAACGACTACCACAACTGGCGCTACCCCCCGCTCATCGGCTATGGCAGCTGGCACAGCAACGAGCTGCGCAACATGCTCATGAACTCGGACTTCGGATCCGCGAGCATCAAGATCACTGACAAGGACGACCGCTTCCGGAACACTCTCAACGGCGGCAAACCCAGCGGAATCCCCTTCAACCCCTGGGCCTTCTGACCCCGGATCCACCGCGTAGCAGTCGGTGCGTGAGCGCCGCAACGCGAAGAGGTTCCTGCTCAACCGGGTTGATGGGAGTGCCTACGCTCCCATCAACCCAACACGGCAAGGCGCGTCGTCGGTGAGATCCCACGCCCTGACAACGCTGCTCGCTGCACTCGACGACCCGTGCCGGTCGCGCATGCCGGGCTGGTCAGGACAATGATCAACATCCGTCGGAACCACGTCAAACTGTTGTGTTCGGCAGCACATTCGCCGAGGCGGCGAACGGTGATGCCGCTCGTGGACTCTCGATTCGGGACCAACAGGCAGAACTGGCAGGACGGTAGTCCCGGTTCATCGACACCCGGGTTCCGCTGGGATCCGGGGTACTGGAAGGAGTACATCGTGTACGCAAGCGGAGTGATCCGCACCGCGTGGCGTCTCAGACTGGTCGGGGTAGCGCTCATCGCTGCTCTCTTCGGCCTCGGCTTCCCTACGCCTCCCGCTTATGCTCAGCAGAGTGGGGGGTTGCTGACCGACCTTGACAGCACCTATGCCAGGTTCGCTTCCCAGACCGGCAGCGACGGCCGGGCCGCGGTCTATCCGCAGTCCGGCTGGCGGGTGAAGGCCGGGAGTGACGGCCGCGCGGTCGCCTTTCCCACATCGGGATGGACATACTCTACGGGCTCCGACGGCAGGTTGGTCGCCTACCCGCAGACCGGCTGGCGGGTGAAGGCCGGGAGTGACGGCCGCGCAGTCGCCTACCCGGCATCGGGATGGACATACTCCGAGGGCCGCGACGGCCGAGCGGTCGCCTACCCGCAGACCGGCTGGTACGTGAGGACCGGGAGTGACGGCCGCGCAGTCGCCTACCCGGCATCGGGATGGACATACTCCGAGGGCCGCGACGGCCGAGCGGTCGCCTACCCGCAGACCGGCTGGTACGTGAGGACCGGGAGTGACGGCCGCGCAGTCGCCTACCCGGCATCGGGATGGACATACTCCGAGGGCCGCGACGGCCGAGCGGTCGCCTACCCGCAGACCGGCTGGTACGTGAGGACCGGGAGTGACGGCCGCGCCGCGGCCTACCCCCAGAGTTCGTGGTCGTTCACCTCCGGCTCCGACGGCAGGGCGGTTCCCTATCCCACAGCGTCCGCAATCCCACTGTCACTGCTCTTTCTCGACGTCGACGACATGGAGCTTGCGATGGCCGCCGAGAGCGCCCTCACTCCTGAGCAGTTCGACAACTACCTGCTGATGCGGTACCTGCAGCAAGGCGACTGAGGTCGGCTGCGTCCATCGACATGCGGTTCGTTTCCGGCTCGACGGCGACGAGTTCGGGGTCGTTCGTCGAGCAGGAGGAGGAGCGTCGGGCTGCTCTGCCGGCCCTGGCCTTCACACAGCGGGGTCATACCGGCCAAGCGGGCCTGGCGGTGGGGTCGGCCGCCGCCCTGAAGTGGACCGCCTGGCCGGCCTTTCCGGTGATCGTCGCCTTGCTCGCGGTGCGCAGCGGAAAGCGTGCCGTCCTCGCGTGCTCGGCAGCAGCCACCGGACTCGCCGTACTCACCACCGACCCCGTGGCGTTTGGCGCGTTCTGCCAGAACGCCGTCCTGCACCCACGGGGCCTTCCGCGCAGAGTCCCCTGCTCGGGGCACCTGATCGTTCTGCTGGTTCCCCACGGCAGGAGTGTGACCATGGCGCTCATCGCGCTGAGCGCCGTGGGCGTAGGGATATCACTGCCGGGCCGCCCGCGCAGAGCACCGCTGCCGCAGCCGACCGGCTGGCCCAGCGCCTGCTCCTGGCAATTGCGCTCTCCCGGCCACACGCATCGGCTGCGCCATCTACCCCATCGTCCCCGAAGTACCACACGCCGGAGACCGCTCACCTCATAGGGCAGTGGGATCCGGGCTCAGGACACGGTGGTCAGGTACATACCGGACGCGTCGCGCCCAGGGGTGTTCCGGCAAGCGTAGTTCCCGGTCGGGTGCGCGTAGATGAGGGTGAGGCAGCGGCCCAGGGCTCGCTGCGCGTAGTAGTTCGGGTGGAACGACTCCTGGGGGGTCCCTTGCATCACGCCGCTGACCAGGAAGCGCGCCCACTCGCTGGTTTCCGCCGAGGGTCCCTGCCCGGACGTTGCCAGCCGGGTCGTCTTCGAGCAGACCTCGCGACCCTGGAGCATGTCCTGCAGGTCGAGGAATTGGACCTGTTCCGCCTTGGCAACCGCTTTCACACGGGCGGAGAACTGTGGGGTGAACGTGTCACGTGCCCAGTCGGCGTCCTTGTTCCAGAACGGGCAGCCTCCGTAGGTCACCCGGGTCCAGCCGCTCTGCGGGTAGCGGTTCTCGGAACTGCGCGGGATCGGCGACGGTGCCGACTGCAAGACGATGCGGTAGTCCTCGGCCGAGTAACCGGCGGTCGACATCACCGCCCGGATTTCCTTGATGGATTTGGAGACTCCGGCCATCGCGGCGTCCATGCGACTGTCCACCGCCTTCTGCTGGTCGTCATGGCAGTAGGAGTACCAGACCATGTAGTCCGCGGCACAGATGGCGATGATGTCTGCGAAGCCCAGGTCGTTGCCTCCGATTGAGAGAGTGATCAGCTTGACCCGGTTGGTGGAGGCGATCCTGGCCAGCTGGTCGGCTTGTGGCGTTTCCCCCTTCATGGACTGCCCGCCATTGGTGGATCGGAAGATATTGTCGGTGGTGGCACCGGAGCAGGCCAGGTTGATCTGCACGTCACCGATCCCCGTGCTGCTGTGCACCTCGGCGGAGTCGGAGCGGTCGCACCCGCTGGCGTATGTGCTTCCGTAGACGAGAGTCGGATCGTAGCCGGTGGCGGTGTAGGCGCGGTCCGTACCGCTGCGGCTGCCTGTCTGAGTGTTGCTGTTGCCCAGCCATCGGCCGGCCTCTCCAGAGATATAGCTGTCCCCCATCGACACCACGGCAGTGGGCTCACCACCCGATGGGCTCGCCTCCGCGGGGGTGGTACCGCTGGCCAGCAAGCCGAGGACAAGAGTGGGCATGACCACTGCGGCGGGAACCCGCCGGGATCTGAAACGGAAACCGGGCACGACGAAACTCCTGCATCCTGGCCGCGCCGACATAGAGTCGGCCACGGGACTGACGAAGATGAACGCCGGCCGGACGCCAGGAGAATGTGACACGTCCCCTCTAGTTACCGCAAGGTAGCTGCAGCGGCCTTTTTTGCGTTTCAACCGTCCGCGGGACACTCCGGAAGTACTCACGGACCTCCGCGCAGCGGCCGGGGCGGACGGAGCCAGGCCATCGGTGTATCTGGTGCTTCCCCAACCTGCCTGCGCAGGAGATCAGTTGGGGTGACAACACAGCGAAGCCCCTGGCAGATGGGTTTTCGACCAAGAAGAACCGTCTCCCCCAGAGGCTTCGACGCCCACCGACACGGCACTGACATCCTGATCCGCGCCGACAGCGCCCGCCCCCCGATACCCCCCTCGCCCACGTCGTTCGTGACGTGGGGAAACGGGGAATCCGCGCCTTCTTCTCGGTCGGGTACGCCATCACCGAGCCGACCCGCCGCGCTGTCCGGGCCATGCCCGGACAGCCTCTGGCATCCCGCCCTGGACCAAGACGGAACACTGCGTGACGGCGCTGAGGCCGCCGAGCTGACAGGCATGGTCGATCTGGACGGCTATCCGGCCGGCACCCGCAGCATCGTGCGCCGCGAGCGACCGCACCCCGGTACCCAGCTGTCCCTGTTCGACCAAGACGAGGACCTTCGCCATCAGGTGACCGCGACCACACCGACGGACACCGGCATCCCCAGGGCGATGATGACCAGCGCCGCGACCAGCAAGGGCTGGCCGATCCTGGCGATCGGCAGCGGCCCGAACCGTCTGACCAGTCGGCCCGCGATGGGCGAGAGCAGCATGATGTTGAAGGCGAACGGAAGGATCAGCAGTCCGGCCAGCTCTGGTGAGTAGGCCTCGACGTTCTGGAAGTACTGCGTGATGACCAGCAGCATTCCGTACGCGCTGAAGAACGCCGAGAAGAGGTGGTGATCCCCACGGCGTAGGCGCGGTGGCCGAAGAGGCGGACGTCCATCATCGGATGCGGATTGCGGTACTCGTACCAGCAGAAGGCGACCACCCCCGCCGCCCGTCGACGATCGCGTTCCAGTTCTGGTGCGCGACCCCGTCGTGGGGGACCGTGAACCGGGTGATGGCGTCGTGGCCCTCGGAGAAGAAACCGCTGCGCTTGTCCGCCTCCAGCACCACTTCCAGGCCGCCGGGGCTTGCGAGGAAGGTCACCTCGATCTCGTTGACCTGCTGCGCATACTGCGGCGCAGGGGCGAGCTCGATCTCCTGGTAGAAGGGGAGCTGCTGTCCGGTGCCGGAGATACGGCCGTACTCCAGATCGGCGGACTTGAAGCCGAAGCCGAGCTGGCCGAGCGCTTCGAGGATCGCCTCCTGGACCGGCAGCGGGCCCACCGCCACCTGGTCGAGGTCGCCCTTGTCCTTCGCACCGGCCACCGCCAGCTCCGTGCGCACAGAGAGGACGATTCCCAGGCTCTGCCCATACAGCTCGCTGATCGGGGTTTCCCACGGAAGCGTCACGGTGAAGGGGACGCTCCGCACCTCGCCTGCCGCCAACCGGAAGCCGCCGCACACCGTGAACCGATCGAAGGCGACGGCGCCTTCACTTTCCCCCTCCTCGTGCTCGGCCTCGACCCGAGCCACCAGTTCCAGGGAGACATGCTCGATGTCGAAGTCGTTGTCCCCGCCCTTGAGATGGATCTGATCGGACAGGCCGCCCCCGGGAACGGTCGTGCCGGGGGCGAGGACCGTGTCGACCGTGGGGCCGCCCGCGCCGAGCGATCCGAGCAGTCGTTTGAACGCCATCGTGGCGTCCGCTCCGTCAATCCTACTTGTGCTTAGTGAGAGCGGTGCCGTGCGCCCGTGCACGCGTCACGGCGCCACGCACATGCGACCGGCGGGCTACTTGGCAGCGGCGAGGGCTGCCAGTGCCTGTGCCCAGCGGACGTACTTCAATTCGGCCAGGTCCGCGACGGTCTTGACCCCGAACGCTTCCTGCAGCAGCTCTCCGTCGCGGTCGGAGACCCCTTTCAGCGCGCCTACTGGTGCTGCCAGGACCTCGGACAGGCTCTTGTCGGCCCACGCCTTGTCGAGCACCTTGTTCAGGTCTACCGAAGCCATGCGTCCTCTTTCGTCATGAGAGCAGGTGAGAGGCGGGCGCCGCGGGGGAACAACCCCTGGCAGCAACACGCTCCCTCTACAGACTCGTAGAAGCATATGGCTGCCGATGCCGCTCCAAGGCATGTACCGCGGGTTACGGCGGGAAAGTCTGAAAACCGTCCCCCAGCGAGACTGGCCAGGGTCTTGACCTCCGCACTTTGCCTGTCTTTTGCGATAGTGGCACCCGGCCGGGCTCTTTTTCGTTGTACCAGGTGATCCACTGGATGATGGCGCGTTCGGCCTGGTCGAGGTCCTTCCAGGGGCCCTGCCGTAGGAGCGTTCGAGGGCGTCCAACGTTCCCTGCTCGAGTCCGACGACGACGTCGGACACCAGCGTGTGCAGCGCAGCAACAGCCCCCGTCGAACGCGTTCGGCGACTGCTTCGTGCGCAGTGAGGCGCTGTGATTCGAGTGGGGGGTGAGAGACCACCACCGCCGGGCGGTCGCAGCGCTCCGGCAGGAGCTGAGGACGGCCTGTCCGAGGAGACGCCGGGTCGGGTGGAAGCAGTCCCGACCAAGCCGGGGTGCGGCAGAACTGCCAGATGTCGTGGGTCCGGTGAGCGGGTCGGAGAGGAGTACGAGAGGAACCGATGCCATAACGCCCCTCAACACTCGTACTGGCTCGAACCTGGTGGACGTGGGACGGGAACGGCGCGTTCCCGTTCGTCGAGGACGGGGAACTCCCGGAGGTCGTGAGGCCGGCGACCGGGAGACTGCGGGAAAGGTCTGCGGCCTACTCGCAGCGAGGCCGTTGAGGCAGAGTCGGCTCCTCCTCCGACGAGCGAATCACAGTGAACACGGGAACCGTCCCTGGTCCGCCCGCTGCCGTGTGTCCAGCACGGTGGAACGCTGGGTCCATCGTCGGCCGAGCGGGGCGGAGCCGCCGTAGTACTCCGAGCCGGGGAGAGCCCGGTGCATGGGGAAAGGAGGTCGCGGCGGCCTCGAGCAGGGCCTTTCGGCTGCCCTCGATGAGCACATAAGCCCGCGCGGCCCGAGCCTGCCGACACGCGTCGTGGAAGCCGCTGGCCCAGGCATTCCTGTCGCCGCCCGGTGGACGCGATCGCTGGCCGGCGCCGTCCCGCGCAGGCCGCGGCGCCACCGCCCGGAGGCCTTCCTCCTGATCGGATCGATACAGGGGGACCCATGGGCTGGGCCGGTCGGGTGCAGGAGGCCGAGCGTCGACTGGAGGAGGGCGAGCTCGACGACGCAATCGACCGCTTCGAGGCCGTCCTGCGGGAGGACGACCTCGAGAGCGCAGGTGTCGATCAGGAGATCGACATCCGGCGGAGCCTGGCCCGGCTCCACAAGACCGAGGACGACCATCCGAAAGCCCGAGCGGCCCTCGACGCCGCGCTGAGCAGGCTGCGGTCCCATCCCGGTGCCTCCCGGGCCGAGGCGCTCGTACTGGTGGACATCGCCTCGCTCCAGCGGGAGGGAGGCGACAACACCGCAGCGCAGGGGACGCTCTCGCGGGCTCTGGCCACGCCCGATCCCCTGGACGACGAGGTGTTGGCCGCCCTCCACGTCGAGCGCGGCATCGTGCACAAGGACCTTGGCCGGCTGAGCGACGCTCGTGGAGACCTCGAGGAGGGCCTGCGACTGGCGGAGCGTGCCCGGCTGACCGGTCTGGCCGGGCACGCCAGGACAGGTCTGGGACTGCTCGCCGTACTGCTCAACGACCTCAAGGCAGCCGAGCGGCACTACCGCGCCGCCCGCCGCGCGTACCGGTCCATCCCCGACGCCGACAACGAGTCGATCATCTGGCACAACCTCGGTGTCCTGTACGACAAGCAGGACCGTCCCGCCGACGCGCTGCGGTGCTACCGCAAGGCCCTGGAGATGGACGCGGCACTGGATTCCGGAGTGGGCGTCGCGGAGAACCTCTCCGCGATGGCGTCGCTGCTGCAGGCCCTCGGGCGGGCAGCCGATGCGCGCGCCCTGCACCTACGGGATCTGGAGCTGTACACCGGGGCCGAGCACAAGCGGGGCGCCGTGACCGCTCTCGTGAACCTGGCGATCGTGGCCAGGCAGGCGGGCGAGCCGGTCGAGGACCACCTGCGCGAGGCCCTGCGGCTCGCCGAGGAGGTGGGCAACCCACGCGATGTCGCCGACGTCCGGTTCGTGTGGGGCGACTGTCATCTCGTGGACGGACGGATGACCGATGCCTTCGCACAGTACCTGGAGGCGGAGCGGGTCCAATCCGGACTGCGCGCCATGCTGAGTGAACAGGACGCGCTGAGCTATTTCGACGAGTCGCGCGGCGACGAGGTGCTGGACAGGCTGGTACGGCGGTCCGCCGACGCGGGAGACACCCGCCGCGCCCTGATGTGCGCCGAAGCCGCCAAGGGCAGGGAGCTGATCCGCCGCCTGGCCGGGTCCGCAGCCACCGACGGCACGGATGGTCAACTGCGTGCGGCGGACCCCGAACTGGCCCTCTTCACGGCGGACGAAGGCGCGTGGTACGAGCAGGTGACCGCCCTACTGCAGCACCACGGCAGCGAGGGCCGTCCCTGCCACCTTGTGGAGTTCCACCTCGCCGAGAACACCGCCGTGGTGTTCGTCCTCACCGCGCATGATGCCGAACCCAGCGCGGCTCCGGTCAGCATCGACCGCGCGCTGATCAGGGACGTCACACGGCAATGGTCCCGTGACGGCACCGTTCGGGGAGAGCGGCGTGAGGAATGGCTTCAGCTGACGGCTCCGCCACTGGAACCGCTCGTGGACCGGATTCCCCCCGGCGAACGAATCGTCCTGGTCCCGCACGACGCGCTCCATCGCGTACCGCTCCACGCCGTGCCGCTGCAGGGGACACCACTGGGCATCCGCAACCCGGTCACCTACGCCCCCAGCATCCGTGCTGGAACACATCCGGCAGCGCGCGCACAGTACCGGCGACTCCCTGGTGATCGACACCTCGGGCCACTCCGGTGACCTCGTCTTCGCCTCCGAGCAGGCCCTGAGCGTCACCGAGACGCTGACCGGCGCGGGCCATCGGGTCACCACACTGCCCGCGTCGGATACCGCCCGAAGGCCGCCGGGCCGCCGAGCGGTGCTCGCCGCACTGCGGAGGGTGGACGGGCCTCGCATCCTGCACATCGCCGGACACGGACGGTTCGATCCGCAGCACCCCATGAAGTCCGGCATCCCGCTGGGCCGACAGTCGCTCACCGCACGCGATTTCTCGGAACTGAGGCTGCGCTGTGAGCTGGTGACGGTGGGAACCCGCGAGAGCGGCATGGCGGATCGGCGCCCGAACTCCTCGGCCTCGCACGCGCCCTGGTCATCGCCGCCTGGAGCGACCGGTGAGCTGGGCAACGGAACTCGCCCAGTGGCGACAGCTCGGGAAAGTGTGGCTGCAGGGCTCTCCCGAAGCTGATCGAGGAGCCCGGGAACTGCGCTATCCGGAACGGCCTTGCCCACCCTGCCCCGTGTGCCACCCCACTCAGTCCGGGAACCCGGCCTCGACCCCGTGACATGGTGCCTCCACGCCGACGGCCTCGAACCGGCGCGGCTGGTCGGCGAGTTCGGCGGGTGCCGGCGGTCCGACTACCTCAGCGCCGCGCCCGACGCCGAATACGAGTCCGCGTACGCCCTGCGGCAGCTGGTGACATGGCGAGCCGGTACGCTCAGGAGGCGACGCCCGTGGGCTCGGAGGCGCCCTCGTCGGCACCCGGCGCGGTGGCCTTCTCCTCCGTGGGCGAAACGATCGACGGCCACGGGGAACGGCGGGTGGCCAGGGCGATAGCCACGACGAGGACGAGGGCGAAGGCCAGGCCGGCGAGGGCGAAGCTCAGGGTGTACCGGCTCTCGGTGGGCAATGCGGGAACCCCGGGTGGCAGGTTGTCGATCGTCTGCGAGGCCAGCAGCGAGGTGATCACGGCGCTGCCGATGGCGCTGCCCGCGGAACGGGAGATGGAGTTGATGCCGTTCGCGATGCCGGACTGGTGGGGCGGAACACCCATGACGATCAGGGCTGGCATCGCGGCGTAGCCGAAGCTGGCGGCGAGGCCGACCAGCATGCCGGCCACGATCACCCATGCCGTGCTGTCGTGTGCGAGGGTCAGCCAAGCGAATCCGATGAAGCCGAAGCAGGCGCTCGCGGCGAGGGTGCCGGGTGCGCCGAGGCGGCGCACCAGCGTTCCGCCGAATTGGGCGCCGATCAGCGAGACGAGTGCGGCGGGCAGCAGGTATACGACGGAAGCGTCGAGCACTGAGGCGCCGAAGCCGTAGCCGGCTATGTCGCCGGGAGTCTGGACGAGGTAGGAGACGCCGATGAACAGGAAGAACAGGGCGAATCCGACGAGCAGTCCGGCGATGTTGGAGAACAGCACCGGACGATGGACGAACATCCGCATGTCGACCATGGGTTCACGGACCGTCCGCTCGATGACGACCCAGACGACGGCGGTGACGGCGGCTCCGGCGAACAGCGTGAGCGTGCGTGCGGAGGTCCATCCCCATGCGTGCCCCTGCGAGATGGGCAGCAGCAACTGGACGAGCGTCAGGGCGAGGACTGCGGCACCGGGCCAGTCGGTGCGTCCGCCGGTCCGGTTCCGGGAGTCGGGTACGACGACGGCGACAGCGGCGAGGGCGACGACGGCCAGTGCGGTCGCCATCCAGAAGACCCGGTGGTAGTCGGGATCGGCACCCTGAGTGAGGAGCCCGGCACCCACCAGCGCAAGGCCGCTGCCGAACGCCAGCGTTCCGCTGACCAGGGACATGGCGCCGGGCAGCCGGGCCGGCTCGACCTCCTCACGCAGAACGGTCAGCGCGAGGGGGAAGATCGCCGTGGCGGCGCCCTGGAGCACGCGAGCGAGGATCAGCAGGGGCAGGGAACTGGTGGCGGCGGCGAGGACGGATCCGGCGACCATCAGCACCAGCACGCCGATCAAGGTCGGTTTCACCCCGCGTTGGTCACCAAGGCGGCCGAAGAGCGGGGTGAAGACCGCGGCGGACAGCAGTGTCGCGGTGGTGACCCAACTGACTCCCGCGGTGGTGGTGCCCAGCTCACTCTGGATGGTGCCGAGGATCGGGACCACCAGCGTCTGCATCATGGACACGACCATGGCCGCGAGGCCGAGGGTCAGGACGAGGCCGCGGCGCTTCTGCGCGACGGGGAGCGAGGGTGTCACGGGCTTCTCTCTGGCCGGATCGGTCACCGATGCGGGCGCCCGCATCGGTGGCAGTAGTGGTAAAGAACCGCAATGAAGGTAGTTGCCAAAAGTTGAAGAAGTCAAGTTTTCGCGGTAGCCTCGCCCGATGCAGGCCAACCTCACCACTCCGACCAAATGGCAGCTCATGGAACTGCTCACCCACTCGCTGAGTGAGCACTACGCCGACTTCTCCGCAGCCGCCGGCAGTGCGGGCCTCACGGCCATGCAGGCCAAGTCCCTCACGGTGCTGCGCGGTGCGCCCACCTCGATGCGCTCACTCGCGGCCGCCCTGACGTGCGACGCCTCCAATGTGACCGGAATCATCGACCGGCTGGAGAAACGCGATCTGGTGCGCCGCGCGGTCAGCCCCACCGACCGCAGGGTGAAGAACCTCGTCCTCACCGAGGATGGCGAGAAGGCCATCGACATGATCCGGGAGCGGATGGAGCACGTGCAGACCGGCCTGGACAGACTGTCCGAGGAGGAGCGCACCGAGCTCTTCCGGCTGCTGACGGCCGTCTTCCCGCAGTGACGGAAGAACAGACCCAGACGGCCCTCGCCAACCGCCGCAGCAACGAGGCCCGGGGAAATCCCGTCCCTCGTCGGTCCGGACCGGAGCCCCGACCCGAGACCGATTGAGCTACGCCACCCACCTACTGGACCTGACAAGCAGGCTTCCCAACCGGTTCGCGGCGTTCTGATCGACGCTACGCCCAGATGGAAAGGCGCTCCCCCGTGCCCATCGTGACCCGCACCCGACTGACGGTCGGCCCCCACACCTTCGACGCCCTGATCTCCGGCCCCGCCGACGGTGAACTCGTCCTGCTCCTGCACGGCTTCCCCGAGTTCGCCGACTGCTGGACCGAAGAAATCCACGCCCTCGCCGAAGCCGGCTACCAGGCCGTCGCCGTGGACCAGCGCGGCTACTCCCCCGACGCCCGCCCCGAGGCGATCGAGGAGTACACCATCGACAAGCTGATCGCGGACGTACTCGGCGTCGCGGACGCTCTCGGTGCGGAGCGCTTCCATCTGGTCGGACACGATTGGGGCGGCATGGTGGCCTGGACACTGGCCTCCGCCCACCCCGAGCGGCTGCACACCCTTTCCGTTCTCTCCACGCCTCACCCCCAGGCCTTCTACCGTGCCCTGAACGGCGGCGGCGACCAGCGGGAACGCTCCCAGTACGTCCGGCACTTCCGCCTCCCCGGCCACGTTGCCGAACAGAGCCTGCTCGCGCACGACGCAGCCGGGCTCCAAGCGGTGTACCGGGGCGCGCTGTCCGAGCAGCAGACCCGGTCCAACGTCCGCAGACTCGCCGAAGGCGCGCTCACGGGCGGACTCAACTGGTACCGGGCACTCGGTGAGGACCTTCAGGTACCCGCCGGTGAGATCACCGTGCCCACCCTCTACCTGTGGGGCACCGAGGACCGGGCCTCCGGCCGCGAGGCAGCCGAGCTCACCGCGGAGTACGTCAAGGCGCCGTACCGCTTCGTCCCTCTGGAGGGCGCCCCCCACTGGCTGCCCGAGGTCAGCGCGGACGTGGTCAACCCGCCCCTCCTGGCCCACCTCGCGGGCACCAACTGACCGCTGCCGTTGAAGTTCTCCCGCCGAGCCGGACAACCTGACATCGGGGCCGATGGCCCACTGAGGACACAGTGCCAGGCAGTCAGCGAGAGCAACACGAGTGAGCGGTACCCCGCCGAGTCCAGGCGGGACGTGGTCGCACTGCCCCGCCCCTCGGGCCGGACCGTGACGGTGGTGGCCCGGGAGCTCGGCGTGAGTCCGAAGAGCCTTCGGAACCGGGTCCGCCAGGATGACACCGGCCGAGACGAGAACCCGGCCGGCGCGTTGACCTCGTCGGAGAAGAACGAGCGGCGGCGGCTTCGTCGGCAGAACCGCGAACAGGGCCTTGAGCGGGGCGGGCTGACCGCTGCCTGAACCACGGCGCGACGTGCCCTCGTCCGGGAGGGGTGGCACGGACGAACTCACCCGCGTGGCGGTCTCCGTCTACTGCTCCGCAAGGGCTCCCGGGCCGGGCAGAGGGGCGACGTCCCTCGCCGTCAGGTCCTGACCGCAATGGTTGCAGACGTGGCGGATCTCCGCTGCCCCCCCGCAGTCGCGGTGCCGGTACACAACGGGTGCACCGTCAGGAGCCATATACCTGTCCCCCCATGTACGCAGCGCCATGAGCACCGGATACAGGTCCAGCCCCTTCTCGGTCAGCCGGTATTCCTCCCGCGTCCGCCGAGCGTCCCGGTACGCCCGGCGTTCGAGGATCCCCGCCTCGACGAGGGCACCGAGACGTTGCGAGAGCAAGGTGCGACTGACGCGGAGACTGGACCTGAAGTCCTCGAAACGGCGGACTCCGAGAAACGCCTGCCGCAGCACGATCAGTGTCCACCTGTCCCCGAGCAGCGCCACGGAACGCGCGATGGAGCACGACTCCGTGCCGATGTCAGTGGATCGCATGACCTCGATGCTACCCCTTGCGTCCCAAAACCAGACCCAGCTATAACTGAGTCCGGTTTCAGGACTCAGAATGGAGATCACGTGAAGGTGCACTTCGAGCAGAGCGGTGACATCGGCCGGATCGTCCTCGACGACGGCCCCCTCAACCTCCTCGGTCCCGAGCTGGTCGCCGATCTCACCAAGGCGGTCGCGGCGGCCGAGAAGGCGGTCTCGGCCAACACGCCCATGCGTGCCCTCCTGGTGAGCAGCGATGGCGAGCACTTCTCGGCGGGTGCGGACGTCCGGGTCTTCCAGGGGCTCTCCGCCGAGCAAGCGCAGGCAGCCATCCTGGAGAATCTGCCGGCGTTCACCCGCCTCGAGCGGCTTCCGGTGCCCACGCTTGCGACGGTCAACGGGCTCTGCCTGGCCGGCGGGATGGAACTCGCCCTGAGCTGCGACATGATCTGGGCCGCCGAGGCCGCCCAGTTCGGCCTGATCGAGGCCACCATCGGCGGATTCCCTTTCGCCGGAGGAGCCCAACGCCTGGCCGCTCGCGTCGGCGTCGCCCGGGCGAGGGAGGCCGTCTACGGCGGGACCGTCTATCCAGCCTCCCGCATGTACGAATGGGGCGTCGTCAACCGAGTCCTCCCCCAGGAAGACCTGCAGGAGAAGGCACTGCGCTACGTCCATCGGATTGCGGCGGGTCCCACCAGGGCCCTCGCCGCCGCCAAACAACTCATCAGCCTCACCACCGACGGCGGTGTCGGCGCAGCGGACACCGCCATGCCCGCACTCGCCGGCGAGATCGTCGCCTCCCAGGACCTGCAGGAAGGTGCGGCATCCCTCCTGGCTCACGGCCCCGGCCACGCGACCTTCGCGGGACGCTGAACCAGCTCCCCGGGCACCGGCACGACGCACCCATGCGGGGCCCGGTCCCAGGCGGCGACCCTACAGGCTTGCTCGCCGAGCTCCACGACCAGCTGCGCGGCAAAGTGCGCCAGAAGGAAGGCCGTTCGCCAGTGGCTCTACAACGCCCGCAGACGCCACAGCGCCCTCGACTACTCCTCACCAGCCGAATTCGAACACCAACAGCAGACAGCACATGCACTCACACTCGCAGTATGAACCTCCGTGTCCACACTCCGGGGGGACGCCGACGCCTCACTGTTCCGGTGCCCGGCCGGCGCGGGCACCCTGAGAGGCTCGTCAGCGCCCGGTGAACGTGGGCGGGCGCTTCTGCAGGAATGCCTGCATGCCTTCCTTCTGGTCCTCGGTCGCGAACAGGGCGTGGAAGGAGCGGCGCTCGAACCGGAGCCCGTGACTGAGTCCTACCTCCAGGGACTGGTCCACGGCCTCGCGGGCCGCGCGCACCGCGGCGCGGCCCAGGCCGGCTACGGTGGCGGCGATCGCTGCGGCCTCTCTTGTGAGATCGTTTGTCGGCACCACCCGGGAGACCAGGCCGGCGCGTTCGGCTTCCTCGGCGCTCATCCGACGCCCCGTGAGGATGAGGTCCATGGCCTTGGCCCGGCCCACCAGACGCGTCAGCCGCTGCGTCCCGCCGATCCCGGGCATGACACCGAGCAGGACTTCGGGCTGCCCGAACACCGCGCGGTCGGAGGCGACGACGATGTCGCACATCATCGCCAGTTCGCAGCCGCCACCCAGGGCGTAGCCGTCGACTGCGGCAACCTTCGGGGTCTTCAGGGCGGCGAATTCCTCCCACCGGGCGAAATAGTCCTCCTTGGCCATGTCGGGGGCCGAGCGATCGGCCATCTCCGCGATGTCCGCGCCCGCGGCGAACACACCGTCGGACCCGGTGACGATGAAGCACCCGACCTCCGGATCTGTGTCCAACGGGGCGAGCGTGCCGAGGAGTTCGTCCAGCAGCGCGCTGCTCAGCGCGTTGCGCACGGCCGGGCGGTGCAGGCGGACGGTGACCACGGCCTCGTGTCGCTGGACGACGATGTGGTGCAGGTTTCGTTCGTTCACGGTGTACTTCTCCTCCCTGAGGCTCAGGAGTCCCAGATCGCGCCGTAGGCGGGGATGCCCAGGCGTTCCAGACCGTGGACCACTTGCCAGGTGACGTGTTTGTTGGAGATGCAGATCACGGCCTCGGCACCGCTTTCCTGCCGTGTCTCGTAGGCGAGCCGCACCATGTCCGGCTTGCCGCGTTCAGAGGTGTCCCAGACCGTGGCGTCCGGCTGTGCGGTGAGGATCTCCTCGACCAGGGCGTCGCCGTAGGTCTCCCGCGGGGACCGCGTGACCCACACCAGACGGGCGGGAACCTCGGCAGCGAGCAGGTGCGGCAGGCACGGGCCGATTCCGCTGCCGGTCGCCACGTACACCACCTTCGTGAACAGCGTCTCGACGTTCGCGACACCGGCCGTGGTGATGCCCTTGACCCAGACGTGCTCCGGGGCGTCGTCGATGAAGGAGCCGGTCCAGTCACCGGCTCGCGACACGGTCAGGCGGAAGCCGCTGCGCCCGGGAGTGGGTACGTTCGCAAACGAATGCCACTCCCAGAGCGGACGGCGGCTGATCGCCGTCGACGAGCCGGCGAACGGGGTGTGCCCGTGGTCGAAGCTCACCAGCGCCACATGGGACGACGGCCGTTCTACCGACACCGGCACCCTGCGCAGACGCAGCCACGGCAGGGCTACGCTCAACGTCACCAGCGCGAGCAACCAGGTCTGCGGAGCGGTGAGCGCGGAACGGCCGTCCCCGTGCACGAGCAGCAGCGTGTGCCACCAGAACAGCACGAGCGCCGCCCAGCCGCCGAAGCGGTGGATCCGCTCGAAGGCGTCGTGGAACCGGCCTCGCAGCGGCGGCAGGGCGGTGCCCACGAGTACGCCCAGCAGGACCGCCAGAGCGGAGGAGACGGCCAGCAGTGCCGGATCCGCGCCCGTCATGGCCAGCTGGACCAGCAGAATCGTGAACCATACGGTGCCGCACAGCGCCCCGCCCACGTGCAGGCCCCCGAAGTGGTAGACCTTGCCGAGCGTCCAGCGCAGCCGCAGTGGCCAGGAGACGGGAACCGCGGTCGCCACCCGGAACAGCGCGTTGATGACGTACTGCTGGCGGATCAGGATGGTGAGGGTCAGGTTCACCAGCACGGCGTCGGCGCACGTCCGCGGGTCGGTCCCGCCGGGCGCGGCAACTCCCGCGACGACCAGGTTGACCAGTACGACCAGGGCGATCAGCCGGTTGTAGTGCATCAGGCGCGGATGCTTGAACATGCGGCGCAGCGGCGGCAGCGGGTCCGGAAGCCCGGCCGAGGACTCCGCGGGGGCCGGGGTGTGCTGCTGACCGCGTGCCCGCGCGGGCGAGGCGGAGGCAGTCATGCGGCGCCGCCCAGCCCGGCCAGTCGGCGCAACGCGGCCTTGTCGACCTTGCCGCGGTCGGTCTGCGGCAGGTGGGACAGACGGTGCACGACGGCGGGCACGCAGTAGTAGGGCAGGGCGTCGGCGACGGCTGCGCGGGCCGCCTCCGCGTCCACCGCGGCGGGTGTCACGAAGGACATCAGGGTGCGGTCGTCGGTCTTGAGGGTCACGGCCCGTTCGCAACCGGGCACCGACTCCAGCACGGTGGAGACCGCGTCCAGTTCCACCCGGAATCCACGGACCTTGACCTGGTCGTCGGTACGTCCCAGGTGCTCCAGCTCGCCTTCGGTGGTCCAGCGGCCGAGGTCGCGGGTGCGGAACATCAGCCGTGAGCCGCCGAGAAACGGATCGGGCGCATAGCGCTGGGTGGTCAGGTCCGGCGCCGAGAGGTACCCGTCGGAGACACCGTCACCGCCCGCCCACATCTCGCCGACCTCCCCCGGGGCGCAGAGCCTTCCTCGTGGGTCGAGGATGTAGACGGTGTTGTTGGGTGTGGGGCGGCCGATCGTCAGCGACGGCGCGGTGGGACAGTGCCGTTGGAGAGTGTTCACGATGGTCGTCTCGGTCGGGCCGCAGCCGTTGTAGAAGGTGCAGCGACGCGCCCACGTGTCGGCCAGCGTGCGCGGACACGGCTCGCCCGCCACGGCCACCACGCGGACCCGTGCGCAGTCACCGGGGTCGAGCGTCGCGAGCACACTGGGCGTCGCGATGATCACGTCTGCGTCACGTACCGCCGCCGCGGTATCGGTGCCGCGCACGACCAGGGTGGCCCCGTGGACGAGGGCTCCGAGGATCTCCCACGCGGCCATGTCGAAGGCGATGTTGAGGATCTGGCCGACCCGCCAGCCAGGCCGGATCCCGAGGTCTCCCGGTGAGGTGAGCAGCAGGTTGCACACATTGCGATGGGTGACGGCGACCCCGTTGGGGCGCCCCGTCGTGCCGGACGTGAACAGGACGTAGCAGACGTCATCCGGCTGTACGGGACGCAGCGGCCGGAATCCGGGGGCGCACCGGGTCAGCGGCTCCTCGCATACCTTGTCCACGGCCACCAGTCGGGTCCCCGCGGGCACCGCCAGCCTCTCCGTGTAGGCCGAAGTGGTCAGCACCACCGTGATGCCGGCGGTCCGGACCACGTGCTCCACCTGTGCTGCTGGAGCCTGCTCCGCGTCCTGGGGCACGTACGCGGCACCGGTCTTCAGAACCGCGAGGATACCGACCAGCATCGGCAGCGACCGCCGCAGGAACAGCCCGACGCGGTCGCCGGGGCGCACGCCCTGCTCGGTGAGCAGCGCGGCGAGCCGGCATGCCTGCGCGTCCAGCTCGCCGTAGGTCAGCGACCGGCCCTCGTGCTCGGCGGCCGTGGCGTCGGGCAGGGCTGCGGCGAACTCCTCGACCGGATGGTGGATACAGGGGTGCGACGGCGCTGCGACGGGCCCCTGGCCGAACTGGTGGAGAAGCCACCCCTGATCCCTCGGCAGATGAGCCAGAAAGGCCGGATCCCACGGGGGGCGCCGGGCGGGCGGGCCGGAGGGACGATGATCACGGAGAGTGTCATCGGCGGTACGGCGCGCCTGCGACGGTATCGCGGCGCCTATGGAAAGCTGCTCGGTCATCTCGAACTCCCGGAGCGCGGAACGGTCAGAGACGCGGCAGGCGGTGGCCGTACGCGTCTGCACCAAGAACACCAGTCCGATCACTCGACAGAGGCCGGGACAGGCATCGCGTCAGACTTCCGTAAGGGCCGCGGCAGACGCCGCACATGCGGCCGAGGCGCTCCTCGGCAGTGGTCTCGTAGGCGCCCATCCCGTTCGCAGTCAGCACGGATCGCGGTCACCGACCGGGACTCGGGCCGGACTCCGCCGGCCCGTCTGCACGACCGGCATTGCCCCGTCACGCGCGTATGGGCGGACGGCGGCCACACCGAGCGGCTGGTCGACTCCCCCTGGAGGTCCTACGCGTCGCGCTGACCGTGGTCAGACGCAGCGACGACACCATCGAATCCCCCGTTCTGCCGGCGGAGGTCGTCGTGAAGGCTTCATGGGCGGGAGGGTGAACACGCCGGCGGCCTACCGTCCCAGGCTCGCCGGCGGCCCACTTGGCGGGCGCTCCGACAAAGAGCTCTTTCCATCTCACTCTGAGCTGGCCGGATGCAGGGCGAGGGGCGGTGATGCGAAGTGCTGGGCGGACAAGGCGTACCGGGGCGCCGGCGGCCGGCGCTCGGACGCCGCCAGTGGGAGCCGATCGCGCGACGGTGCTGCCGCAGACGGTGGACAGGAAGCGTAGGGCAGAACTGGACACGTCGACGCCCGACGGGTAGACAAGCATGCGAAGCCTCTGGTTGACGGTTCTCTTGGTCGAAAACTCGTCTACCAGGGGCTTCACCACATTGTCAGCCCAACCACCCCGTCCTTGGCGCAGGTTGGGAGAAGCTCATGTGCTTCCCCGCCCTCCCGGTCGACACCCGTTCGCTCCCGGTAAAGGTCTATAGACCCGTGAATGCTTCAGATCCGCACGTCAACGCCTTCGCCGAGATCTTCGGCGATCCGCCGGCCGACTACGCCGTACCTGTCGACTGGGCGGCAGTCGAGTCCTGGTTGGGGACGAGCCTGCCCGCCCACTACAAGGCCATCGCCGCCGCGTACGGCCCACTCGACATTGGCGCCTGGCTCTGGCTTCACATGCCATGTGTCAACCGCGGTTGGTTCGACTACGGGGCCTGGGTCCAGCAGACTCGGCGTGACGCCCCGGGCGTCCTTCCCTTCGGGGCCACCCGTACCGCCGATACCCTCTACTGGGACACCACAACATCCGACGACCCCGACCAGTGGCCGGTCGTCATGCACTGTCAGGATGACGAGAACGCGGGCCGCGACCCCTGGCGGCGCTTCGCGACCCCGCTCGTGCCGACGCTGGCCCGTCTCGTAGCCGACGGCATGCGCCCCGTGGCCGCCCGAAGTGGCATGCAGACCGACCTGGAGCACACCCCGTGGACACCGCCGCCTCGGCGACCGGAGCCAACCGCTCAGCAGCGGGCGGCGCTCACCACAGGCAGCGGGCTGGAGACTTTGACCGCACTCGTGACTCTGTTGCTGAATTGCCTGCAGAGGCACGGGCAGGTCGGCATGATCGTTGGTGCGGTCGTTCTGTCTGCTCCGGCCGCAGGGGGTTGGCGCGGTGTCCATGCGGCCGGGGGGATTGCCGTCCATTCCTGAACAGACGGCCAGAACGGCCCGTGCGGCCTTCCCTGGTGGGAGCCTGCCCATGCGCGTGCGTGACCACCTTGCCGAGGTTTTCGACGACGCGTTGTTCACCGATGCGTTTCCCGATCGTGGGGCTCCCGCCCAGTCTCCGGCCCTGCTCGCGCTGGTGACGGTGCTGCAGTTCACGGAGAACCTGACCGACCGGCAGGCGGCGGACGCGTCGCGGGATCGCCTGTCGTGGAAGTACGCGCTGGGCGCGGAGCTCTCCGATGCCGGCTTCGACTTCTCCGCGCTGTCGAAGTTCCGTGCCCGGCTGGTCGGGCACGGCCTGGAGCGGACACTCTTCGACAGGCTCGTCGAGCACTGCCGCGAGGCCGGGCTGATCAAGGCCGGTGGCAAGCAGCGCACGGACTCCACCCATGTGATCAGCGCGGTCCGTGACCTGAACCGGACCGAGCTGGCCGGGGAGAGTGTGCGGGCCGCTCTGGAGGCGCTGGCGGTGGCGGCGCCGTCCTGGCTGGCCGGCGTGATCGACGTCGCCGAGTTCGCCGAACGCTACGGGCCGCGCGTGGATGGCTGGACGATGCCGGGCTCGAAGACCAAGCGGGACCGGCTTGCCCAGGTCTTCGGCCAGGACGCGCTGGTCCTGTGCCGGGCGGCCTGGTCCGATACCGCGCCGGTGTGGGTCCGCGAGATCGAGGCGGTGGCCCTCCTGCGGCAGGTCATGGTGCAGACCTACATCATCCGTACCGATGGCCGGGGACGGGAGGTGATCAAGAAGCGGGACGCCGACGACAGCGGGGTCCCGCCCGGCCATATCCGCCTGGCCTCCCCGTACGACCCCGACGCCCGCTGGTCGGCCAAGGGCGACGACCTGTTCTGGCTCGGATACAAGGTCCACCTCACCGAGACCTGCGACACCCTCCCCGAAGCCGAAGCCGAAGCCGAAGCCGAAGCCGAAGCCGAAGCCGTGAGGCTTCCATTACGGCTGATCACGGATGTCCACACCACCGAGGCGACCGTTCCGGACGTCAAGGCCACCGCGCCCATCCAGCAGAACCTGGCCGAGCGGCAGGTCGCACCGGGCGAGCACTACCTCGACTCCGGATACCCCTCCGTCGACCTGGTCGTGGAAGCGGCGGGCCGGGGCATCGGCATGGTCACCCCGCTCCTGGCCGACCACTCCCCGCAGGCCAAGGCCGCCGAGGGCTTCGCCAAGAGCGCCTTCCGCGTCGACTGGAAGGCCCGCCAGGTCCACTGTCCCCAGGGGGCCACCAGCGCCGGCTGGTACCCGGTCACCCAGCACCGACGAGACGCCATCGTGATCGAATTCGCCCGAGCCGACTGCCGTCCCTGTCCCTCCCGGACCAACTGCACCAGCTCGGTCCGCGGTACCCGCATGCTCACCCTGCGTCCCCGTGAACTCCACGAACGCACCACCACAGCCAGAACCGAACAGGACACCGAGTCCTGGAGGGCCAAGTACGCCCTCCGCGCCGGCATCGAGAGCACCGTCAACCAGGCCCTCGACGTCACCGGCATCCGCCAGGCCCGCTACCGCGGGCTACCGAAAGTCACCCTCCAACACGCCTTCTCCGCCACCGCCCTCAACATCGTCCGCCTCGACGCCTGGTGGACCACCAACCCACTACGCAAGCCCCGCACCAGCCGACTGCAGCGCCTCAGCCACCAACTCGCCGGCTGAAGGATTCAGCAACAGAGTCACTCGTCCCGCCGCCGGAGACACCCGCGCTCGGTAAGCACAACTGGGACTGGCTGTACGCACGACTGGGTACACGTCTGCCCGGGGAGTACATACAACTGATGGAGCGTTACGGGGCCGGCTCCTGGTGCGGCTGGCTGCGCTTCAACGTCCCCTTCGGCGAGGACCAGTACGCGCTCGCACCGTGGGCCGGGTGGTACGCGGAGACCTACCAGGGGCAGCGAGCCGAGTTCCCTGAGTATCATCCCCTGACTGTCTATCCCGAGCCCGGGGGATTCCTGCCCTTCGCCGACTCCATCGACGGCGACCAACTGTGTTGGCTGACCGAAGGCGCCACGCCGGACGACTGGCCATTGATCATCGTACCGCGCCATACCGACCAAGGCCCACCGCTCAACCCCGACCTCACCGAAACCCTGCTGGAGTGGCTGCGCGGCCGGTTCGCGACCGAGGGCCTGCCCCCGCTCGGACGCCGCGACGAGGACCCCCTCGACTACATCGGATTCGAGCCCTACGACGCAGAACCGGCCGCTGATGCCCAATGATCCAGCGCCGCATTGAGAAGTTTTCATCCTGATTCCGCAGGTCATGGGGCTGGTGTGAGGCTGCGGTAACGTACTCGCGCCGGTCAGGGGCGTGATCTTCTGCGGGAGATCGTCTGTCACCTGTGGACTTCGGTGTTCGCGAGGACGAGCAGGGCGCGCAGGAGGGTGGTGGCGTGCCGCGGTGATCTCGCTGGACGGGCCGGGCTTGGCCGCGGAGATCCAGATCAGGTTGCCCTTCTCGTCGGTCAGCGCGAGAAACAGCAGGCCATGGGCTTTGTGCTTGCCGGAGAAGTTCTTCCGGTTGTCCGCCCCGGTGCGGCGGCGAGTGTGCACGAGGGTGCCGTCCAGCAGCACTACGACGCCGCCGCTGTGGGCGATCTTCCTCAGCGCCCGGTCCAGCCGCGGGGGCGCGGGCGGACAGCAGGGTGAGGACTTCCAGCACCCAGCGGCGCACGGTGGAGGCGGAGAGGTGGTTGCCGCCGGCCATGTCGGTCAGGCGCTGGTCGTGCCGGAGCACGGCGAGCACGATCACCGCCTGGGCGCCCGGGGCGAGCTTGCGCCACCGGGTGCCCAGCTGGTTGCGTCGGCGGCGTATCAAGCCGGCGACGAGATCGATGGTCCGCTTCGACAGCGGGAGGCGGACCTGGTAGACAGCATCCTGAGGGCCTTCGGCGGGCTGGTTTTTCGTCACAGATTCACCAACTCCCGCTGGGGACCGTCTTGTTACGGCCGAAATCGGCTGGTCCGCCACTGCCCTGACCGGTCAGCGCGTCAGATAGCGTCCCGCGCCGGTCCGCGAGATCCAGCCCCGGTCGGCGAGTTTGCGCAGCTGCCCGCGAACCGGATCCACCTTCGCCGGTGTCGTCTCCCTGCCCAGCGCGACCGCGACGTCCTTGGCCGTCACCGGACCGTCCGAACTGGCCACGATCTCCATGATCCGCCGGTACTCCGGGGTGAGGACCTCCACCCCATGCCCTCGACACGGTCCGGCACCAGCCGCATCCCACCCGCACCCGGGCCAGCCACCACCGGCTCCGGCTCCGGCTCCGGCTCCGGCTCCGGCTCCGGCTCGATGATGCCGCACGGCTGTCGTCCGCCGTCGGTCGCCTCCGCCCACTGCCCGAAGACGACCTCGGCGGCCTCCAGCCGGGCCACCTCCACCTCGATCCCCGCCAATTCCTTGCGCAGCAGTTCAGCCCGCTCGGCCAGGTACATCCGCCGCTCGACAGTCCACGTCAGCACGTCCACGATGACGATCCCTCCCGCGGCCGAAGCTACGCGGCAAGCCGAAGCCCGCACCCGGGAACCGCGGAAGGCGCCCCTGACGGACGATCAGGTGCTACCGATCTCCGCTCCGACCAGCACGAGAACCCCATCGAGACGGCACGCCAGCACCGCTGACCAGCAGGAATCAGGATGACGGGTCCTCAATCAGGGCGATTTCAAAGTCTGGCTGTTCGCGCGTCTGTGCTGGTCAGCGGGGTCCGAGGAGTGTCAGGGGACGGGTGAAGGGCTCGTAGGACATCTCGCGGAGTCCAGCGGCGATGTTGTGGTGGCCGGCGGCACGGAGGCAGTTGATCGCGAAGCTGCGCAAGGTGGCCATGTTCTCCGGGCCGTGCTCGGTGTGGGCCTTGGAGGCGTCCTCGCGGAATGCGGTGTCGCGGACGAAGTGGAGCCGGATTTCGATGACCCACTGCGAACGAATGATCTTCGCGAGCCGCTGCGGGGAGGCTTCCCGGCTGGTCAGATCTGTGATCACGTACGCCGTCTCGCGGCTGCGCCTACCGGTCTTCAGGCAGGTGCGGTGGCGTACGCCCCGGGCGACCTGTGCGGCGTACGGGAAGTCGAGGCCATCGACGGTCAGGACCTGCACCACGCGGGTCTCCTTGCGGCCGTGCCCCTCGGTGCGATCGTAGAACTTCGCGGTCACTTCCCTCCAGGGCAGCGTGTGCAGCCGCTCGTAGAGACCGGCCTGGTTCTTCTTCACGCACAGCGCGTAGTGCGCGTTCTTGTCCTCGACGAGGAAGCGGGCGTGGCCCCGCTGGGCGTGCAGGGCATCGGCGGTCACGGTCACCCCGGTCAGGTCGAACGGTGCCAACAGGCTGGCGAAGCAGGTGATTTCATTCGTCTTGTCCGGGACTCGCAGTTGCGTGACGGTCAGCCCGCCACCGGTCATAGCGGCGAGCAGACGCGCGGCCGGGGTGTCACCGTGGCGGGAGCCGCGAGCGCTCTTGCCGTCCACCGCGAGGGTGTCGGACCCGGCCGGGTCCGTGCCGAGCAGGGCCGGCAAGCCCGCCGGGACAGGTGCGGTTGATGATCCGGCGGATGGTCGCCGAGCTTGGCGCGACGCGGACGGCGAACACGCTGGTGGCGCGGGCACCGAGCCGGGCGAGAGCCTCCTGCGGGGCATTCCTGGCCCACGGGCCGATCGCGGCGAACGAACGCGCTCCGCTCAGCACGGCCGAACACGCGATCAGCAGCACGCTCACGAACGGGTGACGCTTCCCGCGCCGGTGCCGCGGATCGGCCAGCGTCGCCAGCCGCTGCGGCAGTCCCGGCAGTGCACGGTGCTGACGCGAGGGCGACTTGATCAGGCAGACGCTGGCAGACTGACGGCACATCGAAGCTCCGGTTCGGCAGGGCGACTTGAGAGGTCACCCACTCCAACCGGAGCTTCGATGTGTGCGAGACGGGTCGACCGACAGTCGTCACGCCGCCGTGACCTGCGACTTCGCACCATCACTCGGACTTTGAAACAGCCCTGGGTCCTCAATGATCACGAACCCTCGTGCCTGCACTGCTATCCGTTCCTACCGGCCCTGATCGTCAACCACCCGCGCATCCGCGGAACTTGACGGAGCCCTGCCCACCACCGAGATCAAAACCCCTGGACCGGAATAATCCAGGCAGTCGCCGGGCTCTGGCGGGAACCTGTGTTTTCAACCGGACGATCACCCCGCGGAAGCAGCCGCATCAAGGCAGCAGTGCCCCGTCAGGCGATCACGCAGAAGAAGACACAGCAGTCTCTCATCAATCGTCGAGAGAACTGTAGAGAGCGACCGCCAAGGCGTTGAACTGCGAGGATTCCAAACTACTCGAGAGAGCCTGCAAGAGGGGCTGCGTCACCGGGTCCGGAAACTTGAAGGCGAATGTCCCGCTGACAGCCGAACGCGGATAGACGATCATCCGTCCGTCGAATCCTTGACTGCCCGTCCATTTGTCGAAGTCGGGCAGCGCTATCATGCGTCCGTCACTACCTGTGCCAAAAGTCCAGTTGTAGGGGTAGGCAATCAGTCGTCCGTCTCTGCCTGTGATCGTTCGCCAGCTGCCGTCATAGGGGAGCGCCACCATGCGGCCGTCAGGACCCCCGTCAAAGGTCCATCCGGAAGGCGGGTAGGCGACCAGTCGTCCGTCTCTGCCTGTGATCGTCCGCCACCCATAGGGGAACGCCACCATGCGGCCGTCAGGACCCCCGTCAAAGGTCCATCCGGAAGGCGGGTAGGCGACCAGTCGTCCGTCTCTGCCTGTGATCGTCCGCCACCCATAGGGGAACGCCACCATGCGGCCGTCAGGACCCCCGTCAAAGGTCCATCCGGAAGCTGGGTAGGCGACCAGTCGTCCGTCTCTGCCTGTGATCGTCCGCCACCCATAGGGGAACGCCACCATGCGGCCGTCAGGACCCCCGTCAAAGGTCCATCCGGAAGCTGGGTAGGCAATCAGTCGTCCGTCTCTGCCTGTGATCGTCCGGAATGTCGGGATGCTGCCGGAGAGCGTGGCGAGGAGGCTGTTGGTGTCGGCCGCGCTGCCGGCGTCGGCGGCGCGCGCTTGGGATGTTGGGACGGAGAACGCCAACGTCATCAGAACGGCAAGTAGCCACGGTATGAGCCGATGCCCGGATGAGCCGGTTCGGGCCTTCCTGGAAATGAGCACAGGTCTTCCTTTCTCTGGTGAGCCGCGCACCACGCGGCACGGCGGACTTGACGGCTGACAGGGTGGGTGTGGTTCCGCTGTTCGGTCTGGCCGGCGGCTCGGTGGAGTGACTGTGGATGGAGGTACGTCAGCGCCCTTGCGTTTGCACCCTGAGTGGCAGGTCAAGTCCTGGTCAATGGCGCAACGGGAGCCCTGATAGGTCAACTTGTTGCTGAAGCAAGGCGATCACCGGGAGTCCCGCTGCGGGAGAAGTTTGCCATGACCAGGACGGTCGAGGTGGCCGGAGGTGTGTACGCGCCAGGGCACTTGGGTGAGAAGCCGTTGTCTTTCCGGATGTGAGGGTTGAGTTTCCGATGTTCAGGCATGGTTTCGGGGTTGCTGCGGGAGAGTTTGGGCGATCAGTCCGTTCTCGTGACTTGGAGATGATCGATCAGGCACGGACCACCTCATGATCGTTGAGCTTCGACACCCCAATGAGGACCCGTCATCCTGATTCCTGCTGGTCAGCGGTGCTGGCGTGCCGTCTCGATGGGGTTCTCGTGCTGGTCGGAGCGGAGATCGGTAGCACCTGATCGTCCGTCAGGGGCGCCTTCCGCGGTTCCCGGGTGCGGGCTTCGGCTTGCCGCGTAGCTTCGGCCGCGGGAGGGATCGTCATCGTGGACGTGCTGACGTGGACTGTCGAGCGGCGGATGTACCTGGCCGAGCGGGCTGAACTGCTGCGCAAGGAATTGGCGGGGATCGAGGTGGAGGTGGCCCGGCTGGAGGCCGCCGAGGTCGTCTTCGGGCAGTGGGCGGAGGCGACCGACGGCGGACGACAGCCGTGCGGCATCATCGAGCCGGAGCCGGAGCCGGAGCCGGAGCCGGAGCCGGAGCCGGTGGTGGCTGGCCCGGGTGCGGGTGGGATGCGGCTGGTGCCGGACCGTGTCGAGGGCATGGGGTGGAGGTCCTCACCCCGGAGTACCGGCGGATCATGGAGATCGTGGCCAGTTCGGACGGTCCGGTGACGGCCAAGGACGTCGCGGTCGCGCTGGGCAGGGAGACGACACCGGCGAAGGTGGATCCGGTTCGCGGGCAGCTGCGCAAACTCGCCGACCGGGGCTGGATCTCGCGGACCGGCGCGGGACGCTATCTGACGCGCTGACCGGTCAGGGCAGTGGCGGACCAGCCGATTTCGGCCGTAACAAGACGGTCCCCAGCGGGAGTTGGTGAATCTGTGACGAAAAACCAGCCCGCCGAAGGCCCTCAGGATGCTGTCTACCAGGTCCGCCTCCCGCTGTCGAAGCGGACCATCGATCTCGTCGCCGGCTTGATACGCCGCCGACGCAACCAGCTGGGCACCCGGTGGCGCAAGCTCGCCCCGGGCGCCCAGGCGGTGATCGTGCTCGCCGTGCTCCGGCACGACCAGCGCCTGACCGACATGGCCGGCGGCAACCACCTCTCCGCCTCCACCGTGCGCCGCTGGGTGCTGGAAGTCCTCACCCTGCTGTCCGCCCGCGCCCCCGCGGCTGGACCGGGCGCTGAGGAAGATCGCCCACAGCGGCGGCGTCGTAGTGCTGCTGGACGGCACCCTCGTGCACACTCGCCGCCGCACCGGGGCGGACAACCGGAAGAACTTCTCCGGCAAGCACAAAGCCCATGGCCTGCTGTTTCTCGCGCTGACCGACGAGAAGGGCAACCTGATCTGGATCTCCGCGGCCAAGCCCGGCCGGTCCAGCGAGATCACCGCGGCACGCCACAACAAGATCACCGGCCATCTGCGCGAGGCCGGGCTCGGGGCCCTGGCCGACCTCGGCCTCGTCGGCCTGGACGACGATCCCGATGACCCGGTGATCATCACCGGCCGCAAGGCCACCCGCGCCCACCGCCTCACCGGCGCGGAGAAGGAAGCGAACCACCTGCTCAATCGCGAACGCGCCGCCGTCGAGCACGGCTTCGCGAACCTGAAGTCCTGGCGCTTCCTGACCAAGATCCGCATGAACGCCCGGCACGCCACCACCCTCCTGCGCGCCCTGCTCGTCCTCGCGAACACCGAAGTCCACAGGTGACAGACGATCTCCCGCAGAAGATCACGCCCCTGACCGGCGCGAGTACGTTACCGCAGCCTCACACCAGCCCCATGACCTGCGGAATCAGGATGAAAACTTCTCAATGGTCGAGTTGCGGAAGCCGAGGTGTTCCATCATCCGCATCACCAACCTGGCTCGGGCCGTCCCTGGCGACCGCGCAGGCACATCTCACGCGCCGGTGACTCCGTCGATCTGCTCGCGAATGAGATCAGCATGACCGTTGTGACGTGCGTATTCCTCGATCATGTGCACCATGATCCAGCACAGGGAAACCCCCGGATCGCCGACGAATCCCGCTTCCTGTTCGGACAGGCGACCGGAATCGTCCAGAGATGCGTCAGCGATCAGCTCACGGCGTCGGGCAACCTCGGCTTGCCAGACAGCCGTCGCCTCGTCGAACCCTCGGTCCGGTCGGAGGGCATATCCGTCGACGTTGTTTTCCCCGAAGACCGGCGGCACGTCCTGACCTGCGAATACACGCTGGAACCAGTTGCGTTCCACCTCAGCAAGGTGCTGAACGAGACCGAGCAGCGTCATTGATGAGGGTGACACTGCGGCAAGCCGTAATTGATCGTCCTTGAGGCCAGAACACCGGGCCTGCTGCGGCGGGAGCCGATGACGGCGCCCCACCTCAACGGCACGTCCCTCGGCCCCACCGACTTCATGGCAGTAGTCGAGGAGAGGCCGCCGCCTTCGCGAGGGTGACCTCCGCCTCCACGACAGTGGCCACCTGGGATGGACCCACGCCCCTCTCATCTCCCCGAACCACATGAAGCGGCTCGTCGGCGAACTCGTCGACGGCCGACAGAGCCGCGTGCGACCCGCCGAGGAAGCGGCGAGGTAGACAACCAGGGCGGACTGAGTCAGGGCTACCCACCCCGGCGAGCGGCACGCGCCCAGTTGCGCTGTCGGGAGCCAGACGAGGAGGATTGCCGTGCCCACGGCCGACGGACTGATCAACGCACACACCACCGACAGGCTCGCCTCCGTCATGGCGGCGGCGGGCGCCCCGCCCGCGACCGCGATCCACGACTGCGGGACCGCTCCTGGAGGGCCTGACCGTCAGCGAGCGGGTCGACGCTGCGAAGGAGGCCGTTCTCGCCGATCTGCCCGACGTCTACCCTGACTTCGCGGAGATCGTCCGCACGGCTCTGCGCGACTCCGCCTTCACCGGTTGGATGACCTTTCCCGGGAACGCCGCAGTCAGCGAACGCGCCCTGACACGCGGTGTGTTCGAGCCCGCTCTGGACCTGCTCGCGACGAGCGGGCCAAGGCCGCCGAGCTGTCGGCGGCCGGGCACAAGCTGCCGGCCGGCGGCATCGAGCAGCGGCGCCAGCCGGGGCCCGGGCCCGCACTCCCCTCGCGCCGCCGGCCGGGGACGCCGGGTCAGGCGTCGGCGGCCGGATCGCGGCCCTCCAGGGCCTGCACTCCGGTCGCGGGCCCGCTCAGGGGAGTACTCAGGCGCTGTACCCGGGCCGCGCTCGCCGACCGTTCCTTGGTCTCCGCGAAGCACCGGCTGTTGCGCCTGCGCTGCTCGTCGAACCACTCCCTTCCCTCTGCGGCCACCGCGACCAGGATGCGGCTGGCGGTCGAGATCCCCGACGCCTCCTGGGACAGGCTCAGCAGGTGCGACAGGTCCTCGGCGGAGGACTGCTCGGTCGTGGTGAAGTTCTCCACCAGCAACCGCGTCTCGTGGCTGCTGTCCCGCTCGATGACCAGCTCCTCGCTCAGTGTCAGCTCACCGGACTCCGCGTTGCCGCGGATCGACCCGTCCGGCAGAACGGTGACGGCCTGCCGGAAGCCCGACCGGCGATCGGTCAGCTGCACGCTCTTCCGGTCCACCTTGACCGACGAGATCGACTCGTAGCGCTGCGAGGTGTCCGAGCGGCCGTGGTGCGTCCCCTCGGCGAAGTCCACGGTCCAGGTGGCGAGCCGGATACCGCGCTCGGTCATCACGTAGAGGCGGATCCGGTAGACCGAGTACCGCACCGGGCCGTTGCTCACCTTGGCCCGCCGGGCACCCTCACCCGCCTCCAGGACGAAGAAGTCGTAGACGATCTGGTGCGGCCGCAGTTCGTAGTGGTGCAGTGCCTCACGGCGCAGGTGACGCATGTCGTAGTTGAGCCAGCGCCCCATCTCCCAGTCGTGCGGCTGGTGGGCGTCCAGGAACGCGCGCCACTCGTCGAACGTTCGCTGCTCGCCCTCCCAGCGTGTCCGGAACTCTTCACGGTCCACGGCGCGGCGCAACTGTTCGCCGCGGAACGCGGCGGCGCCCTTGACGCCCAGGTACCCGCCGAGCGCCCACAGCGCGAGGGCCTGAAGGAACGCAACAGGGTCGGCGGCGGCCGAACCGCCCGTCAGAACGCCTCCGGCCAGGGCCAGCAGCCCTCCGAAGAACCCGGCGTGCACGGCGAGGGGGACGTCGCGCCGCCGGCGGCCGCCGGTGAGCAGCCCGGCCCTCCATCGTCCGGCGGTGTCCTGCGCGTGCTTGCGGATCAGCCAGTCCAGTCCGTACGGGTCGTTGTCCGGCCCGTACATGTCGCTCAGTTCCTCCAGCAGGTCGGCCCTCGGGACCGCGGTGACCGCGCACCAGGCGTCGAAGTCCTCGCCGGACCGGACCTGCCGGGCGAAGTGGCCTTTGATGATTTGGTCGACGGTCGCGGCGAACGCGAGCTGCGCCGGGGAGGGGCCGCCGGGACCCGACCCCGGATAGGCCTGCCCGTACCGGCGGGTGGCCGGGCCGCCGTTCGCCCTCCAGCCGTCCTCCTGCCGGGCCCGGCCGCGCCGCCACGCCCGGTCGACGCCGAACCACGTCGCCGCTGCCCCGCCGCCCACGAGCAGCAGCAGGGCCGCCAGCGCGGAGCCCGCCGAGTCGCGGAACATCGTCGGGGCGCCGGTGACGAGGCCCGACAGCACCAGCAGGACGCCGCCTGCCAGCATGGCCTTGAACCGGAACGTGACCGGTATGAGGACGGCCGGCATCTGCAGCGGCGACAGCGGGTCGGGCTCGAAGAACAGCGGTACCCGCTCCGCCCGCCGCGTGTCCGTCCGGTGGGCGCGGATGTCGTCGGCCTCCTCCGCGTCCAACCGCTCGCGCACGATCTCGGAGAGGAAGTGCCGCAGGTGGTCGAGGACCTCGACCCGCCTGGCCTCCGGGAGCGAGTCGATCGCCTTGGCGGCGGCGTCGCCTCTGCGGGCGGCCAGCTCGTCCGGGCCGACATCGGCCGGCGCCTGGCCGAAGGCCTCGTTCAGCAGCAGCAGGACGACGCGTGCGGCCCGCCCGTACGAGTCCGCCGGGCGCTCGCCCAGCAGGTGCTCCAGGGTGTGAAGCTTCTCCATGTCGTCGGTGGTGAGGTCCTCCACTGCCCGGCGGCTGACGATGGCCAGCGCCCAGCGGTAGAGCACCTCGGTGCCGCTCAGCCGCTGGGCCACCGCCTCACCGATGAGTTCCTCGGCGCGGGCCCGCAGACCCGCGTCGAGCAGCAGCCGCCCCTTGCCGAACCGTTCCTGAGGAGTGGCGTCGGGGTGGACGACGTACTGGGTGACCGTGCCGTGGTTGACGCCGACAGCCTGTTGTCCGCCCACGGACGCACCGGGCGCCGCCGACTGGTGCACGCGGCCGTCCTCCGGCCCGGGGGAGAAGCCCTGTCGGTGCGGTGTGCCGTTCATGGTCACGCCCCCTTCACCGCCGTGATGACGGCGGCCGCGGCCGCCGCGAGAGCGGCCACCGGCTCCACCAGGCCCCGGAAACTGCGCAGGGCGAGCACGAAGCGGTTCCGCCCGGACGGGCCCGAGGCGGCCTCCCGGGTGGCCTCGTCGAGCGCGTGCGAGGCGCCCTCGAAGGTTTCCTCGTCGACCTCGTGCCGCTCGTGCGCCTCCCGCAGCGCCCGGCGCAGCGCGGTGACGTGCGCGAGTAGTTCGGGGTCGGCGGCCGGGCCGTCCCCGCCGTTCACGCTCTGGGTGACGACACCGTCGTTCGTGCCGACGTACTGCTGGGCGACACCACCACTCTGGTAGACGATGGGGCGCTCGTAGTCGTCGGATCGTTCCGCGGTCATATGTGTGCTCCTAACGGTGCGGTCCGGCGCCGTGCACTCCGCCGGGGTGGACGAGGAGTGCTGCGGGGCGGGACGGGCGGTCTCCTCGGCACGGCCCACAGCGACGAGAGGGGGGCCCGCCGCGGGCGAGGCACCGTCGAGTCCGGGCGGGACGGCGTATCCGGGCACCCGGACCCAGACCGTCGCGTCGTGGATCTCCTTGGTGTCGAACCGGACCGGCCGGAAGGAGTCGGTGTCCAGTTCCGGGTAGTCGTGCCGCAGGACGGCGCGATGCCAGGCGTCGGAGATCCCCAGCACCAGGTGGGCGTCCGCGGCGGCGGACAGCGCGTCCCGCAGCGGCTGGTGGTCCACCATGCGGCAGGCCGTGTTGAGGTCCTCGCCGACCCAGCCCCGGCCGTCCCAGCCGACTTCGCCGGAATGCAGCACCACCCGCAGCCGCAGCGCTGCCGTGGCGTTGCTGGTCTGCGCGTGGGCCCGCAGACCGATTCGCAGCCGCGCGACGAAGGGACCGACCAGATCGGTCTTGGCCACCGACCCCGGCAGCAGGAGGAACATCCCGTCGCCGCGGTCAAACGGCCGCGAGGCGCCGAGGCGGTCGATCCCCGCCTCGTCCAGCGCCCGCTCCATCAGTCCGTACAGGCTGTCGCGCAGGAAGGACTGGACGGGGTTGGGCCGGGCGCCGAACTTCTCTATGTCGACGACCAGAATGTTGAAGTATTGCGGTTTAACTGCCACGTGCCGTCAGCCTCTTCTCCCGGTACACGGCGCCCGTGGGGGCGGTGACGGTGCCCGTGGCACACGCCCCCTTCCGGCCCCGCCGCCCGCCGTTGATGTGATCTGGATATCGAGTGCCCGGTGCCGTCCGCAGCGTCATATGACGCAACTCCGGGGTGTCACCGGACCTGTGTCAGCCGGAACCCCATTGCGCCAGCCCTTCGGGATCGGTCACGAGCAGCCGGCCGCGGACTGTGGTGACCAGGCCCTCCTCGTGCAGGTCCCGCAGGATGCGGACCACCGACTCGCGCGAGGTGCCGGCTGCCCCGGCAAGATCCTTCTGGGTGACGACGACGGCGAGCGCGCCGGCCGGAGCAGGCACGGGGACACCGTGGGACACGGCGAGTTCCACCAGTACCCGCGCCACCCGGACGCCGGCAGCGTAGGCTCCCTGGTCGGCCCGCCTGCGGTCGGCGTCGCGCAGCCGCCCGGCCACGGTCCGCAGGACCGCGAGCGCCAGTCCGCCGTGCTCCTCCAGCAGCCGCAGGAACCGGCCGGCGAGCACGGACACCCCGGTCACCGGCTGCATGGCGACGGCGCTCGCCGACCGCGGCCGGCCGTCGAGACAGGACAGCTCGCCGAGCAGCTCACCGGGGCCCCGGACAGCCAGCACGCTGGTGTATCCGTTCGGCGACTGCCGCACGACCTTTACCAGCCCGGCGCCGATCAGGATGACGTCGTCCGGACTCGACCCCTCGGACAGCAATGTCTCGCCCCGGCGCCAGGAACGTTCCCGGCCCGCTTCGTGCATGAGTGTCAGTTCGCCCTGCGTGAAGGGAAGCTGCCGCATCCCGTACCCACCCCCTGTGCCACGGCCGTCGCGCAGGCATATACGACTGATATCGAGCGGGGCGACCACGCCTGAACCGGATGCCGGAACATCACTCTTTCCGATGAACCGTCATCGTTACGCCTACACGGGCATGGCCGATGTGATGGACCCCAAGCCCACCGACTCGCGACCGTCTCTCTCCCCCGGACACCGCGAGCGCCCCCGATACCGTGAACGCCGTCATCACCGAGCCGTCCTCCCCCTGGGACGCAGCAACGCCCACGTGGCCGCCGGGGTCCCGCCTCCCCGACCGGCCGGGACGGGCGGAGAAGAGCCGACCACCCACATCAGCACTGTGAGGCCCGCGGAAGCATCGCCTCCTAGCGCAGCGCAACTGGACTACGTACGACGGACAACGTCAGCCCGTCACGGCGGCCACCTGGACGACCACTGACAAGGTGACCGGCCTCGGGGGAGCAGAATGGGGCCCGCCACGCCCCTCCCCCTGCGCGCTCGCCGGCCTGCTTCCGCCAGGCCCGTCTACACCTGTTTCGCGCCCAGTCGACGCCGAGCGCGAGGGAGATTCGGAAGCTGGGTGCGGGGGTTCGGCTCGGCCGGCCCAGAGGGCGGCTTGTGTGATCTGGTCTTGTGCCAGCCCGCCTTCCACGGCGAGTGCATAGAGGCTGAGGCCCTGGGACTGAGCGGCCAGCACACGGGCGCCATCTTCCCTGCCCACAGTTCTTCGTCCAGGAATGGCGGTCGTCGACGGTGCCGACGGGGCCGTCGGTGGCCATGACGGACCAACCGGTCAGGCACATGCCAGGCCGCCGATCGGGGAACTGGAACTCCAGGTGATGGCTCCGCATGTGGTGGGTCATGGGTCCTCGTCCCCCGGCGCGGAAGCCGGCACAAGCGGGGACGGTGACCGACTGCCGCGTGGTGTCTGCCGGGTCGGCGAGGGCGATCAGCGGCCGAGGGCGTCGCGGAGCTGCTCCTTGTTCATGCTGGAGCGGCCCTCGATGTTCTTCTTCTTGGCCTCTTCGTAGAGCTGGTCCTTCGTGGGCCCCTGGGAGCCGGAGTGGGAGCGCTCCCCGCCCCGCTGGTAGGCGGACTTCGGATCGCCCGTAGAGGTCTTGCTGGAGGACTTCGCCTCCCCCGACCGTGCCCTTTCCTTGTTGACCGTGCGTGCGGCGATCTCCTTCGCACGGCTCTCGGAAGCGCCGCGCCTTTCGGCACCTTCCTTGATGTGCTCGTACTGACGCTCGCGCTTCCTGCTCGATCCTGCCGGCATGACGCCTCATTCCTTCCTGGTCCCTGGTCCGGGCGGCTGCGCGACCCGGGTACCCGGTAGCGTCTTCCTCGACGCTACCGTCAGCCCCCTCCCACTCCACACCCGTCGGCCACGGTCCGCTACCCGGACCCTCGCCGTGCTCTCCCGCCCTCAACGCCCGGTCCGGAGACGCTGGACGAACTCACCGGCGCGCGCAGCTCACCGCGCCGCACCATCTGGGCTCCCAGGCCGGCCGATGGCTGGGTACGGCCTCGCGGCAGCGTCGTCCTCGACGCTGCCGCAGGGACCTGCACGCCACGGCCAGGGTCAGACCGCGATCGCCCGTCCGCGCCGGGTCGCACGAGGGAGGCACCGGCCCGGAGCTGGGTCTCGGCATCGGGTTCGTCCGGCAGCACGGGGAGTGGGCCGAGCAGGCCGGAGCCGATGTCGACGACCACCGGAACGCCGAGGGGCGTCAGGTCCCCGGCGTCGGCGGTCCGGGTGCATCCGGTGATGCGGAAGTTGGAGGGGTGCGCCTTCAGCACCAAGGCCGTCCCAGGGCCGACCGCGGCGGCGTAGTCGCCGACGGTGGTGCGGTTCGTGGTGCCTACCTCGCGCAGCCGGGCTCCGGTGGACACCAGCAGGTCCGGAAGGCGGAAACCGTCCCCGATCTCCACCATCCCCCCGGCTGATCACGATCTCCCTCCCGGCGGCGAGCGCGGTCGCCGCCGGGACGAGGGCGGCGGCGCCGTTGTTCACGACGTGCACGGCCGCGGCCGACGGCACCCGCTCGAGCCTGGGCTTCCTTGCGGACTACCTCCCGGAGCTCACCGCGGTCCTGGGATGAAGCGACCGCGGATCCCCACGGGGTCACAAGCAGCAGGGTCGCCGTCCGTCGCAAGCCCCGACAGACCGTGGCGGCACGGGCATCGGCACATGCGGGACTCGCCGAGAGATCGCCCGGGGCTCGGGGACCGGCCCCCTGCACCGCAGGGCCCCGCGGTCCTTCCGGCCGCGGGGCAGCGTGGTCGTCCGGTGCGGGTCAGGCGCTGCTCACCGCGCACTTGCCGCGGTCGGCCTTCATCGGGCCTTCGGCGGTGGGCCGGACATCGAAGTCGAATATGGCGGTGGGGACGTACAGCGAGCAACAGGCATTGGGAATGTCGACGATACCGCTGATGCGTCCCTCGATGGGTGCGGAGCCGATGAGCAGGTAGGCCTGCTCTCCGCTGTAACCGAACTTCTTGAAGTACTCGACGGCGTTGAGGCAGGCCCGGCGATAGGCCAGCGTCGCGTCCAGATAGAAGTTGGTGTCGGTGTCGTGGTCGACGGAGATCCCGATGAAGGTGAGGAACTCCGTGTACCTGGGCTCGACGTTGCCCGGGACGAACACGGGGTTGGTGGAGATGCCGTACGTCTCCATGCCGCCCTTGATCAGGTCGACGTGGAAGTCGATGAAGCCGCCCATCTCGATGGCTCCACAGAACGTGATCTCTCCGTCGCCTTGGCTGAAGTGCAGGTCGCCGCCGGAGAGTTTGGCGTCCTTGACGTGTACGGGGTAGTAGACCCTCGAACCGCGCGTGAAGTTCTTGATGTCGTGGTTGCCTCCGTTCTCGCGGGCCGGCACCGTACGAGCACCCTCCGCTGCGATGCGGTTGGCGAGGTCGCCGGTCGCCGTGCCGGCGAGGGCGTTGGTGCTGTCCGGAGGTACGGCGAGTGGCGGGACCCGGTTCGGATCGGTGTCGATCAGCGCCTGCTCACGGGTGTTCCATCGGGCGAGCATCTCGGCCGACGGTGCTGTTCCGAACAGCCCGGGGTGGGTGATCCCGGTGAAGCGGATCCCGGGCAGATGGCGGGACACTGCCTGCTGCCCGTGGAAGTCCCATATCGCCTTGTAGGCGTCCGGGAAGTAATCCGTCAGGAAGCCGCCACCGTTGGCCTTGGCGAAGATGCCGGTGTAGCCCCAGTTCTGGCCCGCCATGTCGCCGGTCTGCTGAGGCACGGGACCGAGGTCGAGTATGTCGACGACGAGCAGGTCGCCGGGTTCGGCGCCCTCCACGCCTATCGGGCCGCTGAGCATATGGGGGATGGTCAGGTCGATGTCGCGTACGTCGTTGGCGGAGTCGTTGTTGCCTACCTGGCAGTCGGTCCAATCGCGGCACTCCACACGGAACTCCGCTCCCGGCTTCACCATCGCGACTGTGGGGACGTCCGGGTGCCACCTGTTGTGCCCGGGAACATCCTGATCACGCATCGACTTGCTCTGGTCCACACTGAATACCACTTCGGGCATGACAGCTCCTTATTTCCGATCAGGTCACGTTGGTGTGCTCACGTTTCTGGCCCCGGAGTTGCGGGGGCAGGTTGCCGTGAACTCCGGGTGAGCGGCCATAGCGCCGCGAACACCACGACGCCGAACACCGCCAGAGCAATGGCGATCTCGGTGGGGTGCTTCCAGTAGCCGGAGAGCAGCAGCCCGGCGGGAATCACTCCGGTAACCCAGCCCTGAATGGCCGTGACCCAGCCCGTATATTCCCTCAGGGCATCTATCTTGAGACCGAGCAGCAGGAAGAACAGGAACCACAGGAAAGCCCAGTAGAGCCAGATGACGCCGAAGGCTTGGTCCTTGAAGAGCCTGAAGTTCACGAACGCGTATCCCAGGGCGGAGATGGCCACGAACAGCGAGTAGTAGCCGACACCGGTGCTGTCGAGACCGGTGAGCAGGCCGATACCTACGTAGAGGTAGGTGAAGCCGAACAGATAGATGCCGGACGCCGCCAGGATCTTCATGGGGTCGTCGCCGGCGGTGAAGATGAGGTAGGTCGGTGTCAGTACCTGCAGTGCGCCTACGAAGAGGTTGAACACCGCCCCCGCCTTGGCGTCAACCTTTCCGAGAAGCAGCAATCCGTTGATGAAGAGCACCGCACCGACGAAGAGCAGTCCCACGTTGCCCACCGGGGACGCACCTCCTCAAGCCGTATGGAGACGGAACTACCGAAACCCGTCTGACAACGTTCTCTGCCTTGCCGAAACCCGCCCTCAGGGTCGCGGCAACCTCGAGAGGGCAGGATGCGGGCGCCGTGGGACCCTTTTGCCCGGCGGCACTTCGGAAACCACTGCCGGGGCGTCACGGGAGCGCTCGTCCCGCTCGTGGAGGGCGGCGACCGTGTGCGAGGTCAGCGCGAAGCCGGGCGAGGAGTACACGCGTCGTGCGGTGCCCGTGCAAACAGGGCAGCCGTGACTGGTGGGTGCCGTCCCGATCGCCAACGTCACGTCGAAAGGCCCACAACGGCTGCATAGGTATTCATAGGTTGCCATCAACAGCCTCCGGGTGCCGGTGGGTGCTGGCAAACCAGGTAAAGTGTGGCGTCGCTCTGATCAGCGTCTGCCACGACGTGTCTTCTCCTTCAAGGAGACGACTCGCGAATCCGCCTGTCAAGTCCCGGACATCCGGGCCGCGCTGTTCCCCGGACGGCGTTCTCAGGACGGTCCGACTGCGGTCTCAGAACGTCCCGGCGGCAAACCCGGCCGCAGCCGCGGGCAATCCCACCGCGAGGCTCGACGCGCCGTACAACAGCGATTTCCCGACCCCGCCTTGCTCGCACAGACGGACCAACTCGTAACTGAATGTGGAAAACGTCGTGTAGGCCCCGCAGAAACCGGCACCGACGATGGTCAGGACTTGTTCGGGCAGCCCGTGCCGCGTCCAGAGGCCCACGAAGAGCCCCAGGACGAACGAGCCCGTGATGTTGATCAGCCATGTGCCACGCGGAAACGCACCTGGCTTCCGGTACCGCACGTACTGGTCGAGCACGTACCGCGCGACCGCCCCGAGAGCCGCCGCCGCCCCGACACCGAGCAGAGTGATCATCTTGCCCTCCGGAACCAGCTCCCGGTCCGGGCGCGGCCGCTGGTCCAGGTCATTGCCTTCCGACCGACGGCCAGGCCCAGCACGGTGGCGGCCAGGCCGGCCAGCAGACTGCCGAGAACGTTGAGCGCCGCGAGGGTGTAATGGCCGTCGCACAGAAGGCGATCGGTGTCGACCATCCAGGTCGAGAACGTGGTGTACGAACCGAGGAACCCGACGGCGGCGAACGGCCGTACGTACCAGGACCGCGGCAGGCTCTCCATCACGTACACCAGCAGCAGCGCCAGCAAGAACGCCCCGGTCACATTGACGACGAACGTCGTCAGCGGAAACGTCCCCGCAGACGTGGGGAACGCCAGCCCCAGGGCGTAACGGGCCGTCCCGCCCAGCAGCCCGCCCAGCGCGATCACAGCCAGGACCCCCCCGGGCACACGGGGCCGGAAGGGCTCGCGTCGAGTCGTCAACGAAACGTCCGCATCTCTATCCACCGGCACACCCGCCTCAATTATCCACGGGATTGCAGGGCCGACACCCGCTCGACTATGATCAAGATCATCGGTGCAGACTCGTTTTCGGGCCCGAACGGTCTACCGGATCAATGGCCACACCGATGGAGGACGGCCATGGCAAAGATCCTTGCGGTGCTCTATCCGGATCCCGTGGGCGGTTATCCACCCGAGTACGCCCGCGACGAGATTCCCACCATCACCGGCTACCCGGGCGGTCAGACCGCGCCGACCCCGCAAGCCGTCGATTTCACCCCGGGGCAGCTCCTCGGCTGCGTATCGGGGGAACTGGGACTACGCCGCTTCCTGGAGGAACGCGGCCACACGTTCATCGTCACATCCGACAAGGAAGGCAGTGACTCCACGCTCGACCGCGAGCTGCCCGACACCGACGTGGTGATCTCGCAGCCATTCTGGCCCGCCTATCTGACCCCCGAGCGGATCGCCGCGGCTCCCCGGCTCAGACTCGCGATCACGGCGGGGATCGGATCGGACCACGTCGACTTGCCGAGCGCCATCTCGCACGGCATGACGGTGGCGGAGATCACCTACAGCAACAGCATCAGCGTGTCCGAGCACGCCGTGATGCAGATTCTGACCCTGGTGCACGACTACATGGCCGCCCACGAGTGGGTGACCACGAAGAAGGGCTGGAACATCGCCGACGCCGTCGCGCGCAACTACGACATCGAGGGCATGGACGTCGGGGTCCTCGGCTCCGGCCGTATCGGCCAGGCGGTGCTCCGCCGCCTCAAGCCGTTCGATGTCAGGCTGCACTACAGCGATGTGCACCGGCTGCCCAAGGAGGTCGAGGAGGAACTGGAGCTGACGTATCACCCCGACGCCCGCTCGCTGGCCTCCTCGGTCGACGTGCTGTCGATCCATACCCCCCTGCATCCGCAGACGCAGAACCTCTTCGACGACGAGCTGATCGGGGGCATGAAACGCGGCTCGTACATCGTCAACACGGCACGCGCGCTGATCGTCGACCGGGACACGGTGGTGCGGGCCCTGAACAGCGGCCAGCTGGCCGGTTACGCAGGTGACGTGTGGTACCCACAGCCACCACCACCCGACCATCCCTGGCGCACCATGCCGCACGAAGCGATGACACCGCATGTGTCCGGTTCGACCCTCTCCGCACAGGCACGCTACGCGGCCGGTACCCGGGAGATCCTGGAGTGCTGGTTCGACGGACGTCCCATCCGCCCGGAGTACCTGATCGTCGACGGCGGCGGTCTCGCCGGGACCGGTGCGCGGTCCTACACGGTCACCGGATAACAAATAGCAGTCGCGGACAACAAATCAGCGGGAGATTCCGCGAAGGATCCACATACGCGGCGAGTCCCCGTTTGCCGCTGTGAGCGGACTCACGCCGAATTCACTGGACTGGCGGGCGCAAGGGTTTTAGCGTCCTTAAATAGTTTGTTCTTTCACTATGCGAAGGCACCGGCGCCGCGCATACTGTTTCGCAGGTGAACAAGGCGAAGGAACGCCGGGAAGGTGGGTCAGTGAGCAGCATGGACGCCGTGTGGGTACGGGGCGTGAACGGCATTCAGTTGCATCACGTGACCGACCTTCAGGATGCCGGCAGATTTCTCGGCAACGCAGCGATGGCACTGCGCGCCGCACACGTGAGGACGGGCGCCGACCGTTACGTCGGACTCGCCACAGAGCTCAAGGCCCTGGTGGAGCGGGTGCGCGAGTTGGAGGACGAGGCGCGGTCGAGCATGCACGACCTGCATTCCAGCGACCCCGAGCGGTTCGCCCGCTGCCGGGACGGCCACGAGCCCTGGCCCGGCGAGATTCCGGCGGGGTTCATTCCGCGCCACACCTGCAGGGACGAGTGCCTGTACCACGACCGCGACGTCCTCAACGCGATCATGCAGTGCACCTGCGGCCGGCCGCCATGCCAGGCGTGTGAGATCGGCGGGCCGCTGACGCCCTGACCACAGGCACGCCCTAGGTGTTCCTGTCCCGGGAGGTTGTGGACGGTGAGGCAGATCCCGGCTGAGGGATCTTGAACGGGTGAGGGCCTTCCGGTTCGGTGTGGATTGCGACGTCTACACCAACAGAAAGGCCCTCGTGCCCCACCGTAATGCACCCCTGACCGAGACCGGGCGGCTACGCCTGGCCCGCTGCGTGGTCGAAGACGGCTGGCCGCTGCGGCGGGCCGCCGAGCGTTTCCAGGTCTCGCCGACCACGGCCCGGCGGTGGGCCGACCGCTATCGCGTTCACGGGGAAGCGGGCCTTGCCGACCGGTCCTCCCGCCCGCACCACAGCCCGCGCCGGACCCCGACCCGCACCGAACGCCGGATCATCAAGGTCCGCGTCCTGCGCCGGTGGGGCCCGGCCCGCATCGCCCACCTGCTCCACCTGGTGCCCTCCACCGTGCACCGCGTCCTGACCCGCTACCGACTGGCCCGGCTCACCCACCCGGACCGGGCCACCAGCCACGTCATACGCCGCTACGAACGCGAGCGTCCCGGCGAACTCGTGCACGTCGACATCAAGAAGCTCGGCAACATCCCCGACGGCGGCTCCCACAAAACCCTCGGCCGCCGGGCCGTACGCAAGAACCGCAAGAACGCCGGCTACAGCTACCTCCACACCGCGGTCGATGAACACTCCCGCCTCGCCTACAGCGAGATCCACGCCGACGAGAAGAAGGAAACCGCCACGCGCCATCGCGGTGGACGGCAAATCCCTGCGGGGCGCCATCCCCACCGACGGCCGAGCAGCGGCCGGAACGCGGTGATCTCGTTGCTCTCGGCGTCGACCTCGCGCTGGGCGAGCCCGATGCCACCGACTGCGCGGCCGCGCCCGGCGGCCGACTGACCGAGGACGTCTGGAACACGACCGCGCCGCTGGACTACCAGCCCTACAGCTACTCCAAGCTGCCGGCCGAACGGACGGCATGGGACATCGCCGAGGCACAGGACCGCTGGCGACTGGTCGTCGTCAACCCGTCCCTGGTCATCGGCCCCTCGATCAACGCGCAGCCCACGTCCGAGAGCTTCTCGATAGTCCGGCAGCCCGGCGACGGCACCATGCGCCGTGGCGCTCCCAGGGCCGTACGGAGAGCCGACCTCCTTCCACCGCGCCCTGCGCCGGTGGACAGGCGAGACACCAGGCGGCCTGCGCCCCCGCGTGAACGCTCCCGTACTCAGCGGTCGGCACTGATCCGCGACGGCGTCAGCCCGGTCCAGGAGCGGAATGCGGGGTAGCAGGAATCGGGCCGCTCGTATCCCAGGAGACAGGCGATGTCCCCGGCACTCGCCCGGACGCCGAGGATGTCGCGGGTGCCGTCCACGGTCACCGCCGCCACCACCACATAGATCGGCGAGACGAGCCGCCGGTCAGCCGGCTTCTCTGGGGGTAACCGTGTGGAGCGAGGCGAGTGGAGACCATTCCATGCAGCTCAGCGCCGGTGCGAACGACAGTATCGAGTGCAACACCTGTGGCGCTACTTGATGTCGGGTAAGGTCGCCGATCATGAGCGATGACTGGCGGAAGGACCGGATCGGCAGCGCTCTTCGGGGTGAGAACCCCGCGGTGCTCCGGAAGTTGGAAGCGGGAATCGCGGTGATCGGGGACGTCCAATTCCTGCCGGGATACTCGGTGCTCCTGGTCGATGACCCCTCGGTAGAGCGGCTGTCGGAGCTTCCGAAGAGTAAGCGCCTGGCGTTCCTCTCCGACATGGACAAGCTGGCTGAGGCCGTCGAACGCGCTTGCAGGCGGCTGGACCCGGCTTTCCGACGGGTCAATCTGGAGATCCTGGGGAACACCGATCCGTTCCTGCATGCGCATGTGTGGCCGCGGTTCGAATGGGAGCCCGCCGATCTTGTGGGCCGACCGGTGTGGCTGTATCCGCGTGAGAGGTGGCATGACGAGCAGCATGTGCTCGGTCCACAACACGACGCGGTGCGCCAGGCGATCGCTGATGAGCTGGACCGCCTCGCCCTCTGATGTCTGTGGGACGTCACCGAGATCGGCATCCGCTCCTACCGCCTCGGCAGCGCGAGGCGATAGGGCTGCGTTCCGTCAACAAGCCGCGGACACGGAAACCGGTTTGTGTCCTTGGTTGACCTTCTCCATGACACGATCGCGGAGGAGTTCGTACTCCTCTGCGGAGCCTGCGCCACTCGGTGATGGTCGGGCGGAGAGTGACGATGCCTCCGGCGACGATCTCCTCCGGCCGGAACTGCTCTCGGGTGAGGTCGAGGTGGTGGTGTCCTTCACGCCCGGCGGAGGTTGCGCAGGGTGAGGTATGGGCGCCTACTGGAATGTTGTGATCAGGGGTGTGGTGTTTCGTCTGATCAGTGCGATGGCCGTGCCGGCGCAGAGGGTCGCGAGGGCGAGGGCGAGGGCGAGGACGGAGTCGCCCTCGTAGAGCAGCCAGGCCCATGGCTGGGGGTGTCCGCCTGTGCGCCAGCCGGCTGCTGCGCAGATGAGGGGCACGGTGGCCAGTGCGGCTCCTGCGAGGCGATGGCCGAGCAGGGGTGTCAGGAGCAGCGCGAGGCCGATGTATCCGGCGGTGTTGCGGCCGAGGACGAGGGCGATGTCGGTGGGCCACAGGAGGTGGCAGAGGGTTGCCGCCGCCAGGGTTGTGGTGGCGGTTGTCAGAGCCAGGGCCACGTCCCAGGTGTGGAGTGGGCGGATGGCGACGCTTTCCGTGCGCTGATCTGCGCGTCCGCTGCCGTAGAGGAGTAGGACGGCTGGGACGAGGGTGATGAGGTGGCCGACGAGGAAGTGTCCTGCTTGACCGGCCAGTGCCGGTACGGGCAGTTCTGCGCTGCCGATGAGCAGGCCCAGCGTGAATGTGGCGGTGGTTCCTGCGAGGAGTGCGGGCAGGGCCCGTAGTTTGAGCCACCAGATCATCGCGGGCTCCCGGCGATGGCGAGCTGGGGCGGGGTGCTGCAGGACTGCAGGGCTTTGCGGTTGCGCTCGTACCAGTCGAGCTGCGCTGGGCGCGGCTGTTTCATCACTGCCGTGGCGAGGCGGGCTTCCTCGGGCCCGAATCGGCCTGCGACGACGTCGGAGGGTTCGCCGGCGGTCGCGTACAGCCAGGCTGCTACGGGGCCGGCGGCTTCGGCGGCCGGGTACGGTTCACCGTTCAAGGCGCAGGTGGGTGGTTCGGGCAGGAGCCCGGAGGCGACGCCTGAGGGAATGTCTGCGAGGCGGGGGTTGGTGGGAATGCCGAGTTTCGCCGTGCCGGGCGAGGGATGTTGGGCCATGGTGAGGGTGGCGGGCATGCTGACGCCGGCCTTGCGCAGCCGGTCCACGGACTTGGCGGCTTCGCGGTGCACGAGTGGCTGGTCGTCCACTTCGGGCCACAGGCAGATGCGGGGCTGCTGTCCTTCGCAGACCAGGGCGCTGGTGTCGCGTGCCTGGACGGGTTCGGGTCCCAGGTCGCGGGCGATGTAGGCGGCGAGTCCGAATCCCGACGCGGCCAGGACGACGGCGGCGGCCAGGGCCGGGACGTGTCCTTGTCGCTGGATGGTGAGGGTCGCGGCCAGGCACACGGCCACGGTGAAGACGGCTGCGCTCCACAGGGCTCGGTCATCGAGGACGGTGTCGGCGGCGCAGCAGCTGTCGAGGCCTCCTCCTACGAGGTGGCGGAGCCAGTAGATACTCCAGGAGGAGGGGTGGGCGTTGAGGAAGAAGCCGGCGATGAGGGCGAGGGGTGCGGCCAGGACGCCGGACATCGTGCGGCCGATGAGGTAGCCGGCGAGGGTGTTGGCGGTGATGACGGTGAGGGAGATCAGGATGACGCCGAGATCGGGGATGCCCCAGCCGGTGTCGGCTGCTGATGCGGACAGCAGCAGAGCGGTGACCATGCCGAGGGTGCCCATGACGGCCACGGGCAGCAGGACGGGGACGGTGATGGCCAGGGGACTGCGTACGGGTGCCTGGTCGAAGACCGCCCCGCGGTGCAGGCGGGCTCCTTCCCATGCCGCGGTGGCTGCGCATGCGGCGCTGACGAAGGGCAGCGCGAACGTGGAACTGCCGGTGGCCGAGGGCCAGTAGTGGGGGGTTACCCAGGCTGACAGGTCGTCACCGAGGGCGACGAGCACGAAGCCGAGCAGGAACGGCATCACATAGGTGGCCGCGGAGGAGCGGAGGGTGGTTCGCAGCAGCACGGGGCTCATGCCTCCCGGCCGACGAGCTGGGCGTAGGCGGCTTCCGCCTGCCCTCGAGGGGATTCCGCGCCGGCGGCGAGGGCATGGAATTCCTGGGTGGTGCCCTGAAAGCGCACGGTGCCGCGGTCGAGAACGATGACGTGGCTGTAGAGGTCGGCGAGGTCCTCGGTCTGGTGGGTGGAGACCAGTACCTGCACGCTCTGGCCGAGTTCCTCCACCAGCGAGCGGAAGACGGCCCGCTGCTGTGGGTCGAGACCGGCGGTCGGTTCGTCCATCAGGATCAGTTCACTGCTGTGCGTGAGGGCGCCCGCGATGCCCATGCGGCGCAGTTGGCCGCCGGAGACCTGGTGGCTCTTGCGGTCACTCAACTCCCCCAGGCGGACCCGTTCAAGGGCACGCGCGGAGGCCTCCCACGCGGTGGTGCGCGTGAGGCCTTTGAGCCAGCCGGCGTAGGCGACCTGCTCGCGGACGGTGAGTCCGGGCACGGGGGTGATCTGCTGCGGGATCCAGGCGACTGCTTTGCGGTAGGCGGTCCGCTCGCGCCGGGACGCAGGCGCGACGTCACGCCAGCTGATCCGCCCGCGTACGGGCGTCAGCTGGGATGCGGCCAGCGCCATCAGCGTGGACTTGCCGGCCCCGTTGGGGCCGAGCAGGACGGTCGCCGGGCTGTCGACGCGCAAGCCGAGGCCGGAGAAGACGTCCGTCCTGCGTCCGTAGCGGAAGCAGAGATCGGTGAAGACCAGAGCCATGTGTGGGGCGCAATCCGCCGATCCCGCGCAGCGCAGGAGCGGCATTTGTTCGAGGGGCGGGTGTACTGGCGCAGCGCCGGGACACCCGAATTATGGCGATGCCGGTCAGTACCTGGTCACGACGCGGTTGACATCGAGGATGCTGTCGTATGCGAAGCCGGCGAGCTCGGAGTAGTACGTCCCGCTGACCTTGTCGCCCCACGAGACCGTGTTGCAGTAGTTGGTTCTGGTGCCCTGGTCGTCGTCCGGGCCGAACACGTCCTTCCAGAGCTTCACCTGGGCGGCGCTGAAACGGTTCGAGTCCGTGCTGCACCCGGGGAACGCGACGCTGGTGCTGACGGCGTCGCTGTTCCGGTCGGTCCAGCGTCGAGACTCCTTGCCGGAGGTCCAGTTGGCGATGTACGAGCTCCAGCTGCCTTCCGCGAAGGCCGGCGTCGCCCCGGCGAGACCGAGGAGCGCTGCTCCGGCCACCAGGCCACGAGCGAGACGGTGACTGTTTGCGTGCGCAGTGCTTCCCCTCCGTAGATTGACGCCCCAGCGGCAGGGCGTCACATGGGCAGGCGGAGGGAGGGTGCGCTCGCCTCCCCCCGGTGCGGCGCAGCCATGTGACCGGCTGTGCCTGGCGATTGCCCCGTGACCGTAGCAGTGAATGCTCGACCACCAGGAGCCTTTTTCGAATCCCTGTCCGAATATCGTCGGTTGAGGTGTCCAGACCGACGGAGCCGTGCGAGTACCCGTCTACGATCTCGGGAAGCACCAGGCTTCGAGGACCGAAGGGGAGCTTCGTAACGCAGTTTGTGCGGCACCAGCGGGTGACTGCGTACGTGGGGTATCACGCTTCGGGCTGCAGGAGTCCGACGACGCTGATGGCTTCCGGGTCGTACTCGGGTTCCGCGGCGCCTTCGTGGGTACTGGCGAAGGGGTATACATCACACTCGTTGCCGCCGTTGGTACAGTTGCGCCCCCAGTAGCGTTTGCACTGCGCACACCACTCCCCCGGCTGGGACCTGTCGTTCCTTCACAATGCCTTGGTGGACGCGGCGATGTCCTGCTTGACGCTCGTCTGCATTCCGCGGCGGGAGCAAGCCGAGACCTGGTGGCCGAGGTGCGCCGGGTGCTGCTGCCGGCGGCCGCTTTGCCATCCTCAACGCCCACCCCGGCCACGCCGGGGGGACCTTCGACCGCTTCCAGATCGGTCCACCGGTGCGGCCTACCGGCGGGCGACCGACACCGGTACGGCTGCATCGACGGACGGCGCGTGGGTGACAATCGTGGACACGTACTGGCCTGCCGAGAGCTACCACGAGGTGCTGAGCGACGCAGGCTTCGCCCTCGTGTGGCGGACTCTACCGCGGCTGGCCGACGTCCAGCGGCGGCACGCCCCGGGCCACCGCACCCGAGCGCTGGGGGACGGAGTCGACGACGCCACCGTTCCTCCTGGTCGTCGGTGAGAAGTGAGTCCGCTGCCTGCCTGCCGCAGGCACCGGAGTCAGTCACGCGGGCCATCGCGCATGCAGATCCGCTCGGCCCGGGAAGGTCGGACACGAGCTCGAGGCCCGTGTCCGGAGGACACGGGCCTCGACTGCCCGTCACCGGGCTCATTGCGGTCTAGCGTGCGGTCATGACTGTGATCGGTACGGACAGCACGGGCGACATGTATGAATCGCCTTACGCGGAGAGCCCGGCGCGGCTGGTCGCTCTGTCCGACGGGATTTACGCCATCGCCATAACGCTACTGGTGCTCGATGTCTCCATCCCCGAGGGCTTGAACGCCACCGGCTTCCGGCACGAGTTGAGCCAGGTCTGGCCCAAGCTCGGTGCCTACGCGCTCAGCTTCGCCGTTCTCGGCGCCTTCTGGCGCGACCAGCGCCAGATCCTCCATCAGGTGCGGCGTGCCGACATCCTCACGGTACGCCTGACCCTCGCCAGCCTGGGCGCGGCCGCACTGCTGCCGTTTCCCACCGCGTTGCTGTCCGAGTACGGAGGCGAGCAGCCACTGGCCGTGTCCTCCTATGTAGCCACCATCGCTGTGATCAGCCTGCTGCACCTCGCGCTTTTCACCAGCATCTGGAGGCGCGAACGCCTTCAGGCCCGAACGATCCCCGACCGTGTCGGCTGGACCACCGTTACGGAGCAGAGCGCGGTCGCCCTGCTCTGCGCGGCATCAGTGGTGATCGCCTTCGCCGTCTCCCCTCGGGTGGCGCTGGGGACCTGGCTTCTGTCACTCCCCCTCAAGCATGCGATCCGCTGGCGTAGCCGAACACGCGGTACATCCAGCACGTGGCTTCGTTGATCTCTAGGAACTGCGTTTGACGTCCGGTTCCGGAGGCAGTTGGTGATCAACTGGCTCACGGATCTCGATGAGAAACGACGGCACTGTCGTGTCCGCGAACGGGGGCTGCCTGCCGCTCGTCAGAGCGGCCGGCCGTCGAAGGGGCGGCCGCCGGAGCCGGGCTTGAACGTCGTTCCGAGGTCGTACTGCGCGATCCCGAACGGTTGAAAATCGGCATCGGCAAGGATGCGGTAGAGGAACTCAGAGGTGGATATGTCGTACCGGTGCCATGGGCCGCCGTCATGGGACCGCGCGAGGACGGGGTAATCGCCCGGCCGCTCGGCATCGATCAGCCAGCAGTACTCGTCGGCCCATTCGGTGGAGCCCCACTCAACCAGCCCCTTGCCGCCCGGCGCGTGGATGGCATAGGGATCGACGGCGGAGACGTCTCCGTACTGGCTGTCCTGGTCGACCGACAGGGAGACCCGCCACTGTGTCAGGAAGTCGAACAAGACGCCCTCGTCGCGCCCCAGAAAGTAGACGGAATCGCTGAAGACGCCGCCGCCGAACACCTCGCAGAGCGCCATGTAGTCCGCTGGCAGCGGAACCCCCAGCTCGCCCTTGATTGCCGCCCAGTCGACGGAGATCCCGAGCGGCTTCCACCCGGTCAGTTCGATCACTCGCTGAACCCACATACAGCAATCTTTTGGCACCGGTCTCCGTTCCGGTGTCCCTCAACCCCCTCGTCGTCACGCCAAGATCGGCAGCTATCGCGCTCAGCCGGCCTTGGCGCCTTCCTCAGCCCGGGCTCGTGTGCTCGCGAGGCGGTAGGAGTCGGTGCCGGTCTCGATGATGGTGCCGTTGAACGTCAGCCGGTCGACGATGGCCGCTCACAGCCGCGGATCCGTGAACGTCTTCGTCCAGCCGCCGAACGACTCATTCGAGGCGGCGCTCATCTTCGGCGGGAGCGGATGCCGCAGTGCTTGAAGGCGCTCTAACAGCGCTCGTGACAGAGGCGCACGAGGCGATCGGCGGGGTAGCGGTGGGCGTCCAGCAGCGTGACCACCAGGCGGTAAGTGCCTGCGAAGCCGCTGCCGTCCGCGCAGGTGACGCTGACCTGGGCCTCGATGATGCGTACCGGGACGCCGCCGATGGCCGACAGGTAAGGGGAGATCCAGGGCGTGCGGTCAGGCACGGGGCGCGCTGGCATGCAGGCGAAGCGCCCCGTAGCCGCCGCCCGTCCCGGCGGGCCGCAGCATCCTATAAGCCCGCGAGAGCGGCGGCGGCGTGTCCGGAGATGTTGTCGGAGAGCGTTCGGATCCGGGCGAGAGCAGCTGCTCGGGTGTTCACCCGTCCGCCAGAGAACACGCTCCCGTGCCCGTCGGCAGAGACCACCACGGGGTCCGTACCGCCCGCCCGTGAACGGTGACCCACACCGACTCAAGGGCGGCGCGCCGCCGGCCCCGGCCCGTTCCCGTTGGGCAGTGGTGGAGCGAGCGGTCGTCGTGCGCGGGGCGGGCTACCTGGCCGTGATGCCGGCCCGCTCGGCCGCCTTGTTCAGCGAGTGCAGGGCGGCGAAGAGGATGCCGATGTCGTCGAGGTAGATCGGATCGGGCAGCAGGTCGATCGGACAGATCGCGTAGACGATCGACGCCCAGAACGCGAACTTGTTCTGGAACGGCACTTCCTCGCTGCTCAGCAACTGGAAGCTCTTCCGCAGTCTCAGGATCAGGGTGATGACTACACCGAGCATTGCGATGACGGCCAGACTGCACATGATGGCGGCCAAGTAGAGCCAGTTCTCCACGACTTCCCCCGTATCCCCCTCATTCACTCACCGTGTCCCCACGGTAGCGGTCTGCGATCCGGGTGTCAGCGAGTTCCACCGTTGCCGTGGCGACGAGGGGACGGTGATGTCACCGGGCGGGGTGGCTGTTCCCCGTGCGCCGCCGCGGATGGACTGCTCGCCGTCCGCCCACCTTGTACATCCTCGGAGACCGAGCATGAGCCCCTGCCACGACGCCGTTCGCCGCGCCTGGACGTCGAACCGCGCCCGGGCGAAGGCAGTGAGGGCGATGTCCGGCTTCTCCCCCAGGGCCAGCTGAGCTAGGCACTCCCCGATCGCCGGGGCGAACTCTGAAACCGTGCCCGGAGCATGAGGCGGAGTACACGAGCCGCGGCGCGGACCGCACCCGGTCGATGACGAAGCGACCGTCCGGCGTCATCGTGTAGAAGCACATCGCGGACCGCACGGGCTCGGGGTCGATTTCAGGCAGGAACCGCGACACCGCCTCGACGAGCTCGTCCTGCCGCGTCGACCCGACCGGGTGAGGAGTCGGGTCGGACGGATCGCCCGGGGTCTGCCGCCTGTTGTGGAAGCCGATCTTGACCTCCCGGCCGCCGCGGCCCCGCTCCGGGCAGCTGTGGACGACACCCCCGGAAGCCGACTCGTAGACGAACGCGGGCATCCCCTCGTCAGCCCTGGGGACTCGGTGGTGTCGCCCATGAAGAGGCCGCCGGTGCGCACGGTCAGGACGTCGCCGTGCGCTCTCTCGAGTTCGCTCCACATTCGATCGGCCCGGTCCAGGAGCGGCAGGTACGACGTTCCCTCCCCGTACGTGCGCCGGAAGATGCGGCTCGCCGTGGGAGGGGCCGACCGGGGGGTCGGGCATGCGCGTCGACGGCGAGGACGGAAGCTCCGCGCGCCGCCAACGGTGAGACGGTGGCGGATCCGGATATCCCCAGGCCGACGACGACGTCATAGGTGCTGGTCACGAACGGTGGTTCCGTTCATCAATCTCGTGGACGGCTGCTGGTTCTTCGGCTGTCGGCGCCGCTCACCGAGAACGGCCTCCAGGACGAGGGAGACGAGCGAGAGCCAGACCAGTGCGAAGCAGACGAAGGTGTTGGCGGACGGCACCTGTCCGTAGACGCTGAGAGCGATGACGAGCTGGGCGGTCGGGTTCAGGTACTGGACGAAGCCGGACACGGTCAGGGTGATGGCCTTCTCGCCGAGCGAGAAGAGCCAGAGCGGAGTGACGGAGATCAGCCCGCAGAGCCCGCATTCGGTTTCGTCTTCATCCGTTCACTCCCCGAGATTCCGGTACCAGACGGGCCGCCCCTCTCGGGCCCCCGCTCAGGAGTCCCGTGTCGGTCTTCGGCCATACGGAGGAGCTGCCGGGGTGGGACAACTGCGAGTCGCGGCCGATGCTCTCACCGTCACCGAGGTGGGGAACGGGACACGGCCTTTGTCCCGTCGGGGCCGCCGGCAGGGCCGCGGTGGTGATGTGCGATGCGGTCATGGCTCGTCGTGGCGCTGCGCGCCGGAGCCGCCTGACGGTGCGGGGCGCAACACGCTGAGCACAACGGATGTGATCAGCACGGCAGCGATCACTGCGAGGCTGACGAGCGCGTGCACCTCGGGAATGCTGAGGCCGATGGTTTCGTGGGCGGCTTGAAGGGCCAGTTTGACGGCGATGAAGGCCAGGATCAGCGCCAGGCCCTTGCTGAGGTAGTGGAAGCGGTTCAGCAGGTCGGCCAGCAGGAAGTACAGGGCGCGCAAGCCGAGGATGGCGAATGCGTTGCTGGTGTAGACGATGAAGACATCGCTGCTGACCCCCAGCACGGCGGGCACGCTGTCGATGGCGAAGACCAGATCGGCGCCTTCGACCGCCGCGACGACGGCGAGCAGTGGAGTGGCGACGAGCCTGCCGTTCTCCCTGAGGAAGAACCGTTTCCCGGCGTAGTCGTCCCGTACGGGCACGAACTTGCGCAGGAGACGTACGGCGATGCTCTTTCCGGGGTCGACGCTGCCCTCCCCCGTGGTGAGAATCTTGTACGAGCTGTAGAGCAGGAAGGCGGCGAAGACGAACATCACGGCGGCGAAGCGGCTGACGACCGCCACTCCGGCGGCGAGGATCAAGCCGCGGAACACCAGGGCCCCCAGAACACCGAGGAACAGCACGCGGTGCTGGTACTCCCGGGGCACCTGGAAGTAGCCGAAGATCAGGGCGAAGACGAAGAGGTTGTCGGCCGACAGACTCTTCTCCAGCAACCAGGCGGTCGTGTACTCCACACCGGCGGTGGTGCCGACCACGAGGTAGACGACCACGCCGAACACGATCGCCAGGCCCACCCAGATCGAGCTCCATACGGCGGCCTCCTGTACGCCGATGACGTGTGCCTTCCGGTTCATCAGCAGATCGACCGCCAAGGCCACCGCAACGGTGACGGCGAACACGATCCAGAGCCACAGCGGAACATCGTGCACGAACTCAACCTCTCAGACGCGAGCGACCACAGGCCCTCCTCCGGCCGGAAGCGCTTCGTCACGGGGCGGGGATCTCGAGCACGCCCTCGTCGTAGTCGACGGTGATCGAACCGAAGTCGCTGAGCACATCCGAACCGAGCAGCCCCTGAATGCCGTCGCCTCCTCTCGGCGGCCCCAGGTCGATGACCGCGACCTCCGCCGGGTCGAGAACGATGCTTCCGAGTTCCCAGCGTTCCACCCGGGCGACCGGTACCTGTCCCGCGTCGAGGATCCCGCTCACCACGCGTTGTTCGCCCGTGCGCTCCAGACCGGCCCGGTCCGCCACGTCGTCGTCGACGACGCTTATGGAGGCGCCAGTGTCGAGAGCGAACAGGAACGGACCTGTGCCTTCGATGCTCACCGGGACGAACGCGAGCGTCCGGCCACCCTCCTCCGCGACCCTGAGCGGCACCTCGCGCGTCACTCCCGGCGAGCGCTGTGCCGCACCGCGGTCTCCGCGGTCCTCGTACACCAGGCAACCGATGAGCAGCAACGGAGCCAGAAGCGCCACGACGAATCGCAGCCTGCGCAGGGGCGTGGGCCCGGACGCTGCGGTCTCCCACATGTCCATGCGTTCGGAGTCCCCGCGCTACGGCCACGTAAACGGGCGCTCGGCTTTCATGTGCGTTCGCGAACGGACCGACCCCACGCTGGGGATCGGGCTCCGCCTCCGTATATCAGGCATCGGAGATGAACAGCTCAGTCCATGATCACAGTTGCGTTTCGTCCCGGATTCGTCGGGTAGTCGCCGAAGAAGTCCGAATGAGGAGGTGAGAGCGGTGATCGTGCTGGGATTCCTGCTGGCACTGACCGCCGGCGGGTTCGCGGCCATAGGGGTCGCGGAGAACTTCCAGGGTGGCTCGCAATACGCGGTGGAGATCTTCGGCAACCAGATCGCGACGCTCGGCCCGTCAGGGCTGTTCCTGTCCGGTGTGGCGCTGACACTGATCTTCTGCCTGGGGCTGGCGATGGCAGCTGCCGGACTCAAGCAGCGCAGGCGCGTACGGAGGGCTCTCTCCTCCACCGCTCCGACGGAACCGGAGGCGCCGCGGTCACAGCCGGCACACCGGCACCGCAGGCTCCTCGGCCACTGACCGGGCCGCGCAACGCCGAGAACCCGGTTCCGGGCAGGGACGCGCCCCCGCTCTCTCGCGGTGCGGAGCCGACGCACAAGACCGGGGCAGAGAGGTGGCTGGTGTGCGAGCGACACTCTCACTGGGGCAGGTGCGCGGTATTCGGGTGCGCGCGCACTGGAGCGTTCTCTTCGTCTTCGCTCTGATCCTGTTCGGGCTGGCGGAAGGCGGATTCCCGGAGGCCGGTCCGGGTCGCCCGACGTGGCAGTACTGGTTCGTCTCCGCTGTGACCTCGGTGGTCTTCCTGCTGTCACTTCTGGCGCATGAGATCAGCCATGCGCTGGTGGCTCGCCGCAACGGCGTCTGCGTCGACGACATCACCCTCTGGTTGCTCGGAGGACTCGCCCGGCTCAGGAGCGAGGCAGCCGGCCCAGGTGCCGAATTCCGCATCGCCGGCGTGGGACCTCTGGTCAGCCTCGCACTCGGCGCCGTGTTCGCCCTCACGGCCGGGCTGGCCGCCGAACTCCTCGGGGCAGGGCTCGTGGTGGAGGCGCTGGCCTGGCTGGCGGGGATCAACATCCTGCTGGCCCTCTTCAACGCCCTGCCCGCCGCGCCCCTCGACGGCGGACGGCTGCTGCGAGCTTTCGTGTGGTGGAAGACCGGAAATCGGCTGCGCGCCACTGCGGTGGCCACGGTCGCGGGACAATGCCTCGGGTGGGTGCTGGTCGGTATCGGCCTCTACCTCGTCGTCGCCGGGGCTGCGTTCAGCGGCATCTGGCTCGTCGTCATCGGCTGGTTCGTCATCGTCATGGCCACCATGGAAGGCAGCCAGGCGAGACTGCGTGAACAGCTGGGCGGAATCGCGGTGAGCGAGGCGATGACGCCCGGTCCGGAGACCGTCCCGGGGGCCGCCACCGTCAGCGACTTCCTCACCGACCCTCACTACCGCTTCCGCCACTCGGCCTTCCCCGTCGTCGACGACGGGGGTACCGCAATCGGCCTGATCACACTCAAACGCGCCGACGCGGTCCCGGTGGAGGAACGTCCGTCCACCTCCGTCGCACGCGTCTCGATGCCGCTCCAGGAAATACCGACACCCCACCCCCGTGACCCGCTGGCGCGGCTGGTCCCCGACCTGCAGGCAAGTCCCGCCCACCGTGCCCTCGTGCTGGAAGGCGGACGGCTGGTCGGCATCGTCACGACATCCGACATCAGCCGTGTCACCACCAGGCCGAACGCCTCGTCCCTCTGGCCGCGCAGGACCCTGTGACCAGGCCGTGCACCTCACGCACGAACGCCGCGCCCACTCGCGACTCCCATCGCAGGAGGCGTACGCCCCAGGGCCAATGCCCGATGCCTTGGTGATACGGCTTCCCGGCCACCGCACGTCGTGAGGCAACACGCCCACGGAGCCTGCACGGCTCGCCGTCGGACAGCAACCGCCTGCAACAGCCCTACGCTACGTCTCCCACCAGGCAACGACAGGGCCGGTCGGCGGAGCGAGTCCCCGCAGACGTCAGTACCCGTCGCGCACCCTCCCCTGCCCCTCGGGCCACCCCTGGGCCGGAATCCGCAATCCGCAATCCGAGCGAATCACATACGACCGGGTGCAAGTACCACTGGCCCATCGCACGGCAAAGGGCATCAGTGGGCTCCCGGTCTGCTGTTCCCTGCAGCACTTCGGCCGTATTGCGCTGTGCCACCGTGGCCCCCTCGCTTCTGCCCGCCGGCTTCAGGAAGAAGCCGCCAAGCACTCACCGTCGCAGATCCGTTCCGGGAGATGACTCCGACACGCTGCCGGATGCCACGGCTCGGATCCGATCCCCACCGGGGCGCCAACCGTGAACGGCACAGGTGCAGCAGAACGTGCATCACGGCCCACGCGTCTCGCGGCCTCGGCGGTCCGCCCCTGTGGCACGCTCCCCCGGCCCGTGCTGAGCTTGCTCCGAGACCGGTCGGGCCCCGGCCGACGAGCGAGCCCCTGATCACGGGATTGGGAGATGAGTCAACGGGGCCCGATCCCGACGTGGCAGATGCGGTGCTCGTCGGGGCGGCCGATGCCGAGGGGCAGGCAGCGCTGGCCCATCGGGCTGCGGAGGAAGCGAACCATCGTGGAGCAGGCCTGTTCGTCATACATGCGGCCGAGTGGCCCATGCCTGCGGCCGTGCAGCCCCCACTCGCCGTGCCCATGCAGACCGACTGCTTCGAGCGGGGCGGGGTGCGGAAGAGTACGCTCACCAGGCCGCGGCGCTCGTCGACGTTTCCACCCTGTCGACCGAAGGAGGCGACGGTGAGCGGGCGGCCGCGCACGCCATCAGGCCGACCGTTGGCAGGCTGACGAGTGCCAGGGCGAGCACGGACCAGTCCAAGTGCTTCCGCGGCCCAGGGTCGTCCGGGACATCGCCGCAGAATTGCTGGTTGAGCAGATCCATGCGCGCATCCAGGTCAGGGGCCTCTCGTGCGAGGCATCGCTCGATCTCGGTCAGCATGTCGTGCTCGTACGACTCCATGGGCATCGCCTCACGCGTCGGCGAGGCCCGACGGCGCCGGACTCGCAGGCCATGACTCTCCCGCGGTACTGCGGGTAGCCCGCAGGGCTTGGCCCATGCTGGAAACGCTCTCTGAGATCCCCGCCTCACTCCGGCGCTGCCTCACGCGTTCTTCACCGCGCCTTGCCGAGCAGATCAACAGGAGCGAAGATCGCGGGGTATCGAAACCAAAGGGGAGGCGCTGTGAGTTTGGGAACGGTGGCGGTAACGGGGGCGGCAGGCGCCATCGGCTCCGTGGCCCGGGAGGCGCTGCGAGGCGAGGCGGCGCGCCTGGTGCTGCTCGATCGCGCGCCGCTCCGTCAGGAGAGCGCGAACGAGGATGTGCGCACGGTGGATCTGCGGGACGCCGCCGCGGTGGAGGCGGCCCTCGCGGGAGCCGATCGGGTGCTGCACCTGGGCGGTCTCCCCGACGAGGCGCCCCTTGCCGCTCTACTCGAAACCAACGTGCTCGGCACGCACCACGTCCTTGAGGCCGCGCGGCGAACAGGAATCAAGCGGGTGGTGCTGGCCAGCAGCAATCGAGTGACCGGCTTCTACCCTGCCGAACACCTCACCGGTCCAAAGGAACCGGTACGTCCTGACGGTCTCTACGGGGTGAGCAAAGCCGCCGTCGAAGCGCTCGGGCGACTGTATGCCGACAAGTTCGGTCTGTCGGTCGTCTGCTTGCGCATCGGCAGCTTCGAACGTCAGCCCACCGAGCCCCGGCACCTCGCCACCTGGCTGAGCCCGCGCGACGCCGTCGGCTACATCCGGGCCGCCCTGTGCGAAACACCCTCCACCCGCTTCGCCACCGCGTACGCCGTCTCCGGCAACACCCGCCGATTCTGGGAACTCCCCGACCCGGCGGAACTGGCCTACACCCCCGTCGACAATGCCGAACTCCATGTCTCAGCCGTTCCCGCAGCGAACTCCCCGACCGACCCGACCGCGCCCCAGGCCGGCCCCTACGCCCTCGCCGAATACACCCTCAAACATCTCCGACCATGAGGTTCACATCCATCGCCGTGATGTGTGCCCGCAGCACCTTCTGCCGAGGAACGACGAGCAAGGCCCTGGCACCTGCCGCCCAGCGCCTCGGTGTCAGCGCAGGCCACCATGTCAGCGGCCCAGCTTCACCGGCAATCGATCCGGGTCGGAGGACAGCGGCTTTGTCGGCCGGTAGCGAGAGCGTTTGTCGTCCAGGAGTGAGGGCACCTTGCGGTACGGAAGACGATGTAGCCGAGTTTCAGCAACGCCCGGTTGCCTGAATCGCCTCGGATGTCGTGCATCCGCCGGCCCGGGTGGATGCGGAGCCCGGCGGTAGGCCACGCAGGTCGGGGTGCGCGTCACGAGCAAGGCAGACGGCGGCCCGACGCTGAGAGACGACGCCCACGTAGCAATCACGGGCATGGCAACCGCCGTCGGCCATCGCCCATCTCCTGGGCCTGGACGTCGCGACCGCCGAGGGCTACGCGGGCTGGCGGGCAAGAGGGTTGCTCCGGCCGCTTCCCTGAAAGTGGCTCAGGCTTCCAAGGCCGTCGGCCTGGTCACCCTCGGCGAGGGTGACGAGCAGATCACGCTGCATCGGACCCGGTTCATTCGCCTGCGGTGTCCTCGGGCTCCCAGCGCAACAGGTCACCCGGCTGGCACTCGAGCACCTCACAGAGCGCGGCGAGCGTCGCGAAGCGCACCGCCTTGGCGCGGCCGTTCTTGAGCACTGCCAGGTTGGCGGGCGTGATCCCGACGCGGACCGCGAGGTCTCCCACGGACATCTTCCTCCTGGCCAGCATCACGTCGATGTCGACGGCGATCGGCATCAGATCACCTCGTCCAACTCGGCCTGCATCTGCGCTGCTTCACCGTCGCGTGTGATGGCCTGGGCAAGCAGCATCCGCAGCACGAGCACGATGAGCGCGGCCCCCAGGATCCCCACGCCAACCCCACCCATGATGACGGTGACACCCGGGTCATCCCGCTGGCCCGGCGCGTTGATGGCTGTGACCGCGAACCACACGAGGGCAGCCGCCACGATCCCGCCGATCACGCCGTCCACGTAGCGGAACGCGGCATGGGAGAACACGGTTCCGCGTCGCACCATCGCCGCCAGTCGCCATACGCAGACCAGGACGGCCTGGACCGACACCAGGCCCAGGATCGTGATCACACGGAGTGGGGTCAGCGGGAGCGACCCGTCCTCCGGGTCGCTCCCGCCGACCAGGGCCCACACCATTCCTGCCTGCACGAACAAGGTGCCGACGAGCACCACCACGAGCACGGCGCGCAGCGCACCCACGGCCAGCTTTCCCATGACACACCCTTTCATCGACTCGCGATGGAAATCTATCGAATATCGATAGATAAAGCAAGGGCTGGGACGGAGGGCAGGGGCGGCGGTTTCGCACCAGGCGCAAGGCCGCCGTCTCCTTCCCATGGCATGGCGTGCACGCAAAGGTTTCCGATCTCCCCGAAGTCGGCCGCGCTTGGCCACAATGGGACGCCCGACCATGCCGAAGCCTTGGGATGCCGGTGGAGACAGCGCCCCGGGGACGCCGTTGATGGCGATCGACCGCTCTGCGGACGCCTCACCTCACTCCTGGTGCGACTACCTCTGGAACCTCTGGGAAATAAACGGCAATTCGCCTACACCAAGCGCCCTCTCAGAACAGCGCCAGGCCCTCACTGCTGGTGTCCGCAATGACCGGAGCGACCCGGGTGGGGAGGCCGTCCAGGCTGTCGGGCCCGGCCGCGGCGGCCACGGCAGGGGCTGCCTCCGTCAGCCAGATGCGGAATCGCTCGGCGGCTTCGCGGTAGGGGACCCTTGCCAGGACGCGGTGCTCGCCGGAGGGGCAGAAGTCGACGGCGACGGTGAGCAGGCAGGAACGGGGCGCGTTCTGGCTTCCGGTCCAGGACACGCGCAGCACACCGCAGGGTGTGCGCCCGCGGGAGCGGCGGGGGTCGCGGTGGGCCGGGCGCAGTGATTGGCAGGCTATGCGGGCGGTCCAGGCAGCGAGGTGCGGCAGCGGCAGGGTGGTGCGAGCGCGGCAGCCGGGGCAGCGGTGCCAGTGCTGGAGCCAGTCGGCCGTGTGGGTCTGGAAGAGGCGTGTGTAGTGGTCGGCCACGCGGATGTCGTTGCGGTACAGGTGGTCGGGGCGTTCTTGTGCGTTGCAGGAATGGCAGACGGGGGCGCGGACGTAGGCGTGTTCGTGGCAGTGGTCGAGTACGGCGGCGGGTGCGGTGCGGCAGACGGCGCAGGTCCACCCGGCCACCTTGCGGGAGATACCGGCTCTCCGGCTGAGTACCGAGTACAGCTGGCCTTGCAGTTCCCCGTTGTACGCGCGCGGTGGGCTGGTTGGGCCGTCGGGGCCCGTCGTCTGCCGGCCGCCAGCCGCCGGGACCTGCCCGGAACGGGAGGGCGGCCCGGCGGCGGCCGCACCCTCCCGTCGGGTGAGCGCGGCTTGCAGCCACCGCGTTTCGGCGTGCTCGGCGGCGTCCAGCAGCCTGACCACGGCGCGCGGCAGCCACCATGTCCGCGCCGTATCGTCACGGGTTTGCTCCACGAATACCCGCCGCCAGTCGACCCCCGCCAGATGGCATGACCGACCGCCTTCACGGCGTGCCCGCTCGGGATCGCCCAACTCCTGCAGCTCCCGGGTGACGCGCCGGCGCCAGCCCAGCGTCATCCCCTCCATGTGCTCTTGCTTCGGCGCGCCACGGAACGGACCGATGCGGACCAGGTCCCGGACGTCCATCTCCACCGCGTTCAGTTCCGCTGCCGCCCGGCGCACCTCCCTCTCCGGAACACCCCATGGACCGCCGCCACTCACCTTCTCCGTCGCCACCACACGGCCACCGAGCAGGACGTACCCCGCGTGGGCATCGGCAGGAAAGCAGGTCAACGCCGCAGACACCGTCGGCACGGCGCTGCCGGCCGTCGAGCCAGCCCACAGTGCATCCGCGGCATCCAAAGTGATCAGGCCGCCGCTGCGCCCCGGGATGACACGCTCTGACATACCGACAGGCTAACGGCAGCACCGACGTACCGACAGTCGTTGATCGACACGCTGCTGAGCAGAACGGCTACGTACCCGGCGAGCATCGCGCCGTCACCTCACGAGATCTGCCCGGCTCGACCACGGTCGGCTTCACCCGGGACCAAGGGCACCACGAACACGGTCCCGATCACCTCCACCCTGCGCGGCTCGACCTGTACGACGGTCTGACCGGCAGGCCGGCGGCGGGGGCACGCACCTCCGCCGGCCGGGACGAGCCCCGGCGGCTTTGCCGTCTCTTTACAACCTGCTTCGCCGCCGCCTCGTCTCTCCGCTCGATTCGTCACTGAGCCCGCCGCGTACCTGAAGCACCGGGCGAACCGAAGAAGGAGAGCGATTCGATGCGCCGAACAGTCCTCAGCGCCCTTGCACTTGTCTGCACCGCCGTGCCGGCGAGCACCGCGCCCGCGTTCGCGGACGGGCCGTCGCCCAGCCCGACCGCCACGGTCGCCCCGACTCCGAGCGCCGAACCGACCCGGGCGCCGACGCCCGTCCCCTCAACTCCCGGCACCGAGGCGCCCCAGGAGCCGGCCCCGGGCCAGGTCTCCGTGATTCCGAGCGGCGCGCCCGACACCGGAGTGACGGCGGTGCCTTCGGACTCCGGGGTCCAGGGCAAGCTGATCGGCGGGGGCGCAGCCGCAGTGCTCATCGCGGGCGGCGCGGCGTTCCACGTCGTACGGCGCCGGCGGGCGACCGGGGCATGACCCCGCTTCCCAGGCGCGCGTTCACCACCGCGGCACTGGGCTTGCTGCTCGTGGGATGCCGCGGTCACGGGGGTGGTGCGGACGCGACCGCAGGCCCGAGCGGTGCGCGACGGCATCGGCCCTCCGTGAAGTCGGTCCAGCCCCTGCGGCGTTCGGTGCCGGTCGGGCTGCACATCCCGGCCATCGACGTGGACACCCCGGTCGTACGGCTGGGCCTGGACCCGGACGGCAGCGTGCAGGTGCCCCCGATCGCGGCGCACGACCGGGCGGGCTGGTACCAGCACTCGCCGACGCCGGGTCAGAACGGTCCCTCGGTGATCCTCGGCCATGTCACGGTCGGTGCGTACGGGGACGGCGTCTTCCGCCACCTGTCCCGCCTGCACCGGGGCGACCGGATCGAGGTGCGTCTGGAGAACCGCACGGAGGCGGTGTTCGCCGTCAGCGCCGTACGGACGGTCGCCAAGGCGGACTTCCCGGCGGACGACGTCTACGGGGACGTGAACCGCCCGGAGTTGCGGCTGATCACGTGTGGCGGACCCCGTACCGGCGACGAGTACCGCGACAACGTGATCGTCTTCGCCGAGCTGAGTGCCACTACCACCTGACCCGCCAGCAGAACGGATCCCGGGCCCGAGGAACGTGCACCGACGGCCCGGCATCCTCTCCTCCGACAGCCCCCACGACCATGGAGAACGTTGAAACGGTCCCGCGACAAGGCAGCGTCCGAGCTGTTCGCCGCCCTCTACCCGCGCCTCGCGGGCTGGTGCCGCCGGCTCGTCGACGACGACGAGACGGCCCACGAGATCGCCTCGGAGGCGTTCACCCGGCTATGGGCGCGCTGGACGAAGGTCGAGGAACCCCGCGGCTTCCTCTACGTCACCGCGGCCAACCTCGTTCGAGACCACTGGCGCAAGCTGGAGCGCGAGCGCAAGGCCATGCGTCGCGTGACGTCGGAGGTCGCCGTCCGCCCCCACCCCGAACAGGCCGACCCGTCGGTGCGCCTGCTGGTGCAGTCGCTGCCGGAACGACTCCGCGTCCCGATCCTCCTCCACTACTACGCTGACATGTCGATCCGGGAGGTGTCCGCGCTGACCGAACGCAAGGAAGGAACCGTCAAGGCCGACCTCCATGCGGCCCGCGAACTGCTCCGTGTCCATCTGAGGAGAAGCCTTGACCACACGCTTTGACGACGGCCCGGGTCTCGGCCCCGACGACCCCCTCTCGGTGATCCTCCGGCCCACCCCCCAGGACCTCGGTCCGCCCCCCGGACGCTACGAGACGATCCGCCGCGCCGCGACCCGCCGGCGCGCGCTCCGCGCGGCGGTCGGCGTCGGCCTGGCCTCCGCCGTCGCCGCGCTCATGGCCCTGCCGCTCCACCTGACGGCACCCGGCACACCCCCCTCCCCGACGGTCCCGCTGGCCCCGCCGCCCGCGAGCAGCCCGACGCCGCCCGCGTCCCCGCACCCGTCCCCGCACCCGTCCCCGCACCCGTCCCCGCACCCGTCCGTATCGGCGGCCCCGTGGACCGACGGGTCCCGTGGTCCGAGCGGCTCGACGGTCCGCCCCACCCGCGAACCTGCGGCGGAACCGACTCCGTCGCGGCGACCCACATCGCCACCGTCATCGAACTGGCCGCGAATCGAGCCGTCGGCGAGCCGGTGAGCTGTCCGGGGAAGATCAGCCGTCCGACTCGGGTGCCGTGATGAGTGACGGCCTCCTGGAGGTAAGCCAGGACAGCACCCCCGCCCGGCGGGCGTTCCAGTGCACGAAGCCGAAGCCCCTTCTGCATCCCCGGCACCTGTAGGCCGCACGAGCGCCTTGTACCCCGGCTCCGGTACGTGCGGCCGCTCCAGCGGCAGCGGGGCGCCGCCGGACGACCGAGCGCGTCGCTACTTCCGACAGCCCGCCCATCGGGCCGCGCCCTCGCCCTCAGCGCACCGGCTGGCTCACTCGCTCGACCCGCTGGGTTCCGCTGCGGGTCCGATAGGAGCGGACCCAGCGGGCCGTCGCGTCGGCCTTCGTCCGGTCGGACAGGACGTAGTAGTCCATCTGCGACCGTTCGGCGGTCACGTCGAGGACGCCGTAGCCGTGGTGGTCCAAGTCGACCCACTTCACATGGCGGTTCGCGACCTTGACCGCGGTGGCCGCGACCAGCGAGACGGTGCCGGGGGCGACGTGCAGGATGTCGTCCAGGTTCTCGGTGGTCACCGACGCCACCACGAACTCGGTGGCCGCCGACCGCGACAGCGGGTACGTCGCGGCCTTCACCGGCACGTCGTTGGCCCATGCCGTGTGGATGTCGCCGGTGAGGAAGACGGTGTTCTCGATCCCCCGGTCCGTCAGGTGCTTCAGCAGCTCCTTCCGGTCGTCCGTGTAGCCGTCCCACTGGTCCACGTTGACCGCGAGGCCCTCCTTGGGCAGGCCGAGCAGTTCGGCGATCGGCCCCAGCAGATGGGCGGGCAGCGCGCCGAAGGCGAGTGGTGAGATCATCACCGAGGTGCCGACGAGCTTCCAGGTGGCGTCCGAGGACGCCAGGCCGGACTTGAGCCAGTCCAGCTGGGCGCGGCCGGTGATCGTGCGCTCCGGGTCGTCGACCTTGCCGCTGCCCACGGACGCCTGCTCGGAGCGGAACGAGCGGAGGTCCAGCAGATGCAGGTCGGCCAGCTTGCCGAAGCGCAGCCGGCGGTAGACGGTGCCCTCGGTGGAGGTGCGCACGGGCATCCACTCGAAGTAGGCCCGCTTGGCCGCCGCGGCGCGGGCCGCGTAGTCGCCCTCGGTGCCGGGCGTGTGGTTTTCCGCGCCGCCCGCCCAGGCATTGTTGGCGATCTCGTGGTCGTCCCAGATCGCGACGAGCGGATGGGCGGCGTGCAGTGCCTGGAGGTCGGCGTCGGTCTTGTACGTGCCGTGCCGGATACGGTAGTCGGCGAGGGTCGTGATCTCGTGCGCGGGCTCGTGCCGGCGCACGACGTACTCGTCGGCCGGGAGGTGTCCGGTGCCGTACTCGTAGATGTAGTCGCCGAGGTGCAGGATCGCGTCCAGGTCGGCGCGGGCCGCGAGATGGCGGTACGCCGCGAAGTATCCGGACTCCCAGTTGGCGCAGGAGACCACGCCGAAGCGCACCCCGGGCGCGGCGGCGTCGGCGGCGGGCGCGGTCCTGGTGCGGCCGGTGGCGGAGACGGTGCCGCCGGAGGCGAAGCGGAAGAAGTAGGCGGTGGCCGGGGAGAGCCCTCTGACGTCGACCTTGACGGTGTGGTCGGTGGCCGCGGTGGCGTTGGTCCGGCCGCCGGCGACGACCCTGGTGAAGCCCCTGTCCTCGGCGATCTCCCAACTCACTTCGGTGTCGGGGCCCTTGCCGGAACCGGGCAGGGCGTCGGGGGCCGGGGTGACCCGGGTCCACAACAGCACGCCGTCGGGGAGCGGATCCCCGGAGGCGACCCCGTGCACGAAAGCGGGGCCCCGCTCGTGGGCCGACGCGGACGAGGACTCGGTGCCGGCCATAACGGATCCGGCGACAGCGGTGGCGGCAGCGGCCTTGACGACCGTGCGCCGGCTCGTGGTTGTGCGGACTCTGCTAGTCACGTCGGATCAGGTTACTGACGGGTCTCACGAACGGGCAGTCGTATTCAGGCCGCCGCCCGCGTGCGCGCCGCCTCAAGTCGCGACCGACTGCTCCGGACCTCACGGGCACGGTCGAGAGGGCCGGACTCCCCCCGCGTGCGGCGGTGGTGGGCGGGCAGGGGCCCACGACGAACCGTCGCGCAGTACCCGGCACAGGACAGCCCACCGGCCTGAACGTCCCCCGCGGGGTCAGCGCTGGGCGCCGACCGCAGGGACACGGGTCGGCAGCCCAGAGGTCCCCGCCCCCACCGCCGACCGTGAGCAAACGGCGGAACCTGCTGAAGCCCGTCCTGGCAGCCCGGCGTGGCCCGCATGCACACCCGCCCTTCACCGGCCGGGCGACTCGCCGCCGTACCGGAGACCCGCTTTCGCCTGCCTGGATACCACCCCCGTCCGCCGCCAGGCGGGCGCCGGATCCCCCTTTCCGCCATGTACACGACCCAACTCGCCGCGTCTGCAAAGAAGTTGACAGGCAATCCAGGACGACGCTTTGATCTGGCACTCATGACGACCCGACACCTACAGGGGGAACGCCCGATGAAGCGCAGGATGGTAGCAAAGGCCGGTATGGCTCTCGCGGCGAGCGTCATCATCATCGGGGGCATGGCGGGCTCGGCCTCCGCAAGCGGAAGCAATGTCACCATCTCCCGGACCTGGGGCACGGCGACCTTCAAGACCTACGGCGACGAGCTGTGGGTGAAGGACCTGTCCGCGGACGGCTACTCCGTGCGGGCCAAGATCCAGCGCTGGCAGAAGGTCAACATCGACGCGTGGAGCTGGGTGGATCACCGGACCGGCTGCTACGACACGACCTCCAAGAGCGACACGACCGACGGCTACTCGTTCTGCAACTACGACCTGATCGAGAACGACCCGGTCCGGGTCTGCATCGTCCGCTCGAAGGACGGCGTCCGCTACGGCGACTGGGTCTGCAGCGCCCAGACGAAGGCCTGATTCCTGCCGCCCGTCGCGCCCCGCCCACCACTTGCCGCGGGCGCGGGCGCGCTGGACGCGCCGTATCACCGTCCGCGGCGGAAGACAAGACGGCGTTTCCGCTCTCAAGCACCCGCGACGGGCACGGCGGGTGCCGCGTAGCCGAATGCTGCGGCAAAGGGCTGTGCCGCAATCCCCGGGAAACCGGCGCGCGGCGTCGGATGCGGTGCATCGCAAGGCGGAGAGTCGTCCTCGTACTGGGTGCATTCGGATGATCCGACAACGCGGCGAGGCGCCGTAGCCGTCGTCACGCGCCCGCCGGGGATTGCGGTACAGCCCAGCTCCTCGGCCAGTACGTCGCCGGGCAGCGCAGCCTGCAGCGGCTTCTCCCCGGCGGTGCGCACTCCGTCGCGACCGCTCGGTGTGGTCGCCCGCCTCCACGAACACCACCGGCACCGTCCTCCGGCACCGTCAGGACGGCGTCCGCGCGCAGGCTCCCCGCCCCGGGCGGTGAACGTGCCCACCACCGGCACCGCCGCCTAGTGCCGCGCAGGCGAGGTTTGCCCGTCAAGGAGCGGCGTCCGGTGCACGGGGCCTCCCCCGGCCCTCGGGGCCGAGGGGGTGGGGCCTCCCCCGGCCCTCCGGCCGAGGGAGTGGGGCCTCCCCAGGCCCTCCCGGGCCGAGGGGAAGATCGCAAGGCCCCGGATCGACCTCGTAGTGGACCTACTCGGTTGATCCGGCAACGCCGCGAGTCGCCGTGCCGGGCCCCGCGACGGGGCGAACGTCGCCTGACGCGGCACCAGGTCTCCCGCCCGCGCAAGTGCTCCGGCCCGGGCGGACGGGTCGGGAGTTCCCGGCGCCGGGACGGGACCGCCGCGCGGTGGGCGACGGGCCCGTCGGCAACGGCGGCGACTCGCCGGACGGCGTGAACCGTGTCGGTCACCGCCGGCGCATGCGCGGCGCCGGCCCGAGCAGCCTCCCGCGCCGTCCCACCCATCTCCCCCACCGCGCCGCCCAGCCCGCTCGCGCCGCCAGGCCCGCGGTGCTGAGATTCCAGCGGTGGAGCGACACCGGCCGGCCACCCGCACCCGTGCGCGAGGTCTTCCCCACCGGCTCGACCAGCCCGGCATGCCCCAGGTCCTTGCGCGCACCGCGGACCGTCCGCAGATCCGCCGCACCCGGCAGCACCGTCGACCTGAGCTGCTCGACCGTCGCGGCTGTCCACCACACCCGAGGCCAACGGAACCAGCGCCCGTGCAAGGCCCGTCGACCGGTCACTGTGCACGTCCGCCGAGTACGAGACCTGCGTCTACGAGAGGTAGCAGCCCCCAACAGGTGGAGACAGCCGACGGCGAGCACACGGACCATGCCCGCCCCACTCGTCGTGGCTGGGAGCGGCCTTTCCGGGTCGCGCGCGTCGGAGTGCGCCGGGCTCGCACATGTTCCACCCGGGCGGGACGGGATGCGCCAGGAGGGACCGTGCCCGTCCGTATCCCCTGGTGACGGCCTTCGTTGGTGTGGTGCCCGTCGATAGCACCGAGCTGGAGGAGCCGTGCCCGCTGAAGCCGTCCCCCGTCCGCCTTCCGACCTCCTGGCGAGCCGCATGCGTGATCCCTACCCGTACTTCGCCTGGCTGCGGCGCCACGCCCCCGCCTACGTGGAGCGGCGCCCCGGCCGGCCCGCGGTGTGGCAGGTCTCCCGGTACCAGGACGTACGCTCCCTGCTGGCCGACCCCCGGCTCAGCAAGCACCCGGGGAGGGTGCCGGGATACGTGCCGGGGCCGGCCGGGCTCAACCGACACCTGGTCCACTCCGACCCCCCGGCCCACACCCGGCTGCGGACCCTGGTCAGCACCGCGTTCCTGCCCCGCCGGATCGCCCTGCTGGAACCCTTCATCGCAGGGGTGGCGCACCGCCTCCTGGACCGGGTCGAACACCAAGCGCACGTCGACCTGATCGCGGACTTCGCGGCGCCGCTGACGTTCCGGTTGATCTGCGCGATCCTCGGCGTCCCCGAGCACCTGGACGCGGCGTCGACCCGGAACACGCTCATGGCCACCATCGCCCCCCGTACGTCCGCGGATCCGGAACGTGCCGAGCGCGATCTGCACGCGCTGCTGGACGTCCTCATCGCCGGCAAGCGGTCCGGGGACGAGCCCGGCGGCGTGGACCTGCTGGGTGCCCTGGTTCGGGCCGGTGACGAGAGCGGGGTCATGAACGAGGAGGAGTTGCGCTCCACCGCCTACCTGCTGCTGCTGGTGGGGCACGACACCACCATGAACCTGATCGGCAACGGCATGCTCGCCCTCCTGTGCCATCGCGCCGAGGCCGAGCGCCTTGCCGCGCGGGGTGCTGCTTCGGCGCTTCTCACCACGGCGGTCGAGGAACTCCTGCGCTACGACTCCCCCGTGCGGGATGCCACGTTCAGATGTGCTGCCGAGCCGATCTCCCTGCACGGCCGGACAATCCGCAAGGGAGACATCGTCAGCCTTCTGATCGGGTCCGCCAACCGCGACGGTCAACGCTTCACCGATCCGGACCGCCTCGACCTGGGCCGGACGCCCAACAACCACCTGGCCTTCGGCTACGGGCCCCACTTCTGTGTCGGCGCCGCCCTTGCCCGCCTCGAAGGCGCCGTCGCCTTCCCCCTGCTCCTCGAGCGCCTCGGCGGTGCGCAGCTGGCCAAACCGGCCGGCGAACTGCCCTGGCGCCCGGCCCGCGTCATGCGCGGTCTCGAGGCGCTCCCCCTCGTCCGGCGATGAAACGGTCCGCCGACCTCCCCACCCCCTTCTTGGAGGACATGATGAGCACCGCCGCCCCTGAGCCAGTAGTACTGACTGCCCGACGCGAAGGCACCCTGGTCATCACCCTCAACCGGCCCGGCAGCCGCAACGCCGTCGACCAGGCCCTGGCCGGCGCCGTCGACACCGCGCTCACCCTCCTGGAGAACGACCCTGCGCTCGAGGTCGGCATCCTCACAGGCGCCGGCGGCCACTTCTGCTCCGGCATGGACCTCAAGGCCTTTCCCGAGGAGGGAGTGCCGAGGATCGCCGACCGCGGACTTGCCGGGCTCACCCGCGCCCACCGGTCGAAACCGGTCATCGCCGCCGTCGAAGGCGCGGCCGTCGCCGGCGGTTTCGAACTCGCCCTCGCCTGCGACCTGATCACCGCCGCCGACACCGCCTTCTTCGCGCTGCCTGAAGTCGCCCGAGGCCTCATCGCCTCCGAAGGCGGAGCCATCCGCCTCCCCTCCCGGCTCCCCCATCACCGGGCCATGGAAATGCTCCTGACCGCATCACGGCTGCCCGCCGCGGACGGCTTCCGGTACGGACTCGTCAACCGGCTCACCGGCGAGGGCGAAGCCCTCGACGCCGCGATCGCCCTGGCCGAGCGCGTTCGCGCCAACTGCCCGCAAGCGGTCCGGATCACCCGGCAGGTCGTCACGGACACCCAAGGCCTCGACGACCGCACGGCGTTCACCGTCCAGGACCCGCTCACCGCACCCGTCTTCCACACGAGTTCGGCAGCCGAGGGGGCCCTGGCATTCTGCGAGAAGCGGCCCCCGGCCTGGACACCCTGACCACCCGGCCGAGCCCGGGGGCGTCGAAACCCCTCCCCGATCGGACACCGACCGGGGAGGAGCCGCCTCATCCACCCGGCGCCCCTCCGCTGAACACCCAGCCCGCAGAGAGCGCACGCCGCCTCTCCAGCGCGGCAGACGGTGCCGGTCGCAGAAGCCATGTCGAGCGCGATCCTCAACCCGTTCCGCCGGGCGGGGTCGGCCTGGTCGTCGTGGTCGGCCCTGCGGGCCCCCGACCTCGTTGTGTCGAAATCCAGCCAGACTCGTGGGCCGATTGTGAACAATCGGCCCACGATGCCGTTCTTCCCGCGCCGTGACCCGGCGGGAACGACGGGACGGTAATTCCGCTGCGGACCGTTCGGGCAACGGCCCGCAACACCCTCACGAGAAGTTTCCGCATTCAACGGAATCACTCGTTCCGAATATGCACCGTCATCGTGCCGTCATAAGCAGCCGCCGATTTCCCGCCATCACGCACAGCGACCCCGCGCCGACGACGAGTGGTGATCGTCACAGGTCCGCAGCGTGAGACCGCCCGGATCGGTGCGATAGCGTCGACGTGCAGCGCACCGAGGTCCGGGGTTTCCTGTCACCGGACCACGTCCCGCCGGCGGTGAAACCAGAATTTTTCGATGGCTTCACCACACGAGAACATGACGCGGACAAGAATTTCCTGACGTCTGTTCATTATTCAGCGCGACGACGCGCCGCGTGAACGAGAAACCACCGGGAGAGTTTTGTGTACAACAGTCGCTTAGAGTCCATCGGGGCATATCTGCCATCGGCTTCCATGAGCACTCCGGAACTCCTCACCCGCATGGAGAAAGCGCCTGAGTTCGACCTTCTGAAAATTACCGGAATGGCCGAGCGCCGGGTCGCGGACGATACCGCCGACACCCCCGAGGACTGCCTCACCATGGCCGTCTCGGCGGCCCGCGCGTGCCTCGGCCGCTCGCGCTACGCCGCCGACGAGATCGACATCGTGATCTCCTGCTCCATCAGCCGTACGACGGACGGCCGACGCCACCAGTTCGAGCCTTCCTTCGCCCGCCGCATCGCCGCGGAACTCGGCGCGGACAGGGCGATCCACTTCGATGTGTCCAACGCCTGCGCAGGCATGATGACCGGCGTCTATCTGCTGGACCGGATGATCCGCTCGGGTGAGGTGCGCAGCGGTCTGGTGCTCAGCGGAGAGCACATCACCCCGATCGCCTTCACCGCCGCGCGCGAGATGGAGGACAGCCGGGACCCTCAGTTCGCGTCACTCTCCGTCGGTGACTCCGCCGTCGCCGTCCTCGTCGACCGCGCCACCGACGACGCCGACGTCATCCACGACATCGAGCTGATGACCTGCTCGGAGTACTCGCACCTGTGCCTGGGCATGCCGAGCGACGACACCGGCGACCTGGCCATGTACACCAACAACAAGGAGATGCACGCCAAGGACCGTCTCTCGCTGTGGCCGGCCTTCCACCGGGACCGACTCGCCGACGACGGCCGCCGGTTCGCCGGCGAGGGGTACGACTTCGTGATCCAGCACCAGGTCGGCAGCCGCTTCATCGACTTCATGAACCACGTGGGCGAGAGCATGTTCGGGACACCGATGCCCGAGTCGCTCTCGGTCGTCGAGAGGTTCGCCAACACCGCGACCACATCCCACTATCTGGCCCTGCACCAGGCACTCATGGAACGCCGCATACCCAGGGGCTCGAAGGTCCTCATGGTGCCCGCCGCCTCCGGCGTGGTGACCGGGTTCCTGTCCGCGACCGTCTCCTCCCTGGAGGTATGACCATGGCCACCGTCATCACCTCGACGGCACTCAGCCCGGCCGACGAGACCGGCAGCGCGATCGGATACGCGGCATCCGCCGGCCGTGCGTGTCTGCGGCGAGCGGGTCTCACACCCGCGGACGTCGACGTGCTGATCAACGTCGGCGTCTACCGCGACTCCAACGTCTCCGAGCCGTCCGTCGCCGCGCTCATCCAGAAGCGCATCGGCGTCAACCTGGACTACCTGCACGCCACCGACAGGCATGCCGCGTTCTCGTTCGACCTGATGAACGGTGCCTGCGGCGTGCTCAACGCCGTCCAGGCCGGGGGTTCGCTGCTGGCGGCCGGCAGCGCCCGCCGGGTGCTGGTGGTCTCCGCCGACACCCACCCCTCGATGGACCCGGCCAGAGCGGGGACGGCCGCGTTCCCGTATGCGAGCACCGGTGCGGCAGTGCTGCTGGAACGCAGTGACGACGCCCGCGGCTTCGGACGGGTGCACCACCGTTCGCTGCCGGGCGGCCATGGCGTCAACGGATATCTGCCGCTGTACGAGGCCGGCTCCGAAGGCCGGAACACGATAGCCGTCGACCGCGACAGCGGCGTGGTGGAGCGGATGCTCGATCTCGCCGTCGACTCCGTGCGCGACGCGCTCGCAGCCGAGTACGGTGCGGAAGCGGCCCAGGCGCCGACGGTCCTGGACCGCACACTGCTGATCACCTCCCAGCCGTCGCACGACTTCGCCTCCCGCCTGTCCAAGCGCCTGGGCCTGGCATCCGATGCCGCGGTGACCGTCGAAGGGCTCAAGGGCGACCCGCACACCTCCGCACTCGCCTACGGCTTCACGCAGGCCCGGGACTCGGGGCGGCTCGCGGGCCACGACCGGATCCTCTTCCTCGCCGTCGGCGCGGGCCTGAGCTCGGCGACGTCCCTCTACCGTCTGACCGGCGGCACCGAGGGAGCCGCCCGCTGATGTCCGGCACCATGACCGAGCCGGCCCGGAACGCGTCCCTGGCCGAACTGCTCGCCCGGCACGCCGCGCGTGACCCCGACAGGGCAGCCGTCATCCATCCGGCCGGGAGGCAGGGCTCGTCGGGGCCGGCCGTCTACACCTCGGTCGGCTACGGCGACTTCGCCGCCCGGGTCACCGCGTGCGCCGCCGGTCTCAGCGCTCGTGGTATCGGCCGCGGTACCCGTACGGCCCTGCTGGTGACTCCCGGCGCCGACCTGCTCATCCTGGTCTTCGCCCTGATGCACACAGGCGCGGTCCCCGTGGTGGTCGACCCCGGCATGGGACTGGGCCGCATGCTGGACTGCATCCGCCGGGTGGGGGTCCAGGCCTTCATCGGCGTACCGTCCGCGAACATGCTCCGGCGCCTTCGGCCGCGTGCCTTCGCCGGAGTGAAGAGCGTGATCACGCTGCCCCGGGGGAACGGCACCGGACTCGCGGAGCTGTCCGCCCTCGGAGCGGGCCGGCCGCGCCTGCCTCCGCAGGCGTCCGGGCCGGACGACGTCGCGCTGATCGGCTACACCACCGGCAGTACGGGTCCGGCCAAACCGGTCGAGATCACCGTCGGCATGCTGCGGGGGATGGCGCACGGCGTCGAGGCCGGCCACTTCACCGCTGACATGACCAGCACTCTGGTCACGATGCCGCTGATGGGTGTGTTCGACCTCGCGGCGGGCCGCACGGTGGTGGTGCCGAGGATGAACATGGGCCGGGTCGGCGCCGCCGACCCGGTGCTGCTCACCGACGCCATCCGGCGTTTCGGTGTGAACGCCATGTTCGCCTCGCCCGCCCTGCTGGGACCGCTCTCGGCCCATCTGGCGAAGACCGGTGCCCAAGTGCCGTCACTGCGTCTGATCGTCTCCGGTGGAGCCCCGGTGAGCCCTGGGCTGATGACCGCTCTGCGCACCGTACTGCCGGACGAAGCAAACGTGTTCAGCACCTACGGGTCGACCGAGGCACTGCCGATGGCGCTGGTCGAGAGCAGGGAGGCACTGGCCGGACCCGCCGACGGCCCCGCCGCCGCCCTCGGTGTCTGTGTGGGGCGGCCCGCGCCCGGGACAACAGTCCGCACCATCGAGGTCAGCGACGGACCGGTTCCCTTCTGGACGCCCGAACTTCCCGTCGCAGAAGGTGAGATCGGCGAGATCGTGGTCAGTGGCCAGGCGGTCAGCCCGCGCTACTTCCGCTCACCCGGGGCCGATGCCGAGCACAAGATCCAGGATGGCGGGCGTCGCTGGCACCGCACCGGCGACGTCGGCTGGATCGACGGCGAGGGCCGCATCTGGTTCTGCGGACGCAAGAGCCACCGCGTCCGCACGGCGAACGGCGACCTGCACACCGTGCGATGCGAAGGCGTCTTCAACGCCCATCCGCAGGTCAGGCGCACAGCACTGGTGGGCTTCGGCCCGCACGGCGGGCAGCGGCCCGTGCTGTGCGTGGAGCTCGAGCCGGACACGGGGCCGGGGCACTGGCCGCGGATCGAGCGCGAGTTGCGCGCCCTGGGCGTCGGCACCGCGGTGACCAAGGGGATCGAGGACTTCCTGCCGCATCCCGCCTTCCCCGTGGACATCCGCCACAACGCCAAGATCCGCCGGGAGCTGCTGGCAGGCTGGGCCGAGGACCGGCTCACCGGAAGTCGCCGTCCGACCGCCGCGGACCGGGCGTTGCGCACCGTCCCGCTGCTCGGCTGGGCCTATCTGCCGGCCTGGCCGCTGCTGCCCTGGAACCACGTGGCGCTGACCGCCCTGTGGTGGATCGACGCCTTCCTCAGCGTCGTCGTCCATGCACTCCAGATACCGTCCGCCCTGCGTGTGGAGCAGGAGCTGGCCACCGGGCGAAGGCCCTGGAGGACGGCCGCGCTGACGATGCTGTTCGGTGCGACCTGGTGGCGCCGGCGCGGCGGCAGGGCGAAGGGGACGGCCTCGTGAAAGTGCTGGTGACGGGCGCGTCCGGGTTCCTGGGCAGCCACATCGTCGACGCCTGTCTGCGCGCGGGCGACACGGTGCGGGTCCTCGTCCGCGAGGAGAGCGATCTCAGCCATCTGCGCACCGTCACGGGCGTCGAGTTCGCGTACGGAGATCTGCGTGACGCCGCGTCCCTGCGAAGGGCGGCGGAAGGCGTCGACGTCGTGCACCACAGTGCGGCCAGGGTCACCGACCGAGGCACCCGGGCCCAGTTCCGGGACGAGAACGTCGAGGGCACCGAGCGCCTGATGGCGGCGGCCCGGCGAGCCGGGGCACGGCGCTTCGTGTTCATCAGCAGCCCCAGCGCGCTGATGGGCGTTCGCGGGGGTGACCAGATCGACATCGACGAGAGCGAGCCCTACCCCGCACGGCACCTCAACCTCTACTCGGAGACCAAGGCCGAAGCTGAGCGTCTCGTCCTGGCCGCGGACCGCAGGGAGTTCACCACCGTCGCACTGCGCCCGCGGGCCGTGTGGGGCCCGCGTGACCACTCCGGTTTCATGCCTCGGCTGATCGCGAAGATGATGACGGGAAGTCTGCCCGACCTCTCCGGCGGCAGGCCGGTGTACGCCTCGCTGTGCTACTGCGAGAACGCCGCCGACGCCTGTGTACGGGCGGCACGTGCCGACGGGGTCGGCGGCCGGGCGTACTTCATCGCCGACCGGGAGCCGGTGGAGGTGTGGAGCATGCTCGCCGTCCTCGCCGGACGGTTCGGGGGCGAGCCCCCCACCCGGCAGGTCTCCCACGGTCTGCTGCGGGCGCTCGCCGTCACGGCGGACACGCTCTGGAAGCTGCCGCCGCTGGCCAGGCACTCCTCCCCGCCGCTCTCCCGGTACACGCTGGCCCTGCTGACGCGTTCGGCGACGTACGACACCTCGGCCGCACGGCGGGACCTGGCGCCGCCACCGGTCGCCCACGACGTGGGGATGGCCCGGCTCGAGGCCTGGATCGACAGCATCGGCGGCGTCAACGAGTACATCAGGAAGGTGCAGTAGTCATGAGCAGGCAGCACGCCGCCGTGGGCGGCGGTGCCGGTACCGGGTCTCGCGGCCGGGCGGCCTTCCGCCGCCCCGTCTCCCCTACCGAGTGGTCCTATCTCGCCGCCGCCCGGCTGGGCGGCGAAGTGCTGGTGCTCCAGTTGGTGGTCGAGGGCACCGGGCCGATCGACGCCCTGGCCCTCGGCCGTGCCGTGGCCGAGGCCTCGGCGTCATGCCCCGGGGCGCGGTTGGTGCGCCGCGGCAGGATGTGGATCGACAGCGGACGTCCCCCACGGGTCGTGGTCGGCGACGGAGCGTCGTTCGACCGCACGGCGCTCACCGGACCGCCGGAGCTGACCACCCCGCTCGCCCGCGCGGAGGACCGCCCGGGCTGCGAAGTGCTGCTGCTCACCGGCGAACCCGGCACCGTGGTCTTCAGGGCGTCTCACGCCGTGATGGACCTCAAGGGCGTGTCGGTATGGGCCACGGAGGTGTTCCGGGCCCTGCGGGGTGAACCACCGCGGGGCACCGCGGACCCGCTGGCCGACTACACGCTTCTGGAGGCGGTGGGCAGGACCGGGCGGCGGCCCCGTCTCGGGCTCGACCAGCGTTCACCGCTCGGCGGCCCTCCCGGCAGCGGTTCGGTGTGGCGGCGGCGTACGGTGGCGGGCCGCCACCCGGCGCTGGCCGCCAAGGTGGCGGCCGCGGTCGCGGAGGGCGTACCCGGCCCGGCGGCCCGGATCATGCTGCCCGTGGACCTGCGACGTCACGACCCCGGTGTGTCGTCGACGGCCAATCTGGCCCTACCGGTGTTCCTCGACATCCCGTCCGGCCAGGGCGCGGACGCCGTCCACCGGCGGTTGCTGAGCGCGCTGGCCTCCCGGCGGGAACTGGCGGCCGGCGCGGAAGCGGCCCTGGCCCGCCTTCCGCTGCCGGCGGCAGCGGCCCTGGTGGGCGCGTCACGGGCAGCCGCCTCGGCACGGCACCGGTACCTGGCGTCGGCCGTCGTGTCGAATGCCGGCCGGCTGGCGCCGGCCGACTTCAGCGCCGGGGAGTTCACCGCTACGACCGTGTACGCCCTGCCGGTGCACGCTCCCCTGGTACCGCTCAGCGTCGCGCTGCTGGAACTGCCCGAGCACATCGAGCTCGTGGTCTCCGCCCGCGGGGCGGCGGACGTCGGCGAGCGCTGCGAGGCCCTGCTGGACCGCATCGGCTCCGCGCTGGGCGCGGGCGCGCCGGCCTCGTGCACGCCGCCCCCGGCGGCGCCGCGGGAGCCCGGCGCCGCCGAACTGCTGCTCGCGCCCGGGCCCGGCGGCCTTCCTTCCCTGGACGACTCCGTGGTGCAGCTGTTCCGGGCGCAGGTCGCCCGCCGGCCGCACGCACCGGCTGTACTCGGCGACGACCTGCGATGGTCGTACGCGGAACTGGACCGTCGCTCCGACGCCGTCGCGGTCGAACTGCTCGCCCGCGGTGTCCGGCGCGGTGAGGTCGTCGGAGTCCTGGCGGACCGTTCGGCAGCGGGCCTGGCCGGCGTCTGGGGCGTCCTGAAGGCGGGCGCGGCCTTCCTGCCCGTCGACGTGCGCAATCCGGCGCGGCGGGTCGAGGAACTGCTGCACGACGCGGGGGCTCGCATCTGCCTCGCGGAGACGGCCTCGTGCGACCTGGCTCAGGGCAGCGGTTGCACGACGGTCCTCCTCGAGCACGTCGCGGGCGACGGAGCGACCGTCGACGAGCCGGGCCGCGCGGCCCTCGCCGCCGCCGCTCCCGGCCCCGACGATCTGGCGTACGTCATCTACACCTCGGGCTCCACCGGCAGGCCCAAGGGCGTACAGGTCGAGCACCGCAGCCTGACCAATGTCGTCGGGTGGATCGCCCCCTTCATGCGTTGCGACGAGGAGACCCGGGCCGCGTACTCCTTCTCCCCCGGATTCGACCTCTCGGTCATGCAGATCTTCCCGCCCCTCGTGCACGGCGGTGCCGTCGTACCGGTGCCCGGTGAGCTCGACCACGTCAAGCTGCGCGAGATGTTCTCCGGACGCCTGGCCAACACCCTCGGGATGACGCCGACCCACCTCGATCTCGCCTGGCGCCTCGGCATCCGCGCCACCGGCATCCGCGCCCTCCAGTCCGGCGGCGAGAATCTCACCGTGTCCGGCAGCAGCCGGGCACGCGCGTCCTTCGGACCCGACTGTCTCTTCGTGAACGTCTACGGCCCCACCGAGGCCACGGTGGCCTGCACCGTCGCCGTCGTCGACGACGGCACCGGACGCCCGTCCGCACCGATCGGAGTGCCGGTGCACCGTACCTCCGTGGCGGTACTCGACGAGCGGGGGCGCGAAGTCCCGGACGGCGAGCTGGGCGAACTCCACGTTACCGGCGTCCAGTTGGCCCGCGGCTACCTCGGCCGCCCCGACCTGACGGCCGACCGATTCGTCTACCTCCCGGACGGCCGACGCGCCTACCGCACGGGAGATCTGGTACTCCGCCTACCCGACGGACAGCTGGAGTACGCCGGCCGGATCGACAGCCAGGTGAAGATCCGCGGTCACCGTGTCGAGCCGGGCGAGGTCGAGGCCGCGCTCGCCGCTCTGCCGGACATCGCGCAGGCCGCGGTGGTCGCCCGCCGCAGGAACGACACGGGCGCGCAGGCGCTGTGCGCTTTCGTGGTGCCGGTCCGGGGCGCTGCCGCCTTCGACGAGGCGGCGGTGCGCGCGGATCTCGAGCGCGCGCTGCCGTCCCACCTGGTGCCCACGGTGATGTGTACGGTCACCGGGCTGCCGGAGACGGCCAGCGGCAAGACCGACCGCGGTGCGCTGCCGAACCCCTTCGACGGGGCACCCGCTCCTACGCGGGCGACCGACGCCCCGGACCCCGCCACCGGAGCGCGTCCCGCAGGGGCGGCAGACGAGCCGGGACCCGGTGTGGCCTCGGTGACGGCCGGGATCTGGGCCCGTGTCCTGCGCTGCGAAGTCACGGACCTCGATGCCTCGTCCGACTTCCATGCCCTGGGCGGCGACTCGCTCGCCGTCCTGGAGATGCTGGCCGCGCTGGGCCGGAAGCTGCCGGGGAGGGACGCGGAGCAGCGGTTCCTGACCCAACTCGGCCCCCTGAGCGCCAATCTGACGCTCGGCCGGGTGGTCGAGGCCGTCGAGGCCCTGCGGAGCGGGTCGTGATCTTCGTCGGAGAGGGCGCTCTCCTGTGGCGCGCCGTTCAGCACACCCTCGACAGCGGCCTGCCTGTGGACCTGGTCTGCGGGCCTCCCCCTGGTGCGGTCACAGCCCGGCCCGATGTTCCCTTCCGGGCCGTCGCGGACGTCAACTCCGTGGCGGCGGAACTGGTCGCCGCCAGCACGGACGGTGTCGTCTGGTCGCTGAACAACCGGATGATCTTCCGTACGCCGGTGCTGTCCAGCGGGCTGCGCGTCCTGAACGTCCACCACGGTCCGCTGCCCGCCTACCGGGGGCTCCCGGAAGTTGCCCTGGTCTACGCGATGCTGCGTGGCGAGCGGGAGTTCGCCGCGACCCTCCACCAGGTGGACGAGGGAATCGACACCGGCCCCGTTCTGGCCGCCGACCCCTATCCGATCGGGCCGGACGAGCCGTTCCACGTGGTTCTGCGCCGCGGGCTGCAGATCTGCCACCGGCTCTTCGAGCGATGTCTGCCCCTGGTGGCAGCCGACCCTGCCTGGAACGGCGAACCGGCTCGCCGAAGCGGCGCCGGCCCCATCGGGTACTTCGGCCGCAGGGAACTGGCCCGTCTGCCCGATCACCGGCACCACCCGGAGTTCGGCCGGGCCACCAGCCTGGGCTTCCTGGCGAATTACCTCCCGGAGCTCGCCGCGGTCCTGGGATGAAGCGACCGCGAGTCCCGCGGGGTCACAAGCGGCACGGGCTGCCCGTCCTTCACCTCGCGGATGCACAGGGTGATCGTGAGGCGAATCGCGCAGGACCCCGAGGGGCGGCACCGCGGCGTTCCACGGCCGCGTGTGGCATCCCGGCGCCCTTGTCAACGGAACTGCCGTGGTCAACGGCACTGCGGGCTTCGTGTCCCGGGGAGGCGACCGGGGTGCCGGCCCTGGAGGCCGGCGGCCGATCGCCTTGCTCAGGACGGGTGCGCCGATACCGGCGGTCGTCGCTCCGGTGAGGACTGCTGTGGCGATGCCGCGGATGCCCACGGAGGTGAGGAATCCGGCGATCTCACCGATCAAGGCGGCCGTCAGGGAGAACGATCGCGGCACGGGCCGTCAACGGCGGCGGCCTCGGTTCGCGAGACGGCAGGGCGATGGAGGGAGGAACGCCGGCGGTCACACGGGCTCCTTGCTCGCTGCTCGCCGAGATCGCGACGCCCGTGCCCCCGGCCCGACGTCGCGCACGCCCACGCGTCCGTGGCGGGCCGGCGGCGCGCACCCGCTCTCCTCAACGGCCCTATCCGGCCAACCTCGCAGCGTCTTCGACCCCGCGGACAACCGAGCCTCCGGTCTCTTCCTCTCACCACGCGGGCAGGCGGCCGCGTATGGCGTCGAGCCGAGTCGCCCGCCGACTGCTTCCTTCCACACAGCATCCCGGAGGACGAGGGAACGATGACCACAACGCGTACCACCCGGCTGCGGCGTCCGCTGCTCGCGGGCACCACGGCCGTCGCCGTCATGGCCGTGACGGCCGGATTCGTGGCCACCACGTCGGATTCGACGAAGGCCGCGACGGGGCCCAACCTGAGCCTCATCGCGGCGAGCACCTCGGTCACGCTCATCTCCTGGGAGGAGGATCCGGGCGTCTACCTGGATCTCGGCACCTACCTCACCGCGGAGGGGGCGCCGCTGGAGCTGAAGGTGACCCGCAAGTCCTACAAGGACCCGGTGGCCATCACCCAGACCGTGTACGAGGGCGGCAAGGCGAAGGCCAAGACGCTGCCCAACGGCACCGTGAAGGACTTCTCCGGGCTGCCGGGCTTCGCGGAGATCACGGTCACCGACAAGGCGGGCAAACAGGTCCTCAACCGTGCCGAGAGCTTCTGCCCGAACAACGCCAGTGGCCGCGTTCGGCCCGACGCGCCCGCCACCTCGAAGTATCCGGAGAGCTGCCCCACCAACCCCTTCACCCTCGGTTCCGTGTGGGGCGTGGAGAAGGGCTGGGCCGCCAACACCTACGCGGGTTCCTACACCGAGCCCGTCAAGCTGGCCGCCGGCAGCTACACCGCCAAGGTCTCGGTCGCCAAGAAGTACCGTGACCTGTTCGGCATCGCGAACAAGCCCGCCACGGTGAAGGTGACCGTGCAGGAGCGCAGCTTCGAGGACGGTCGGGGCGCCGCGGCTCGGACAGCCCAGTCCGGTGAGCACTCCGGACACGGGGCAGCCCACCCGGCGCCGTCCGCAGCCGGCGCCGCGCACGCCGGCCACGGGCCGGGGCACGCCCCGACGCCCGCCCAGGCCGCCGCGGCGGTGACGAGCGGCGCGGGTCCTTCGTACAACGTCGGTCACGGGCCGCTGAAGGCCGCCCCTCCCGCTCTGCCGTGGGCGCTGAAGAAGAAGCAGCAGGCGGCACGTTCGACAGAGGTCGGCGACTCCGAGGGCCGGACCGACGGCTCGCGCCAGGCGCCCGCCCTGGGGCCGCTGTCCAAACGGCCTGCCGGCAAGCCCTCCGTCCCGAACGTCCCCAAGCCCGACCTGCGGTCGCTGCCTGCCTACGGCATCACCATCGGCGACGCCGGAGAGGACGTCCCCGGCAAGGACTACCTGGCCTTCAGCGCCAACGTCTGGAACGCCGGCCCGGCACAGCTCGTGGTGGACGGATTCCGCTCGCCCGGCAAGGCCAAGATGGACGCCTACCAGTACTTCTACGACGCCCGGGGCAAGCAGGTCGGCTACACCCCGACCGGCACGATGGAATGGGATCCGCGGCCGGGCCACATGCACTGGCACTTCACCGACTTCGCCAGCTACCGGCTGCTGAAGGCGGACAAGAGGGAGACCGTGCGCAGCGGCAAGGAGGCCTTCTGCCTGGCCAACACCGACGCGGTCGACTACACGGTGAAGAACGCCAACTGGCACCCGTACAACACCGATCTGGCCACGGCCTGCGGCCAGGAGAACTCGATCTCGGTCCGCGAGGTGCTGGACGTCGGCTCCGGTGACACCTACACCCAGGACCTGCCCGGCCAGTCCTTCGACATCACCAACCTGCCCAACGGCACGTACTACATCCAGGTGCTGGCGAACCCGGAGAACCGGCTGAAGGAGACCAGCACAGCCAACAACAGCGCTCTGCGGAAGGTCGTGCTCGGCGGCAAGCCGGGCAAGCGGACGGTGACGGTACCGGCGCACGACCTGGTGAACGCGAACTGACGCGTACTCCCGCACCATGACGGCCGCCCGTGGCGTCACCGGCAGGGATCTCACGGCGGCCGTGATCCACCGGGCGGCTTCCGCCGGCCCGCGTCCGCCGGGCACGCGCCGGGTTCAGCCGCCCGCCCGGACCACGGAAGTGGTCTGCCGGCACGGACGGATCGGACGGCACGCAACCCGACAGGTTCGCGCGGATGAAGCACCTCCGGATGATCGTGGACGCCTGGAGGCCGGGATCTTGAGGTTCCGGAGGAATGGCAGGTGAGGCGCCCGCTTTTGCCGACTCGGCAACTTCTCTGGCCGTGCCGGGCGGTTCCGGGCAGGGTTCCCGGTGCGGGGGCGCGGTCGGGGATCGGTCTTCGGGCGGGCTCCCGCGCCTGGACCGGCGTCGGGTGCGCCCGGGGGGACAGCGGTCGGGGATCGGTCTTCGGGCGGGCTCCCGCGCCTGGATCGGCGTCGGGTGCGCCCGGGGGGACACCCGGCGTACCGGCGCCCCTGCTCCGTACCGTGGAAGGACGACGCCTCATGGGCACAGAGAAGACCGCAGCGGCCGATCCGCAGGCCGCGATGTTCGAACCGGCGGGCTGGGACGAGCGGTACGCCGGGAAGGACGCCGCCTGGCGGGGGACACCCAACCCGCAGCTCGTCGCCGTGGCGGAGGGGCTTCGGGCCGGGCGCGCGCTCGATATCGGCTGCGGTGAGGGCGGTGACGTGATCTGGCTCGCTCGTCAGGGGTGGACGGTCACCGGCGCGGACTTCTCCGCCGAGGGCCTCGCACGGGCCGCCCGGCACGCCGAGGAGGCCGGCGTGGCCGAGCGGACCGACTGGTGGCGGACCGACGCGCGGGCCTTCACGGCGGGCGGGCGGACATACGACCTGGTGACGACGCACTACCTGCACCCGCCGAACGGCGCGATGGTGGACTTGGTGCGGCAGTTCGCCGGGGCCGTCGCTCCCGGCGGGCATCTCCTCGTGGTCGGGCACTCCCCCACCGCCCACTTCACAGAGCTCACGGAGGCGCACCGGCGGGCCATGTTCCTGGCCGAGGAGCTGGTGCCGGGGCTGCCCGACGGGTTCGAGGTGCTCGCGGCGCGGCAGCGGCCCCGGACGCTGGTCCGGGAGGGCCAGGAGGTCGAGGTCGAGGACTCGACGCTGCTCGCCCGCCGGCGCCCCGAGTAGCCAGGGCGAGGAGGTCGGGGCCGACCCGTCGCGTTCGAAAGCGCACAGGGCGCCGTACGGCACAGGCCGGTCCGCGCCTCGTCGAGGACCAGGAGCATCCCGCGCTCCCGGCACTTGCGGCGGAGGGCGCCGAGGTGGCCGGCCATGTCACTCGGATGCCGGGAGCCACCCGCTTGGGCATGATGGGAGCCGGAACGGCCGGTCAGGGGCGCCTCCGGCCGTCGCCTGCGGCGATGGCCCTCGGTCACCTCTGACCGGCCGTTCCGGCCCTTGGCCGGCCTGGTTGTCGGGCGGCCCCTCCTGTGTGGCGCCCGACCGGGAGCCGCACGTGACGAACTGGTTGGCGCCGAGGCGCAGGTCCTGGTGCCGCATCAGGCAACGCTCGCCCCGTCGCGGCGCCCGGCACGGCGACTCGCGGCGTTGCCGAATCAACCGAGTAGGCCCACCACGAGGTCGATCCGGGGCCTTGCGATCTTCCCCTCGGCCCGGAGGGCCTGGGGAGACCCCACCCCCTCGGCCGGAGGGCCCGGGGCAGACCCCACCCCCTCGGCCGGAGGGCCCGGGGGAGGCCCCACCCCCTCGGCCGGAGGGCCCGGGGGAGGCCCCGTGCACCGGACGCCGCTCCTTGACGGGCAAACCCCACCTGACGTGGCACTAGCTCAGCGTCTTCACCGCCGTCGCGTCGTACGGCTTCAGCTCCTCGAACCGGCCCTCCAGGACCTTCGCCGCCCACTCCGGGTCCTGGAGCAAGGCGCGACCGACGGCGACCAGGTCGAACTCGTCGCGCTCCATGCGGTCGAGCAGGTTGTCGATGCCCTGGACCGGAGCGCCCTCGCCCATGAAGGCGCCGATGAAGTCGCCGTCCAGGCCGACCGACCCGACGGTGATGGTGGGCCTGCCGGTGAGCTTCTTCGTCCAGCCCGCCAGGTTCAGGTCCGAGCCCTCGAACTCCGGGAGCCAGTACCGGCGGGTGGAAGCGTGGAAGGCGTCGACGCCGGCCGCTGCGAGCGGCGTCAGGATCGACTCCAGTTCCTCCGGGGTCTCAGCGAGCCTCGCGTCATACGCCTCCTGCTTCCACTGCGAGTAGCGGAAGATCACCGGGAAGTCGGGCGAGACGGCCGCGCGGACCGCGGCCACGATCTCGGCCGCGAACTTCGTACGGGCCACGGCGTCGCCGCCGTAGGCGTCGGTACGGCGGTTCGTCCTCTCCCACAGGAACTGGTCGAGGAGGTAGCCGTGGGCGCCGTGCAGTTCGACGCCGTCGAAGCCGATGCGCTCGGCGGCCTCGGCGGCCTCGGCGAACGCGCCGATGACGTCGTCCAGGTCGCTCCGGGTCATCGCCTTGCCGGTGCCTTCGGTGCCGTCGACGCGGATGCCGGAGGGGCCGACGGCGGGGGCGTCGGCGTAGGGCGGCTGACCCTGCTTGCGCACCATGCCGATGTGCCACAGCTGCGGCACGATCGTGCCACCCGCCGCGTGGACGGCGTCGGCGACCTTCGCCCACCCCGTCAGCTGCTCCTCACCGTGGAACCGGGGGACACGGTCGCTCTGCCCGACCGACTCGTGGCCGACGTAGGTCCCCTCGGTGACGATCAGCCCCACGCCCGCTGCGGCGCGACGGGCGTAGTAGGACAGCACGTCCTCACCGGGGACGCCGTCCGGGGAGAACATGCGTGTCATCGGCGCCATCGCGATGCGGTTCGGCACGGTCAGGCCGTTCAGCCTGACGGGCCGGGACAGGATCTCGGCTGCGCGGGAGGCGGGGGATGCAGTGACGGTCACGGGATACTCCTCGCAGGTACTTGATAACCTTGATGCTTGAGAACTTCAGGCAATGAGGAGACGGTAGAGGCAGATATTTGAGATCGTCAAGTTTCCTGGGTAGAGTGGCTCCCATGCCAGCACCTCCCCGCGTCGACACAGCCCAGCTCATGGAGCTGCTCTCGGTGTCGCTCGGCGCCTACTACGGCGACTTCACGGTCGCGGCGGCGAGCGAGAACCTCACAGCGAGCCAGGGCAAGGCGCTGACCGTGCTGCGCCGGGGACCCGCCGCGATGCGCGCCCTGGCCGACACCATGACCTGCGACGCCTCCAACATGACCGGGATCATCGACCGGCTGGAGAAGCGCGGCCTCGTACGCCGCGAGGCCAGCGCGTCCGACCGGCGCGTCAAGACCGTCGTCCTCACAGCCGAGGGCGAGCGTGTGACCGACGCGATCCGCTCGAGGATGCGCGCCACGCAGGATGGCCTGGACAGGCTCAGCGACCAGGACCGGGACCGCCTGTACACCCTGCTGGAACGAGTCTTCATCTCTCAGCCCGCCGCCTGACCAGGGGTGGCCTGCGGCCGACCGCGTTGACCAGCCGGCCTTGGGCCCAGGGTTCGTGCCCGCCCCGCAGGCCGGAACGCGCCGGCGGAAGCCCGTTGGGACGGGCACCGACCGGAAACGACTGATCCGGAACCCCGCTCGGAGGCGGTACCGCTGCCGGTCCCGAGGAACAGCGGCCACACCGCCACCGCACGTCCACGGGCCCCGCCGGGCGGCCGCACCGCCACCCCGCCCACCCTTCACTGACGCTTCGCGAGCTCCACCGGCACGGTAGGGGCGGAGGACAACCACCCCCATCCACTTCACCACCGGCCCTGCGGCGAATCCAGGCCCTGGCCCTCCTCACGAGTTCGGCAGCGGTTGTTCAGCGCTTCGGACAGCGCCCGTGGAGGCGGGGGAATCCAACGAGGACCCGGCGCCCATGCCGTCATGACCCGCTGAGGACGCGGCCGACAGCCAGGTGGATGGCCGATGTCAGGCGGTCTGCTTCTGCGGGTGCAGGTCGAGTGCGATGTGCGGGGCGAGCGCGCGAAGGAACTCCTGGGCGTCGAAGATCTCGCCGGCGGAGGCGACGCCGACGGCCTTGGTGCGGCCGGTCAGGACGCGCTCGAGGGCCTCGGCGACAAGCGGCGCGGTGACGGCGTAGATGTCCCGTCCGCCGGCCGTGACCCGGCGTTCGGCTCCGCCCGAGCGCACGACGACGTCGACGAGGAAGGTCTGGTCCGAGCGCCCGCTCGTGTCCGCGGCGGTCGGGGCCGGCGTGCGGGGGGCTGCGACGTCGCGGACCGCCTCGGCGGTCATGTAGGAGGTCACGTCGGGGATGGACAGGTGCTGGGAGACGGTGACGATGTCAGCCATCGTGAACTCCCCGATCACCGACCTGGGTCCCATCGGATCCGGGAAGCTCCACTCCAGGGTGGGCGCGCCGTCGGTGCGGTGCTCCCACTGTCCGCCGCTGTAGCGCAGGCGGTTGGCGCCGCGCCGCTCGCGGGAGACCGCGCCCGAGAGCCGGGTGCCGGCGGTGGGGTGCCAGCTGCTGAGCCCATAGGCGATGTGCGCCTCGTCGGCTTCGGTCCAGTCGCCCATCGCCGCCGTGGCCAGCAGGTCGCCGAGACCGCCGAAGAAGGCCATGGCCGGGACGATCACCGCTCCCGCGTCCCGGGCCCTCTCGCGGTAGTGGGCGAAGGTGTCGAGGTTGGCCTCGAGCTCGGCGGCCACGTCGAGGTACGGGATCCCCGCGCGCAGCGCGGCCTCGATCACGGGGCCGGTGGTCGAGGCAAAGGGGCCGGCGCAGTTGATGACCGCCGCCGTGCCCGCCAGGGCCCACTCCAGGGAGGCCGGGTCCTCGACCGACGCCACCCGTGCCTCCAGCCCGTGCGCGTCGGCCAGCTCCTCCAGAGCCTGCGCGTTGCGCCCGGACGGCACCGGGAGGAACCCGCGCGCGGCCAGCTCCGCCACCACGAAGCGCCCGGTGTGACCGTACGCGCCGAACACCGCCACCAGCTGACCTGACCCCATGAGACTGCTCCCGTGTACTCGAACGCCCGCGCTGCGCTGTCGATCCGCTGCGGCCTGACAGGCACATCCTGTCCTCGCGCCGGCACCCCGCACGAGCGTCGGAAACGACATGCCACGTACAGTTTCGGACATGCCCGCTGTCGCGCTGGCCGTCACCGACGGCATGCTCCACTACGAACTCTCCGTGGCCGTCGAGGTCTTCGGAGCCGACCTGAGCCACATCGTGGACCCCTGGTACGACTTCTCCCTCTGCGGGAGCGGTCCGGTACGTGTCGACCGCTTCCGCCTGGAACCCGATCACGGACTCGAACACCTCGCACACGCCGACACGGTGATCGTCCCCGGCTGGGCCGACGCGGATCGCGAACCGCCCACCGATCTGATCGAGGCGGTGCGCGCCGCTCACGCGGCCGGCGCCCGCGTGGCCTCACTGTGCACGGGTGCCTTCGTCCTGGGCGCGGCAGGACTGCTGGACGGCCGGCGCGCCACCACACACTGGGCCCACACTCGGGAACTGGCCCGGCGCCACCCAGCTGCCACCGTCGATCCAGACGTCCTCTACGTCGACAACGGCGACGTCCTCACCTCCGCGGGCAAGGCCGCCGCCATGGACCTGTGCCTGCACCTGGTCCGCCTCGACCACGGCTCGGCCATCGCCAACAAGATCGCCCGCCGTCTGGTCATCCCGCCACACCGCGACGGCGGCCAGGCCCAGTTCATCGCAACCCCCGTCCCCGCCCCGGGCAACCACCCCCTGGGCGAGCTCTTCCCCTGGGCGCTGGAGCGACTGGACCAACCGCTGACCGTAGAGGACCTGGCCCGCCAGGCCCGCATGAGCTCACGCCACCTCGGCCGCCACTTCAAGCACCTCACCGGCACCACACCACTGCGATGGCTCAACACCCAGCGCATCCGCCACGCCCAGGAACTGCTGGAGACCACCAACGCCACCGTGGACACCATCGCCGCGGCCACCGGCATGGGCACCGCCACCACCCTGCGCCGCCACTTCCACCGCAGCGTCGGCGTTCCACCCGACACCTACCGCAACACCTTCCGCCCCCTGTGAGGCGCGGGTGATCCCCACGGCCGGCCGCCATGGCGCCAGGTCCGGACGCTCCTTCAGCAGATCGCCGGTCGTCGCATAGAGCGCCGTCGCGAGGGTGTCCAGGTCCGTATGTCACCACACACGTCAAACCCGGCCAGGTCGTGCTGAACGTCTCGCTGCGGGACCTGGCCCCCGAAGTGGTGCCGGCAGCGCAGAACGTCCTCGACGACGTCGACCACTGCCTGAAGGCCGACACCTCCCCATACCCGGCCGAACAGCTCACCGGCTCACGGGGCTAGCCCTGACGCGGTGAGTGAGGCGTCGAGTCGCCGTCTCTGCTCACCGCTCAGGCAGGAGCGCGCGGCTTCAGCCCTGTGGCCGAACCTTCTGCAGGATCTCCTGGATCTTCGCCCGCCGCTCCGCGTCCCTGAGCGTGCCCGTGTCCACCGTCCGCTCCTGTGACCCGGCGTCGGATCCGGAGAACGCTCCCGGCCGGCCGGTGCCGATCAGGCCCAGGGCGTGATGCTCGCACTCCGCGCGTGCGGCGTCCAACTGCTCGCGCAGGGTGCGGCGCAGGCCGCCCGAGGAGGCGCGGATCTGCTCGCGCAGCTGCCAGGCCGCGCCGTACAGGGCGTGCACCAGGTGGTAGCGCGCCTCCACGTTGCCCTCGTCGGCCTCGTACACCGCGCGCAGGTCGTCCGCGAGCCGGGCGGCGCCCGTGCCGTCCGAACGGTCCCGGTGCCGGGCCATGGTCGAAGCGACGACCAGCACCCGGCGGCTGTGTACCGTCTCGTCGTCGCTCCAGCGGGCGAAGTCCTCGGCTATGCGTTGGGCGGAAGGGAGCAGCTTCCCCGAGCTGATCCAGTGGCTGTAGGCCTCGACGAGCAGATGGCGCAGCCGCTCATCGTCGGAGCCGCCGTCCAGTAGCGCCCGCACCTGCTCGACCGCCTCCGCGTACTCCTCGCGCGCGATCGAGTCACGGACGAACGAGACGGCGAGCTTCCGCCGCCCGTGCTCGCTGAACGCCTCGTCCCGGGCCCTGACCAGCACCTCCCGGGCCTCGTCGTGCCGGCCGAGGCAGCCTAGGAGCCGGGCCAGGGCGCGAGCCGGGCCGGTGGCGCCGGGCAGCCGTTCCACCCAGCGCTCCAGACCCGCCACCGCGGCCGTGACGATGCCGCGCTCCCGCTCGCCGGTGGGCACGGTGGACGTCTCCAGGATGCCGAACGCCGAGCGCGCGGACGGGTAGTAGAGGTCGATAGGGTCGTCGAGGCGGTCCGTGTACCGGTCGACGATGGAGTCCGCGTTACGGCCCCAGGAGCGGGCGGTACGGCGGAAGCGGTCCGGGAAATCCTTCGTGACCGGGCCTGACCTGGTCTCCTCGGCCGCGTCGAAGATCCGCCGCAGCGCGAACGCGCCCGCCAGCTCGGAGAGTTGGTTGTGCCGGGCCACAAACTCCGCGGGATCGCCCTGCACGCCCAGCAGTTGGACTGCGCGCAGCACGGTCTCGTCCGCCGGGTCCAGCGGCAGCGCGTCGATCAGGCCCAGGTTGCCGATGACGTCGCCCGAGTACTCGGTGAGCGGCCACTCGGCCTGCGTGCCGGTGATCGCGCTGGTGACTCGCAGCTTCCACAGGATCCGCCCGCGCACCCACTCCATGTGCGCCTGCTCCTCGGCCCCGTCACCCGGCCTGCGGGTGCGCCGGCCCGTCTCCGATGCCTCCTGGAATGCCTCGTCGACCAACTGACGGCACAGCTTCGCGTACGGCTCCCGGACCCTGGCCGGAAGCGCCTGTACGGCCGTGTCGACGACGGCCGTGCGGCGGTCCCGGGCGGCGGCCAGCTCCGTCTCGCCGACCGAGCGGCCGACACCGAGCAGCAGCGTGGGGCTGCGGTGGGCGAAGGTGTGGTTGAGCTCCTCCAGACGCAGGTGGGTGGTGGCGAGGGTGACCTTGCTGCGGCTGGCCAGCACCGGCGGCACCTGCCGCAGGTCGCCGTCGAGTTCGCGGTCCGCCGCCGACGCCGCGCACAGCGGGGCCGTACCGAAGGAACCGGCCAGCACGCGGTGCACCTCGGCGCGTTCGGCGGCGCCGCGGCGGATGTCGCCGTGCAGCAGGTCGCGCAGGTACAGGGCCTCCAGATAGCGGTGCCATGCCTGCGCGGCCGGGCCCAGGTCGCCCGAAGTGGTGTGTGCCACCGCGAGGTTGCGCAGCACGGCGGTGTCCAGCGGATCGTCGGCGAGCATGGCACTCCACCGGCGCCGGGCGGCCGTCGTGCGCCTCATTCGCTGGTCGGCCTCGGCCTGGCGCCCACCGACGTACGCCCGCAGCAGCGTGACCGCGTCCCGGTGCCGCAGCCCGGGCGGATAAGCGTCCAACGTCCGCCATGCCTCGGCGAAGTTGGCGTCCAGACGGTGCTCGGCGACGGCGAGGGCGTGAGCGACGCGCTCGCGGGGGGTGGCGTCGAGGGGCGGCTCGGGAGGGGCCGTCGAGGCGGCGGCCACAGGTGGATTGGGCCAGGTGGAGGCAGTGGGCTCGGGGGAGCGGGGCTCGTCGGCCGATCCCGTCCCCTTGGGCGTCGCCGTCCCGGCGAGTGCCGCCGCCTTCGCGGTCGGCTCCGCCCCCGCCGACGCCGTTGCCCCCGCGGCCCCTTGGCTCCGGAGTTCGGACACGCGCCCCTCAAGGGCCAGCGCCTGGTCGGACGGTTCGGGTGGGATGTGCCCGAACTCCCCTTTCCTCGCGTCGATCCTGCCGTTGGCCCGCTTCAGGACGTTCCGCAGTGTCGTCGCCGGCTTCTGCAGCTCGGCCTCGCAGGCCTCGGCCCGCTTCTGGAACTCCTCGAACGGCATGACCAGCCCGGCCGGATCGGCCGCCGTGAGTTGCTTCAACGTGGACAGCCAGGCCATCCGTACCTCTTCCAAGCCCTCCACCAGCCGCGCCAGAAGCTCCTTGACCCCCGACATCCGTCCGAAGTCGGCTGCGCTCGCCACCTTCCCTTTGGCCAGTGCCTGCGCCTGCGCCTTGGCCTCCTGGATCAGCTCCTGCAGCCGGCCCGCCGCCTGCTCGCACTCCGCGAGCCGCTCGTCGGGCGTCGCCGCCACCCCCTCCCCGTCCCCGGCCGACTGCGGTACGTCGGCCATCGCCTCCGGCGGCCCCGCGCCGAGTTCCTTCGCCGCCGCCTTCAGGGCCGTCACGTGCCGCGCGGGGTCGCCGTCCCGGAACTCCCGCGCCGCCGTGTGCGCGCCCAGGTCCGGGAAGCGCAGCGGGCGCCACAGCAGCCGCTGCCGGTGGATCTGCGCGGTGAGCAGTTCGGGCAGCAGGCCCTCGGCCAGACACGCGGCGAGCCGTGCGGGGAGTTCGGCGCGGTCGGTCTCGAACAGGTCGCAGACCAGGCCGAGCAGCCGGGCCGCGGGGCCGTCGTCCGGCGGCAGCCGCTTCGCCAGCCGGCGTACCGTCGCGGCCGGGTAGCCATACACCATCCACTGCACGGCGAGCACGGTGAACGCGGCCGTCCCGCCTCCGCGGTGCTCCGACAGCGCAGCGATGCTCTCCAGTTCCTCGGCGAGCGCGTTCCTGGTGCGGGTGGTGGTCCGGTCGCGCAGCCGGTTGTCGGCCTCCATGTCGAGGATGCCCGACCAGCGGCACTCGCCGGGCCGCAGCAGCGGCAGTACGGGTATTACGGACTCCTCGGGGTCGAAGTCGTCGCGGCCCTCGCGGATCGTGCTCGCGATCGACTCGGCCCGCGCGCGGTGGTCCCCGGAGCGACCCGCCGGATCCTCGTCCAACTGTCGGTGCGCAAGGCTCAGATGGGCCCAGATCCGGTGGTTGGCGGGGGCCAGCGCGGCCGCGGCCGTCAGCCAGCGGGCCGCCGCCTCGGGGCGCCCGTGACGGAGATACAACAGCCCCACGTGGTACGGGTGTTTCGGGTTGGCGCTGTCCAGGCGGTGGGCGCGGACCAGCAACACCAGCGCGGTCGCCGGCTCGGTGGCCGGGTGCACGCCGATCCGGAAGAAGCCCTCAGTGACCGCGTCCAACTGCCCCTGGGTGAGAGGCAGTCCGGCCTCCAGGTCGGACCACAGCCCGTCGACCATCCGCCACAGCACATTGGGCCGGTTCTCCAGCGCCCTGCCCGTCCTCATACCCCTCCGCCCTCCGCCGGCGCCGTCCCTCCGAGCTCCCCGGGCGGCAGGATCAGCAGCCGCTCCCCGTCCGACACCGCCACCCGGGCGCCGTCCGCGGAGACGGCCATCGGGTGCTCCGACACATAGGTGGTACGGCCGTCCCGCACGAGAGCGTGCGAGCCGTCCGGGTTCTCCAGCACCAGCAGCCGCCCGCCGAGCCCGGATGCCACCGGCCGCGCGCCCGGCACCCCGCGGAAGCCGGCCCGCACCGCCAACTCGGCGTCCAGGCACACGCCTTGGCCTTCGGCGTCGACGATCGCGGTGAGTCCGCCGCCGGGGAGCGTCCCGGTGACGGCGCCGACCGGCTGGTCGACCTGGAGGAGCTGGCCGCCGACGAGGTCCAGTCGGTGGATGCGCCGCTCGCCGACCACCAGGGCGAACTCCCGCACCCGCGCCATGGCGAGCAGCAGCGGCTCCAGGGGGTGCTCGGCGGCGACCCGGTCACCCCGGTACACGGTGAGCCCGCCGTCCAGGCCGCCCACCAGCAGCCCGTCGCCGCTGTCGGCCAACACCTGGACCCCGCCCCGGTGTTCGAGCACCCGCTCCGGCTCCTCGGCGTCGAGGGACAGCCGCCACACGCTGCCGCCCCAGGTGCCGGCGTACAGCACGTCGTCCGCGCCGAAGGCCAGCGCGCCCGGCACGTTGAAGCGGGCGCCCTGCCGGGCCAGGAGGTCCACCGCCCGGATCCGTCCGTCCGGGGCCGCGAGCACCACCCGCCCCGACCAGTCGGCGACGGCCACACAGCGCTCGCCGTATGCCCACAGCCGCGGACGCTCCCGCAACTCCGCGCCGCCGACGACCTCGTACGCCTCCGAACGGACCGACAGCGTTCGCCCGTCGCGCACGAGCAGCCCCAGGCCGTCGGGGAAGAACACCGGGTGTCCGCGCGCGGGCAGGGCGGGGCGGTCGTCGGTCTCCCGCAGCGACGGCTGCTCCTCGCGTGTCCGCACCTCGAAGGGCACGCTGGTGACCGGTTCGCAGCCGGGGGCGGTCGCGACGAGCCGTACCCCGCAGGCGGCGGACCGGAAGGCGAGGTCCGTGAAGACCGCCCGGTTCCGGGTGACCTGGGCGGTGAGCGTGCCGGTCAGACCAGCCTCCTCCGGCTCCGCCGAGACGGTGACCGTGCCGCCGGCCGGCCACGGGATCGCGCCGCCCGGCGCCGAGCCGGTGACCGTCACCGGCGGCAGCGTGTGGCCCGCGACCGCGTCGGTGAGGGGCGTGCCGAACCGCAGCTCGGTGCGCGACTCGGCGGCGCGCAAGCCCAGGGCCGAGGCGACCTCGTCGATCCAGCGCGGCCGTGTCGTCGAGATCCAGTTGATCCGGTGCACGATGTACGGCACCTTCGGGACGGCCGCGGGATCGATGAGCAGCGGGATGAGCCGCCCGCCCTCCTTGGGGTTGAGGTTGTACGCCTCGTGCAGCTCCCACTGACAGACGGACTTGTCGAAGTAGGTCTGCGAATAGAGCGCCACCACATGGCGGCTGCGCGGGAGCGCGTCCTCCAGGAAGCTCTGCCAGTCCGCGCCCGGGGGCGTGCCGTTCTTGCGGGACACGTCCAGGTAGATCCTCGGCGCCGCCCCGCAGGCCGTCACGTACTCGCCGAGCGCGTCCTGCAGGTCCTTGGCCTGGATGTAGTCCTCGCGGGCGTAACTGATGAACACGTCCCACTGCTCGGTGGGCGTCTGCGTCGTCATCGCAGAGTCCTGGAGATGGTGCCGATCAGCTGGTCGAGGAGCTCCCGGCTACGGGAGTCCAGTCGGCCCCTGGCGCGGCGGTTCAGCTGCTGCGCCTCCTGGAGGATCCGGCGCAGCTGTTCGCGCGTGGTGTACGGGTTGGCGTAACGTCCTTGCTGGGCGAGGTCGTTGAAGCGGCCCACGAGGTCGGAGACCTGGATGGCCGCCTTCACCCCGTCCAGCTCGCCGCGCCGCTGGGTCACCAGGGACGTCAGCTCGTCGAGCTGGCCGCGGGCGCCTTCCTTGGCATTCTTGCGGACCGTCTTGATCTCCGTCGCCAGGCCGGCGAGGGAACCGTCGAGGCGGTCCGCCTCCGCGGTGCCCTTGATCCCGCCCTGGACCGAGGACATGACACGGTCGTACTTCTCGTACAGGCCGCCCACCACCATGGCGTCGTCGATCTCCCACAGCCGGTCGACGATGGCCTGCGCGAACTCCCGTACGACCTGGGCGCCCTCCTCGGTGCGCGCCGCCCCCTTCAGGGCGGGAAGCCGTCGCTCCAGAGCGGTCAGGCGCTCCCGCAGCGCCGCGAGGCGGTCGACGGACCCACCGCCGCGGACCGACTCCATGGCGGCGAGGTACTCCTCCACCGCCGGGTTGATGACGGTGGCCTCCTGCCAGCTCCGGATCGCCTGGAGCAGCTCGCCGGCCTGGACGAGCGTCCGGTCCGTGTGGGCGATCTCGGCGCAGGCGGCCGCCCGGTCGGGGTCGCGGCGCAGCCGGTAGAGGCAGGCGGCGTAGAGGAAGTTGAGCCAGGCGAAGCGGGGGAGCAGGGTCAGCAGGTGGGCCAGCAGCCGCTCGGCCTGGTCGGCGCGGCCCGTCTGCATCAGTATCGAGGCGTGCCGGCCGTCGTCCTCGGCGATCAGCGAGTAGAGGTCCTCGGCCCGCTCGGCGGTCAGGCGCGGTGCCGGTGCCTGACCCGGCGGGCCGGGGAGGCTGATCAGCAGGGAGAGATACGCGTCGAAGTCGTCCAGCACCGTGCTGCGCCGCCAGTGCGGGTCCATGCGGGACAGCTCGCGCCTGGCCCGCTGGAAGTCGCCGGTCTTGAAGGCGGATACGGTCGGCGTGGCATGGGTGCCCAGCAGCGCGAGCCGCAGCCTGCGCGCCAGGGCGGCCACTTGGTCCCGGTCGACGTCCGCCTCGGCGGCGCCCCGCTCGGCGGTGTCGAGGGCGAGCTCCAGGCTGCCGGTCTGCGCCTGTGCGAGGGCGAGGAGGTAGGAGACCATGCCCTCCTCCGGGGCCAGCTTCAGGAAGGCCTGCAGCCGGGACTGCGCGCCCGGGGGGTCGGACCGCACCTTCTCGATGTACGCGGCGATCTCCGGCGCGGTGAGCTGGCGGCGCAGTTCGCGGCGCAGCTCGCCGATCCCCTCGCGCAAGTCGTCCGGCACGTCCTCGTCGCACAGCGGGCGCAGGATCCGCAGGGCCTCCCACTGCTCGCTCGACGCGTTCTTCCCGTCATGCCGGTAGAGGCAGTACGCGCGCAGGTACCGCCCCTCCTGGTGCTCGGGGTGCGCCTGGAGGTACTCGGCGAGGAGCTCCAGAGCGAGCTCGTAGGCGCCGTCGGCCGCGTTGGCGCGGGCGTCCTCCAGCAGGTCCTCATCGCCGTCGTCGAGGACCAGCGACATCTCGGTGAGCGAGGCGATGGGCGGTACGAAGACCAGTGCCGTCTCCGATGCCGCCCGGGCGGCCGCCTCACGGGCGATCTCCTCCAGGCGGCGGTCGTGTTCGGCGAAGTCCCCGTGCCCCCGGGTCTTCGTCAGCTCCTGGAACTCGAAGGCCGGGGCGTGCAGGGACTGCACGCGGATCTCCTGGAAGGTGTGGACATGGCCGGTGCCGCTCATGGGTGCCCTCTCATTCACTCCGGTGACTCGCCCGGTTCAGGCACCGCGCCGAGCGCGTGCTCGGCCAGCTCGCGGCAGAGCAAGTACTCGGACTCCTGGTCGACCTTCACCATCAGCAGCAACACCCGGGCCAGCGAGGCCTGTTCGAAGAGCTGGTCCTCGTCCGCCGCGGGCCGGTGCTCCACCGGTGGCAGCCGGTCCAGCAACCCCCCATGGTCGGCCGTACGGCGCCGTCCGGGGAGCAGCCCCGCAAGTGCCCCCAGCCGTCCGGGAGCCGACCCGGCCGGGGGTGCGGGCAGGTTCCTGGTCATTCGGTCTCCTCGGGCAGCAGGATCGCTCCGGTGCTGGTGATGAGCTTCTGTTCGGCGCCGTGCAGCACCTCGGCACCCTCTGCGTACACCTCGGAGGCGCGGTCGAGGTCGGCGAGTAGCCCGCGCAGGGCGACCTTGGCGGGGGCGTCGTCGGGCAGGTCGCGGACCCGTGGATAGACGATCAGCTCGATCCGGCGGCGCAGCGCCTGCGAGCGGCGCCTGTGGTCGTCCGGCGCGGACGGCTGCGTCGGCACGGCCCCGTCCTCGATGCCCTCGGCGTCCTGGAAGCGGGTGAACTTCGCTTTCAGCCTTCGGAACTGAGCCCGGTCCTCCAGGGAGCGGTCGGGGTCGTCCAGGAACTCCGTGACCAGGGCGAGGTAGCGGGAGATGGCGTCCCCCTCGCCGCCGAGGGCGCGCTCGCGCTCCATCAGGTCCAGCACCTCGGGCAGCATGACGCCCTTGGCCAGCTCGGTCCCGCCGTCCAGCTCGGCGAGGGCCCGTTCCCGCTCGGGCTGGCTCAGCGCGAAGTAGTAGCGCACCAAGCCGCCGACCAGCGCCGCGTCGCCCAGCTCGGGGTCGGCCGCCCGTAGGGCGTCCACCCGCCCGTCGAACTCCGCGAAGTCGGCCGCCGAAGGGGCCCCGCTCAGCGCGGGCCGCCGCAACCACTCCCGCACGAGGGCGATCAGCCGCAGCAGGGCGATACCGGAGCGGAGCAGCTCTGCGGTGCGCCGGCGTTCCCTGGCGTCCGCGCCGACGTCGGCGTCCGTGTCCTTGTCGGCGCCGCGCGTTGCGGAGTCCTCGTCGGATTCCATGGGCACTTCAGTCAGTTCGCGTTCGACGTCCTGCATGAGCCGCTCCAGCCACTCGCCCAGCTGCCGGGGGTCCGCCTCCGCCCAGTCGCAGACCAGCAGCCCCAACTCGGCCTGGACGGTGGGCTCGCCGCGCTCGGCGCTGCGCCTGCGCGCGTCGGCGAAGGCGTCCCGCGCCTCGTCGGTCCGCCCGTCGAACACCGCCTGGACGCCCTTGACCAGCTGCAGGTCGTTCACCTCGGGCGGGATGCGTTCGGTGAGCTCGCCCAGCCCCCGGACCCGGTCGAAGTGGTGCAGCGCCCCGTCGGTCTCCCGCCGCCGCCAGTGTCCGACGGCCAGCTGGAGATGCGACACGGCGGCGATACGGCGGCTGTCCGGGCGCGCGTCCAGCAGCTCCCGCCGCTTGGCGTACAGGTCGGTGACGCGGTCGTGGTTCTCCAGCCTCGACTGGACCCACAGCTCCAGGTACGCGGTGTGCGCCGAGTGCCCGTCGGCGGCGACCAGTTCGTCGAGGACGGTCGCGGCGGCGGCGTACCGGGCCGGCTCGTAGGTACCGAGCATCGCCCGCACATAGGCCTGCGCGAACCGGATCCGGGACAGCCCCTTGCCCCGTGGCCCCGCATTGACCGCCTGGCCGAGCAGCCGGTCGGCCCGCTCCAGCTCGTCGCGGTCGTCGCTGTCCAGGAGCGCGAGAGACTCCTCGTACGGCAGTCGCCAGCGGTTGGGCAGGACAACCAGGAAGTACAGCCCGCTGGCAACCGTCGACAGGAAGAACAGCGGCAGGAGCACCAGCAGCAGGATCGTGGTCATGAGCGCGTCTCCCCGTCCCTGGCTGCCAGCAGCGTGAGGTCGAAGTCCGCCAGCCGCACGCCGTGCCGGTGGATCTCGTCCCGGGCCATCTGCCCGTTCTCCCTGACCTTCTTCAGGCCCGCCCTGACCTGTTCCGAGATCTGGCCGGCTGCGTCGAGATGGCCGAGGCCCAGGAAGGTCTCGGCGTAGTCGATCATGAGGTCGAACCGCCACCACATCAGCGTCTGGCCGTCGTGAAGCCACTCGTGCACGAAGGCGTTGGCCGCGGTCAGCTCCCCCAGGCCGATGAGGCAGGACGCCATCTCGTGGGCGTGGTCCACGCGCCGGCCGGGCGGCAGCCGGTCGAAGGCCGCGGTGGCCGTCGCCCTGAGCCGCCCGGCGAAGGAGTGGATGGAGTCGTCGGCGGCTCCGGAAAGCCGGAGCCGGCCCGCCGAGGACAGCCCGCCGACGACCGACAGCTGCTTCTCGTACGCCTCCACGCGCTCCGGATCCGCGAGCGCCGCGCGCTCCAGCAGCGACAGCGCCTCCAGCGGTTCCCGCAGGTCCTGGCGGGCGATGTCGGCCGCGAGCAGCAGCAGGTCGTAGCCCGGCCGGTCGACCAGCGCCGCGTGCGCCAGCCCGAGCGCCCGGTGCGGCTCGCCCGCCTCCCGCAGCGCACGCACGGTCGTCACCGGGTCCATGGAGTGCCGAGCCGCGTCGAGCACGTCCGCCAGCCACCCCGGCTCCGCGTCGTCGGCCCCGGCACCGCGAGGCCTGGCGAGACCACCCGCCCCCTCCCGCGCCGTGCCGCGTACGTCGGCCGATCGCCCGGGTTCGGCCGCGCCCGTCCCGGCGGCGCGTAACCCGGTGAACCCGGCCAACTCGTCCCGGGCCGCGCGCACCTGCCGTACTCGGCGCATCCACACCGGCAGCCGGCCCTCGCCGCGCTGCCCGCCGAACACCCCGGAGCAGGCCGCCCGTTGCATGAGCCGCTCCGAATCGCCGTACGGCAGTGACTCGAAGCAGCGCAGGGCCGCGACGGCGAGCGCGTACACCCCGGGGTCCCGGCCGCCGGGCGGCAGGCCGCGGGCGGCCTCCGGCGTCAGATGCGCCAGCCGCTCCGGCGCGACGAACAGCTCGCCCAGCGATGGCGGGCCCCAGACAGGCAGCGGCAGCAGCAGCGGGCGGTGCCCGGCCAGGACGACGTCGGCGGGCAGCGCGACCAGGCCGGGGCCGATGCCGTCCCGCCAGCCCGGGAAAGCCCGCAGCGTGGCGGCCACGCAGGCCAGCCGGTAGGCCGGTTCCGGGTCGTCGAGGGCGTCGCCGAGGCTGCGGTCCGCGTCGGTCTCGTAACTGACGATCTGGAACCACCGGTCGCCGAACTGCCGCTGCTCACCGCGATCTTCGCGCAACACCGGCACCAGGTCGGGGCGGCGCGGGCGGGTCTGCCAGGCCAGCAGCTCGGCCCGCTGCTCGCCGCTGACCTCTTCGACCGGGATCAGCCGGTACCACCGGCGCCGGCCCGGGGCCCGGTAGAGCGACCCCCACCAGCCCGCGCCGGCGTACTCGGCGCCGAGCTCATTCTCGACGACCCGCCGCGGATCATCGACGGCTGTCGTCATACGCGTCCTCGAGCCGGTCGGCGAGATCGTCCAGGGCGTCCTCGTCGGCACCGCCGCGCACGCCGCCGAGGAAGGCCCCGAGGGCGGCGACGAGGGGCGCCGGAGCCGACCCCTCCTGCGCGGCGCGCAGGGCCTTCTTGACCACGCGGCGGTACTCGGCCGGTACGACGGAGGGGTCGACGTCCGTGAAGGAGGCGGTCGCCTCCGGCTCGGGAGCGGGATTCGGGACCGCGGCGGTCACGGGCGGCGGAACCGTCGCGGTCACCGGCGGCGGCACGGTGAAGTCCGGCGCGGCGGCGGGCGCCGGCGTCGGGACGCCCCCGGTCCCGGAGGTCGCCGCTCCCGCTGGCCGTACCGTCCCGTACAGCTTCACCAACGCCGCTCGCCGCTCGGCCAGTTCGTCGACCTTGCCGATCGTCGTGCTCTGGTCGAAGGTGGCCTGGTACTCGCGTCCGGTGTTGGTGTGGGTGACCTGCACGCCCAGCAGCCCGTTCACGTCGAGCGAGAACTCGACCTCGAACTGGTGGTAGCCCTCGGGCCGGGGCTCGATGTCGTCGAGGTGGATGGTGCCGATGAGGGTGTTGTCGTAGACGTACTCGCCCTCGCCCTGGTAGATCGGGGCCTCGATGCGGTGGGCCTGCTCAGGGTTGACGTAGGTCTTCGTCTGGCGGGCCGGGATCTTCGTCCCGCGCGTGATCAGCGGGCTGAACCGGGCCTGCTGGACGCCGACGCCGAGGGTGTGCTCGGTGATCAGGGTGACGGTGTAGTCCTGCTCGTCCACGGACCGCTCCGCGTTGGGCCGGCTGGCGAGGTCGAACGCGTCGGTCGGCTCGAACCGGTTGGCGACGATCGCCGCGCCTCGGGCGACCAGCGTGTCGGGGTTGGCGTCACCCCGTACGAAGCCCTCGTCCTGGTCAAAGTAGTCGAGCAGGATCTGCTTGACCCGCGGGATCCGGGTCGAACCGCCCACCAGCAGCACGGCGTTGACGTCCTCGCGCTGCACGCCCTTGGCGGTGCGGGCAAACTTCAGGGCCTCGTCGACCTGGTGCAGGGAGCGGTCGAGGATGGGCTGGATCAGCCGCTCGAAGCCAGCGCGGTCCAGCTCCAGCGGTGCCGTCGCGCCGCCGAGGTCGATGGTGGTGGTGGACCGCAGCGACAGCTGGCGCTTCGCGGCCTCCGCCGCCGCCTTGATCCGGAGCCGGTCGGTGTCCTTGGCGAGGGACTCGCCGAGCTGCTCCACGATCCACGCGGCGACCGCGTCGTCGAAGTCGCCGCCGCCCAGCCGCTGGTCGCCGGCGGTCGCGATGACCTCGATCTCGGTGTCCCGAGTCTCGATGATCGACACGTCGAAGGTGCCACCGCCGAGGTCGAAGACCAGATAGACCTGCTTCTCGGACTCGGCCCGGTCGACTCCGTAGGCGATGGCCGCGGCGGTCGGCTCGGGGATCAGCTGGCGCGGGTAGAGGCCGGCGAGCAGGGCGGCCTCCTCGGTGGCCTTCTTCTGCCGCTCCATGAAGTACGCGGGTACGGTGACTACCGCGTCATGGATGTCACCGCCGAGGGTCTGCTCGGCGATCCGCTTCATCCGCATCAGCACCAGCGCGCTGATCTCCTGCGGGCGCATCCACGCGTCGCCGAGCCGGGCCCGCACCGGGTCGTCCACCGCGTAGACACCGGCGGCGCCGAAGTGCTGGAGGAGCTCCGGCGTGAACACCGCGCCCATCTCGCGCTTGATCTCCACCAGCGCGTCACCCGCGCCGGCCGCCCCGCTGATCGCGTTCTTCGCCTCGTGCCCGACGACCAGGGCGCCGGTGGCCGGGTCGATGCGGACGACCGAGGGGGTGGCGACCGCGGCGGTGCCTTCCAGCTCCGGGTCGGCGAGGATCGTGGGCGCGAATTCGTCGGGGTCGTAGGCGGCGACGGCGGAGTACGTGGTGCCGAGGTCGATGCCGACGACCCGGTGCAGCTCAGCTTCCAAGGGGATCCTCCGGGGTCATTCGTCGGCGAAGCCGTCGAGCAGGTGAATGCGGGTGAAGTCGCCGGTGAAGTCGGTGCGCGTGGTGTCCATCGGGTAGTGCACAGTCTCGCCGACCGCGGTCAGGAAGTCCTCGATCTCCCGGCGTAGCACGGTCAGTCCTGCACCCCGCTCGTCGAGGACGGGCTTCCAAGTCGGCTCCAGGTGCAGCAGCGGCAGCGGCGGGAAGCGCGCGTCGTGCGCGGCGCGGGCCTCGGCGTTCTCCAGATTGACGGCGTGCGCGGCGACGATCTCGTCCTCGCTCGCGCCGCGCGCCTGCAACCGGGCGTCGTACCGGCCGGCCGCCGCGCGGATCTCTTGCGCGGTCGCCTCCGGGGGCACGCCGAGGCGGCTGTATTCGGTCGATCGCGGGACGACCATCGGCAACGTGAACAGTCCCTCGCCGGTCGTGTCGGAGCCCGGCATCACACCCCCCATCCAACGTTCACAAACGCTACGCGCCGGGGGTGACCTTGAAGCCTATGCGTCCCCGACGCGGCTTTCAATGACGCGTCACGGCCGCCCTGTACGGCCGTGACGTGGGATCAATTGTAGGGGCGCCTGATTCGGCTCGTCATGAACTCCGCCCACTTTCCAACCCAGTTGAGTAGACCGAATCGACATGACCGGAATCGATCGCGGGGTGCCGGCCTAGAAGATCACTGAAGATCCTGCTGTGGGGGCGGTCCGCCGGTGGCGGGGCCGCCCTCCGTGCTTCACGGTGCGGCCGGGGTCAGGGTCCAGATGCCGTCGGCGGCCACTTCGAGGCCGAGGTTGACGAGCTGTCGGAGGTTGAGGGCGGCGGCGCGGTTGCGGAGCCAGGTGCCGTTCTTCAGGGTGCCGAGGTAGCGAAGTCTGCGGTTGCCTTTGGCGGTCAGCCAGGCGATGCCGCGTTCGACGGGTGGCCGCCAGCGGCGGTAGGTGTCTGTCCAGGCGGGGTCGGTGGCCTGGGCGCGGGCGTCGGCCAGGCGCTGGTGTTGGGGGTGGACCTGCAGGACGCAGCGTTCGCGCAGCGGGCAGCCGGCGCACGGCTTCTTGAACTGAGCCTGCCGCAAGCCCGTCTACCGGGGCTTGCCGAGGGGGACCGTGTGCCCGGCAGGGCAGGTGACCTGGCCGTTCCCGGTGTCGATGTGGAAGTCGTCGCTGGTGAAGCCACCGGGTACGGCCGCGCGAAACGGGGGTGGTTTGAGGACGGCGTCGTGGCCCTGCTGTCCGAGGTGGTCGCACAGATCGGCGGTGCCGCAGGCGGAGTCGCCGAGCACCTCGCAAGGCTCGTCCTCGTCAGCGAGGAGGTCCTCGGCGATCTTCGCCCCGTGGTTCTCGGGACCGCAGCCCGCGGCGAGGGCAACTCGGTGAATAGGAGCTCGCGCGAATAGGCGGTCCGAGACGAGGGGGATGGGAGGCAGGCATGGGTCCTGGGGACGTGCCGTTGCGAACGCTGTGTAGCCGGTTGGGGCCGGTCTGTGTCTGTCTGTGTCTGCCTGTCATCGAGGCTGGTGGGCCGGATCTCGGCTCCGGTCGGTTACCTGCTCCGGGCGTTGCTGTTCCAGGTGCGGCGGGAGCGGAGCTGCTGGGATCATGGGCGGGACCCGTCGTAACCACGTCGAAGGGCCGCCAGCATGCAGGACGACCATGGCGCCGGATCGGTCGGCGACACAGTGCATCGGGAGGGCCCCACCGCTGCCGAGGGCGTTGAAGGGCGCGACATGTACGCTCTGCTGCGCTCCCTGCCGGTGTTCGCGGACCCGGTGCCGGTGTTCGATCCCGAGGATGTCCCCGCCGACCCGGTCACACTGTTCGTTCGCTGGTTGCTCGCCGCCATCGACGCCGGGGTCCCGTCCCCTCACGCCGCGGCACTGGCCACCGCCGACGTACGGGGGCGGCCCTCCGCCCGCATGCTGGTGTGCAAGGACGTGGACGCGGCCGGCCGCTGGTACTTCGCTTCCAGCGCGACCAGCCGCAAGGGCCTTGAGATCGCCGAGAATCCGCACGCGGCCATGGTGTTCTACTGGCCGATGCAGGCTCGTCAGATCCGGATCATCGGACCCGCCGCCTCGGCCGGGGCCCGGCGCTCCGCAGCGGACTTCCTGGCCCGGTCCCCGGTGGCGCGGGCCGAGGCACTGCTGGCCAGGCAGTCGCAGGTCCTGGACGACCCGGCCGGCGCCGCCACGCTCCTGCGCGCCTCACAGGAGCGGCTCGCCGCCCAGCCCGACCTGGTCGCATCGCACTGGACCCTGTACGCCCTGACCGCCCGGGAAGCCGAGTTCTGGCAGGCCGACGACCAGCACCGCCACATCCGGCTGCGTTACCAGCGCACCGACACCGCCTGGACTCGCCAGCGGCTCTGGGCGTAGACGAAAATGGCCTCTGCCCGTGCTCCAGCGGCCGACGGACTCGGCCTCCCGACCTCACGGGGCTGAGCGCGCTTGTCGTGCTCACGGGCTTGTGCTCACGGGCGTCGCCCCGGGCGGCCGTCCCAGCGGTGGGTTGTCCACCCGCGGCGGATCAGGCTGCGCACCGTGATGATCGTGTCCGCGAGGTCGAAGAAGGCGTCGATGACGGTGGCCCGGCGCTCGTAGCAACGGGCGAGGCGGTAGAAACACCTGCGGCGGCAGGCTCGGCCGCCCCTTGGCCGAGGGGTACATGTCCGTGAACATCTCCGGCGGCAGCAGCCGCTCGCGATGCTCGGCCAGGAACGCGAACACGCTGCCCTCCGGGATCAGCTCCCGGCAGGTCCCCCACACATCCGGCCCGACCGTCTCCCCGGCCCATTCCCCCTGCACACAAAGCAGTCTGGCCCCGCGGAGCCAGAACCCGAGATTTTTCAGTGATCTTCTACCGCCGCCCTTGCCGGTGGGCGCGCTGCCGTCCCAGACGGCCACCAGTCGCTGCGCGCCCTGCAGCAGCAGCCGGTTGGGCCTCGTACGCCTCGGTACCCGCGTGCTCGTACGGCAGAACCGTGACGTCGCCAGCCGCCGCGCGCAGGGCGTCGAACCGGGCGAGATCCTCCGGGCGCACCACCGCGGTGCGGTAGTCACGGGACGGGACGACCGCCGAAAGGCGGCCCCCACGGGCGAGGACCTCCTCGGCGAACAGACTGTCGGCGCCACGGGCCAGGCACGAGCGCCCCACCCGCCCGTCGCCGGCCAGGCCCGACAACAGGGCGCGCAGGGCCGCGCGCACGGGGCTGATGGCCTCCGGGGCCAGGTCCATGTGGCCGGTGACGGCGATCGTGATCACGGGGATGTCTCTCGTCACAGCGCGAGGGCGAGGAAGCCCAGCACGTACGTGGCCACGAAAATGACAGGGACCCAGCGTTCCACATGGGTCAACGGCAGGTACACGCGCCAGTCCCGGCCCTCGCTCAGTGCCCGCCACTCGGCGGCGGAGAAGGCGCGGGTCGGCAGCCGTTCCTCCAAGGCGCCGATCACCTGCCACTTCCCGTGGTTGAGCTGCTGGTAGGAGCGGACGGTGAACCACCAGGCCGCGCAGATGGCGAGCAGCACTGGCAGCCCCGCGAGCAGCAACAGCACGGGGGCGTCCCGCAGATGGGTCGGGGCCAGCCACGTGCCGAGGAAGGCGACCAGGCCGCTGTTGAGCGTCAGGAAGAAGGTGTTGGCCAGGTTGCGCCGGGCGCTGACCCGGTCCGCCATCTCCACGCACAGCTTGTACTGCTCGAACAGGGCGGCCCGGTAGGCCTCGGAGCTCTGGTCGTAGTCGGACGCGGAGACACCGTCGTTCCATAGCGAGTCGCTGATCTCGGCCATGGCGGCATCATGCCCCGGCCCTCACTCCGCCTACCACCGATCTCGATGGACACCTGATCGGCTCTAGATGAATGAGTCCAAGGGTCGTTACGGTCAGTGGTCGCAGGCGATCAGTGACCGCTTAATCGGCTGCCCGGTCTTGTCGTTGTGCCAGATCGCCGCGGTCAGCGCGAGGATGCGCGACAGGACTCGCACGATGACCCTGGCCGGACTCTTACCGCCGTGTCGTTCCAGGTCGAGCTGTCCCTTGAAGGTCTGGTTGATCGATTCGATGACCTGCCGTAGCGGCTTGAAAAGGTGCGCCCCGGCCCGCTCGGGCTCGCCCTTGCGGGCCGGCCGCAGGAGATCCAGCTCACGCTCAGTCAGGTCGTGCTCGAACTCGCGGCCGAAGTAGTTCTTGTCTCCGATGATCGTCTGGCCGGGGTGAGAGGCCAGGACGTCGGGTGCGACGTCGAGCATGTGGCGCAGGGTCTCACGCTCGTCGGCCTTCGCACCGGTCAGTGCGAACAGCACGGGCAGGCCGCCGAGCGTGCACACCAGGTGCAGGCGCAGGCCCCAGAAGTACCGGGAGTGCGACGCGCAGTAGCCGTGCTCGGCCCAGCCAGCCAGGTCCGAGCGCTTGGCCGTCTCGCGTGAGCAGCCGCAGCCGACCGGGGTGAAGTCGACCGCCCACACGTCGTCGCTCCACAGCGTGGTGTCCGTGGCCAGGGCCCGGATCATGTGTGTGAGTACTGCAACCGCATGTGGCGTGACGGTCGGCGCTGTTGCTCGTTGGTCCGACAGTGTGATCAGTTGCTGACGGTTGAGCAGGTCGAGTCGTGGTCCGATGGGATAGCGGGGTTGCATGCCCGGTTCGGGACCCACCGGGGCGGCGGCGATGGCCTCTGCGTCGGCCTTGGTCGCGCTGCAGACCACCGCAACGCCGATGTCGTGAGCGCCGCCGCGATGCCCCCGCACTGCTGCCGCGCACAGCGCGTAACGCCCCTCAGGCCCACGCTTCCCGGCGCGACGGACGGTGGCAGCACGCCGCGCTCACCGGCACGGGGGTGTCCGCCAAGCCGGCGCACGTCGTGGGCCTGCGCCGTATCGACTGCCGGTGAACGGTGCGGGTGCGCCTCCTGGCCCGCCCCGGCCGTCCGCCTCGTGGCGGGCCGGACGGCTGGGCCTGTTGCCAGGCGTCAGGTGGATCTCCGGCGGAAGCGGGGGAGTCCCGGCCGCACGGGAACGAGCCGGGACAGCGGCGGCACCTTGCGCATCAGGCGTTCCGTCCCCTTGGCATAGCCGATGCCGAAGAGGACGGCGGTGACGAGCGACAGCGGCTCGGAGACGTCGTCGAGGATCGGATAGATCTGCCAGTGCGTCAGATAGATGGAGAGCGAACTGGCGGCGAGGAGTCCCGCCACCTGGTTGACACGAGGGTTGCTCGGCAGAGTGGGGAACCACACCAGCAGGACGAAGCCGATGACGACGAACGCCTCGCGCCGGGGTTCGCCCGGGAAGAAGCCGGGGACCGTGGCGAGCGCGGCGAGGGTGACGAGCAGCCGATGGGGCGTCGTACGGGATTTCGCGGCCGCCCATCCGAGGGCGAACAACCAGAAGACGGTGACCGCGTCGGTGATCTGGGAACGATCGGGGAGACCGACCAGTTCGTAGCGGGTGAGCAGGCCGATCGCGACGAGGATGAGGGGCAGCCCGTACGGGAACCGTCGCTCCGCCCGGTCGACGGCGGGGAGGGCCAGCAGCGCGAGGGCCGCCAGCAGGATGTAGACGAGCGCCTCGACGAACCACAGGTGTATGCCCGGTCCCATGTCCTGCGGGAAGAGCGCGTTGTGCAGCAACAGGACGTTGCTCAGGTCGTAGTCGGCGCCGATCAGAAGCGCGAAGACGGTCCATGCCATGCACGGCAGCGCGATGCGCGCGATGCTCCGCCCCGTCCGGCGGACGCGTTCGCGACGCTCCGCCGAGGTGAGCAGGAAGCGGGCGAAGTTGAACCCGGCCACCGCGAGCAGCAGATGCGCGCCACCCCGGATCTCGAAGAGCCGGATGTGCGAGCCGACGATGCACACGATCGCCACCGCGCGCAGAGCGACGCTGGTCTCCAGGGCCCGGAATCGTGAGGGTGGCTTGGGTTCGGGTGAGCGGAGGGCTCGTATCGGTGTGGTGTGCCAGCTCGCGGGCAGACGGCCGAGGCGCTGCTCGAGGCGGAGCGACACTTCGACGTAGGAGAGGGAGTCGCCGCCGAGCCCGACGAAGGTACTGTCCGGCGTCACGTCCGGACGGTCCAGGACCCTTGCGTACAGGGCGCACAGGTCCTCGCCGTCCGCCCCGTCGGCCAGGGTCCGGTCGGCCGTCCGGTCGAGGGAACGGACGGCCTCGTAGTCGGGTTTCCCCGAGGGCAGCCGGGGGAGGTCCGGCAGCAGGTGGACACGGACCGAGCGGGCGGGGAGCCCGCATTCGTCCACCACACGTCTTCGGATCCGCCGCGCGTCTCCCCCGGGCTTGCCCACGACGGCGACCACGAGCCGCTCGTCGTCGCCCGCGCACAGCGTGCTCAGCCCGTGGCGTTCGAGCATCACCTCGACCTGCCGGGGGTCGATCCGCAGGCCGAGGATCTTCAGGAACCGACTTCGGCGGCCGACGATCTCGTACAGGCCCTCCGCGGTGCGCCGTGCCAGATCGCCGGTGCGCAGGGTGTCCACGGTGCGGCCGAGGGCGAGGTCGTCGGGGGTGGAGGCGTAGCCCAGCATGACGTTCGGCCCGTTGTAGACGAGTTCACCGACACCTTCCTCGGCTGCCTCCTCGACTGGTTCGAGGGAGAACGAGCCGCCGGGGACCGGCACGCCGATGGCTTCCGGGTGTGCGGCGGCGAGCTCCGGCGGCAGGTAGGCCATGCGGGCGGTCGCCTCGGTCTGGCCGTACATGACGACGAGGTCCCAGCCGCGCCGCTGCCCCAGCTCGGCGTAGTGGGCGACCCGTTCGGGGGCGAGACGGCCGCCGGCCTGGGTGACGTACCGCAGGTGCGGCAGGTCCATCCCGGCGAAGCCGACCCGGTCCAGCAGGTCGAAGGTGTACGGGACGCCCGCGAACGCCGTGCCGCGGGCGGCGCGGAACAGGTCCCAGAAGCAGGTGTCCGCCACCGAGAGCCCGGTGAGGACGAGTCCGGCGCCGCGCAGCAGGTGGCTGTGGACGACGGACAGGCCGTAGCAGTAGTGCATCGGCAGGGTCGTGGCGGCCCGGTCGGTGTCGCGGATCCCGAGGTATGTGGCGATCGACTCGGCGTTCGCCTGGAGGTTCTCGTACGAGAGCCGGACGAGTTTCGGCGATCCGGTCGAACCGGACGTACTGAGCAGCATGGCCAGGTCCGGGTGCAGCACATGGGCGGAGCCGGTCCGCCGCTCCTCGATCCGCCACCCGGCGGGTCCCGGATGGACCACGACGTCGGGGTCGTAGGCGACGGTCATCGCCTCCACGGCCTCCGGATGGTCCCCGGGCACGAGGAGCACGGGATGTCCCGCGGCCAGTGCGGCGAGAAGGACGACGAGCGCTTCGACCGTGTTGGCCCCGGGCAGCAGCACGAGGCGCCGCCCGGTTCCGAGGCGCGGCGCGGTGTCCGCCACTCGCTCGGCCAGCTGACCGTAGGAAATCTCACCGTCCGAGGTGATAAGGGCGGTTCTGTCGCCATGAACCGCGAGATCGCGGGCGAGGGGAAGCGTCTTGCCGCTGATGAGCGGTGCCGGGTGGAGCGTCACGGGCGCATCGTAGGTAAGGCTTCCCTTATCGAAAAGGGGGTCCACCGGTCGGCCGGGCAGCGAGAGCGGCGACGGCGCCCCGCCGTCGCGCGCCAACAGGCATGCAAGCCAAGGGAGTTGGGCGCGAGCAAGCACGGCGGGGAAATGGCGCACCCCGCTCGGCGGGCTCATCTGCGGCCAAGCCGTTATACAGCGCACTTGACCCTTAGGTAAGCTTTACCTTATTAATGCCTTGTTCCAGGTTCTCCCCTCGGCACCGTTTTCGCCGCTCGCGGTGGCACCCCTCCTGGCCCTGCGGGCGCGGGGCCGCCAGCGCGGTGACGGCGTTGAGCACGGCAGGAAGGCATTACCCGTCATGCGACGCCCCTTGGCCCGCAGTCTCACCGCGCTCGCCGCGGCAGCCCTGACCCTCCCCGCCCTCACGAGCTGCAGCGACGAGCCGGCCGGGCTCGTCATCTACTCCGGCCGCAACGAGAACCTCGTCGGGCCGCTCATCGAGAAGCTGGAGAAGCACCTCGGCACCAACGTCGACGTCCGCTACGGCGACAGCGCCGAACTCTCCGCCCAGCTCCTGGAGGAGGGCGACAGGACCGAGGCCGGGCTCTTCCTGTCGCAGGACGCCGGCGCGCTCGGCGCGCTCTCCAAGGAGGGCCGGCTCGCGCAGCTGCCCCCGAAGACGCTCGACCGGGTCGCACCGACCTACCGCAGCGCCGCAGGGGACTGGGTCGGCGTCAGCGGGCGCGTCCGGGTCGTCGCGTACAACCCGGACAAGGCACCCACACCCCCGGACAGCGTCCACGACCTGGTCAAGCCGGAATGGAAGGGCAAGATCGGCTTCGCCCCGACCAACGCCTCGTTCCAGGCGTTCGTCACCGGCATGCGCGTCCTCGAGGGCGACGAGGCCGCACGGGCCTGGCTCAAGGGCCTCAAGGCCAACAAGCCGAAGGCGTACGAGAACAACCTCAACGTCCTCGACGCCGTCGACTCCGGCGAGGTCTCCCTCGGCCTGCTCAACCACTACTACTGGTACGAGCAGGCGGCCGAGAAGGGCGCCGACAAGCTCAAGGCCAAGGTGCACTACCTGCCCAAGGGCGACCCGGGCGGCCTCGTCAACGTCGCCGGGGTGGGCCTGGTGAAGGGTGCCGACAAGCAGCAGAGCGCCTACGCGCAGAAGGCCGCCGACTTCCTGCTGTCGACCGAGTCGCAGCGCTACTTCGCCGCGGAGACCAAGGAGTACCCGCTGGCAGCGGGCGTCGAGCAGGCCGACGGCGTACCGCCGCTGGAGAGCCTCCAGCCGCCGAAGATCGACCTCGGCAGGCTCGACTCGCTGAAGGAGACGCTGGCCATGCTCCAGGAAGCCGGACTGGTCTGACGTGAGCTCGCCGGATTCCCCCGTCCGGACGCGTCACGACACCCGCCCGGCGAGCGCCCCCGCGCCCGCCGGGCGGAAGCGTGCCGTCGATCCGAAGCGTGCGGGCGGCCGCGTCGACCGCGCCGCCGGACCCTCGTGGCTCGTGGTCGTGCCCGCGTGCGTCGCGGCGGCCCTCGCCGTCCTGCCCCTCGGCTACCTCGCCGTACGCGCCCTCGAACGCGGCCCCGCCTTCGCCTGGAACGTCATCTCGGGCGACAGGAGCGTGCAGTTGCTGCTGCGCAGCCTCGGCCTGAGCGCCACCGTCGTCGCCGCCTGCCTGCTCCTGGGCATCTCGCTGGCCTGGCTGACCACGCGCACCGCCCTCCCCTGCGCCCGCGCCTGGTCGGTCCTGGTCACGCTGCCCCTGGCCGTGCCCAGCTACGTCACCGCCTTCGCATGGCTCTCCGCGGCTCCCTCGCTCGCCGGGTTCGCGGGATCCGCCCTCGCGCTGACCCTCGCCAGCTTCCCGTACGTGTACCTGCCGGTCGCCGCCGCCCTGCGCGGCACCGACCCCGGGCACGAGGAGGTTGCCCGCTCGCTCGGCCACGGCCCGCTGCGCACCTTCCTGCGCGTCACCCTGCCCCAGGTGCGGCCGGCCGCCGCGGGCGGCGGGCTGCTCGTCGCGCTCTACGTGCTCTCCGACTTCGGCGCGGTGTCGCTCATGCGGTACGACACCTTCACCCGGGGCATCTACACGTCCTACCGGGCCAGTTTCGACCGCACCCCGGCGGCCGCACTCAGCGCGGTGCTCGTCCTCATGACCGTTGCGCTCGTCACCGCGGAGACCCGCAGCCGCGGCCGGGCCGGGTACTCGCGCACCGGAGGCGGAACCGCCCGGCGGACCGCTCCCGCCGCGCTCGGCCGCCTGCGGCTGCCCGCCCTCGCCTGGTGCGGGACCGTTGTCGCGACCGCCGTCGGCTTCCCGCTCGCCACCCTCGGGTACTGGCTCGCCGTCGGCTCCTCCGCCACGTGGGAACCGGCAACCCTCGCCACCACCGCACTCACCACCCTCGCCGTCGCCGCCGCCGGCGCCGCCCTCACCACCGTCCTGGCCCTGCCCGTCGGTGTCATCGCGGCCCGCCACCGGGGCCGGCTCGCCCACCTCCTGGAGCAGGCCGCGTACGCGGGGCACGCCGTACCAGGCATCACCGTCGCACTCGCCCTGGTCTTCTTCGCGGTCCGCTACGTCCGACCGCTGTACCAGGAGACGCCGCTGCTGATCTGCGCCTACGCGGTGCTCTTCCTGCCCGTCGCGGTGGCGGCCACCCGCGCCGCCGTCATCCAGGCACCACCCGTGCTGGACGACGTCGCCCGCTCCCTCGGGCGCACGCCCTTCGGGGTACTGCGCGAGGTCACCGTGCCGCTCGCCGCACCGGGAGTCGCCGCCGGCGCGGCCCTCACCTTCGTCGTCTGCATGAAGGAACTCCCCGCCACTCTGCTGCTGCGGCCCACCGGCATGGACACGCTGGCCACACGGCTGTGGACCGAGACCGGCACCGGTTCCTTCGCAGCCGCGGCGCCGTACGCCGCCGGCCTCATCCTCCTGGCCGCCGTCCCCTCCTACGTCCTCGGAAGGCACCGCACATGAACGACCTCCAGATCAGTGGCGTGGTCAAGTCGTACGGTCCCGGCGCCACCGTCCTGGACGGCCTCGACCTCACCGTCCAGGGCGGGCACCTCGCTGCCGTCCTCGGCCCCTCCGGTTGCGGCAAGACCACCCTGCTGCGTGTGATCGCCGGCTTCCTGGGGGCCGACGCCGGCGCAGTCACCGTCGCCGGTCGCACCCTCACCGGCCCCGGCGTCCACCTTCCTCCCGAACGCCGACGTATCGGCATCGTCCCCCAGGAGGGCGCCCTCTTCCCGCACCTGAACGTGGCCCGCAACATCGCCTTCGGGCTGACGGGAACGGATCGCCGCGCCCGCGTACAGCGCGTCGACGAGATGCTGGAACTCGTGGGACTCGGCGGCTACGGCGACCGGATGCCGCACGAACTCTCCGGCGGACAGCAGCAACGCGTCGCCCTGGCCCGTGCCCTCGCACCCGAACCCCAGCTCGTTCTCCTCGACGAACCGTTCGCCGCCCTCGACAGCGGACTGCGCGGAGCCGTACGAGCGGATGTCCGCGCCGCACTCCGGTCCACCGGCGCCACGGCCGTCCTCGTCACCCACGATCAGCAGGAGGCCCTCTCAACGGCCGACGTCGTCGCTGTCGTCCGCCACGGCAGAGTGGCCCAATGCGCCGTTCCCGAAGTGCTCTACCAGCGCCCCGCCGACCCGTGGGTGGCCTCCTTCGTCGGCGACGCCGTCTTCATCACCGGTACGGCGGAGACGAACACCGCTGCCGCCACCGCGCTCGGCCGAATCCCCCTCGCCGCCCCGGCCGGTCTGCGCGAGGGCCTCGTCCTCCTCCGCCCCGAACAGCTCCACCTCACCGACCCGGACACGGCGACCGCCCGAGGCACCGTTACCGACGTCCGGTTCTTCGGCCACGACTCCATGGTCACCGTCTCCGTCGACGGTGTGAACCAGCCGATCGACATCCGCGCGCCCGGCCCGCTCCAGGTGCGCCGGGGCGGGATGGTCGGCATCCGCGTCACGGGCAAGGCCACCCTGCACGCGACCCCGTCCTGATCAAGCCACACGGCGTTCACCGTCCAGGACCCGCTCACCGCACCCACCAGCCAGCGAGTTCGGCAGCCGAGGGAGTCCTGGCGTTCCGCGAGCAGCGACCCCCAGCCCGGACACCTGACCATCCGACCGAGCCCGACTGCGTCGAGGCCCCTCCTCGCCACACGCACGGCCGGGTGGTCACCCGACCAGGAACCCTGTTCGATCATGCAGACCCCGACACCGGTTGGGATGCGTCTTCCGGCAAGCCCCGTCGCCTACGGCTTCAGGAGAGGCGGGCCGTGAGGGTGAGGCCCGGACGGAGTTGACCGCAGGGTTCGTTGGGGTTCGTCTTGTACCGGCTCAGCAACCTCGGCACCTCCCGGGCAGCCCATGACCTGGCGGCGGCAAGCCGCTGTGGGTCGGGAACAGCGTCTGCTCGCACCCAGTCGCCGCCGGCGCCCTCGGAGAAGAGGCGAACGTAGCCCGCGGCCGTCAGCCGGGGAACGGTCAGGCCAGGAGTGGTGACCCAGACTCCGTGGGTGTGGATGAAGGTGGGCCGGAGGGTTGAAAAGACATGGCGCCGCAGGGCGGTCATGTTCCGGCCGGCGTAGGCGTCCGCGATGGTGGGCTCGGTCAGGCCGGCGAGGTCTCTGACGGCGAGGTTGCTCGTGAGGAGAGTACCGCCGAGGTCTGGGGCGAGAAGTGTGCCGTTGGTGACGTTCAGGCGCTCGGCGTACTCGTTGAACACGGCGCCGTACCGGTGGGCGACATGGCACACGGGCAGAGTGGGATGGGCCTGGAAGGAGGCGGCACGCTCTCGCTGCCCGCTCCAGGACACGAGCAACGCCGTGCAGACGGTGACGCCGGCCACGACCCTGGCGCGTTGTGTTCCTCGTTCCACCTGGTCCGTCAGAGCGACGCCGACAGTGAGAGACGCCAGCACCCATACCGGCGTCGCGAAGCGGAACATGCGCATCCAGTCCGGATTGAGCACACCGAAGGCAGCGAGCGTGAGGGCAAGGGGTACGAGCACGCCCGGCAGTGCCGTCCGCACGGGTCCGGGGCGCCCCAGGGCCGCTCCCGTCACCAGAGCCCCGGCCAGCACGGCCGTCCACCCGGCGAACGACAGGAGAGACCCGGTCCCGGAGAACGACTCCCACGTTGGAGTGTCCTGTGCCTTCGCCAGTGCGGTGTTGGGCACGAGACGGGCGAAGACGGCGTAGCGCCATCCGAGGAAGGCGGCATACGGCACGGCGAAGGCGGCGACGCCACAAGCCGCCGCTCGTGCGGATGCGCCCAGCGTCGCACGATGTACCCGCAGCAGCAGCACCCCGGGATAGGCCGCTGCCAGGACTGCCCCGTCCGGGCGGGTCAGGGCCGCCATCAGTGCCAGAAGACCCGTCACCACAGCAGGACCCGCCGCCGTGAGCCGGTTCTCCAGCAGAGCACGGGCGAGCACGGCGGCCAGCAGGACGGCCAGCAGGGCGTAGAGCGGATTCTCCAGACCGGAGAACATCCAGGCCACAAACGACATGTTGCCGGCCAGAAGCACACCGCAGAACAGCACCACGACCCAGGAACTCGACACCAACCGCCGCGCGACGCGGGAAACGGCGATCAGGATCCCCAGCGTGCACAGGACGCCGAGGGCCTTCGGGTACAGGACCTGATCCGGCACACCGAAGTAGGTGCGGTGATCGAACAGGCCCAGACGCCTGCCCACGACCAGCAGAGCGAGCCAGGCCGGGTTGGAGTAGCCCTCGACCGGAGGCGAGCCGGGCTGTTGCACCGGCCCGAGACCCTCGTCGATGCTGCGGGCGTAGGCGAAGGTGATCGCGGCGTCGTCGACCACCCAGCCACCGAGACGCGAGCCCCGCAGGGTGATGAGGACCGTGCCCAGCAGGACGGCAGCCGTGTCGCGAAGCGAGCGACCCGTAAGGCCGGTGCTTCTCGCGGGCCAGGGCCCCGCGTCCTTCTGGGCGACGGGGTGGACTTCGCGGACGCTGGAAGGAGGCAAGGCGGACCCATCGCTCGACCGGACTGGGCATATGGGGAGAGCAACGGCCCACCATGCCCACCGGTTACGCCCGGCACCTCCAGTAGCGGGAGCGTGGCGCTCAGGCCGAGACGGATGCGTGATCGTCAGCCCTTCCGGCCTGGCCACGCGTCCACGGACGTACCGCCGTGCGGAACCGCCTTTACCGAACGGCCACGCGGAACGGCGTCACCCGTCCCGCATGCGCGGCCGCTTCGGCTTCTCCCACCGCCTTGAGCACTCCGTCGGCCATGTCCGAGCCGGTGGACGGCATCGCGTCGAGCAGCCCTGGAGGACCCGTACGACGTGCTGCACCACCCCACCGCGCCCTGGCCGACGTCGAGGGTGTTCCCCGCACTCGCCGCCCACCGGCGGGCCGCGACACGGCCGCACCCGAGGTGGAGGAGAGTTCGGCCGCCGGAGGACCGCTGCTGCGGCTGGCCGACGAACCGTGGCCGGTCTGCACGTTTTCCGCCCCGAGGGCAGGAGCCATCTCCTGTCCGACGTGCACCTGCGCCGACGTATCGAGGAAGAGGCACACGGCCCGGACCGCACCGTCGACGTCGCCCTCGTGCGGCGGCGTTGCGGCGCGGGTGTCGGCGCGGCGAGTGCGGCGTCGAGGGCATGAACTTCCTCGTCTGCCGCATCTGCCCCGGCACCACGCACACCCACCACCACCGCTGGTCCCCCGCCCGGGAACCGCCCTGCGGGTACAGCGGAGCGCAGCGCATCGGCCACCACGTCAGGCGCATGAGGCGCACGAACCAGGCCCCCGGAGCCTCGGGCGGGCTCGGGGGGCCTGGTCGCGGCCGGCGCCGATCAGGCGAGGGTGATGTTCTCCGCCTGGGGGCCCTTCTGCCCCTGGGTGATGTCGAAGGTGACGGCCTGGCCTTCCTGGAGCTCACGGAAGCCGGTGGCGTTGATGTTGGAGTAATGCGCAAAGACGTCGGGGCCGCCGCCGTCCTGTGCGATGAAGCCGAAGCCCTTTTCCGAGTTGAACCACTTGACGGTTCCGCTGGCCATGCCGGTGCCTCTCAGTCGATAGCGGATCCGCACCGCGCGGACCCGGAGGTGATCGCCCTGGTCCTCAGGCACTGCACAGCAAAACGCCCACGCCAGGGCGCGGGCAGGTACTGCGAACCACGACAGCTACGGGTGACGCTACACGGCGATACCGTCCATGACCAGAGAGCAACGACCGTCCGCTGATCTCACGGAGTACTGCCGCCCGCCGTCTCCCTCCTCGAGAGGCCGCCCAGCCCGTGGGGAGTCCGGCGGCCGGCGGTCGCCGCCCGGCAGCCGTCACTGCGGAGGTGGACGCGCGTCCTGGGCGTCTGTGAACGCCCCTGTGCCTTCGGAGCGACGCCGTCGCCTGCAGGCGAACCGTACTTCCGACCTCGCGCCAGCAACTGCGTCGGGCCGCGGATGACCGCACTGCACGGTACTCGTACGACATCAGCCTTTCGGCGGCGTCTCGTCGGCGATATCGGGGCCCCAGGCCGCAGAAGCACCGTCCACCAACAGGCGAACCGACCTCTGCCAGCGGCGATGGCCGCTGTGTCCTGCCCCGAGGCGGGCTCACCACTGCGCTCACCGGATCGGATGTTCCGGACGGGGCCGGTGTTGGGCTTCGAAGAACCGTCCGGGGGCGCCCATCCGGAGCGATCCGAGCCGTACGTCGATGAAGCCGCGTACCTTGTCGGCGACCTCGTGCCGCCGGCCGAGGTAAGGGCTGCCCCGCAACGGTTGGTTGTCACCGGGCGGCGGCGTGCAGGTCACGGATGTACCAGTCGAAGCGTGTGCCGTCCGTGCTGTGTGTCGGCTTGCCGGGGGTGAACCCTGCCCGCTGCGCGACTGCGGCAGATGCGGGATTCTCCGACTCCACCTGGATTACCGCCTCCGCCCCGCCCTCACTCGCCGCGTACTGGGACGCCAACAGGACCGCGCGGGTAGCCAGGCCACGCCCCCGCCAGGACGGATAGAGGCCGTAGGCGACATTCACCTGGCCGGGCGCCAGACCTTCTCCTGCGAACCGCAAGTCGATCGTGCCCGCGAGTACCTCGTCGGCACCCATCCGGATGCCGAACGCGCGGAGTGGCCCGGCGGTGTCCCACTGCTCCCGGCAGTGCCGGAAGTACGCTTCGATGCCCTCCCGCGTGCCGGGACCGCCGTTGAGCCAACGAACGAGTAGCTCGTCCTCCCCTGCGAGGTGCGCCTCCACATCGTCCAGGCGCAGGGGGGACAGAGTGACGATCCCGTCGGACAGCTTCACTTCATGCATCCGGTGATTCTTGACGCCAGAGCCGTGCCGCACCATCGGATTCTGCGCGACATCACGCGGAGTTCCCGGGCCGCAGGAGATGATCTCGTGTGGCTGGTGTGATCACGGCGTCGGAGCCGTCCTGGATAGCCCCGTTCACCGCGCTGAGCTCGCGTGCCTTCGCCAAGCTGGTGGCGGTTCTGCGTCGTGAGGGTGCGACGCGGTCCGCAAGGGCCGGCCATGGAGCCTTCCGCTGGAGGACCGGGCGCTGCCGGTCGCGGCATACTGGCGAACCAACTTGACGATGCGTCAGCCCCGACTCCGGCCGCAACCGAAGGAGCATCAGCGAGGGTTGGCGTGCCTGCCCGTTCAGCCGTGCCTCCGATTCGGGGTGCGGAGGCGGGCGGGTGCGGGCGACCGGCCGCACCCGCCCGAACGAGGGGCGGCGAGCTCACCAGGCGGCCGGACCACGACGGATCGTCCACCCCGCCCTCGTCGTCGTGGTACTGCCGCGGGGCGGAAACGACCGATCCGAGGGACGGTTCGGCGACGTCGAAGCCGTACTCACCTCTCCGGTTCGAGCCCGTCGTCGCGGAGCACCGTGCGACTCTCCTCGCCACGGCACGCCTCACGGCCCGACTACCCTGGTGGGCGGGGCGCAGCAGCATCAGCGCCGCCGGCGCTGCGGACCTCGATCCGGCTGATGGCCGGCGCCTTGCCCCGGGTGCTGCGCAGCAGAAGCGTGCGGTGGGCCCAAGCTGTGCCGTGTCGCCCGGTCACCACTTGTGGGCGACGTCCACGATCAGTTTCCCGTCGGACTGGAGCACCCGGAACGGCAGCCTGGCCCGGACACCGAGCCCGACCTGGGTCTGGCCTTCGAAGCTCGCCCCGAACTTCGTGTCCCTGAACGTCGCGAAGCCGGTGAGGTCCACACCGGGCAGTGGCTTCCCCGCCCGCCCCGGGTACACCTGGCGCATCGTCGCGGGGTCGTAGCTGGGCGCGGAGACGAAGATCTGGAGTACGGCGCCCCCGCTCACGGGTATCGGGTCACCGGATCCGTCCTGGTGGAACGCGTCCACGTAGCTGACGTGGTAGCCCACCGGGCCCGTCGCTCCGCCTACGTCGAAGACCATGCGGTCGAAACACGTGTGCCGTCCCACCCTGATGCCCGTCAGGGGTTCGACGTTCCCGCCCGCGACTGACTTGACACTGCTGCCCCAGGGGGTCGAGCAGGTGCCGGTGGGGGTCGCCGCGTCGGCGCGGTGCGGTTCCGCCGCCGCCTGTCCTGCCGACGCCGCCAGTCCTGCTCCCGCGAGCAGGAACGCCGCGCCGATGGCCAATGAACGTCGCATGTTCGCTCCTCAGATCGTTGATGACGTGCGTGTGCACGCGCAGTGAGACGGATGAGCAACCAACGGGTTGCTCCGCTCCCGGCTTTCAGCCACAAAACGGCCCGAAAATCCCCGAGGGCCCGGGACGGACGGGGGATCACGCGCCGCGTCAGGACGTTTCCCGTGCCGAAGGGCTTGCCTTGGCCGGGAGCCGCGGCGGGAGCGCCGGCCGACAGGCCGCGCGTCCGGGGGTACCCGGCCCGTCCCTGATCCATGTTCCGTCCGCGTTCTGCACGACGTGGAGATCGTCGTCGTCCACCCGGACGACGTGGCCGACGCGGCCTCCGGGCGCGTCGGCGGGCGGCCCACCGGCGCCGCGGCAGCGGAGTGACCCTCGTGCCGGCCGCCGGCCGGCCTGCCCTCTATGCGCCGGCCCAGGTGCATCTCGTCGAAGGCCTCCGGCTCGGGGGCGGCGGACGACTCCGCTGCGCGGCTTCCTCGAGCGGCGGCGTGACCGCCGGCGGGCGGTCCGGGCCTCAACGCGTTCGCTGCTGCCATGGTGACCGGTCCTGCGAGCGCGGCACCGGTCAACGCCAGTGTGGATGTGCGGACCACTGCGCGGCGGGTGGGACTCCGCACGATCTGCTCCTCTCGTCGGTCCTTCCGGCCGGGAGAGCCCGAGAGCGGGAGACGTTCCCCCCTTCCACGGGACGGGAATCTCCCGTGCCGCCACATGCTTGCAGCGAGGCGCGTGGCGCGAAGGAGGGCAGCAGGCGGATCGTCACGAACGAGACAACATTGAATGGAAGGTGCACCGTTCAACGGCGCAGATCTGCCCAGTGCGTCTCCGCAGCTCCGGGGAGGGACGGAGATCCGGCCCGACTCGACATCCGCTTCCGCAAACCCTGCGAGGGCTTCCGTCCGGCCGGGAGACGGCCGGACGGAAGCAGGCAACTCGGCGGAAATCCTCAGGCACTGGCCGCGTTCCTGGGTACACGATCCGGTTGCCGCGACTCCTCGGGGCTGCGACCGCTCGCGGACGGTCGGCCCCTCGGGCCAACTGCCGTGCATCGGATACGGGTTGACGGCGCCTCGACGTCACGCGGGGGAGCGCTGCCCCCGGCCGGCCGCGACGGAGGGCGGAAAGCGGTCACGCGGCACCTGGGGCGACCCCTGCCAGGATGTCGGCGGAGTCCTGCGCGCGGGCGCGGGCCTCGCGGCGGCCTTGGGCAAGTGCGCACGGACCGCGAGATGAACACCGGCACCCGAAGGCGCCGTGCCGCGTAGCACTACCGGCAACGCGCTGGAACTCGTCGCGGTGGTCGCCCCGTTCGGCGGGCGGAGGACGGCGACGGGCGCCGAGAGCGGCGTCGGCCGTCGCCCGTTCCGTGTCGCCGGCGGAGCACCCTCATGTCCCGGTCACAGCCGTGTTCAGGTCACAGCGTGGCTGTACACGGCGGCGAGTTCACCCAGGTCGGGTACACCGAACAGCCTACGCATCCCGTGGAAGGCGGCGCGCTTGTCCTGACCGAACCGCGCTACGTAGGCGGCGTAGGAATCCGCGGTGACGAACCTCGGCGGGGTGGTCTTGCTGTGGAACTTGTCCGCATACATCACCAGCCTCTCCTCGTTCGTCACCGCGACATAGTCGCCTGGCGGCAACGGCAGGCCCTGCCCGGCCACGTCGGACCTGGTCAGGCCCATCCCCGTATGGCAGGAGCAGAACCGGCACAGTTGTTCGGAGAACCCTTCCGCCTCCAGGATCTCGTGCCCGAGCACTCCGTGCCGCACGTAATGCGCCTGGTCCACTCGCCCGGTGTGGTCGTAGAGGCGATACACGCCGATGTCGTGCACCAGGCAACCCGCCCGGACGACATCCGCGTCAACATCCACTCCCGACACGGAAATGAGCTGCTCGGCGATGCTCCAAACAATCTCACAGTGCGTCAGCACGAGGTCCAGGGCTTCTTCGGACGGCGCATACTTCACATGAAGGTCGCGAATCTCGCCGACGCCGGGGATCTGCACTCGGCGACTCTAACAAGCGCGGGCACCTCGAAGGGGTGTACCGGACGTCGGGGTGTGGCGGACGTTCCGGAGAACAGTGCCGCCTCTGCGGGGGCCGAGCGGCTGCGGAGTGTCCCCGGGACCGGGAGCGTCCGCCTGGCGTCGCAGCAGAGCGGCGCCTGACGATTTCGGTTTCGTGCTGTGCGGACTGCGCCCTACTGTGGCGCGGTGACGACTCACATGATCATTCTCAACGGTGGCTCCAGCTCGGGTAAGTCCGGGATCGTCCGGTGCTTGCAGGCCGTCCTGCCGAGTCCGTGGCTGGCGTTCGGGTGCGACTCGTTCGTCGACGCCTTGCCCGCGAGGATGCGGGCGTCGGACGAGGGGATCATGTTCGCCGCAGACGGCACGGTGGGTGTAGGGGCCGAGTTCCGCGAGCTCGAAGCCGCCTGGACAGAGGGCGTCGTGGCGATGGCCCGTGCAGGTGCCAGGGTCGTGGTCGACGACGTCTTCCTCGGCGGCTCGGCGTCCCAGCGGCGGTGGCAGAAGGCCCTGGGCGGGCTGGAGGCGTTGTGGGTCGGCGTCAGGTGTGAGAGTGCGGTCGCCGCGGGCCGTGAGCTCGCCCGAGGCGATCGTGTCCAGGGCATGGCCGCGTTGCAGGCGGACGTGGTCCACAAGGGGGTGCGCTACGACCTGGAGGTGGACACGACACACACCGAGTCCCTGGTGTGCGCGCGAACGATCGCTGCCCGCGTCTGCTGACGGCGCCTGTCGGCGCCGGGCACGCCCCGAACCCGCACGAGAAACGCGGCGTGTCACGGCCGGTCGAGAGCGGGTGCCCCCTGCCCGTCCGCGACACGACTGAAGGGCGGCACAGGTGCCCGGCGCGAGGGCGAGCCCCGTTCGGCGGCGCGGCCGACGACGGCGGGGCCGGGTGACCGCGAGGGCCTCGAAGCTCGAGGTCAGGTCAGGTCAGGTCACCGACCAGTGGATGGTGGAAGCAGTCGCGTCCGGGCGGGATTCAGCGGCAGGACGGGCACAGCCCGCGGTAGGTGACCTCGGCTCCGGAGACCGTGAAGCCGAACCGCTCCGCGGCCGGAAGGGCCGCCAGCGGATCGCCGGCCGGGTGCACGTCGCGGATGGTGCCGCAGCCGGAGCACACCAGGTGCTGGTGCGGGTGGTGTGCGTTGGGGTCGTAGCGCTTGGCACGGCCGTCCGTAGAGACCTCCGCGACCTCGCCGAGGGCGACCAGTTCGCCGAGCGTGTTGTAGACGGTCGCCCGGGAGATCTCCGGCAGCCGCTCCACCGCGCGGGCGTGCACCTCGTCAGCCGTGAGATGTACGTGGTCGCCGTCGAGGACCTCCGCGACGACACGCCGCTGGGCGGTCACCCGCCAGCCACGCCCTCGCAGCCGTTCCAGCAGGTCACTCATGTCGGTTCACCTATTCGTACGTGATGGATGGCCGAAGTTTACCGGCGGATGTCCGAATCCTGACCAGATATGGACTAGGCGAGCTTCTTGACCTGGACTGAGTCCATCGTAGGATCGGTTCCGGCGACAGCCAAGGGTGCAGAGGACTCCAGCACGGCAGGAGACGAAGACATGACGGGACCACCGCCGACGAGCCGCGCCGGCCGGCGGCGTGGCGCCGCCCGGGACCGCAAGGGACGGTGACCGGCACCATGCCGGGACGGCGGCCTCCGGCAACGCCGGTCGTACGGGCGGCTGTTCGTCCCACCGGCCCGCGAGGCGCGCCTCACTTCACCCTGTCGGCCCGTCCCCCGCGGGACCGGCCGGCGCCCCGCGCGGTCGCCACGGCGGCCAGGCCGTCTCACGGGGCCCGCACCCCCACAGTTCGACAGCCCGCAGTTCCTGAGCACATGATCCGCCCAGCCCGGAAGGATTCCCATGTCCGAGAACCATGACGCAATCGTCGCCGACGCGAAGGCCGAGGGCGGGGGTGGCTGCCCCGTCGCGCACGGGCGCGCACCGCACCCGACGCAGGGCGGCGGCAACCGGCAGTGGTGGCCGGAGCGGCTCAATCTGAGGATCCTCGCCAAGAACCCCGCCGTGGCCAACCCGCTCGGCGAGGAGTTCGACTACGCCGCGGCGTTCGAGAGCCTCGACCTGCCCGCCGTGAAACGGGACATCGCCGAGGTGCTGACGACCTCCCAGGACTGGTGGCCGGCCGACTTCGGTCACTACGGTCCGTTCATGATCCGCATGGCGTGGCACAGCGCGGGCACGTACCGCATCAGTGACGGCCGCGGCGGCGCCGGGGCCGGCCAGCAGCGCTTTGCACCGCTCAACAGCTGGCCGGACAACGGCAACCTCGACAAGGCCCGCCGGCTGCTGTGGCCGGTCAAGAAGAAGTACGGCCAGAACCTCTCGTGGGCCGACCTGATGATCCTCGCCGGCAACGTCGCCCTGGAGTCGATGGGCTTCGAGACCTTCGGCTTCGCCGGCGGCCGTGAGGACGTCTGGGAGCCCGACGAGGACGTCTACTGGGGTCCGGAGACCACCTGGCTGGGTGACGAGCGCTACACCGGCGACCGGGAGCTCGAGAACCCGCTGGGTGCGGTCCAGATGGGCCTCATCTACGTCAACCCCGAGGGCCCCAACGGGAACCCGGACCCGCTGGCCGCCGCCCGCGACATCCGCGAGACGTTCCGGCGCATGGCGATGAACGACGAGGAGACGGTCGCCCTCATCGCCGGCGGCCACACCTTCGGCAAGACCCACGGCGCCGGCCCGGCGGACGCCGTGGGCCCGGACCCCGAGGCCGCCCCGATGGAGCAGCAGGGCTTCGGCTGGCGGAACAGCCACGGCACCGGCAAGGGCGCCGACGCGATCACCAGCGGTCTCGAGGGCATCTGGACGAACACCCCGATCACCTGGGACAACAGCTTCTTCGAGATCCTCTTCGGCTACGAGTGGGAGCTGTTCAAGAGCCCGGCCGGCGCGCACCAGTGGCGGCCGAAGGACGGTGCCGGCTCGGACACCGTCCCCGACGCCCACGACCCATCGAAGAGCCATGCCCCGACGATGCTCACGACCGACCTGTCGCTGCGCGTCGACCCGGTCTACGAGCAGATCTCACGGCGGTTCCTCGAGAACCCCGCCGCGTTCGCCGACGCCTTCGCCCGGGCCTGGTACAAGCTGACGCACCGGGACATGGGCCCGATCCAGCGGTACCTCGGTCCGGAGGTCCCGTCCGAGGTGCTGCTGTGGCAGGACCCGCTCCCCGAGGTGACGCACGAGTTGGTCGACGCCGGGGACGTCGCCGCCCTCAAGGCGCGGATCCTCGACTCGGGCCTTTCGGTGTCCGAGCTGGTGTCGACGGCGTGGGCGTCGGCCTCGTCGTTCCGCGGCAGCGACAAGCGCGGCGGCGCCAACGGTGCCCGCATCCGCCTGCAGCCGCAGAGCGGCTGGGAGGTCAACGACCCCGACCGGCTGGCGGGCGTGCTGCGGACCCTCGAGGAGATCCAGCAGTCCTTCAACTCCGCCCAGGACGGCGGCAAGCGGATCTCGCTCGCCGACCTGATCGTCCTCGCGGGCGGTGCGGCCGTGGAGAAGGCGGCCGCGGACGCCGGCGTCGCCGTCGCGGTCCCCTTCGTCCCGGGCCGCGCGGACGCGTCGCAGGAGCAGACCGACACCGAGTCGTTCGCCGCGCTCGAGCCGGCCGCCGACGGTTTCCGCAACTACCTCGGCAAGGGCAACCGGCTGCCGGCCGAGTACCTGCTGATCGACCGGGCGAACCTGCTGACCCTGAGCGCGCCCGAGCTGACGGTCCTCGTCGGCGGGCTGCGCGTCCTCGGCGCGAACCACCAGCAGTCGCAGCTGGGCGTTCTCACGGCTACTCCCGGGAGGCTGACGAACGACTTCTTCGTCAACCTGCTCGACCTGGGGACGACGTGGCAGGCGACGTCGGGTGACGCGAACACCTTCGAGGGCCGTGACGACGTCACGGGCGAGGTCAAGTGGACCGGCACCCGGGCCGACCTGGTCTTCGGATCGAACTCCGAGCTGCGTGCGCTCGCGGAGGTCTACGCGAGCGACGACGCGAAGGAGAAGTTCGTGAGGGACTTCGTCGCGGCGTGGGACAAGGTCATGAACCTGGACCGGTTCGACCTGGGGTGATCCCGGCGTCTGGGCCGGCCCGCACCGGCCGGCCCGGACGTTCCCGCGGCTGCGGCAGGGCCCACCCCGCATCCCCGGGGTGCGTTTTCCGCTTCCCCCTTCGGGGGCCACTGCGCAAACCCACCGGTCACATCCGTCTCGGCCACGGCGTTTCGGCCAGCCGCCTTTCCGGTCGCGGTCCCGGTGCGGCACTACCCGCCGCTGCTCCCGGATGCCGTGCGGACCTTCCTCGACGACGCAGCGGCGCCCGCCCCGAAGCGCGGCGGGCCCACGGTCGGCGGCCGGACGAGAAGGCCGGCGGGTGGAGGCCGGCAGGGCCGCTGAGCAGTGGCCCTCCCCCGCCGGACATGCTTCCGTGCCCGCTCGGACGGGAGTGGGCCTGCGCGCGGCGGAGGCCGGGATGACCGTGGGACGTGATCAACGCAACGCCGCACGGATGTGCTGATCGCCACGGGACTCTTGACGTTACCGCTGGGTAGGGGCTGGGGTGGCTGAGACCATGGGGTGTGTCGCCACCAGGCTGAAGGGATCCAGGATGTTCCGCAAGGTGCTGGTCGCCAACCGCGGCGAGATCGCGATTCGCGCGTTTCGCGCCGGCTACGAACTGGGGGCGCGTACCGTCGCCGTCTTCCCCTACGAGGACCGCAACTCGCTGCACCGGCTGAAGGCCGACGAGGCCTACGAGATCGGTGAGCAGGGGCACCCGGTGCGGGCCTACCTCTCCGTCGAGGAGGTCGTCCGTGCCGCGCGCCGAGCCGGGGCGGACGCGGTCTACCCGGGATACGGGTTCCTGTCCGAGAATCCGGAGCTGGCCCGCGCCTGCGAGGAGGCGGGCATCACCTTCGTCGGGCCGAGCGCCGACACCCTCGAACTGACCGGGAACAAGGCCCGCGCCGTGGCCGCGGCCCGCGCCGCCGGGGTACCGGTGCTCGGCTCCTCCCAGCCTTCCACCGACGTGGACGAGCTGGTCGGGGCCGCGGAGGACATCGGCTTTCCGGTGTTCGTCAAGGCGGTCGCGGGCGGCGGAGGGCGCGGCATGCGCCGCGTGGACGACCCGTCCGCACTCCGTGAGTCGATCGAGGCGGCGTCCCGGGAGGCGGCGTCCGCGTTCGGCGACCCCACGGTCTTCCTGGAGAAGGCCGTCGTCGATCCACGCCACATCGAGGTGCAGATCCTCGCCGACGGAGACGGCGAGGTCATCCATCTCTTCGAGCGGGACTGCTCGCTCCAGCGCCGGCACCAGAAGGTGATCGAGCTGGCGCCGGCGCCGAACCTCGACCCGGCGCTGAGGGACCGCATCTGCGCGGACGCGGTGCGCTTCGCCCGCGAGATCGGTTACCGCAACGCCGGCACGGTGGAGTTCCTGCTCGACCGCGACGGCAACCACGTCTTCATCGAGATGAACCCGCGCATCCAGGTCGAGCACACGGTGACGGAGGAGGTCACGGACGTCGACCTGGTCCAGGCGCAGATGCGCATCGCGGCCGGTGAGACGCTGGCGGACCTCGGGCTGGCCCAGGAGACCATCACGCTGCGCGGTGCCGCTCTGCAGTGCCGTATCACCACCGAGGACCCGGCGAACGGCTTCCGCCCGGACACGGGCCGGATCAGCGCCTACCGCTCGCCGGGCGGCTCGGGAATCCGCCTCGACGGCGGCACGACCCACGCGGGCACGGAGATCAGCGCCCACTTCGACTCGATGCTGGTCAAGCTGACCTGCCGGGGCCGGGACTTCAAGGCCGCGATCGGCCGGGCCCGGCGTGCGGTGGCCGAGTTCCGCATCCGCGGCGTGGCCACGAACATCCCGTTCCTCCAGGCCGTGCTCGACGACCCGGACTTCCAGGCGGGGCGGGTCACGACCTCGTTCATCGAGGATCGGCCGCACCTGCTCACCGCGCGTCACTCCGCCGACCGCGGCACGAAGCTGCTCACGTACCTGGCGGACGTGACGGTGAACAAGCCCCACGGGGAACGGCCCGATCTGGTCGACCCGGGCACCAAGCTGCCGCCCCTGCCCGCCGGGGAGCCGCCCGCCGGTTCCCGGCAGCGGCTCGTCGAACTGGGCCCGGAGGGCTTCTCGCGGTGGCTGCGCGAATCGCCGACGATCGGCGTCACCGACACCACCTTCCGCGACGCGCACCAGTCGCTGCTCGCCACCCGGGTCCGTACCAGGGACCTGCTCGCCGTGGCGCCGACGGTCGCGCGGACGCTGCCCCAGCTGCTGTCGCTGGAGTGCTGGGGCGGTGCCACCTACGACGTGGCCCTGCGCTTCCTCGCCGAGGACCCCTGGGAACGTCTGGCGGCACTGCGCGAGGCCGTCCCGAACATCTGTCTGCAGATGCTGCTGCGCGGCCGCAACACCGTGGGCTACACGCCGTACCCGACCGAGGTGACGGACGCCTTCGTCCAGGAGGCGGCGGCCACCGGTATCGACGTCTTCCGGATCTTCGACGCGCTCAACGACGTCGGCCAGATGCGGCCCGCCATCGAGGCCGTGCGGGAGACCGGTACGGCCGTGGCGGAGGTCGCCCTCTGCTACACGTCCGACCTCTCCGACCCCTCGGAGCGGCTGTACACGCTGGACTACTACCTCCGCCTCGCGGAGGAGATCGTCGCCGCGGGCGCCCATGTCCTGGCCGTCAAGGACATGGCCGGTCTGCTGCGCGCTCCGGCGGCGGCCACGCTGGTGTCGGCCCTGCGCCGCGAGTTCGACCTGCCGGTGCATCTGCACACCCACGACACCGCGGGCGGCCAGCTCGCCACGTACCTGGCCGCGATCCAGGCGGGTGCGGACGCGGTGGACGGCGCGGTCGCCTCCATGGCGGGCACGACCTCGCAGCCTTCGCTGTCGGCCATCGTGGCCGCCACCGACCACTCCCCGCGCCCCACGGGACTGGACCTGCAGGCCGTCGGCGACCTCGAGCCCTACTGGGAGGGCGTGCGCCGGATCTACGCGCCCTTCGAGGCCGGCCTGGCCTCGCCTACCGGCCGCGTCTACCACCACGAGATCCCGGGCGGGCAGCTGTCCAATCTGCGCACCCAGGCCGTCGCCCTCGGCCTCGGCGACCGCTTCGAGGACATCGAGGCGATGTACGCGGCCGCCGACCGGATCCTCGGCAGGCTGGTGAAGGTCACCCCGTCCTCGAAGGTGGTCGGTGACCTGGCCCTGCACCTGGTCGGTGCCGGGGTCGCACCGGCGGAGTTCGAGGCCACACCCGACCGGTTCGACATCCCCGACTCCGTCATCGGATTCCTGCGCGGCGAGCTCGGCACCCCGCCGGGAGGCTGGCCGGAGCCGTTCCGCAGCAAGGCGCTGCAGGGCCGCGCCGAGGCCAAGCCGGTGCAGGAGCTCACGGCCGAGGACCGGGCGGGGCTCGAGAAGAGCCGCCGGGCCACGCTCAACCGGCTGCTGTTCCCCGGGCCGACGCGCGACTTCGACACCCACCGCCAGGCTTACGGCGACACGAGTGTGCTGGACAGCAAGGACTTCTTCTACGGGCTGCGGCCGTCGAAGGAGTACGGGGTCGACCTCGAACCCGGTGTCCGGCTCCTCATCGGACTGCAGGCCGTCGGTGAGGCCGACGAACGCGGCATGCGGACCGTGATGGCCACGCTGAACGGTCAGCTGCGGCCGATCCAGGTGCGCGACGAGGCGGCGGCCTCGGACGTGCCGGTCACCGAGAAGGCCGACCGCTCCGATCCGGGTCATGTCGCCGCGCCGTTCGCCGGGGTCGTGACGCTGACCGTCTCCGAGGGGGACCGGGTGGAGTCCGGTGCCACGGTGGCGACCATCGAGGCGATGAAGATGGAGGCCACGATCACCGCCCCGAAGGCCGGGCAGGTCGGGCGGCTGGCCATCAACCGGATCCAGCAGGTGGAGGGGGGCGATCTCCTGCTGGAGATCGCGTGATCCCCGCTTGCGCACCGATCACGGGCGAGGGTGCGCCGGCCAGGCGCCGCCGCAACCGGTCACCCCGTTCGTCGGCCCGACACGGGTGGACGGAGCGGGGCGGCCCCCGCGGGCGCCCTACGGCCTCGACGGCGCCGTCAGGTCCAGGGCGCGCGAGGGCGGAGCACACCTCGGCGGCGTGGTGGGGGAGGCACCGAGTGGCCCAGCCGGTGGCCGGCTGGTGGAAGCCGGTCAGATGCGTTCGGCGCCCGCGAGCAGCCGCCGCAGCTCGGTGACGGACAGCTCGATCACCGGGCTGCCGTCGGTGCCGGCGTCCACCCTCACCGGACGCTGTCGCCGAGGCGTTCCGCGAGCGGGAAGGGGTCGTGCCTGAAGGAGGCCCATCCGTTGCCGTCGAGTTTCCCGCACCGACGGCGGACGGCGAGGCGCAAGTCCCGAACGGAAGCGCACCCGGACCGGTGCGAGGGAACGCGGGGGTCCGCCGGCGGCAGCCGCCGGTCCCGCGAGGGGCCGGGAGGGCGCCGGCGAACGGGATCGGCGCCCGGTGCGGAGAAGACGCATCCCCCCGCCGGCATCCGGGGAGCGGGGTTCGGGCGAAGAGTGGGATGTGGCGGGCAGCCCGAGCAGCCCGCCGCCTCCCGGCTCGTCCCAGCAAAGGGGAAGCTCATGACCACCGATCGCCTCAGGGGCGCCGCCCTCGCCGCAGCCGGTGCGCTCCTCGTACCGCTTCCGCTCCTCGCGGCCGCACCCACAGCGCAGGCGGGTCCCGAGGTGGAGCCGTTCGGACCCGGTTGCGCCGCGCTGCCGACGAGTGGCGAGGGCAGCCCGGCCGAGATGGCGGACGACCCTGTCGCCACGGCCGCCTCGCACCAGCCGGAGCTGTCCACCCTCGTCAGCGCCGTTCAGAAGGCCGGGCTCGTCGAGACGTTGAACAACGCCGACGGGATCACGCTCTTCGCACCGACCGACGATGCCTTCGCCAAGATCCCCAAGGCTCGGCTCGACGCGGTACTCAACGACCAGCAGCAGTTGAAGAAGCTCCTGACGTACCACGTCGTCGGCACGGAGGTCACCGTGGACCGGTTGGCCGACGGCAGGTTCAAGACCCTCGAAGGGGCCGAACTGGCCACGTCCGGGTCCGGGGACTCTTTCAAGGTGAACGGCTCGGCGGCCATCCTCTGCGGCGACGTGCCCACGAGCAACGCCGTCGTCCACATCGTCGACCAGGTGCTCCAGCCACCGTCCTGAGGCGGCCCCGTCCCGCCGGGGAGCGCACCCGGGCCCCGGGGAGTCCGGGTGCGGAGGGGGCGCCGTGGCGGGCGGCCCGTCGTCGTGCGCGTCGCGGGTCAGGACGTCAGCGCTGCCCTGGCCCGTGCCTCCTTCACGGCGGCCTTGAGCCCGTCGACGGAGCCGCGACACGAGGGGCGCCGCTCCGGGACTTCCCGCGTCCCCGCGCCGCCTCGCCGGCACATCGCCAGACCGGTGACGGCCCGGCGCCACCCCCTGGGCGATCCTATTTTGCGTTTACTTTGCCATTGGGGAACCTCGACCCGTCCGACGGCGTTGACCGGGTACGGCACGCGCGGAAGCGCGTGCCGACGACCGGCAACAGACCGACAGCAGAAGCCGAGGTGGCACCAGTGGCGATGTGGGACCGGCTCAAGGAGCAGGCCAAGAACCTCCAGCAGTCCCAGAGCGCTCGGGGAAGTGGCGGGCAGGGGCAGGGGCACGGCCCCTTCGGGCAGGGACAGCACGGAGGTCACGGGCGGGGTTCGTCGTCCGGCGGTTCCAAGGCGCAGTTGATCGGGCTGTTCAAGTCCCAGCTCGCATCGGTGAAGACCGAGCTCAAGAGCGGCGCCTACCGGGACGCCAGCATGGCGATGTGCGCTCTGGTGGCCGCGGCCGACGGGCATGTCGACTCCGCGGAGCGGCAGCGCGTCGAGGAGATGATCGTCTCGAACGAGGTACTGCAGAACTTCCCCGCCGACCAGCTTCGCCAGCGGTTCAACCAGAACGTGGACCGGCTCATGGCCAACTTCGAGCTGGGCAAGGCGGAAGCGCTGAAGGAGATCGCCAAGGCGGCCAAGAAGCCGCAGGAGGCCCGCGCCGTCGTCCAGACCGGCATGGTCATCGCCGGTGCCGACGGGTACGTGGAGCCGTCCGAGCAGCAGGCGGTCCGTGAGGCCTGCGCCGCACTCGGCATCTCACCCGCGGAGTTCGGCGTCTGAGCGTCGCCGTGGTCGCCGGCCCTGCGCCGCACGGAACCGGCGGCCGCGGCGACCGCTGCTGCCGGTCGCCTCGGCAGCACTCTCGCGCACGCACCCGTGCTCAGTGGCGGCTGCGGCGCGTGGTGGTCTTGCGGTAGCCGAGGGGGCCCGGCAGGTCCATGGAGGTGGTGCGGCGGCCCGTCGAGGAGTACGTGCGCCTGGGGCCATCACCCTTGGCGAGGGTGATGGACACGGACTTGCGGTTGATGTTGAGGCGGACTCCCGGAAGTATGCGGAAACTCTTGCGGAACGTGACGGGCACGGTGCGCTCCTTTCGTAGGCCGTCCGTCTTCCCCGAGTTCCCGCCTTTACGCGACGTGGTGCCGTCGTGAGTTCTCGTGCCGATTCCGCACGGGCCCCGCCCGGCCGGCCGGGCAGCGTCATGGGCGAACACCGGGCGGCGCCGGACGCGGATGCCGTGGAAGACGGCCAGCGGTGGTGTCGGGCAGCGGGGCACGGCCAGGGACGTCGGGCGGCCCGGGGCGCCGGCACGCGGTGGCCTGTGGGGAGGTGGCGTCCGGCGAGCGGCGGCAGCGCCACAACGAAGACGTCAGGGCGAGGGCCGCGCCGGCGCCCCACCGCCCGGGGCCCTCGCCGCACTCGGCGAAGTGCCCGACCCGGTCTTCGCAGCGCGGACAGTCGGCTCGTGAAGCCGCAGCGGAGCCTTGTACCGGCGCAGGACCCGTCGAGCGCACACGTCACCGTGGCGGTCCCCCGTTCCCGTTGCCGGACCCGCTCCCAGGCACTGGCCTACCCCGGCGGCGGACCTTCCGCCAGACGCGCTCCTTTCCCACGCCCCGGGCCTGCGCCAGGTCCGGCCCTGTCCCGAGCTCCGGACGCGCCTCGTGCTCTGCGCCCTCACGGAGATCCGTACGACTCCTCGACCGCCCGCGCCGCAGTGCGCTGCGGCCGCAGCCGCGCAGCTGTGCCGGACAGACCTGCGGACGCCGGCCGCCGCCGGCGATGAGGGCGTTGACCGGCGACATGGGGTCGGCACCCAGGGACTTCGCGACCAGGATCCCCACCATCAGCGGGAGCAGGGCAGCGGCAAGGGCGGAGCCCGTGGTGGTGACCTGCTGCATACGGGGGCGGCGAGATGCGTCGGGGTTCATGACGCCAGTCCAGCAGCGGGCGGTCCCGGCGGACATCGGGCGGCGTACTCAGCCCGTACGTCCTCATGTACTCAGGCACGCACGCGTTCGCGGCACTCCCCTCCCCCCTGCAAGGCCACGGGTGGTGCGCTCGGCGGTCGGCTCCCGGATCGGCTCCGCGACCCGTCCGCCGGGCCTCACCACACGGCGTCGGGAAGACCTGCCGGTAGATGTGGTAGTTGATGGAGAAGTCCCAGGGGAAGCCGGTCCCGGTGAAGTAGGGCTCGTCCCAGGAGCCGAGTTCGGCCAGGGCGGCGCGGGGTCTGTCCACGTGGTTCAGCACGAAGTCGCCGACCACCGCGCCGAACGTCCCCTCGTCGAACGTCCCCTCGTCGAAGGGCAGCACGGCGAGGCGGACACCGGCAGTTGGCTCGGCGCCACGGGCGAGTTCGAGCATGCCGGGCTCCGCGTCCACGGCGGCGACCGACGCGGCCCGGGGCGGCCTTCGGCGGCCGCCGTGCCCGGCACCGTGCCCACGTCCAGCGTCCTTACACCAGGCCCGACTTAGGCCACGTCCAGCAGTCGTGTTGCCGAGTGGGCGCACGGTTTCGCGAAGCCGGCGGCGTACGCGGCGGCCCGGTCCGCCCAGATCAGCCGCTCACTCTCGTCGAAGCCCGTCACGACCGGCACCGGCGGCTCCACGAACCCAGACGAAGACAAAGAAGACCAGGACCGAACCCAGGCCCTGCCCCACGGCCGCGGACCGGCCGCGCGGGCGTGACGGCAGCGCGCCGACCGCCCGGACGGACCGGGCGAACGGTTGCGGCCGGATGCCGTGGGCGGCCGTATGACCAGCCCTGCGGCCAGGGGCACACCCCGTGGTGGGAGCGGCGAGCCGGGCCCGTCGACCGCCCCGCGCGGTCGGGCCGCCGTCGGCACCGCGTACGATCGGCCGGTCGCCCGCCCACAGGAAGCCCCGCTCGTTGACCGCCCTCGTGCCACCGCCCCGAACCGCCGTAGGCCTGCTGCCCGTCGGGCTCCGCGTCCGCGTCGAGGACGGCGGGGAACTGCCCGCCTTGCTGTGGGGCGCAGGTCCGGGGTGGCGCATGATCAGCAACGCGGTGCTCGGCGGGGGCGTCGGCGAACGCGCCTGGGTCCTCAACGCCCAGGTCGCCCACGGCTATCGGCGCCAGGACCCGGACCGCCATCTCGCCCAGCCGGCGGGTGGCTTCGGGATGCGGGGGCCGGGCGTCGGGCTGATGACGGCGGCCGACGTCTCGCGCAACGGCCGTGCGTGCGACGGGAATGTCGAGGCCGTCGCGACGGTGGGCGTCGCGGTACGCGGCTGGGCCGCCGCAGCGGACGAGGGCGGCGTCGCGCTCGCGGCGCCGGGCACGATCAACATCGTCGCGGCGCTCCCGGTGGCCCTCACCGACGCCGCCTTGGTCAACGCGGTGGCCACGGCCACCGAGGCGAAGGTCCAAGCACTGATCGAGGCGGGGTACGACTGCTCGGGCACACCCACCGACGCCGTGTGCGTCGCCGCGCGCGTCCCCTGTCCCGGCGAGGAGGTCCATTCCTTCGCCGGCCCACGTTCCCTGTGGGGTGCCCGTCTGGCCCGCGCCGTCCACCGGGCGGTGGGGGCCGGGACGCCCGCACCGTAGCGACGTGTGCAGGCGGATTGGGCGAACCGCCCGGAGCAGCGCCTCGTGGCTGCGAAACCGTATGCCGTCCGCCTCCGGCCGGGCCTGTCCCCTTCAGCTGGAAGGATGGTGCCGACCACAACGCGGGGAAGTCGGAAGGAAAAGGGGGACGCATATGGCCGTGCTGCTTCTGTGCGGAGTCGTCGCACTCGTCGTGGGAGGGTGCGCCTGTGTGGTGTGGGCGGCGCGGGGCGGCCCGCGCTGGGCGCGGATCGTGGCGGCCGGGACTCTGGCGGCGGCCGAGTTGGTGAGCCGCTCGGGACGGACGCGCGCAGCCGGGGACTCCGACGACTGAGGAGTCGTGTCGTCCGGGCGGCCGCGTCAGCCGTTGCGCCTGGCCAGGCTGTGGACGAGGACGAGCAACGCCACCGCCATGACGGTCACATGCATCCAGGCGGGGGCGGTCGAGGCGTCCGCAGCGGCCGTCACGATCGAGGTCATCCTGGCCTCCAGGTGGTGAGGCCCGGGGAGCGGTGTGCTCCCCGGAACGGGAACGGGGCGCCGGATCCGCCGTGATCACGGCGGGGTGCGGCGCCGATGTCGGTGGGCTGCCCCGCCCTCGGGGCGGGCGCCTTTCGGGTCACGTCCCGCGGGTACCCGCCGACTGCCGGGTGACGCCCTCGCACGGTACGCGGGCGGTCCGGGGAGTGCGCCTGCGGACGCGGTCAAGGGCCGGTGCCGTCAGCGGCGACGCGTCCGGCCGGACCGCCAGCCGGCGCCGACCCCGGCGACGTGCAGTGCGAGCAGCGCGAGACCGAGCAGCATGACGTTCCCCGAGGTGAAGGCCTGATTGGTGGCGATGTCCGCCGCGCTGATCAGATAGGCGATGAAGAACAATACGGCCGCGGCTGTACCGAGCATGGTGTGGGCTCCCTCGTTCCGTGGGGTGGTGGAGCCCGTATGCCCCCGTTTCCCGGTCCCAGACCCGGGTCACCGGAGCACGCCACGGCGACGGAGCGGTCGTACCGGTGCGTCGCACGGGAACGGGCGTCGCCCGGTGAGGTACGGGACCGCGTCCGGCAGATGCCCGGGTCCGGCCGGGCCGCGGCGGTACGGACCCTGCGCCGGGTCGGGCCGGGCTGTGGGGTGCGTGTACTCGACGCGGGACTTCCGGCGTGTCCCGGTTTCCGGACCGGCCGCGCGGGAAACCCGCACCATCGCTCCTGGGAGAACCGGGTGGCCCCGCTCCGGTCCCGGTGCTGGGATGGCGCGATGCATGAGGCAACAGCGGCACGGTGGTCGTGTGCAGGGCCAGGGGGACTGCCCGTCGGTCAGGGCGGCGATGACGTCCGGCCGGGGGCGCGCACGGAGCGCCCTGGCGAAGCCCGTGCGGAGATCCGTGCCGCCCTCGCCGACGAGAGGGATGCCCTCGGCACCGCGCAGCGGGTCCACGGCCCGGGCCGCCGCGTCGCACGGCACCACGCCGCCCGGGTCGCGACGGCCGCCGACGGCCCGGGCGATCCCGACGACCTCCGGGAGCGCGCTGCCCCGTTCGGTGCCGCTGACCGATCCGGAGGTGTCGACGACCACGCAGACGCGCGGCGGGGTGCGCCGAAGGCCGGGCAGACGGGCAGAACGGCGCCGGGCACTCCGGCCGGGCGACGCGACGGCCTTCCGTAGGTGTAGTTCCACGGCCCGGACCAGAAGCGCCCACGCGGCGTCCCAGCGGGAGCGCTCCGGGCGCTTGCGGACCGCCGCGCCGACTCCGTCGAGCGCGGCCTGACGCGGGTCCCCCGGCTCCGGAAGGACGGCACCCGCGGGGTCGCCGCGTGGGCGCCCACTCCGGCTCCCGGCAGCGGGGGCGTCCCGGAGCCGCGAGCCACGCGCTCGGCGTTTCGGCCATCCGGCACCACTGCGGTGTCCCCTGTGCGGCATGGGTGGTGGCACCCCTGCTCACCGCTGCCCGGCCGGGCACCGCTGCCACTACGTCCGAAACCGGCCGTCCGAACGGCCGCTCCCCGTCGTTGATCCCGTCGGGCGCCGGTCCCAAGGCGGTTCCAGGGACGACTCGCCGGCCCCGTACGGTTCGGGTCCCGTACCGTACGGCGGTCCCGAACACGGCGCACGACAGCTCGAATCGACGCGGAAACCCGCCGCAGCCCCGCACCTCCACACCGCGAGAAAGGCCGAACGTGACCACACTGCGCGCCGAAGACGACCCCGGCGGGAACGCCGATCCGCAGCCTCCGGCACCCCACCCGGCGGCGTCCCGGGGTGCGGGCGACGGACCGACCGGCGGTCCGGCGCACGCCACGGCAGCCCGGTTTCCTGCACGGTGCGGCGGGAGGACGTCGTGAGTGCGACGTGGCTGCCGCCGGAGCAGTACGCCGAGACGCTGATGAAGGCGACCGCCTTCGCTTGCCTGTTCTTCACCGACGAGGAGGACCGGCCGGTGCAGTTGAGGGCGGTGTACTCGCAGGCGCATCCCTGGCAGTGGCCGGGCGGGACGATGGATCCGGGTGAGCGACCGTGGGAGACGGCGGTACGGGAGTGCCGGGAGGAGACCGGCATGGTCGTCGAGGGGCCCACGCGGCTCCTGGCCGCCGTGTACGGCCTGCCGGGCGCGGAGTGGCCGTACAGCACGGTGGGGTTCGTCTTCGACGGCGGCCGGCTCACGGCGGACCGGATCGCGGGCATCACCCTGGACCCGGCCGAGCACGACGCCGTGCGCGTCCTCTCGCCGAGGGAGTGGCGGGCGTACATGCCGGAGCGGGACTTCGCACGGCTGCGCGCCGTGCTGGAGGCGCGCCGAACGGGCGTGACGGCGTACTTCGACGCCTGGGACTGGGACGACTGAGCCGATCACACAGCGGTTCGAAGCCAATCGAACAACCAGCGAGAGGGAGGGTGGCGACACGCCCCCGGGCCGCCGAATGCCGGGGGACGGCCCCACCGGTCCGGTGTGATCGTGGCCGACTCGTTTCGTCGAGACCCTCTAGGAGAGATCATGCGCATGCGCATCGCGTCCACCGTGGCTGCCCTCGCCGTTGCCGGCGTCGTCGCCGGCGCCGGCAGCGCTGTGGCGGACAGTGGGGCGGAGGGCGTCGCCGCGGGCAGCCCGGGTGTGCTGTCGGGCAACGTCATCCAGGTCCCGCTCCACGTGCCGCTGAACCTCTGCGGCAACTCGCTCGGTGTCATCAGCCTGCTCAACCCGACCGCCGGCAACGCCTGCATCAACGGCTGAGCGCACCCCGCCGCACCGGGAACCAGGTGCGGCCCGGGCCCCGGGACGGCCGGCCCGCCGGCAGTCGTCGGGACCCGCACGGGCCGGACCCTCGTACCGAGGGTCCGGCCCCTCGCGCTTTCCGGAAGCCGCCTCGGGGGCGGTCACGGCCCGGCGTGCCAGTCCCGCTCGGGCTCGCCTGCGTCGCATACGCTGCGGAAACGTCCGCCCCGGCCTCCTCGGCGCCGGACACGCACGGGCGAACGCCGCCCGACGGCGGCACCGGACGCGGCCCGGAGATCGGAGCCGCCGGAAGCGGAAAGGGGTGCGCCATGCGGTCCCCAGGTGTGCATCTGCGGGAGATCACCGACGACAACCGGGAAGCCGTTCGCGCCCTCCGCGTACGGCGCAACCAGAAGCAGTTCGTCGCCTCGGTGTCCAAGTCGCTGAAGGAGGCGGCGAAGACGCCCGAGGCCAATCCCTGGTACCGCGCCGTGTACCGGGACGAGGATCCGGTGGGCTTCGTGATGCTGGCGTGGAAACCGCCCACCGGCCCTTACCAGGGGCGGCACTTCCTCTGGCGCCTCCTCGTCGACAAGCGGTACCAGAAGCGGGGCATCGGCCGGGAGGCCCTGGCACAGATCGCCGACCTGGTCCGTGCGGACGGCGCCACCGAACTGCTGACCAGCTACGAGCCCGGCGAAGGCGAACCGTGGCCCTTCTACCGGAAGTTCGGCTTCGAGCCCACCGGGGAGATCGACGACGGCGAGATCGTCCTGCGGCTCGTCTTTCCCGCTCGCTGAGCCCGCGCGGCACAGCACCCCGACGGCTGCCCCCGGGCCCGCACGGCTGCCGCGTGCGCCGCGGACCGGCCGCCTCCCGGGCCCGCACACCCCGTGATGCCGGATCCAGGGCGACCCGGACTCACTGCCGCGGTTGTCCCGCCGGGCACCGCTCCGTCGGACGCGGCGTGTCCCCGCAGCCCTCGCAGGCGCACCGGGCACGGGCAGGGCGGTCCGTCCCGGTTTCCGGCCGGACGGGCGCCTGCTCCCCGTGCCGGTCCGTCGTCGCAATTCGGCCGGACGCATTCCTTCCGGAAATGGGGGATCACGGCGCCCGGCGGTCAACGCGAGGACGCACCGCCAGGTGAACTCACGGAAAGCGCTCGCCCTGTTCACGGTGCGCCCGGTCGCCGGGCGGCCACAATCAGCCAATGTTGACTTGTGAACCGCCGGAAAATCCCGACGATCATGTTGACACTGCATGAGCGACGCGTCAGTATGGCGGGCCGCCCCGCCGGAATCCCCCACCTCTTCCCCCTGCGCCTTCAACTCCTCCCCCTTCTCGAAATTCCGTGGCGTCCTTGGGTTGCCGACCTTCCGGGCCTGCTGCCCCATTTCGCCCTGCCCGCGTTTTCCACCCCTCCTCGCGACTGCACCGATGGGCCGATCAGCACCATTGACCGATGGTTGACCCTTGAGTAACTTGCCGCTATCTTCAAGCCGCTGCGCGAATGACCCGAATTGATTTTCGCGGGCATTGCGAGACCCTGCATGCCCCGCGTCACCGATAGACCGAAATTTAACCTCCGGGCAACACCAAAGCCTTTTCGGGGAATGATGAATTCGGTAGAGCACCACGTGGACCTGGTCATCGGAATCACCCCCTTCGGTGAACCGGACGCCCGTCTCGCCGCCGGGGTGAGCCGCGCCGGCGGACTCGGGGTGCTCGACCTGGGTTCGGGGGACCGGAGAGCGAGAGAGGCCCTGGCGGCACTGCGCCGATGGCCCCCCGGACGCTGGGGCGTACGGATCGGCCCGCGCTGCGAACCGCGCCCAGATGACCTCCTCGGAGACTGCGGATCCCCCGGTGGGCCGGACACGGTGGTGCTCGCGCCCGACTCCGCCTGGGACCTGTCCGCGCTCCCCCGTGACCCCCGGCTCCGAGTGCTCGTGGAGGTCACCGGGCTGAAGGCAGCACGCCGGGCCGTGGAGTCGGGGGCCGACGGGCTGATCGTCCGCGGCAGCGAGTGCGGAGGCCCCGTCGGGGAGCTCAGCACCTTCGTGCTTCTCCAGCAGCTGCTCGCGGCGGAGCCGGGAGTCCCGGTGTGGGCCTGCGGAGGAATCGCGCCGCGGACCGCCGCCGCCGCCGTCGTGGGCGGCGCCGCCGGGGTGGTGCTCGACACCCAGCTCGCGCTGCTGGCCGAGTCGCAGCTGCCCGGGCCGGTCGCGGCCGTGCTGCGTACCTGCGACGGCACGGAGACCGCGGTGTCCGGCGGCCACCGTACGCTTCGCCGGCGGGGACCCGCGGCCCGGTCCTCCGCAGACGACACTTCTCCCGTACACCGCCTGCCGGTCGGACAGGACGCCTTTCTGGCCGCCCGGTTCGCCGAGCGGTGGGGCGACACCGGCCGCGCGGTCCGGGCGGTGCTCGGTGCCGTACGGTGCGCCGTACGGGACGGCGAACGCGAGGCCGCCGCAAGGGCGCTGGGGACGGACTCGGCGATGAGCCGGGCCCTGGGAACCCGGCTGCCGGTCGCCCAGGGCCCCATGACCCGGGTGAGCGACGGGGCCGCGTTCGCCGCCGCCGTCGCCGACGACGGGGCCCTTCCCTTCATCGCCCTCGCGCTCGCCGGGGCGGACCGGTCCCGGACGATGCTGGAAGAGGCACGGCGAGCCCTGGACGGCAGACCGTGGGGGGTCGGGATCCTGGGCTTCGCCCCCGAGGAGACGAGGAGCGCACAACTGGCGGCGGTCCGGGCGGCGGGACCCACCCACGCGATCGTGGCCGGCGGCCGGCCCTCGCAGGCACGTGTGCTGGAGGAGGCCGGGATCAGGACGTTCCTCCACGTCCCCTCACCGGGTCTGCTGCGGCAGTTCCTGGACGCCGGGGCCCGCCGGTTCGTCTTCGAGGGCGCCGAGTGCGGCGGCCACGTCGGTCCCCGGAACAGCTTCCCGCTCTGGGAGGCCCAGATGGCGGTGTTGGAGGACTTCCTCGACGGTCTCGCCCGGCAGTCGGACGAGGCCAGGGCACGGGCCGCCGCCGAACAGATCGAGGTGTTCCTCGCGGGCGGCATCCACGACGAGCGCTCCGCCGCGATGGCCGCCGCGCTCGCCGCGCCGCTGACGGCGCGCGGCTGCGCCGTGGGCACTCTCATGGGCACGGCATATCTCTTCACCGAGGAAGCGGTCGCACACGGTGCGGTCCGGCCGCTGTTCCAGCGCCGGGTGCTCGCGGCGGAGCGCACGGCGCTGCTGGAGACGGCGCCCGGTCACGCCACGCGCTGTGTGCCGAGCCCGTTCAGCGATGACTTCGGCACGCTGGCCGCCGGCATGCGCGAGGAGGGACTGGCCGAGCGGGAGGTCTGGGAACGGCTGGAGCGGCTGAACGTCGGGAGGCTGCGGATCGCCGCCAAGGGCGTGGAACGCGCCGGCGGCGGAGCCCTCGGGCCCGTCGACGAGGAACGCCAGCTGGCGGAGGGCATGTTCATGGCCGGCGAAGTGGCGGTGCTGCGCACGGCCACGACCACCGTCGCCCGGCTGCACTCCGCCGTGACCGACGGCGCGGCGCGCCTGCTCACCGAACGGGCCACCGGCCCGGCGGCCCGCCCCGGACCCGGCCAGGACAGCGCAGCGACGGGCGAACCGGAGCCGCCGCAGCCGCTGGACGTGGCGGTGGTCGGCATGGCCTGCATGTTCCCCGGTGCTCCCGATCTGGCCTCCTTCTGGGCCAACGTCCTCGACGGGGTCGACTCGGTGGGCGAAGTCCCCCGTGACCGGTGGGATCCCGGTGTGCACGGCGTCGAGGCGGGCGGTACGGTCACCTCACGCTGGGGCGGGTTCCTGCCGCCGGTTCCCTTCGACGCCCTGCGTTACGGCATTCCTCCCGCCTCCCTGGGCAGCATCGAGCCCGTGCAGCTCCTGGCCCTCGAGGCCGCACGGCGGGCGCTGGACGACGCGGGGCTCGGCGACGGCGGCCGGGCGTTCGACCGGACGCGGACCGGCGTGGTGTTCGGTGCCGAACCGGGCAGCGACCTCTCGAACGCGACGACGCTGCGCGCGGTACTCCCGTCGTACTTCGGCGAGGTGCCGAAAGGACTGGAGGAGCAGCTTCCGCCGCTGACCGAGGACTCCTTCCCCGGAATGCTCGCGAACGTGGTCTCCGGGCGGATCGCGAACCGGCTCGACCTGGGCGGTCCGAACTTCACCGTCGACGCGGCCTGCGCCTCCTCCCTCGCGGCGATGGACGTCGCCTGCAAGGAACTGGTCGCGGGCACCAGCGACATCATGCTGTGCGGAGGCGCCGATCTGCACAACGGCGTCAACGACTACGTGCTGTTCTCCTCGGTGCACGCCCTCTCCCCCACCGGCCGCTGCCGGGCCTTCGACGGCTCGGCCGACGGGATCGCACTCGGCGAGGGCGTGGCGTGCGTGGTGCTGAAGCGGCTGGCCGACGCCGAGCGGGACGGCGACCGCATCTACGGTGTCGTCAAGGGCATCGGCAGTTCCAGCGACGGCAGGTCCCTCGGGCTGACCGCGCCGCGCCCGGAGGGCCAGCGCAGGGCACTGGAACGTGCGCACCGCAACGCCGGTACGTCGCCTGCGGACGTGGGACTGGTGGAGGCGCACGGCACGGGCACGGTCGTCGGCGACAGGACCGAACTCGGCGTCCTCACGGAGGTGTTCGGGGCCGCCGGTGCGAACCCGGGCGGCTGTGTCCTCGGCTCGGTCAAGTCGCAGATCGGGCACACCAAGTGCGCCGCCGGCCTGGCCGGGCTGATCAAGGCCGTGATGGCCCTGCACACCGGCGTCCGGCCGCCCACCCTGCATCTGGAACAGCCCAACGCGGCCTGGCACGAGGACCGCAGCCCGTTCGTCTTCCACCGCGAGGCACTGCCGTGGGGCGCACCGGCCGAGCGGCGCGTGGCGGGCCTGAGCGCGTTCGGCTTCGGAGGCACCAACTTCCATGTGGTGCTGGGCGCGCACGGCGGGGGGCCGCCGCCCTCGCACGGGCGTGACGCGTGGCCCGCCGAGCTGTTCCTGTTCCGCGGGACGGACCCGGCGGCCGCGCGGAGGGCCGCGGAGGACCTGCTGGAAACGGCGTCACCGGCTGCGGAAGGGGCGAGTGGGTGGCGACTGCGGGACCTGGCGCTCGCCGCCTCGCGGCGCACCGCGACGGACCGGGGTCCGGTGCGGATCGCCGTCGTCGCGAAGGATCCCGACGAACTGTGCCTGCGGCTTCGCCGAGCCCTCGACGGCGGGCACGATCCGGGCGCGGGGGTCCACCTCGCCGGCGACGAGGCGGCGGCGGGCGCCCCGGACACCGCCGGCGCGCCCCGGGGCGGGGGCAGCGGCGGCAAGGTCGCCTTCCTGTTCCCCGGGCAGGGCAGCCAGCGGACGGGCATGTTCGCCGGCCTCTTCACGGCCTTCCCCGAACTGCAGCACCTCCTCGCGCTCGACCGCGGCACGGCCACCGCGCTGCATCCCCCGGCCGCCTTCACGGACGCCGCGCGTGGGCGCGCCACCGCCGCACTCACCGACACCCGGGCCGCCCAGCCCGCGCTCGGCATGGTGAACCTCGCCGCCCACGCGCTGCTGACGCGGGCCGGGGTCGTGCCCGACATGGCGGCGGGCCACAGCTACGGCGAACTGGTCGCCCTCAGCGCCGCCGGCGCCCTCGACCCGGAGACACTGCTGACGCTGAGCTCCGAGCGCGCGGCTGCGATCCTCGCGACCGCCGGGGACGATCCCGGGGCCATGGCGGCGGTGCGGGCGTCCGCGGCGGACGTCCAGCGGGTCCTGGGTGCGCCGAGGGCCGACGGCGGTCACCACGACACCGAAAGCGGCGACAGCCGCGACAGCGAGAGCAACGGCGACCGCGCGGCGGGCGGGCTCCTGGGCGCCGGGCTCGTCGTGGCCAACCACAACACACCGCGGCAGACGGTGATCTCCGGTCCCACCGCCGCGGTGGAGGCCGCGCTGGGGCTGCTGCGCGAAGCAGGTCTCGGCGCGAAGCGCCTGCCGGTGGCGTGCGCGTTCCACAGCCCGCTGGTCGCGGAAGCCGGTGAGCGATTCGCGCGCGTGCTGGCCGAGCACCCCGTGAGGCCACCGGAGTTCCGGGTGTGGTCGAACCGTACCGCCCGGCCCTACGGCGACCGCCCCGAGGAAATCCGTGCGGAGCTGGCCGCGCAGATCGGTGCGCCGGTCCGTTTCGCCGAGCAGATCGAGGCGATGTACGAGGCGGGCGCGCGGGTCTTCGTCGAGTGCGGCCCGGGCCGGGTGCTGACCGGGCTGGTGGCCGAGGTCCTCGGTGACCGGCCGCACCGCACCGTCGCGTGCGCGCCACAGCCGGGAAGCGGACTGCCCGAACTCCTCGACGCCCTGGCCCGGCTCGCGGTGGCCGGGGTGCCGGTGACCACGGACTGGATGTTCAGGGGCCGTGACGCGGTGGACCCGGGCCGGGCCGAAGGCGGCCGGAAGCCCGGCTGGACGGTCGACGGGCATCTCGTCCGCACCTCGTCCGGCGAACTCCTGCCCGGTGCGCTGGCACCGGCCCGACGTGTCGTGGAGACGACTGTGACGGACCATCACGGGGACCGGACGCCCGAGGGCGGCGCGACCGGCCAGGACGCGCTGATAGCCGAATTCCTGCGAACGAGCAGGGAGATGGTGGCGGCCCAGCGCGACGTCCTGCTGACGTACTTCGGGGGGCGGGCGCCAGGTGACCCCCTGCCCGCACCGGACGGCCCTCCACTCGCTCCCGCATTGCAGACGGGACGCGCGGAGGCGTGGGAGCCGGAGCCCGTCGGCACGCCCCCGGAAGCCGGAGCCGCCGCAACCGGACCCGGCCACCTCGCGGGGCAGGAGCGGACGGGCGCCCCCGGAGGCGGCGTTGATCCGGCCGGGCCGCCCTCCGGTGACGACGTCCTGCGCCTGATCGTGGACATCATCAGTGAGCGCACGGGCTATCCGGCCGACATGGTCGAGCCGGGACTCGACCTGGAAGCGGATCTGAGCATCGACTCGATCAAGCGGACCGAGATCGTCGGCGAACTGGCCGGACAGCTGATCCGGGCCGGAGCGGCGCCCGCCGACGCCGGCTCGCTGGACGACGCCGCGATGGAGGAGCTCTCCCGGGCCAGAACCGCCGAGGCCCTGGCCGCCGGGATCTGCGCCCTGCTGCCCGGGGCCGGAGCCGAACCGGACGGCGGTCCGGCGGCTTCCGCCACCGGACCGGGAACGCCGGCCGCCCCGGCCCCGGTCCCGGTCCCGGTCCCGGAGCGGAACGGCAACGGCAACGGCAACGGCAACGGCAACGGCAACGGCAACGGCAACGGCCCGTACCGGGTTGCGGCCACCGGCACCGGAAGGGGCTCTGAGGCGGCGATGTCAGCGGCACCGACGACGCAGATCTCACGGTTCCCTTCCGGTGACGGCGGCGGCGCGGCACCCGGAGCGGACACCCCTCTCGTCGCCGCACCCAAACGCCTGGAACTGCGCAAGGTGCCGCTGAACCGCAATCCGGGTGCCGCGACGCCCGCGGCTCTGCGGGGGCGGAGGTTCGTGCTGCTGGGCGACGGGGACGGTGAGCTCGCGGGCACGGCACGGGCCCTCGCCGCGGCACTGGAACGGCACGGTGCCGTGTCCGCCGTCCTCGACGCCGAACAACCGCTGCCGCCGCAGAACGGCCACGGGCCGCTCGACGGAGTCGTCCTGCTCGACCCGCTGGCCGCCTCCGGGCCGCCGGTCCTGCCCTCGGCCTTCCCGGTCGTCAAGGCGGCGCTGGCCTGCCGCCCCGCACGGCTACTCGCCGTACGGCTCACCGAGGAGGGCCTGGTGACGGAGCGTTCGGCCGGGCTGCGCGGGCTCTTCCGCACCATCGCCCGGGAGTGCCCGGACACCGGTCCCACCGTGATCGACCTCGATCCGGGCGGCGGGGCGCGCATGCCGCGGACGCCGGAGGGCGTCGCGGCCGCGGTGGTCGAGGAGCTGTCCGCGGCCGGCGGGGCACCGGCCGTGGTACGCGACGCGGACGGCGTGCACACGTGGGAGCCCGTCGAGGCGCCCTTCGGGATGACGGCGGCGACCGGTGCGGGACCCGCCGGGGACGGGGCCGCGGAGGCCGCGGCGCTCGGGCTCGACCAGGACTCGGTCGTCCTGCTGACCGGAGGGGCCCGGGGCATCACGGCGGCGTTCGCCGTCGCACTCGCCCGGGCTTCCCGCTGCCGTGTCGAACTGCTCGGCAGGACGCCCGCCCCCGCCGGGCCGGAGGATCCGGAGACGGCGGCGGCCGGCGACAGGGCGGCGCTGCGCCGTGTGCTCGCGGTGCGGGGCGGGTACTCCTCCCCCGCCGAGATCGACCGGACGGCCGAACTGATCCTCGCCCAGCGGGAGATGGCCGCCACCCTGACCGCGCTCGAGGCCGCCGGGAGCCGGGTCCGCTACCGCAGCGTCGACTGCCGCGACTCCGCCGCCGTGCTGCAGGCGGTGAAGGAGATCCATGCCGACCACGGGCGTCTCGACGGAGTCGTCCACGCCGCGGGAGTCATCGACGACAGGCTCATCGCGGAGAAGTCCCCGGAGTCCTTCGAGCGGGTGTACGGCACCAAGGTCGCGGGGGCCGTCTCGCTGCTCTCGGCACTCGGCGAACTGCCCGACGAGGGACCGCGGTTCGTCGTGCTGTTCGGCAGTGTCTCCGCGGTGTTCGGCAACCGCGGCCAGGCGGACTACGCAGCGGCCAACGACGCCCTGGAGGCCCTGGGCGAGCAGTGGAGGGCCCGCACCGGTCAGCGCGTGCTGACGGTCCACTGGGGGCCCTGGGCTCCCGGCGGACTCCACACCGGAATGGTCGGCCCCGAGCTCGCCCGCGAGTACGCCCGGCGCGGGATCGCCCTGATCGACCCCGAAGAGGGACCACTGGCGCTGCTGCGGGAACTCGCCTGGGGCGACCCGGCGGCCGGGGCGGTCGTCCACACCGCCTCGGAGTGGTGACATGACCGGTGCGGGGTCGAGGGCCGGCACGGACCGGACCGGCGCCGGCGGGCGGGCCGGGGGCCATGCCGTTCCCGTCGCCATCACGGGAATGGCCGTACTGCTGCCGGGCGCCCGGGACCTGACGGCGTACTGGCGCAATCTCACCGCCGGGTTCGACGCCGTCGGTGACGTGCCGGAGGGCCGCTGGGACGCCGCGTACTACCGGCCAGCGGCGGCGGACGGGCCGGCCGCGGCGGACCAGGTGTACTGCCGGCGCGGCGGCTTCGTGGACGCGCTGGCGGACGTGGACGTGACCCGTTTCGGCATCATGCCGAGTTCGGTGCCGGGGGCGGAGCCCGACCAGCTGATCGCGCTCCAGGTGGCGGCGTCCGCGATCGCGGACGCCGGCGGCGAGGACCGGCTGCCCGCCCGGGAACGGGTCGGCGTCGTGCTGGGCCGGGGCGGCTATCTGACACCGGGGCTGGTCCGCCTCGACCAGCGGGTGCGCACCGCGGCCCAGTTGGTGCGCACGCTCGGGGAGTTGCTGCCGCATCTCGGCGCCGGCCAGCTGGCCCGGGTACGGGAGGCGTTCACCGAACAGCTGGGGCCCGACCGGCCGGAGAACGCCATCGGCCTCGTCCCCAATCTGGCGGCCTCACGGCTGGCCAACCGGCTCGACCTGCGCGGTCCCGCCTACACCGTGGACGCCGCGTGCGCCTCCTCGCTCGTCGCCGTGGACCAGGCGGTGGGAGAGCTGGCGTCCGGCCGGTGCGACCTGATGCTGGCCGGAGGCGTGCACCACTGCCACGACATCACCCTGTGGAGCGTCTTCTCCCAGCTCCGCGCCCTGTCCCCGAGCCAGCGCATCCGCCCCTTCCACCGGGACGCGGACGGCATCCTCATCGGCGAGGGCACGGGCGTGGTCGTGCTGAAGCGGCTGGCGGACGCCGTACGGGACGGAGACCGGATCTACGCGGTCGTCCGGGGGACGGCGGTCGGCAGCGACGGGCGTACGGCCGGACTGGCCAGCCCCGATCCCGGCGGGCAGATCCGCGCCGTGCGACGGGCGTGGGAGGCGGCCGGGCTGGACCCCGCCGAGCCGGGGGCGATCGGACTGCTGGAGGCGCACGGCACGGCCACTCCCGCCGGGGACGCGGCCGAACTGCGCACGCTGGCCGAGGTCTTCGGGCCTCCGGACGAGGGCGGCGGCGGGCGGACCGCGGTGATCGGGTCGGTGAAGTCGATGATCGGCCACGCGATGCCCGCCGCGGGGGTCGCCGGCCTGGTCAAGGCGGCTCTCGCCGTGCACCACGCGGTACTGCTGCCGACCCTGCACTGCGACGATCCCCATCCCGCGCTCGCCGGGACCCGTTTCCGTCCACTGGCCGGGGCGGCGCCCTGGGAGCCCGGCCCCGGAGGGACGCCGCGCCGGGCGGCGGTGAACGCCTTCGGGTTCGGCGGGGTGAACGCCCATGTCGTCCTCGAACAGGCGCCGGAGGTCCCGGCGTTCACGGCCCCGCCGGAACCGCGGGCCGCCGGTCTCCCGGCAACCGCCGGCGTGGGGCGGGACGGCACCGGCCGGGCGGCCGCGGCCACCACCGTGATCGAACGGGAGCGTGTGCTGCTGCTCACCGCCGGGACGCCGGAAGCCCTCGCGGCCGCGCTGGACACCGACGACTCGACGCTGCTGGCCTCGGGGCCCGCCGCCCCGGCGAACCCGGGAGGGGGGCCGGCCCGCCTCGGCATCGTCGATCCGACACCGAAACGGCTGGCGCTCGCCCGCCGGGTCACCGCCAAGGGCCGGGCGTGGCACGGCCGCGGCGATGTGTGGTTCTCCCCGTACCCGCTGCTCGGCGGCGAGCGGCCGGGCAGGATCGCCTTCGTCTTCCCCGGACTGGAAAGCGAGTTCGAGCCGCGCGTCGACGACGTCGCCGCCCGGTTCGGGCCGGCGCGGCCGGCGCCGGCCGGCGGTGGGACGGCGGCCCGCGTCGGGGACATCGGCCGGCACGGGCTGGGCGTGGTGGCGGTGGGCAGGCTCCTGGACACCGCCCTGCGCCGGATGGGCGTGGTGCCGGAGGCGGTGGCCGGGCACAGCATCGGCGAGTGGACGGCGATGGCGGTCGCGGGTCTGTACTCCGAGCGCGCCGTGGACGACTTCATGGCCTCGCTCGACCCCGACTCGGTGGCGGTGCCGGACCTCGCCTTCGCCGCCGTGGGGGCGTCCGCGGATCGGGTACGGGCGGAACTGGCAGCCCTCGGTCTGCCGGTCACCCTGTCCCACGACAACGCGCCGAGCCAGTCGATGGTGTGCGGACCGCCGGACGCCGTGGAGGAGTTCGTCCGCGCCCTCCGCGCAGAAGGCGTGCTGTGCAGGGTGCTGCCGTTCCGTTCGGGATTCCACACCCCCATGCTGGAGCCGTCCCTGGGCCCGTTCCGCGCCGCGGCCGAACGCTTCGCGCTGCACACGCCCACCGTCCCGGTCTGGTCCGGCACGACGGCGGCCCCGTTCCCCCGTGACGAGGCCGCCGTGCGGGAACTGTTCGTCCGCCATCTGCTGGAGCCGGTGCGCTTCCGCCAGTTGACCGAGTCGCTGTACGCGGCGGGGTTCCGGGCCTTCGTCCAGGTCGGTACGGGAGCGCTCGGGTCGCTCATCGGCGACACGCTGTCGGGGCGGGAGCATCTCGTCGTCGCCGCCAACACTCCGCACCGTCCTGGCCTTTCGCAGCTGCGACGCGTGGCCGTGGCGCTGTGGGCGGAGGGCGCGGCGGTCGACCCGGACGTGGTCGACCGCCGTGGCACCGCTCCGGCCGGGGCGCCGGGACGCCCGGCCTTCCCGTCGCGTGCCGATGCCGACGCCACGACGTCCCGGCCCGCCTCCCCTGCGGCCGGGGGCGGCGGCGTCACTCCTCGGCGTCCGGTGCGTCTCGACCTGAGCGGCGGACTGGTCTCCCTGGATCCGGGGACGCTCGCCGCGCTGCGGCTGTCGCTGCCGACCGGACGGGAGGGCTCCGCGGCCGGCCCGGTCACCTCGACGGCCGCGGCGTCCGGGTACACCCCGCGCGGCCCGGCGGGTGCGGGTACGGCGGGTGCCGGTGCGACAGGCACCGGGACGACGCGCGAAGGCGCCGCGGAACACGCCAGGGCCGACGGCTCGGCGGGGAGTTCCGTGGCCCGCGGTGGCATGCACCGGCCCGGGGAGCCCGTCCCCGGGGCCGGAGACCCGGCACGGTTCCCGGCTCTCGCGGAGCTCGACGCGCTGATGCGGGAGACGGCGGCCACCGCAGCCGAGCTCATCGAGGCCGCCGGCCGCCGGCCCTCACCGGCGCGCCGTCGGGGCGGCACACCGCACGTCCCTGCCGCCGTCCCGGCCCGCCGCACGCCTCCAGCGGCCCGCCCGGCCGTGCCCCGCACGGGTACCACCCCAGGCGCAACGCCTTCCGCCCGCTCGGAGTACACGGTCCGGGTGGGCACCGACGCGATGCCGTACCTGCTCGACCACTGCTTCTTCCGGCAACGGGCGGACTGGCCCGAAGTGGCCGACCGCTGGCCCGTCGTGCCGGCCACGACGATCGTCGACCATGTGATGGAGGCGGCCGAGCGCTGCGCCCCCGGTATGCGCGCCGTCGCCGTGCACGACGCCCGGTTCGACCGGTGGCTGACCGCCGCCGAGCCGGCGGACGTGAAGGTCACCACGGCCCCCGCGGGCCCCGGGCGGGTGGCGGTGTCGTTCGGGCCGCACGCACGCGCCGTGGTCGAGATCGCCGCGAACCATCCCGCGCCGCCGCCTGCCTGGGATCCGGCGGCGTTCCGGGACGAACGCGCTCCCGTCCACTCCGCGGCCCAGTTGTACGACGAGCGCTGGATGTTCCACGGCCCCGCGTACCAGGGGGTCACGGCGCTTCGGGGTATCGGCGAGCGGCACGTCCGCGCGGTGCTGACCACGCCGCCGGCGCCGGGTGCGCTGCTGGACAACGTGGGGCAGGTCCTCGGCTACTGGATCATGGCGACCGCCGCCGAACGGACGGTCGTGTTCCCCGTCCGGATGCGGCACATGCGGTTCTTCGGCCCGGCCCCGCGGCCCGGCAGCGAGGTGGAGTGCCTGGTCCGCATCACCTCGCTCACCCCCGACCTCCTGGAGGCGGACGCCCTGCTCACATCCGGCGGCCGGGTCTGGGCGGAGCTCGGCGGCTGGCAGGACCGCCGGTTCGACAACGATCCGCACACGCGCCCGGTCGAGCGCTTTCCCGAGCGCCACACGCTGTCGACGGCCCGCCCCGCCGGCTGGGCCCTGGTCCACGAGCGCTGGCCGGACCTCGCGTCACGCGACCTGATCATGCGCAACATGCTCGGCGGCGCCGAACGCGCCCGGTACGAAGGGCACCCGCCGCGCGGCCGCCGGCAGTGGCTGCTGGGCCGCATCGCCGCCAAGGACGCCGTGCGGCAGTGGCTGTGGCAGCGGGGCGAGGGACCGGTCTTCCCCGCGGAACTCCGCGTCGACAACGACGACCGGGGACGGCCCCGGGTGACCGGGACCCACGGGCGGACGCTCCCGCCACTGGCCGTCTCCCTCGCCCACCGGGCCGAGGCGGCGGTGGCGATCGTGCGCCCCTACCCGCCGGTCCCGGGCGGCGGTGCGGTGACCGGACCCGGTATCGACATCGAGGAGATCGCCGAGCCGTCCGGGGCGACGCTGACCGCCGCACTCGCTCCGGCCGAACGCGAACTGCTGGCGGTCCGCAGCGCCGGTACGGGGACGGCGGCAGGAGCCCGCGAAGCGCTGTGGTTCACCCGCTTCTGGGCGGCGAAGGAGGCCGCGGCGAAGGCGGAGGGAACCGGTTTCGGCGGCCGCCCCAAGGACTTCGCCGTGGTGGCGGCGTCCGGGGACCGGCTGACGGTCGAGGTGCGCGGCGCCGGGCGCACCCCGGTCCGCGTGTACCGGGTCCGGTGCGAAGAGGTGGCCAATCCGCCGGGTCTTCCCCCGCGCTCGTACGTCGTGGCGTGGACCGAAGGACCGGAACGGGACGGGGACAGGCACGAGGAGGAGGACAGCACGTGACCACGACTCAGGCGATCGGTCCGTCAGGGGCGGACGAGGACGCGATACTCGCCGACATCACGGCCATGATCGCGCTCGTCCTCGAGGACGACGGTCTCGACGGCACCGAGGTCGGGATGGAGACCCGGTTCAGCAGGGACCTGGAGTTCGAGAGCATCGACCTGGTGACCCTGGCCGGTCATCTGGAGGCCCGGTACGGGCGTGACGTCAACTTCGCCGAGTTCGTGGCCTCGATGGAGCTCGACGACATCATCGAGCTCACCGTCGGCCGGCTCGTCGAACACGTGGCGAGCTGCCTGAAGAGCGCGGGAGCGGCCTGACCGATGGCGTTCATCGATGTCGCCGGTGTCCGTCTGCACGTCCAGCGCCTCGGTCCCGGCGACGGACGGCCGGGCCGGGAGACCGTCGTCCTGCTGCACGGGCTGCTCACCGACAGTCTGGCCAGCTACTACTTCACCGTCGCGCCCGCGTTCGCGGCGGCCGGGCTGGACGTCGTCATGTACGACCACAGGGGGCACGGCCGCAGTGGAAGACCGGCCGGCGGCTACGGACTCGGGAGGTTCGTGGACGATCTCGGCGCGCTGCTGGACCGGCTGGAGGTCCCCGGTCCGGTCCATCTGGTCGGCAACTCCTTCGGCGGCACGGTGTCGTTCGGCTACGCCCTGCGCCACCCGGACCGGGTCGCCAGCATCTCGGTCGTCGAGTCCGAGCCGGCCACGGCCTCCTGGGCGCGCAAGATCGCCGGGCTGCTGGAGCGGGTACGGCACGAGATGAGCGTCAACGAGAGCGAGGCGATCGACTGGATCGCGAGCCACCGCGGCCACCACACGGCCCGGCTGGCGAGGGCCGCGGGCCGCCTGGTGCGCGACACCTCGATCGCCGCGGAGGTCACCGTCTGCGACCTCGTCTCCGAGGACGCCCTCCGCTTGCTGGACCGCCCGGTGCTCACCGTCTACGGGGGCGACTCCGATCTCTGCGAACAGGCCCCGTGGCTGCGGTCGCTGCTGCCGCGCAGCCGGACGGTGCTGGTCCCGGGCCATGAGCACTCGGTGCTGGTGGAGGCGCCGGGCCGGGTGCGCGACCTCGTCCTCGGCTGGATCGCGGAGCACGGGTCCGCCGAACGCCGCGCCGAGGCCGGCCGGGCTGCCGCCGTGCCCCTGGAGGTGAACGTCCCGTGAGCCGCTGCCTGTTCGTCGTCCCGCCACTCGTGGGGCACATCAATCCGCTGGTGGGGGTGGCCGCGGAGTTGGTCTCCCGGGGCCATCGGGTGGCCTGGGCGGGGGTGCCGGAGATCGTCCGCCGTCTCGCCGGGCCGGACGCCCACGTCTTCCCGTCGCCGGTGTCGTGGGCCGAAGCGGACCGCCCCGTCCGGCCGCCGGACATCCGGGGCCCCGAGGCCCTCAGGTTCCTGTGGGAGCGGTTCCTGGTGCCGCTCGCGGACGCGATGGCCGACGGCGTACGGGACGCGGTGGTCGCCTTCCGGCCCGATGTGGTCGTGGCGGACCAGCAGGCACCGGCAGGTGCGCTGGTCGCGGAGCGGCTCGGGGTGCCGTGGGCGACGTCGGCGACGACGCCGGCCGAGCTCACGGACGCGCTGGCGCCCATGCCGAAGGTCGCCGCGTGGAACGACGCGCTGCTGCGGGAGCTGCGGCTGCGCATCGGGGACCCGGAGGGCACGGCGGATCCGCGGTTCTCCCCCCGTCTGGTGCTGGCCTTCTCCGCTCCGGAGCTGGCCGGGCGGCCCGCCCGCGGTGGCGAGGGGATCCGCTGGGTGGGCCCTTCGCTGGCCGCCCGCCCCTCGGCAGCCGACTTCCCGTGGGAGTGGCTGGACCCCGGGCGGGCGACGGTCCTGGTCACGCTCGGCACGGCGAACACCGACGCCGGAGGGCGCTTCCTCACCGCATGCGCCGAGGCCCTGCGGGCGCGGGCGGACCGGCTGCAAGCCGTCGTCGTCGACCCGGAGGGCGTCCTCGGCGGTCCCGGCATCACCCTCCCGGGCGGTGCGGCCACGGGGACGGGCGAGGGGACGGCCGCCGTCCGGCCGGACCGGGATCTGCTCGCCCTCCCCGCCATACCGCAGCTCGCGCTGCTCGGGCACGTGGACGCCGTGGTGTGCCATGCCGGTCACAACACGGTGGTCGAGGCTCTGTGGCACGGCGTTCCCCTCGTCGTGGCGCCGATCCGCGACGACCAGCCGGTCGTCGCCGCGCAGGTGTGCGACGCGGGGGCCGGGGTCCGCGTCCGGTTCGGCCGGGCCGGCGCCGCCCGCATCGGAGCGGCCGTGGACGCCGTGCTGCACGGCCCCGGCCACCGGGCCGCCGCCCGTGCCGTCGGGTCGGCACTGCGCGCGGCGGGCGGAGCCGCGGCCGCGGCGGACCATCTCGAGAGGCTGCTCGATGACGAGTTCCGGGACAAGGAGGAGGGATGACGTCGCGCGAGGTACGGTCCCGCAGACGCCGGGCCAGGCGGGAGACGGTGACCGCACTCCGGCCGGAGTACGAGGCCGAGCTGGCCGAGGGGCCCGAGGCGTTCTTCGAGCCGCTGCGCCACGGCTGCCCGTGGTGCGGGTCGGTCCGGATCGGCGGGCATCTGCGGACGCCGGACCTGCTCCAGCACAAGCCCGGCCGGTTCCGGGTCGACCGCTGTCACTCCTGCGGCCACCTCTTCCAGAACCCCCGGCTGAACGCCCGAGGCCTCGCCTTCTACTACCGCGACTTCTACGACGGCCTCGGCGAGCAGCAGCTGGACGGGATGTTCGGCGGGCGCACCGCGTCCTACCGGCGCCGCGCGGAGTCCGTGCGCCCCCTGGTCGACGGCGCGAAGCGGTGGCTGGACGTGGGCACCGGGCACGGGCACTTCTGCGGGGTGGCCCGGACGGTCCTGCCGGAGGTGGCGTTCGACGGGCTCGACCGCTCCGAGGGGGCGGAACTGGCCGAGCGGCGGGGGCGGGTCGAGCGGGGATTCCGGGGCGGCTTCACCGAACTGGCGCCGGACCTCGCCGGGGAGTACGACGTCGTCAGCCTGTTCCACTACCTCGAGCACAGCACGGAACCGCTGCACGAACTGGAAGCGGCCCGGACGTCGCTGCGCACGGGCGGACACCTGGTGGTGGAGGTGCCGGACCCGGAGAGCGGCTACGCGCGACTGCTCGGCCGCTGGTGGCTCCCCTGGCTCCAGCCCCAGCACCTCCATCTCATGCCGATGGGCAATCTCCGCGGCGCGCTGGCGGAACTGGGGTTCACGGTGGTGGCCGAGCAGCACCGGTCGGCGCACGAGCCGGTCGACCTCGTGGCGGCGGTGTGGCTGGCCCTGGAGGGAGCCGCGCCGCGGGACGACCTCCCGTGGCTTCCGCCCGTCGGCCCGCTGCACCGGGCGCTGCGCGGCGCGGCGCTGCTGGCGGGCGTCCCGGCGCTGGTGGCGGCGGCGCTCCTCGACCAGGCGGTCGCACCGTTCACCGGACGTCTCGGGCTGTGCAACGCGTACCGCCTGGTGGCCCGCAAGGACTGACACGCCGCTGCCGCCGGGCGCGGATCCCGCCACCCCTGCGGGTCAGCGGCGTGTCGTGGGGATCGTGCCGTCGGGGGGTAGGGCCCCGACGGAGGCTCGACCGGTCAGCCGAGCGGGCGCTCGTAGACGAGGAATCCCTCGTGCCGGGCCACACGGTCGTAGAGGGCGCGTGCGGTGGCGTTGTCCCGGTGCGTCTGCCAGTGGAGCCGCTCCGCGCCGGCCTCGCGCGCCGCCGCCGCCGTGGCCTCGATGAGGGTCCGGCCCACACCCCGGCCGCGCGCGGCGGGCGCGGTGAACAGGTCCTCCAGACAGCAGTACGTGCCGGCGGCCCAGGTGGAGCGGTGCAGCACGTAGTGGCAGATGCCGGCCAGTCCGGCGCCGGTCCACGCCCCGAGCCCCCGCACCGGCTCGGCCGGGTCGGCGAACCGTGCCCACGTCAGATCGGTGACCTCCGGCGGAAGGGTGTGCTCGTAGAAGTCCAGGTAGGCCTGCCACAGCGGCTCCCAGGCCTCCCGGTCTCCGGGAGCGAGGGGGCGTACTTCGAGACCCGGGTCGGACGTCACGGTGGGTTTCCTCGCGCTCGCACGGTCTGCGGTTGGGCACAGGATGCCACGCGGGCCGCAGGGCCGTTTCATACACCGCACCTGCACGGACTCATGGGCGTACCAGGGTCGGCGGGTCAGACCCCCGACCGGCCGCACGCCTTTCGGCCGGGAGTGTCCGCGTCCGGTGGACGTCGGCTCGTCACGACCGCATATCGGCGAGCCCTATGCCCGGATATGATGCATTTTGTGATCATGTTCGGTCGGCTGCGGCGCCCTCGTCGTTTCTACGGAGGCCGGTGGACGGCTGTCCTGCTGTCGCCGGCCATTCTCACGATCCTCATCTCCTCCCTGGCCTTCTCCACCCCGAGGGAGAAGGCCTTCAGCCGTCTCCTGCCCGCCGCACCCGCTCTCGCCGCGGCGTTGTGGCCGGTGCTCGCCACGGTCCTGCTGGGGGCCTTCTGCCTGCTGGTCATGATCAGTCTCAGCTTCTTCTACACCGATCTGGGAACGCCGTACACGGCCGCCGCGATCATCCTGGTGACGCTGGCGGCCGCGTACGCCAGCCACGTCAGGATCCAGCGCGAGGAGGCGCTGTTCCACGTACGGCTCGTCGCCGACGCCGCCCAGAAGGTGCTGCTGCGCCCGCTGCCGAGCCGCATCAACGACGTCGAGATCGAGTCGCTGTACCTGGCGGCCCAGGAACAGGCCCGGATCGGCGGCGACTTCTACGAGGTGGCCGACACCCCGTACGGCGTGCGCCTGCTCATCGGCGATGTGCGGGGCAAGGGCCTGTCGGCGGTGGGCGCGGCATCGGCGGTGATCAACTGCTTTCGGGAGAACGCGTACGACCAGCCCGATCTCCGTGGCATCACCCGGCGGCTCGAGACCAGCATCACCCGCTACAGCGCCGCGTTCCCCACCCAGGAACTGCCCGAGCGCTTCGCCACCGCCATACTCGTCGAGATCCCCCACGACGGCGGCGCGATCCGGATCCTGAACTGCGGGCATCCCCCGCCGATGCTCGTGCACCGCGGCGAGATCCGCGTCCTGGAGCCGTCCACCCCCTCACCGCCCCTGAACCTGGCGGCGCTCATCGGGGACCACTACTACGTGGACACCGTCCCCTTCGACCCCGGCGACCATCTCCTGCTCTACACGGACGGCGTGACGGAGACCCGGGACCGCGCCGGGGAGTTCTTCCCGCTGCCGGACTGGATGCGGCACAACGGCTCCACCGCGCCGAGGGAACTGCTCGACCGGCTCCACCAGGACCTGCTCCGCTACAGCGGCGGGCGGCTCGACGACGACATCGCCGCCCTCGCCGTGAGGTGCCCCAACAGCCGAGGGCCGGGGACGGCGGAGTAGGCGCCCGGGCGCCGTGGCCCCGTTACCGAACGGACGGCCCCGCACGCAACGGCCGCCCCGGGCTCCCACGCCCGGGGCGGCCGTGGGGCCGAGACGTCCCGGGGCCGTCCGCGTTGGTGTTCCGCGCCGCCCAGGATCATGCTGGTGACGAGAGCCCTGGCCGTGAGCTCCCCCTGGTGGGCAGCGGGAGCGGCGCGATGGGCAAAGGGGCGAGATGAGCGGCGATGGAACGACTTCCCACCTCACCGGGCGAACCTCCCGGCACCGCGCAGCCACCTCCCGCCCCGGCCGGCGACCGGCCCGGCCCGGCCCAGCCGCCCCCCACCGTCCCCGGCGACCGCCCCGACACGGCCGGGCCGGTCCCCGGGCGTCCGCTGCCCACCGCCACGGCGGTCATCAGCGAGCAGGGTGTCGTGACGGGATGGAGCGAAGGAGCCCGCCGGCTGCTGGGGTACGCGCCCGCCGAGGTCATGGGACGGCCCGCCGCCCGTCTCCTCGCGCACGGCTCCGCTCCGGTCGCACCGCCCGGCCCCCCGTGGCCCACGGACCTCGGTGGCACCCTGACCCTGCGCCATCGGGACGGCCACGAGCTATCGCTCCCGCTGAACGCCACCCGCCGGACCACCACCAGCGGCATCACCGAGTGGCTCGTGACCAGCACCGCAACGGCGGACGACGGCTCCACCGCCCCGGCCCCACAGGAACCGGCGCCCATGGAACCGGCGCCCGGGCCTGCGGGAGGGTCGGCCTCGACATCCCCGGCCGTCGAGGCCGCGGGCTCCTCGGCCGGCGAGGCGCCGGACCGCGAGGGGCCCGCCGCCGACGGGCCCGCCGCCGAGGGACCGGAACCCGGAGCACCGGCCGTCGACGCGCCGGCCGCCGGGCCCCGGGCCCCGGAACACCCGGCGGGCGAGCCTCCGCCCGATGCGGCACCGTCGTACGCAGGCCCCCCGGCCGGTGCACCGCACCCCGGCACCACCGCCGGGGAGACGCCGCACCCCGGCACACCCGCCCCCGCACCTCAACCCGGCACCACCGCCGGGGGGACACCGCACCCCGGCCCGGTCGCCGACGAGGTGCTGGGGGCCTGGGTCTTCGCCCAGTCCCCGTGCATGCTCGCGGTGTTCGACACCGACCTGCGGCTGCTGCGCGCCAATTCCGCCATGGAACGCGCGCTGTCCCTGCCCGAGGCGCGGATCCGCGGGCTGCGGCTCACGGAGATCGTTCCCGACCCGGTGAGCGAGGAGACCGAGCACTCCATGGGCCTGGCACTCCGGACCGGCAGGCCCCAGCACACCCCCACGGTGCTGCGTCCCACGGGTAACAGTTCCGAGGCCGGCCGCCCGGCCACCGTCACCCCGCTCACGGACGACGGCGGCGTCCGGGCCGTGTGTCTGACCGCGCACGCGCGTACCGAGGAGCCCGAACACCACCTCACCCGGCAGCGGATGCTGCTGGAGGACCCGGGCGCCGGGATCGGCACCACTCTCGACCTGGAGCGCACCGCGCAGGAACTCACCGACGCCGCCGTGCCCCGGCTCGCCGACACCGCTGCCGTCGAGTTGTGCGAAACCCCTCGTCACAGCCGTCCGACCGGCCCCCTGCCGCTGCGCCGTACCGCCTACCGCTCACATCCGCCGGGCACCGTTCCGGCGGCGGACCCGGAGCCCGTCACCCACCCCGCCCACTCCCCGCTGACCCGGTGCCTGACGACGGGCCGCAGCGCCGTGTACCGCATGGACGACCCCTCCCTCGCCCAGTGGAGGGCCACTGATCCGGAGGCCGCGCGGCTGGACGAGGCCGGCACGCGCACGCTGATGGCGGTACCGATGCTCACGGCGGGATCCACACTCGGAGTGGCGCTGTTCACCCGCAACCGCAACCCTCAGCCGTTCACACCGGACGACCTTCAGCTGGCCGAGCAACTTACCCACCGCGCCGCCACCGGCATCCACAACGCCCGCCGCTTCACCCGCGAACGCACCACCACCATGACCCTGCAGCGCAGCCTGCTCCCGCACACACTGCCCGACCAGCCCGCCCTCGACATCGCCACGCGCTATCTGCCCGCCGGTGCCGAAGCGGGCGTGGGAGGCGACTGGTTCGACGTCATCCCGCTGTCCGGCGCGCGCGTCGCCCTCGTCGTCGGCGACGTCGTCGGCCACGGCATCCGGGCCTCCGCCACCATGGGCCGGCTGCGCACCGCGGTCCGCACGCTCGCCGATGTGGACCTCCCGCCCGACGAACTGCTCACCCGGCTCGACGACCTCGTACTCCATCTGTCCACCGACGAGTCCTCGGCCACCGCCGACACCACGACGGGCATCGGCACCACCTGCCTGTACGCGATCTACGATCCGATCTCCCGGGACCTGACACACGCCCGCGCCGGCCACCCGCCACCGGCCGCCGCCACCCCCGGCGGCGACGTGTACTTCCTCGACACCCCCGCCGGTCCTCCCCTGGGGCTCGGCGGCCTCCCCTTCGAAACGACCACCACCACGCTCGACGAGGGCACGTTGCTCGCCTTCTACACCAACGGCCTGCTCAACGCGCGCGAGACCGACATCGACCAGACCCTGGACACGCTCTTCACGGCGCTCGCCCGCCCGTCGTCCGGCCTCGAGACCACGTGCGACCGCATTCTGACGACCCTGCTCACCCACCCGCCCACCGACGACATCGCCCTCCTCATCGCCCGCACCAAGACGCTCCGCCCCCAGCACGTCGCCACATGGACGCTCCCGCACGACCCCGCGGTCGTCATCGAGGCCCGTCACCGCACGACCGAGCAGCTCGCCGCCTGGGGACTCGTGGAGGCCACCTTCATCACGGAGCTGATCGTCAGCGAGCTCGTCACCAACGCCATCCGCTACGGGAAGCCCCCGATCCAGCTGCGTCTGATCCACACCGACACCACACTCACCACCGAGGTCACCGACTACAGCAGCACCAGTCCGCATCTGCGCCACGCCCACACCTACGACGAGAACGGCCGCGGGCTCTATCTCATCGCCCAGCTCACCCAGCGCTGGGGCACCCGGCACACTCCGACCAGCAAGACCATCTGGACCGAGCAGACGCTGATGTGAGCCGTCGGGGGCGGGGAGCCGCCGGAAACTCCGTTGCGGTGCGGGCCCGGGCGGCCGACGGTTGTCTCCATGACCACGCACCCCACCCCGCCGCCCGGTACCACCGTGCGCCCGGCGGAGCTCGACGACGCGGAGGCCGTGTGCGCCCTCCTCAATGAGATCGACGTGCTGGAAATCGGCCGTCCCGACACCTCGTTGACGGAGCTCGAAGCCGATCTGAGGCATCCGGAAGTGGACCTGGAGCGCGACTCCTGGCTGCTGTTCGACGGGGACCGGCTGGTCGGGTACGGGCTGCTGTGGGACGACTCCGGCCACGAGCGGATCGACATGGACCAGTACACGCTCCCGGACCGGCAGCGGGCCGCAAGCCACCTGTTCGACCTGATGGAGTCCCGCGCCGTGGAGCGGGCGGCGCTCAACGGGGCGTCGCGAGCGGTGGTGCACATGCACCTCAACATCGAGCCCACGACGGACGTGGACGCCCTGCGCGGACGGGGCTGGCATCCGGTCCGCCGGTACAACGTGCTGACCCGGCCGCTGTCGGCAGCCGCCGACCCGGTGCCCGCGGCCCCTCCCGGTGTGACACTGCGCGCCTGCGCGGCGGAGCAGGACCGCAGGCGTGCGCACGCTCTGCTCCAGGCGTCGTTCGCCGACCACTTCGACTTCCAGCCGCGCACCTACGAGCAGTGGCTGGACGACATCGGCGCCGACCGGGCCGACTGGTCGCTCGTCTGGATCGCGCACGTCGACGGCATCGGCGACGCGGCGGTGGTGCGGACGCACGACAACCGCGCCTCCTCGGGCTGGATCGGCAACCTCGGCGTCCTGCGCGAGGCCCGGGGCCGGGGGCTCGGGGGGCATCTGCTGCGGCACTCCTTCGGGCACTACGCGGCACTGGGACGGGACCGGATCGGCCTCGGTGTGGACACCGACAACAGGAGCGGGGCCCTGGCCCTCTACGAGGGCCACGGTATGACGCTCGACTTCGCCGTCGACACCTGGGAGTTGACCCTGCCGGTCCCCGCCCGAGGCACCGCCCGCGCCGCCTCCGTCGGCTGACGCGGCGGGCCGGCTCTGCGGGCAGCACCCCTGCCCGCGGCCGCCGCACGGACCCGGCAGGGCGGCCCGCCCGCGCCGGGACCGTCCCGTGCGGCCCCGTCCGCCCGGCGGAACGCGTCCCGCCGGGCGGAACCTCCGCGGCCCGCTCGTCATCCTCCCCACCGGACGGCGAACGACGGCAAGGACGAGGGGCGCGGCGTGGTGCGCGGTGGGGCGACGAGGAGCGGACGGGTTCGGACGGCGCGAGGGCGCGGGCGCCGAGTCGGCGCGGCGTCCTCGGGGCGGGGAGCGCCGCCGGGCTGGGTGTGGCGGCGGGCTGGGTGTGGCGGCGGGCAGTCGGGCGGCGGGGGCGTCTGCCGGACCCCCGCGCGCGTTCGACCCGGGGCGGCTGTTCCGCCACCCGCATTCGTTCTGAGCCTGGCCCGCCGCCGATCCGGTAAGCGGTCCGGGGGTGGTTCGCGGGCCACGCCGGCGGAGTGGGGGCGGACGCACCGCCGGGGGAAGTCCGCTCCGACGGGGGCCCGCCAGAGGACGGTACGCCGGCCGGCCGGGGGCGCCGGGATCCGCTGCCGTAGCGTCCGACACAACCCGTCCCCGCGGCGTATGGACGGGAGCATCAGTACGCGTCGTCGCGGATCGCGGAGAGCAGACGCGCGCAGCGGGCGCTCATGTCCCCCGCGGACTGCTCCGGGTGCGAGATCCACCAGCCGACCAGTGCGCTGACCGTGCCCGTCCAGACGTGCTTGAGGGCGTCCGCGTCGAGCGGGTCCGTGTTGCCCCCGCGTCCCAGCAGCGCGGCCGTGCCCTCCGCCGCGAGGCCGTCGACGGCCGCCCGGTGCCGCTGCGCGGCCGAGCGGAGCTCCGATCCCGGCGGGAGCGTCCGGTCGTAGAGCACGAACCACGCGTGGCGTTCGTCCTCCAGGGCGCTGAAGAGCGCGGTGAGGACCGCGTGGGCCAGCGGCGTGGCCGAGGACGGCGGGCCGGCGGTGATCGTGTCCTCGATCGCCGTGAGCAGCCGGGCGGCGACACGTTCGAGGCACGCCAGGTAGAGGCCGTCCTTGGAGCCGAAGTAGGTGTAGAGCATCGGTTTGGTGACGCCCACCTGCCGGGCGATCGCCGCCATGGACGCGCCGGCGTGCCCGCTGCGGCCGAACTCCTCCATCGCCGCGGCCATGATCTGTTCCTCCCGGCGGGCGCGCGGTACGCCCTTCGTGCCCGCGCCGCGCCGGTCGCGCCCCTCGTCGGAACCGGGTGTCGCCGGACCTCTTGCAGTACCCATGACAGGACTATACGTTGCGGTAAATTACCAAGCAGTAAATTCCTGAGAGGGAAGATCGATGGATCTCCTCAGCCCCTCCTCCTCGTTCGCCGACCCCCACCCCCGTCGCTCCTGGTGGGGATGGGGTGCCGAAGACGAGGCCCTGCCGGACAGCGAGTGCACGGCCCTCGGAGCCCTGGTGCCCGGCGCGGCGGAGACCCCGCTGCCGGTGCCCGGCATCGCCGACCTCGACCTGCCCGCGTCCCGCGTCGCGGCTCCGTCCGCGCTCGGACACCTCATGTCCGACGCGCCGGAGGAACGGGCGGGCCACACGTACGGCAAGGCGTACCGCGACGTCGTCCGCGCCCTGTACCGCGACCTGCGGCCCGCGCCCGACCTGGTGGCCCGTCCCCGGTCGGAGCGGGAGGTGACGGACGTCCTGGACTGGGCGTCGGACGCGGACGTGGCCGTCGTTCCCTACGGGGCGGGGAGTTCGGTCGTCGGCGGCGTCGAGTACCGGGCCGGTCTGCACCGGGGCGTCGTGTCGATGGACCTGACGGGGCTGGACCGGGTGCTGGAGATCGACCGGGTGAGCCGTGCGGCACGGATCCAGGCCGGAGTCCTCGGCCCCGCCCTGGAGGACCGGCTCCGGCCGCACGGACTGACGTTGCGCCACTTCCCGCAGAGCTTCGAGTTCTCCACGCTCGGCGGCTGGCTGGCCACCCGCGCGGGCGGACACTACGCCACGCTCCACACCCACATCGACGATCTCGTGGAGTCGCTGCGGGTGGTGACGCCCGCTGGCGTGAACGAGTCGCTGAGAGTGCCCGGTTCGGGTGCCGGTCCGTCGCCGGACCGCCTGTTCCTGGGCTCCGAGGGCACCCTGGGAGTGATCACCGAGGCATGGATGCGCCTTCAGGACCGCCCCCGGCACAAGGCGTCGGCCACGGTGTTCTTCGAAGGCTTCGACGCGGCGCTGAGCGCGGTGCGCGCGATCTCCCAGTCCGGGCTGCATCCCGCCAACTGCCGGCTGCTCGACCCGGGTGAGGCGGCCCTCGCCCAGGTCGCCGACGGCGGCCGGAGCGCGCTCGTCCTCGGAGTCGAAGCAGCCGACCGGCCCGTGGACGGACGGCTCACGGAGCTCGTCGAGCTCGCCCGGGACCATGGTGGCCTACCGGCTCCCACCGGCGGGGAGGGCGGCGACGCGGCGGCGGGCACCTGGCGGTCCGCGTTCCTGCGCATGCCGTATCTGCGCGACGCGCTCGCCCGGATGAGCGTGATCAGCGAGACCTTCGAGACCGCGTGCACCTGGGACCGGCTCCCGTTGCTCGTCGACACCGCACGCCGCGCGCTCGGCGCCACCGTACGGAAGGCGACAGGCGCCGAGGCCATGGTCAACTGCCGTCTGACGCACGTCTATCCGGACGGCGCCGCACCGTACTTCACCGTCATCGCCGCGGCGCGGCGCGGCAGCGAGGTCGCCGTGTGGGACGACATCAAGGCGGCCGCGATCGAGGTGCTCGGCGATCTCGGCGCGACCGTCACCCACCACCACGCCGTCGGACGCGACCATCGCCCCGGCTACGACCGCCAGCGTCCGGAGCCGTTCGCGCTCGCCCTGCGCGCCGCGAAGCAGGTCCTGGACCCGGCGGGGATCCTCAACCCCGGCGTTCTGCTCGACCCCGCCGACCGGCCCGGGACGGCGCGGGGAGGAAGCGCACCGGGATGACGGCTCCTCGGCCGGTGCCCCATCGGCACGCCCGGCGAGGGCGAGAGGGGTCCGCCGGCGCCGGTCCAGGCAGGCGGCCCAGGGCCGACGACGACTGCGGGTACGAGGCCGCTGCGCGAGCCGCATGCGGGTGCCACGGTGGCGCGGGGGCCGCGCCGCCGGCCCCTCGGACTACCGCCGCCGCGGGTGGTCGGAGTCCTCCTCGGCGCTCGGCAGATCGCGGTGCCCGTCGTTCCACGGGTTCGTCCATCCGCACGCCCCGCACGCGTAGCGGCCGTCGAGGCCGGACAGACGCGTACCGCAGCGTTCACAGTCGGTCTCGGTGATCTGCAGCGCTCCGTGATGCGCCAGGTCGACGGAAGGCGGTAGTTCCTCGACCTGCGGGGGCCATGCGCGACCACGGGGACGCCTGCTCATGCGGGGGAGGTTACCTCCGGGGCCAACGGCCGCCGCGGGCCGGGGGCCCGGGGCCCAGGGCCCGGGGCCCGGGGCCCGGGGCCCGGGGACGTGCCGGAGATCCGGCCGCGCCCGAAGCCCGGCAGCACCCGGAGCGGGATCGCCCCCGGAATGGGATCGCACCCGGAGCGGGATCGCGCCGGTCTCCCCGGGGAGGCCGGCACGGCCACGGGGTCCCTGGCACGGCCGTCCGGCCGCCCCGGTGCCGGTGGCTGCTCAGCCCGCCAGGCTGTGCTCGCCGCCGGCCGCGATGAGGCCGGCCTTCCCGATCGTGGTGGTCACCGCGACGGGAACGCTGCTGTCGGCGGTACCCCCGTTACCGAGCCGGCCCTCTCCGTTCTCGCCCCAGGCGTGAACAACGCTCCCGGGGCCGGGCTCGTCGCCGGGGTCGTCCTCGCCGCTGCCCGGGAACCCGCCAGGCCAGTCGTCGCAGCGGCAGGACGACGGGCTCGGCAGACCGGCGCCGCCGCAGCCGCAGGAGGACGTCAGCGCGAGGTTGTGGTCCTCCGTGGTGGAGATGCCCGTCACCCCGCGCAGGCCCCGCACCCGGACGGGGATGGTGCTGCCGTCGAGGGCGCCGTCGCCCAGCTGCCCGGAGGCGTTGTCCCCCCAGGCCCACACGGTGCCGTCGCCCGCCAGTGCGAGGCTGTGGCCGAGACCTGCCGCGACGGCCCTGACCCCGGTGAGTGTCCGGACCTCCACCGGGGTCGTGCTGTCGATGTTGGTGCCGTTGCCCAGCTGCCCGGAGAAGTTGTCGCCCCAGGACAGCACCCGGCCGTCCCTGACCACCGCGAGGCTGTGGTTGCCGCCCGCGGCGAGGGCCCTGGCCCGGGTGATGCCCTGCACCTGGACGGGGATGGTGCTGTCGTCGAGGGCGCCGTTGCCCAGCTGGCCGTTGTCGTTGTCCCCCCACGCCCGGACCGTGCCGTCACGCAGCAGGGCGGCGGCGTGGTTGTCGCCGCCGGCGAGGGCCTTCACGCCGGAGAGGTTCTGCACCTCGACGGGGAGGGAGCGGTCGGCGAGGGTGCCGTTGCCCAGCTGGCCGTTGTCGTTGTCGCCCCACGCCCGGACCGTGCCGTCACGCAGCAGGGCCAGGCTGAAGTCGTCGCCCGCCACGACGGCCTTCACGCCGGTGAGGCCCGGGACCCGGACGGGGACGTTGCTGTCGGTCTCGGTGCCGTTGCCCAGCTGGCCGTTGTCGTTGTCCCCCCACGCCCACACCGTGCCGTCACGCAGCAGGGCCAGGCTGTGCCCGAAGCCGGCGGCGAGACTCCTGATTCCGGTCAGTTCCGGAACGGCGACGGGCACGGTGCTGTCGGCGTTGTCACCGGTGCCGAGTTGGCCGTCCTCGTTGTCGCCCCAGGCCTGCGCGAACGGCGCGGCGCCACCGCCGAAGGGATCCGCCGCGAAGGCGCCGGGCGTCCAGACCAGCGTCGCTGCCAGCGCGGCGGCCAGCACCGTACGGTTGCGTCCTGCGGCACCGCGGGCCGGCGGATGCGCTTCACCCATGACACTCTCCCTCTCGTCCGGTCCCGCCCCACCGCCTCCCCGGCGGTACGAAATCTGAAGAAACCAGCCACAGGCATACCAGTCACCCCCGTACCGTCCGGCACGACACGTGCAGAACCCGTCTCCCGGCGCCCGGTCGGGGCGGGCAACCGTCGGCGCGGGCGTGCGGCGGGCGGCCTCCGGCTCGCGGACACGCGCGCTCGTGGCGGCGGTGGGCACGGACCGCCCGTGCGGGGTGGGGCCGGGCGGGTGGTGCGTTTAGGCCCGTCGGCCGTGCGCTCGTCCGTGTCGGCGGCGTCCGGTACGGGCCGCTCGCTACGTTCCAGGCACATACACCCCAGAGCTCGAAGGGCACAGCCATGGCCAAGTGCGAAGTCTGCGGCAACGACTACGAGATGTCGTTCGAGGTGCACGCCGCCGGAGCGGTGCACACGTTCGACAGCATCGAGTGTGCGGCCCAGCGGATGGCACCGATCTGCGAGAACTGCCAGTGCCGGATCCTCGGCCACGGACTGCAGGCCGACGGGCAGTTCTACTGCTGTGCGCACTGCGCCCGCCAGAAGGGCGTCGCGGAGCTCGCCGACCACGCCTGAGCCGCTCCGCGCGGCCGCGGCGGGAGTTGCGCCGGCGGCGCAAGGACCCGCACGCCGCGCTCCACGCGTCTACTGTGCTCCGTGTCATACCCGTGGGGCCGAGGGCGTGCGATGACTTTCGGCGCTGCGCACCGTCTCCTTTGAAGCAGTCCGTCGGAGCAGGAAGCGGAGAGACTCCCATGCGCATCGTGATCACCGAGTTCATCAGCCTGGACGGCGTCGTGCAGGCCCCGGGCGGTCCCGAGGAGGACACCGACGGCGGCTTCGCGCACGGTGGCTGGTCACACCCGTTCTTCGACCCGGAGACGGTGGGCGGCGCGTTCGACGAGGCGCTCAGGAATGCGGAGGGGCTGCTGTTCGGGCGCCGCACCTGGCAGACGATGGCCGGCGCGTGGCCGGAGCGGGCCGGAGACCCGTTCGCCGACAGGATGAACGCGCTCCCGAAGTACGTCGTGTCGCAGACGCTCGGCGAGGACAAGCTGACGTGGCACAACACCAGGTGTATCCCCGGTGACGAGGCCGTCGCCCGGATCCGGGAGCTGCGGGACGCCGAGGGCGGCGATCTGGTCGTGATGGGCAGCCCGACCCTGGCCCGGACCCTCATCGCCGAGGGACTGGTCGACGAACTCCGGCTGATGATCATGCCGGTACTCCTCGGCGGCGGAAAGACGATCTTCCCGGGCGACGGCGGCAAGCACTCTCTGGAGCTGGTCTCCACGGTCGCCAGCGGCACCGGTGTGCACGTGTGCGTCTACCGGCCGGCCGCCGGGGAGTAGGGCGTCCCGGCCGTGCACCGTCCGGTCGGACAGGTCGCCCGGCCCCCCTGGGTCGCCCGGCCCGCCACCGGATCGATCGCGTACCGGCCGAGAGCGGAGGGTCGAGCAGCATGCCGTCGGACCGCACGGGCGACCCGCACCAACTGCGCCCCGCGGACCGTACGGCGATCCGCAGACCGAGGGACCGGGCGGGCCGCACGGCGGCGGGGACGTCCCGCTCGGAGGCGGCACGGACGATGAGTTCGGGGAACCTCTCGGGTTTCAGGTCGTTCCACACCATCGCGGCGCGCTTCGTGACCAGCGTCGCCCCGCCGGACGATGGGCCCCTCGACGGCTCCGGCCTGCCTCTGTTCACGCAACGCGGGTTCCAGGACTCGCGCCGGGTGCGGCTGTGTGTCACCCGGGCCGCCCGTGTGCTCATCGACTGGGCCGTCGGGGAACGGGGCATCCACCGCGTCGCATGGTGGGTCCCATCCGGCAACGCACTCAGTATCGCGGTGGCCCGGCGACTGGGAATGACCAAGGACGCTGCACTACGCGAGAGTTACCCGTACCGGGGGAAGCGCCACGACATGGAGATCTGGCCCGTGCTCGCCTCGGAACGGCGAGCGGGGATCGGCCGGTCTCCCGGACGTCGGTGGGATGACATAATCCGAGCAGTGGAGACCGAGCACGGGCGGCGCTACGGCCGAGAAGGCGGGGGAAAGGCAACGGTGGCCTTGTCGACATCATGGCCGCAATGGCGCTCGGATTCCCCGGAGTCGTCCTCCGCCGGGCACCCCTTCCTGCTCGTCACTCTGCGCATGACCGTCCCAGGCGGCAGGCAGTGGCAGCAGTACCGCTTCGTCGAGAACCAGGATCTGCGTTCCCGGCTCGTTCCCCTTCTCGGCACGCTGCCCGTGAGCCACTCGCTGCTGCAGGAACCGCACGGCGGGCAGCCCTGCCGGTTCAGCGACCCGGCCGTACGGCTCTGGCGGGACGACGACGCCGACCGCTGGCCCAACACCCTGTACCGGTCGTTCGCCGAGGCGGACGGACCGCGCCGGGGGCTCGGCGAGGTGGCGGTGATGTTGCGGCTGCACAGCCGGAGCGGCTTCGTCCGGGAGGTCTCCCGCACGATCAACGAGTGCAACGTCCGCGCGGACGGGCTGCTCCTGCGTACCCAGGTGCCGGACGTCCTGACGCCCGACGGCTGACGCTCCGCGGCAGGACCGGCGCGGATCCCTGGCCGAGCGCCCCGAGCCGCGCCGCAGGGAGGCCTCCGCTCGGCGGCGGCCTCACCACGGCCGGCAGGGGAACAGCCCCGAGCGTCGGAACCCTTTCCGGACCGTGCCCCGGACGCCGGGAGACCAGCAGCACGGCGGTGACCCACACGGCCACCGCGGCCAGCCCGATGCCGGACGACCCCGTGGCGCCAGCCCACAGGAAGAGCACGCCTGCCGGCGTCGCCGTCGCCCCCACGAGGAGCGCCTCGCGACGGCCGAGTCCCCGCCGGCCGAGTCCCCGCCGGGCGGGCCGCCCCGCGCGCAGCCCGGCTTCGATCTGGTCCAGCATCGCGATCTCTCGCGCCGACAGCCGCCTCTCCCTCGGCACCCCGCCCCCAGCCTCTGCTGTGTACCCGACCCGGCCCATCCGCACCACGCGTCCGCCCCGGCACGGGGCGTCCCAGTGCGGATGCCCGCTCATCGCTCCCGTACGCAGGGAATCCGCGTGTCCGGCCCGCAGGCGGCGCGCCCGTGCAGCGCCGTCTCGCCCTTCGGGTCCGGACGAGGGCCGTCACACTCCTCGCCCGGACACTCTTCGAGCGTACGGCGGACGAGCCCGTCCGGCGGTGCGGCCGGTCCCCGCGGTCGCGCAGAGGGGGTCAGCGCCCCAGTGCCCGGCGCAGTTCGTCCTTGTTCATCGGGGCGGCACCAGCGGTGGCGCGGCGGGATCGGTACCGCGTCCGGGACGGGCACACGGTCATCGCCGGGCCCTCATCCACCGGGCGAACGCGTCCAGCGCCTCCTCCGCGCCACGGCGGCCGACCCCGATGCGGAAGCGGTCGGTGGGCGTGGCGGTGAGCTCCGAACCGTAGACGCTCGCGGGCAGCAGCAGGACCCCGGCCTCCTCGAGGAGACCGGTGCAGAACTCCTCGACTCCTCCCGGGCCGAGGTAGCGGGGGTAGGCGACGCAGCCTCCGTCGGGCGCCCGCCAGTCGAAGTGGCCCGGGAACTCGGCGAAGAAGGCGTCGAAGACGGGCAGGTTGCGCTCGATCAGCGCGCGGTTGCGGGCCAGGATGGTCTCCCTGGCCCTGAGGGCGATCCTGGCCAGGACCTCGCTGGGGGCGGAGTTGCAGATCGTGGTGTAGTGCTTGGCCCGTTCCAGCCGGGACAGCAGGGCGCGGTCGCGGCAGGTGATCCAGCCGATCCGCAGACCGGGGAGACCGAGCGTCTTGGAGGTCACGTTCAGCGACAGGGCGTGTTCGGAGAGGTCGGCGGCCTGGGGAAGGGTGCGGGCGGGGTCGCGTTCGAGGCCGCGGTAGACCTCGTCGCTGAAGAGGTGGATGCCGCGTTCGTCGCACAGCCGCGCCAGGGCGGTGAAGGTTCCGGCGTCGACGACCTTGCCGGTGGGATTGTTGGGGAAGTTCACCGAGACGACCCGGGTGCGGGGGCGGATGGCGTCCACCACGGCGTCCAGGTCCAGGGCCCAGTCGCGGTCGGCGTCGAGCGCGACACCGGTGACCTCGCACAGGGCGAGCGGCACCGTCTCGGCCGCCTGGTAGTTGGGGGTGATCACGACGGCGTGGTCGTCCGGCCCGAGCAGGACGTTCATGGCCAGGTAGAGGGCCTCTTCGGCACCGGCGAAGCACAGCACGTCGTCCGCGTCCGCCCGTTCGTAGGTGGCGGCCACGGCCTCGCGCAGGGCCGGGTCGCCGTAGGTCTCGGTGTAGCCGAGATGCAGGTTCTCGAAGGCTGCGCGGTCCTCGTCGTCGGCGAGTGCCAGCAGTTCGCCGAGAGCCATGCTCTGGGCGTCCGACGCGGTGAGGTGGTGGCGGGCCGCGAACTCCCAGCGGGAGAAGAAGGTTTCGAGTCGGAAGTCGGGCAGCCGGGTCATGCGGGGTCCTTCGTACTGGGGGCTCGGTGTTCGGCCAGGAGGTCGTAGACCGTGGAGCGCGACACACGCAGGGCGCCGGCTACGACGGGGACGGCGCGGCGGACGCCGAACACCTTCGCCTCGTCCAGTCGTCCCAGTACCGTGAGCCGGTCCTGCCGGGTCAGGCGCTCGACCGGGCGGCCGCACTCCCGTACGTAGGTGCCGACGACGTGCTGGACGCGTTCGGCCCAGTCCTGCTCGAAGAGCGGTTCGGGACGCTCCACGACGGGGGCGCCGAAGGAGCTCAGCAGGGCGGCGGCCCGCTCCAGCGGGGTGCGGTCGAGATTGACGCAGAGGACGGCCGAGGCATCGCCGTCGGCGCCGCGCAGGACGGCGCTGACCGAGGAGAGCCGGCGGCCGTCGGCGAGGATCTTCTCGTACGGGCCGAAGACGTCCTGTGCGGCGGGCTCCAGGGCGTCCAGTTCGCCGAGCATCGAAGCGTCGCCGGCCTTGCGGCCGTCCACGGGGTTCCAGATGGCGAGAACGCTGTCCGTGCGCGGGTCGTGCAGGACCACCTCGGCGTAGGGGCCGAGGAGCCGTGCGACGGCCTGGCACACCGCTGACCACGTCCGCACGCGCGGATCCGGTTCCTCCGTCATCTCCATGGCTGCCGCCTCCCGCTCCATGGCTGTGGCCTCAACGTACGGCCGCGACTCCCATGCCCGGACTTTACGTCCAGCCCGGACGGATTGTCCAGACGCGAGCTGCGGGACACTCCGGCTCCCCGGTGTCGCAGGCGGGGGATCCGGAGACGGCTGCCGGGCCATCGAGCCCGCTCCCCCACCACTCGGCGAGGCGACGCGAGCGGGCGCCGGGACATCGTCGGCGGCCCGGCCGTCCGCGCGCACTATGGTGTGCTCTGACGGCCCGCCAGACGGCTCCCCCGACGTGACCCACCACGGGGCGCGGCCGCGCGCCGCGGCCAGCGGCCGGCGGCCGTCCGCGCCTCGGGGACGGGTGCCGGGAGGGCATGGATGCCGGAACTGTTCGCGCTGAGCGCCGCGCTCATGTTCGGTCTCGTGCACTTCTTCAGCGGTCTGCTGGCCAGACGGGCGGACAGTTACGCGGTCGCGGCGTTCGGGCAGGTCGGCGGCATCGTCCTGATGCTCGCCGTGGCGGTCGTGATGCCGGTGGCGAGCGTGGAGGCGCCGGTTCTGACGGCCTCGCACATCACCTCCGGCGCGCTGGGGTGGGGCGTGCTGTCCGGGGTGGGCACCGGCATCGGTGTCGCGTATCTGTACCGGGGACTGGCGGCCGGCCGGATGAGCGTGGTGGCCCCGCTCAGCGGTGTCGCCGGAGTCGCGCTGCCCGTGCTCGTCGGCGTCGTCGTCCTCGGCGACCGGCCGAGTCCGCTCGCCTGGCTGGGTGTAGCGGCGGCGGTTCCCGCGCTGTGGCTGGTCTCCCGCAACGACCGCCCCGAGGCCGGGGGAACCGCGGCCGGCGCACGGTTCGGGCTGCTGTCGGGGATCGGCTTCGCGGTGCAGTTCCTCGCCATCTCCCGAATCGACCCGGCGGCGGGCCTCTGGCCGATCCTGGCCGCCCGAACCGCGGCCACGCTCACGATCGCCCTCATGGCCCGGGCGGCCCGGGCGACCCTCCGCCTGCCCCGCAGGCTCGTTCTTCCGGCACTGGCGGTCGGCTCGATGGGCGCGGTGGCCCTGGTGCTCTACCAGGCCGCCACCCTCCACCAGCTGCTGGCCCTGGCGACGGTGCTGGCCTCGCTGTACCCCGCGGTCCCGGTCGTCCTGGCCGTCGTCTTCCTCCACGAACGCCCCACCACCGGCCAGATCGCGGGGCTGCTGTGCACCGGCGTGGCGGTCATCCTGATCGCCCTGGGCTGAGTGGAGGTCCGCCTTCCCGCACACGGCGGCGAGGACGCGACCCCGGTCGCCGGCGCCGGACGAGACCGCTCCCTTCCGCGACGGCCCGCCGGGGGGCGGGGGCGTCGTCGGGCGCGGGGCCCTGGCGGGCGGGCTTCGATGTCGGCGGGACGCAGCCCTCGACGGAGAGCCGGACCGGAGACGTCAGGCCCGATTGACGGCCACCTCGGCCACCGTGCCCCGGTCCCCCTCGCACCGCGGCACCTTCCTGCTGCGCCTGCCGTGCACGAAGGGGTGGGAAGCCCTGGAACCCGGCGCCTTCGGCCATGGCGCCCCGAACCGTCGGTCATGCCGAGCGCGTGTGCGACCGCGGCGTGGACCGGATCGTGCGGCAGTGAACGGGCCAGCCGGCGGGGGCCGTACGTCCGGACCGTCACGGGCCGTCCTCGGTCACCGGATGCTGGCCGGCGACCTCCTTCCAGAAAGCGTCCACCCGGGCGTTGAACTTCTCGGGGGACTCCTGGAAGGGCTGGTGCGCCTCGCCGAACAGCATCTCGAAGTCCGCACCCGGAATGGCGTCGGCAACGGCCCGCCCGAACCGCGGGGGTGCGGCGAGGTCGCACTCCCCCGACAGCACGAGCGTCGGCGCGGTGATCCCCGGCAGGCGGTCGAGGGTCTCGTGCGCCGCGAAGGCCTCGACCTGGCGCTGGAATGCCTCGGCGGACTGCGGATGGGGAAAGGCCAGCGTCTCGTCGATGATCCGGTCCACCATGCCGTTCGCGTGGGCGCGCGGGGTGTAGACCCACAGCAGGAACGCCTCGAGCATGGCGCGTTCTCCCGGTGCCTCGGCGGCGAGCCAGTGCCAGAACCGGGTCATCGAACGGAAGTAGGCGTCCGGCCGCGCCCAGGCGGACACGAGGACGAGGCTGCGTACCCGGCCCGGGTGGCGCAGTGCCAGCTCCTGGGCGATCAGACTGCCGCCCGAGAAGCCCGCGACGTGGGCGCGCTCCACACCGAGGGACGGCAGCAGCGCCGCGGCGTCGTCGGCCATCAGCGGAACCGACAGCGGCCCGTCGGGGAGCGGTGTCCGACCGGCTCCGCGGTTGTCGAAGGCGGTGACCCGGTAGCGGTCGGAGAGTCCGTCGAGCTGGGCCTGCCAGGCCTCGGCGGGATCGCTCAGGCCCGCGACCAGCAGGACGTCGGGACCCTCACCCCGGCGCTCCACCCAGAACCGCGCACCGTTGGCCTCGACCTGTTCACCCATGAGCGACACCTCCTCCTCCATGGTCGGCGCGTCCGGTGCCCGGTGCCACGCCACCGGCCGCGCCCCCGGGCGGGGCCGGCACCCGTCCGGGTGCGTGCGGATGCGTCCCGACCGGTCCGGACGGACCCTGGGATCATGGGCACGAACCCGCCTGTGATCGTTCATCCGATCGAGCCGAGCGGTGGCAGACCGGTGACGATCCGAGGAGAGCCGGTCGGTACCGCGCACGACCTGTTCGACGTGCTGGAGTTCCTCCGCCGCGCGAACCTGCCGGAAACCGACACGGCGGTCGACGACCCGGAACTGATCGAGTGGAGGGGCGGCGGCCCGCAGTCGTGGGCCGAGTCACCACCGTGACGGGAGCCGGGCGCCCGGTCTGCACCGCCCACCGACCGGGGTCGCGGAGTCCCTCCGCACCGGGGCAGGGGGTAACGCGGCGGTGGGACGGTTCCGGCGGGTCCGGCGGGGGGTCGCGACTGGCGGCCGGCGCGTCCGTCGTCAGCGTCGAAGGGCGAGCTCGGCGCGACCGAAGAGCAGGGCGTATCCGGACGGCAGCGCCGCGAGAACGCGGTCGAGCAGCCGGGGGCCGGCGAGACCGGCGACGACGTGCAGGACGGAGCCCGCGTCCCAGCGCGCGGTGGCGGGGGTGCCACCCGTTCGGGCCGCGAGGTCCTTGACGAATTCCCGCCTCACGTGAGTGGGGAAGTGGGGGAAGCTACGGCGTCGGTGCGGTGCCGACGGATTTGGAGGAAGGGAGGAGCGGAAACTCCTCCCTTCCTCCACGACCCGCGCGTGGGGCGGGGCTCAGCCGGCGATCTGCTTGCGGCCCGGGCGGTCGCCGATGGCGATCTTGCGGGGCTTCGCCCTCTCGGCGATGGGGATACGCAGGGTCAGCACACCCGCGTCGTAGTCGGCGCTGATGTGCTCGGTGTCGAGCGTGTCGGCGAGTACGAGCTGGCGGGAGAAGACACCGAGGGGACGCTCCGAGAGCTCCATCTGCACGTCGTCCGCCTTCGCCAGCGGTCGCCGCTCGGCTTTGACCGTCAGCATGTTCCGCTCGACGTCGATGTCGATCGCGTCCGGCGTGACACCGGGGAGATCGAGGGCGATCACGTACTCGTCACCCTGGCGATACGCGTCCATCGGCACCGCGGAGGGCCGGGACCAGGTGCCCGTCGTGCCCAGGAGCTGCTGCGTCAGCCGGTCGAACTCCCGGAAAGGGTCAGTGCGCATCAACATCGTGAAACACCTCCAGTTGGTTCGGGCAGTACCTGCCAATGCGCTGGAACCTGCTTCCGTTGTAGCATGTCGTCGGAACGATGACAATCACGGATGTCACCGAAAGGATGACACTCTGGCCGAGAAGGGAATCCCATGAGCCCCGTCGACCAACCCGGGAACACAGGAGTGCCGCTCTCCTCCTTCCATGCCGCGGCCGCGGCTCTGGACACCATCCGGGAGGCGGTTCGCACCGCCCGGGAGGAGCCTTACGGGTACGCGCCCGGCGCACCCTCGACCGGCGCCGAGGAGGCGCTGGCCGCCCTGCTCCTGCTGCGTCGACTGCGCGACGAACTCGCCGAATGGGAGCCGGGGCTGATCGAGACGGCCCGTGAAGCGGGAGCCAGTTGGGCCGACCTCGCCCATCCCCTCGGCGTCGCGAGTCGCCAGGCCGCCGAGCGCCGGTATCTGCGCGTGCGCCCCGGGGCACCCGGCTCCACCGGCGAGCAGCGCGTCCAGGCCACCCGCGACCACCGGGCGGCGAACCGCACCGTCAGCGCATGGGCCCGTGGCCACGCGGGCGATCTGCGCCGCCTCGCCGGCCAGATCACCGCTCTCACCGATCTCCCGGCCGACGCGGCCGCCCCGGTGGCGCGCCTCTCCGGCGCTCTCGCCGCCGACGACGCCGCCGCGCTGATCGCGCCCCTGGCCGGTACGCACTCACACCTGCAGGCCGACCACCCCGGCCTGGCGGCCCGCGTCGAAACGATCACGCGTCACACGGAACGCCTGCGCGAGGACACGGGCGAGCGACGCCATGGCGGCTGACGCCGGCCCCGCACCCGCCCGGACGGGCCGACGGGACCGGTACCGGGTCACCCGCCCGGCCGCTGTCCGCCGGGAGGGACGAAGACCGGGCGGGCCCACGCGGGCGGGTCCGGTGGAGGGCCCGGATCCTCCGGGACCTCGGCGAGGCCGGGGACCACCTGCGTCGGAGTGGGAACGGCCCTGTCCGCGACCGGCGTGGCGACCGGGGCCGTCGCGGTGTCACGGAGGGCCGCGACGAACTCCAGGCAGGAGTCGTAGCGGTCGTCGGGCACCTTGGCCAGGGCCTTCGCCAGAACCTCGTCCGCGCCCGGTGGGATGTCCGGCCGGCGCTCGGTGAGCGGAGGGGGCTGGTCGTACTGGTGCGCCCACAGCAGTGCGACGTCCTCGTCCCGCTGGAAGGGCGGCCCGCCGGCCAGGGTCTCGTAGACGACGCAGGCGAGGCTGTAGAGATCGCACCTGCCGTCGACCGGCCGCCCGGAGATCTGCTCCGGTGCCACGTAGTCGAGCGTGCCGACGAACTCGCCCACGGTGGTGAACCCGGTGAGGGAGAGCGACTTCTTCGTCAGCCCGAAGTCCGTGAGATAGACGTGCTCGGGATGGTCGACGTCGGTGCCCTTGGCGACGAGGACGTTGCCCGGCTTCACGTCCCGGTGCACCAGATCGTGCTCGTGTGCCGCGTCGAGCGCCGAGGCCACCTGGGCGGCGATCCGGACAGCGGTCGCGACGGGCAGCGGGCCGTCGCGGTCCAGCAGCGCCCGCAGGTCCAGCCCGGCCACGAAGCGCATGGCGATGTACAGGACGCCGTCGGTCTCGCCGGCCTCGAAGATCGGCACGATGTGCGGATGGTCGATGGCTGCGGCGACCCGCGACTCGTGGGTGAATCGGCGGCGGAAGGTGTCGTTGCGGGCGAGCTCCGGCGCGAGGAGTTTGAGCGCCACCGTGCGGTCCAGCCGCAGGTCCTTGGCACAGTAGACCACCGCCATACCACCCCGCCCGATCTCCCGCTCCACCCGGTAGCCGGCGATCTGGGCGCCGATCAGACCGGACGGCCGGCCCGAGTACAGGCTCATGTCGTCCGACGCCGGCGTCATGGGGAGCCACCGCCGTACTGCCTGCCGCGACGGGGCGTCGGGTCGGTCAGCCAGAGCACCATGCCTGAATTCTATCGATCGGCCCCCTGCCCCGCCCGGGTCCGTCCCGGCGGCCGCATCGGCGGAAAGCCTTCGCACGGGGGCTCCGGCGGGGACCGCCCCCTCGAATGGTCCGCGAGCAGCCGCCCGGGCGAACAACGCTCACCGAAGCCCGGTTGACGCCCGGGGCCGCCTCGGGCCCACTTCCGACCGCCCGGCCGCCGTCCCCGCCCCGGGAGCCGGCCCCGTGGTGTCGCGGAGCGGTGCGACCGAGCGGAGAACGTCGTCTACTCGCCGGTACAAGTGGCCCAGCCACGGGCCCGGCACGCCCGCCCAGCGCCCCTTGCGCCCGGCTCTCCCCTTCGCCCGGTGCCGACGGCTGGCCGGACTCCATCGCCATGGCTGCTCCACGGTGAACTTCGGCGCCGGTCCCGGCCGGCACCCGCCGGCACCCGGTGGGCCGTACCGGATCATCGGGACAACACGGTTCGCGAACCGCTCCGCACCGCGCACAGGAGGAGACGTTGCCCGCACCGCCCCGATTGCCCTTCCCACGGGAACTTCCCGCGCTGACCGCCGGGTTGTCCCACCAGACCTACGTACACTGGCCCTACCCGCCCGACGCGGTACGCCCGCTGCTGCCGTCCGGACTGCGGCCGGACGAGTCCGACGGCCGCGCGTGGGTGAGCCTCGTCGCCCTCGTGATGAGATCGGTGCACCCGCTGGGACTGGTGCCGCTGCCCAGGGGAACGTTCGCGCAGACCAATCTGCGGACCTACGTCAGAACGCGGGACGGGCGCAGCGGGGTGTGGTTCCTCTCCCTCGACGCCGACCACCCCCTCATGCCGGCGGCGCGGGCCTTCGGGATCCCGTACCACTGGGCGGACCTGGCCGTCCGGCGCAGTCCCGACGGGCGCGCCCTCACCTACACCGGCCGGCGCCGGGCCCGGCGCGGACGGAACCGCCCGGCCGTGCCCCCCGGCTACCGGCTGACGGTCCGTGCAGGGGCACCGGCCCGCACACCGCCGGACCTGGATCGCTGGCTCACCGCCCGGTGGTCGTCCTTCTCGCACCGGGCCGGCGTCCTCTGGGAGACGCGCATCGAGCACCCGCCGTGGCGGCTGCGCGGTGCGGAAGTCCTGGAGCTGCGCGAGACGCTGACCGCGCACGCCGGACTCCCCTCCCCCGGGGCCCACGCACTGGCGCACATGGCGGAGCCGATGGACCGCGTACGACTGGGTGTGGCCCGGCCGGTCGGCCGTGGCTGAGGCCGGCGCACGGGCTCTCGGACGGCGGCGGGTCCTCGGTCGGCGGCGCTGGACCTCAGCCGACGGAGGCGGTCAGCAGCACCAGATGCGCCACGTCGGCTGCGGCGATGCCCATGGTGGCGAGGAACGGGAGACGGGCGTCGGCGTCACGGACGGGCCGCAGCAGGGCCAGCGCGCAGAGCAGCACGGTCATCGCGAGGACCGCCCAGCCCTGGCGGGTGACCGGTCCGTCGGGCGCCACCAGCAGGACCAGCGACGAGGCGAGCACCAGCAGGGCCGCGACACATACCGACCGCCGCCGGCCGAGGCGTTGCGGCAGCCCGTGGACGCCGGTGCGCAGGTCGTGGTCGATGTCCGGCAGGACGTTGGCGAAGTGCGCGCCCGTGCCGAGCAGTCCGGCGGCCGCCATGAGCCACAGGGGCGGCCAGGGCCCACCGGGCAGCGCGAGGGTGACGAACGCCGGGAGCAGCCCGAACGCCAACGCGTACGGCAGCCACGACAGAACGGTGCGCTTGAGGCGGAGGTTGTACGACCAGGCCGCCGCCACCGCCACCGCATGGACGCACCCGGCCACCGGCCCGCACGCCGCCGACAGGACGACGCACAGGGCCAGGGCCGCGATCGCCGCTCCGGCCACGACGCCCGGCAGGGCCTCTCCGGTGACCAGCGGCTTGTCCCGGCGGCCGGACGCACGGTCCCGGCCCATGTCGGCCCGGTCGTTGCACCACCCGATCGACAGCTGGCCCGCGGCGACCGCGCCCACGGTGAGCGCTCCGCCGGCCGGACCACGTCCTCCCACCGCGGCGGCGAGCGCGGCCGTGAGACCGGTGACGACTGCCGCCGGCAGCAGGTGACACGCCTTCAGCAGACCGACGGTCGACGGGCGGACGGAGTCGAACGGCGCTGCGTGGGCCCCGTCGGAGACGGTGGTGGCACTGAACTTCACATCCCCACGCTAGGTCACGACGCGCCCGATGCGACCGTTTCATGACGTTGTGTCAGCAGACTTCTATGTTGGGGCGATGACCCGCGTCCTGGCCGTGAGCGCCGTGTTCCCGCCCCATCGCCACCCGCAGGCGGAGATCGCGGAGGAGCTGGCCCGCCGGCTGCCGCCCGCGGCGGATCCCGGACTGCTGCGGCGCGTGCACGCGTCCGTCGGGGTCGAGGCCCGGCATCTCGCGCTGCCGCTGGACCGCTACGGCCGCCTCGACGGCTTCGGCCAGTGCAACGACATCTATCTGGAGCTGGCGCGGGACCTCGGGACGCGGGCCGTGCGAGCCGCCGTCGACGAGGCGGGAGTCGCCCCCGAGGAGGTCGACGTGATCGTGTCGACCTCCGTCACGGGCATCGCGGCACCGTCGCTGGACGCCCGCCTGGCCACCGCGGCCGGACTGCGCCCCGACGTACGGCGCGTGCCCCTCTTCGGACTCGGCTGCGCCGGGGGCGCGGCGGGCACGGCGCGCCTCCACGACCAGCTCGCCGGCCGCCCCGGGGACGTGGGACTGCTGCTGTCCGTGGAACTCTGCTCGCTCACCCTGCAGTCCGCGGACACGTCGATGGCCAATCTGGTCTCAGGGGCGCTCTTCGGCGACGGGGCAGCGGCGCTGGTGGCGGTCGGCACCGAACACCCCCGGCACGCGGTCCGCCCCGGTGGAGGCACCGGCGGGCACCCGTACGCAGGCCGGCCGGGCCCGGTGGTCGTCGACTGCCGCAGCCGTCTCCACCCGGGCACGGAACACCTCCTCGGCTGGCACGTCGGCGAGTGGGGCCTCCGGCCCGTGCTCGGCAGCGAACTGCCCGACGTGGTCAGGCTCCACGTGGGTGAGGAGATCGCGTCCTTCCTCGCCGAGCACGACCTCAAACCGCAGGACGTGGCGGCCTGGGTCTGCCACCCGGGTGGCCCGAAGGTCCTCGACGTGCTCGCCGACGTTCTCGGGCTGCCCGAGGAGGCGCTTTCGCCGAGCCGACGGTCGCTCGCCCGGGCCGGGAACCTGTCCTCCGCCTCCGTGCTGCACGTCCTGAGGGACACCCTCGTCGACGGCCCGCCCGAACCGGGCGCCCCCGGGCTGATGCTGGCCTTCGGCCCCGGGTTCTCCTCCGAACTCGTCCTGCTGCGCTGGTGACGCCCCGATGAGCACCCACACGCCCACCGTGTTCCTCGTACTCGTCCTGCTGGTCGCCGTGGAACGGCTCGCCGAACTCGTCGTGGCCCGCCGCAACACGGTCTGGAGCCGAACGCACGGCGGCGTCGAGCACGGCCGCGGCCACTACCCCGCCATGGTCGTCCTGCACACCGTGCTGCTGGCCGGCTGCGCCGTCGAACCCTGGGCCGCGGACCGCCCCTTCGTGCCCGTGCTCGGCTGGACCATGCTGGCGCTGACCGCCGCGGCCCAGGCGCTGCGCTGGTGGTGCATCGTCACCCTGGGCCCGCGGTGGAACACCCGCGTCATCGTCGTACCGGGCCTGCCGCTCGTCGCCTCCGGGCCGTACCGGTGGCTCCGGCACCCCAACTACGCCGCGGTCGTGCTGGAGGGGCTCGCACTGCCCCTGGTGCACACGGCGTGGGTGACGGCCCTGGCGTTCACCGTGCTCAACCTGGCACTGCTCGGGGTCCGCATCCGATGCGAGGAGTCGGCCCTGACCGGGGTGCCGGGGACCGCCGGCCGTACCGCGAACGCGGTCCGGTGATCGATCTGCTGGTCGCCGGCGGCGGCCCGGCGGGGCTGGCCACAGCCATCCACGGTGCGCTGGCCGGGTTCGAGGTCGTCGTCGCGGAGCCGCGGCCCACACCGGTCGACAAGGCGTGCGGTGAGGGGCTGATGCCGGGTGCCGTACGGGCGCTCGCGGGACTCGGGGTCGCCGTCGAAGGGGCTCGGTTCACCGGCATCCGGTACACCGACGGACTCGGCGCCCGCGCGGCGGAGGCGCGCTTCCGTGCCGGACACGGCCTCGGGGTGCGCCGCACGGATCTTCAGTCGGCGCTCGCGGCGCGCGCCGCGGAGCTGGGTGTGCGGTTCGTGGCACGCCGACTCGGCGAAGTGCGCCAGGACGGCCGGCAGGTGACGGCGGACGGGCTGACGGCGCGGTACCTCGTCGCCGCCGACGGGCTGCACTCCCCCGTCCGCCGCGCCCTCGGACTGGGCGCGCGGCCCGCTTCCGCCCGGGCGGCGCGCTACGGGCTGCGCCGCCACTACGCCGTCGCCCCGTGGAGCGACCTGGTCGAGGTCCACTGGGCGGAACGCTCCGAGGCGTATGTGACGCCCCTCGCCGCCGGACTCGTCGGTGTCGCCGTGCTCACCGCCGACCGCGCCCCGTTCGACGCCCAGCTGGCACGCTTCCCGGCCCTGGGCGAGCGGCTGTGCTCGGCCGCGGCGACCCCGGTGCGCGGTGCCGGGCCGCTGCGCCAGGACGTGCGTACACGGGTGGCCGGCCGGGTGCTGCTCGTGGGGGACGCCGCGGGTTACGTCGACGCGCTCACCGGCGAGGGGCTGACGCTCGCACTGACCGCGGCCGGTGAACTGGTCCGCTGTGTACGGTCGGGCCGGCCCCGGGAGTACGAGCGCGCCTGGCGGCGGCTGTCCCGCCCGTACCGGCTGCTGACCGGGTGTCTGCTGCGCGCCCGTGAGAATCCGTACCTCGCTCCTCGGGTCGTGCCGCTCGCGGCCCGGCTGCCGCGCGTGTTCCGGGAGGGCGTCAACCTCCTGGCCTGACGCGGCCGGAGCACCCGGTGCCCCGGCATCCGGCCCGAGGACCCGACGACCTGGCGGCCCGGGGACGTCTCGCAGCGGCCGCTCACCCGGTGTGCGCGGTGTGCACGACCGCCACCGGGCAGGCCGCGGTGTGGAGGACCTCGGAACTCACCGAGCCCAGCAGCAGCCTGCGCAGTCCGGAACGGCCGTGGGAGCCGACGACCAGGAGGACCGCCCCACGCGAGGACTCCGCCAGCAGGGTCGCCGCACGGAGCCGTTCCGCGTGCAGCCTCACCGGCACCCCCGGGTAACGGTCACGGCGCTTGTCCGCCTCCTCTTGCAGGGCCGCCCGGACCGCCTCGTCGAGGACGTCGAAGTCGGGTGCGGCCATCCCGGGCCCGGTCGGGGTCTCGCCGAGGTGGAAGCTGCCGTGCACGAGTTCGAGGCTCGCCCCGCGCAGCGCGGCCTCGGCGAAGGCGGCGTCCAGGGCGTGCGACGAGATGCCGGAGGTGTCGGCGACGTCCACCCCGGCCACGACGCGCTTCTCCGGGTCCGGTGGTGTGTCACCAGGTCGGACGACGATGACGGGGCCTGCGGCGTGGGTGGCGACCTGCCAGCTCACGGAGCCGAGCGGAAGACGGGCGAAGCCACCGCTGCCCCGGTGGCCGACGACCGTCCAAGACGCCCGCGCGGACCGCTCCACCAGCACGGCGGAGGCACGGCCGGTGACCGCCTCCGCCGTCACTGCCACGCCGGGGAACTCGGTGCGGACCAGCCTCTCCAGGGGCGCCACGGCCTCGGCGCCCGGGACCGGGGTGCCGTGGTGCTCGGCGACGTGCAGGAGGTGGAGCGGCACCTCGTGCAGGTCGGCCTGTTCGGCGGCGCAGCGCACCACGTACTCCTGACCGCCCTCGTCGACGCCGGCCAGTACCGGCCCCCTCGCTGACGTGGTGTCGTCCACCATGAGTGCTCCCTGCTCCGGTCTCCGCGGTCTCGCTCCAGGGTGCGTCCGCGCGGGCGGCGGCGCAGCACGCGTTTCCACCACCCGGCCCAGTCCGGGCGGGATCCCGAGGGACGGCGGTGTCAGGAGTGGACGGGCGGACAGCCGTCCCGTCCGAGGAGGCCGTCGGGATGTTCTCCGGGGGGCAGCGTGGGAACGGGTCTGCCCGCGAGGTGGGCACGGGCTTGGGCGAGGTCGTAGATCAGGAGGCGCTGCGAGGAAAGAGGCTTGGCTGGCCGGTGGCGGAGGGCGGGGGCGTCGGGTCGCCGCCACGTGGCGACGGGGACGCGGTCCTGCTCGGCGATGTCGGCTCATTGAGCACAGGCCGGTTGCGGGAGATCACCGTGGGGTTCACCGTGGGGTTCCTCGAGCGGCTGGCGGGTCGCGGGCGGGGCCTTGTAGCCTGGTGGCACTTCTCACGCTGGCGTTCCGCCGGCACGGATGTTGGTCAAGAGCCGGCGGTGTGCCGGGGCACTCCGAGTGAGTGGCTCTCCGCCGGCCCTTTCATCAGTTCCTTCGTCCGTCTGCGGACTTCGCACGGACTGCGGAGCCTGACTACCTTGACGCCCGATCGGCTGTCTCGGACACCTGTGGTACTCGCGGACGGCGGTGCGTCGGGGGCAGGTCCCGACATCCTCAAACCGCACAGGGGGCTTCCTCACCAACCGAGGCCTGCCCGCGCGCGCCGTCAGCACCCCCGCCGCGCCCGCACCGCACCGCACCGCCCACGAGCGGGAGCCGGGCGAGACCACCCCGACCGTGCGACATCCCGTGAGTTCCTCTGAGCCCCGCTGAGTGCTTGCCCCGGTGGCCAGGGTGTTCTGTCTCCTTGGGGTGTTCTTGGAGCTGGTGACGTAGTACCTCCGGCAGCGCCGGGTCGTCGATCGCGGTGACGGGGAAGACGGGCGGCTTGGCGCCCCGCCGGGCGGGTCCGGTCGGCGCCGGTTAGCCGGCGAGCATCCAACCCCACGTCATCAGCGAGATCCGGTAGATCCGGGCGGAGGACTTCGCGATGCCCGCACCGGTGAGGTACCGCTCGACCGCCGCGGTGTACGACGACGGCGGGGCGGACAGGGGCACCACCCGGGCGTGCGGCAGCCGGAGCACGCCCCTGCTCCCGAGTTCGGTCACCGGTTCGATCGTCACACCCACCCTGCCCTTCCGGCACTGCCGCAGTAAATGCGTACACCTCGCTCTGGCGGCCGGAATCGTCGGCCGCAGGTCGCGGTGGTCACGGTAGGGGCTCTGCCGCAGTAAATCCGGCATCTACTGCGGCATCACCCCGACGATCCATCAGGCGCCGGAAGTCTGACAAGCAGACCTCGCGGAGATCGGCCAGTCGGATCGAAGGCAACGCGCTGATCGCCCGGTTCTGGGCGCGGCGGGCCGCGTGGCTTGACTCGCCACTGGCAGACCTCACGCATGACCGGGCCGCTTCCTGCGCTGACTCCGATCCAGAGGCTGGTGCTGACGGGTGATCTACTCGGTGTGCAGCACCGAGGCGATGGTCATCCGGGCCGCCGACCGGGCCGGGACCAGGGCGCCGAGGACTGCGATCGCCACACCCGCCAGGAGCATCGCGGCCAGCTGCGGCGCGTGCCACACGTCCTTCATGTACTCGGGGAAGTCGACCACCCCGACATGGCCTACGACGAGGCGGTGCGCCACGATCCCGAGCGGGATGCCGAGCAGCCCGCCGACCGCGCCCAGCCCGGCGACCGAGGTCACCGTCAGCACCACCACCTGCCGGGGGGTCATCCCGATCGACTTGAGCATGCCCAGGTCCCGGCGCCGCTCACGGGTGTTCAGCAGAACGGTGTTGAAGACACCGAGCGACGCGACGAGCGTCAGCAGCACCGTGAAGACCGTAGAGAAGGTGATGACGGTGGCGGTGCCGGCGTTGCCGGAGTCCATCACCGACGCGTGCAGGCCCGGGTCGAGCGCCGTGACCGCCTCGGCGTAGGCGCGCGCGTCGGCGCCTGGGGCGAGCCGCACCGTGTACTCGGTGGCGTGGGCGTCCGGTGCGAGTTGGGCGAGGGTCTCCCTGGTGGCCTCCAGGGCCCGGGCGTTGCCCTCGATGAGCTGACCCACGACGGTCGCGGTGATCTTCCTGCCGTTCAGCTCCAGCGTGACCCGGTCACCGAGCTTCAGCCCGCGCTGGGTCAGGAACGCCGGACCGGCCACGATCTCGCCCGCCGCGGCCGGCGCCCGGCCCCTGACGATGGTGTTCTCGTACAAGGAATCGTCGCCGCGGTAGAAGTCGGCGAAGACGGGCTGGGTCTGCCCGGTCATGTTCACCTGGGACAGCGCGCGGGCCCGTACCCCCTGCGCATCCGGCAGGGACCGCAGCCTTTTCTCGATCTGCAGGTCATTGAGCCGGGGCGGGGTCCGGTCGTTGCCCGACCCCCCAGTCGTCACGTGGATCCTGGCGCCTCCGTCCTCCCGCCCGACATTGCCGTACGCCACCATGGTGCTGGTCAGTCCGGTCGACAGGGTCACCGTGGTGACCCCGAGGACTATGGCCGCCAGGGTCAGCAGGGTGCGGCTGGGGCGGGCGAACGGCTGGCCGAGGCCCAGACTGACCGGGCGCGGCAGCCGGGTGGCACCGAGCATCCGCTGGACGCGCAGCCCGCGCCCGGTTCGCGGCGCGTCGCCCGCGCTGATCGCCCGTGCGGCGGGCAGCCGGTGGGCGCGCAGGGCGGGGACCAGCGCGGCCAGCAGGACGAGGACAGGCATGCCCACGAGGCAGGCCACGGACACCCACGGGCTGATGCCGCCGACCGAGGCCCGGCCCACGTCGATGCCGGTGAACGCGACCTTCAGGATCGGCCCGGCCAGCGCGTTGCCGGCCAGAGTGCCCAGCACGCTGCCCGCCACCGCCGGCACGGAAAGCATCGTCAGGTAGACGGCGACGACCTGGTTCGGGGTGAAGCCCAGGGCCTTGAGCACCCCGATGTGCCGGTACCCGGAGACGACCGCCCCGCTGACCACGTTGCCGACGATCAGGGTGGAGACGAGCACGCCGAGGATGCCGAAGAGCGTCATGAACGGGAGGTAGGAGTCGGCCAGCGCGGAGAAGGCCTGCTTGAGGGTGAGGTAGGTCTGTGCGCCGGTCAGCGAATCCTTGGGCAGTCCCGTGGTGGCCCGTGCCAGCGAGGCGCTCAGCTGGGCCTCCGTCGAGGAGTCCGTGAAGCGGTACAGCATCTGGGCGGAGGTCGGGTGCAGTGCGGCCATCTGCTCGGGCGAGACCCAGGCGCTCGCCGACTTGCTCATGCTGGTGGCGAATCCGACGACGGCCAGCGTCGCTCCGCCGGGGGTCTCCAGCCTGGTGCCGAGGAGCGCCGTGCCGGGGGAGCCCTGGGCGGACCAGTTGACGACGATCTCGCCGGGTGCGGTGGCCCAGTGGCCCTCAAGGAGTTCGATCTGGTCCACGGGGCCCGCCGGATCGGCGCGGCCCACCACGGTGAGGGTGCCGCCCGCCATCCAGAGCCAGTCCTTGGGGATGTCGACGACTGTCTGCTCGAACGGTCCGGCCGCGGCCTCCACCCCGGGCTGCCGGGCAGTCCGTGCCAACTGCTCCTGCGAGACCTTCGTGGTGTCGAAGGTCGCCGCCGTATGAGCACCGCGCTGTTCGGCGTAGGCCTTGTCGAAGGGGCCCGAGGCGGCGCTCAGCAGCGCCAGAGCGAGCAGGACGGTCGTGGTGGAGCAGAGCACGACGAGCCCGATGACGAAGGTCTGGAGCCGACGGCGCTTCACGGCCGCGCGCGAGGCTCTCCATACGGCGCTCACGCGGTCGCCTCCAGCATGCTCTCGCGGGCGATCCGGCCGTCGGCGACTTCGATCAGCCGGCTGGCGCAGCGGGTGGCCAGCTGCGGGTCGTGGGTGACGATCAACAGGGTCTGGCCGATCTGGTTGAGGTCGATCAGCAGATCCATCACCTGCTCGCCCGACCGGCTGTCGAGGGCGCCGGTCGGCTCGTCGGCAAGCAGCAGGGCCGGGCGGTTCATCAACGCCCGTGCGACGGCGACGCGTTGCCGCTCGCCACCGCTCAGCGTCGCCGGATAGTTGTTCCGGCGCTCGGCGACACCGAGTTCGTCCAGGAGCTCCAGGGCACGGCGGCGTGCCTGCCGGGCCGGGGTGCCGGTCAGCTGCGCGGCCAGCGCCACATTGTCCAGGACAGGCAGATCGTCGATGAGGTTGAAGAACTGGAAGATCATGCCGACGTTCCGCCGCCGGAACAGCGCCAAGCCGGTCTCGTTCAGTTTCCCGAGGTCATGACCATGCACCTCGACGGTGCCCGAGGTCGGCCGGTCCAGGCCGGCCACCATGTTGAGCAAGGTGGACTTGCCGCAGCCGGAGGGGCCCATCACGGCGACCGCGTCCCCCGCCCTGATATCCAGTGACAGGCCGTTCAGGGCCTTCGCGTCGCCGTACTCCTTGTGCACGCCTTCCAGCCGCACCACCACTTGCCGGGCACTGTCGTGATCAGTTGTCATGGTTCGAACTTAGGACGGAGTCCGCGGACGGGGCGTCACCCTCCGGATGCATCCGTCCGGGCAGGTCATCCCGGGGATGTACGGAGCTGCATCCGGGGGCTGATGTGGGGCGCGTCGTGCAGCTGCGAAGATGTTCCGGTGTGGGGATCTGGCACGATGTGGCTGGTCATAGCCCTGGCGGCGGCAGTTGGCGCCGCCGGGTGTCTGTGTGTTGCGGCGGTCCGGGCGCGGCGGCTTCACCAGGCGGCCATTGCGGAGCGCGGCTGGCTGCTGGAGCGGGAGCGCGAGAGCGCGGCGCGGACCGCGGTCGACGCGGAGCGGGCCAGGATCGCCACTGAGCTCCACGACATCGTCAGCCACAACGTGAGCCTCATGGTGGTCCAGGCCGGGGCCGCCCGCGAGGTGCTGGCCACGATGCCCGAGGAGGCCGCGGCGGCGATGAGGGCCGTCGAGACCGCCGGGCGGAACACGATGACCGAGCTGCGGCACCTGCTCGGCCTGCTCGCGCCCGCGCAGAACGGCGACGACGAGTCCTACGGTATGGACCTGTCACCGCAGCCGAGCTTGGGCCGGCTCAGCCCGCTGATCGACCGGATCGTCTTTGCCGGCCTGCCCGTGGAGATGCGCATCTCGGGTGAGCCGCGTCCGCTGCCGACCGGGATCGATGTCACCGCCTACCGGATCATCCAGGAGGCCCTCACCAATGCCCTCAAGCACGGGGACGGGGCGAAAGCCGAGGTGACGGTGCGATACGCGGACCACTACCTGCGAGTTGAGGTGCTGAACAGCGGACCGAGCGTCCTGTCGGGCAGCCGGCCCGCGCGGAGAGAGCCGGCCCAGGGCCAGGCGGACGGAACGCGACGCGGGTTGCTCGGCCTGCGGGAGCGGGTCGCCGTCTACGGCGGCGACCTGGACGCTCGCCGCCGCCTCGGCGGCGGCTACCGCGTCCGCGCCCGGATCCCGCTGGACCGGCTATGACGCCGTACACCGAATCCGCCCCTCGCGTCGTGATCGCCGACGACCAGGAGCTGGTCCGCACCGGCTTCCGCCTGATCCTGACCGCCCGCGGCATCGACGTGGTGGGCGAAGCCGGCGACGGAGCCGAGGCCGTGGCCGCCGTGCGAAGGCTGCGGCCCGACGTCGTACTGATGGACATCCGGATGCCTGCCATGGACGGCCTGGAAGCCGCCCGCCGCATACTCGCGCAGGCCCCGGACTGCCGGGTGATCATGCTGACCACCTTCGACCTCGACCACTACGTCTACGCCGCCCTCGCCGCCGGAGCCAGCGGATTCCTGCTCAAGGACGTCACCCCCGCGCATCTGACCGCCGCCGTACGCCTGGTCGACACCGGTGACGCTCTGCTCGCACCCTCGATCACCCGCCGCTTGGTGGAGCGTTTCGCCTCCAGCGCCCCCAGAACCGGTTCGGGCCTCGTAACCCCGGCCGTCCACCGCGACCTGGCCGCACTGACGCCGCGAGAGCGGGAGGTGCTGACGCTCATGGGTCGGGGTCTTTCCAATTCCGAACTGGCGCAGCATCTGACGATCAGTGAGGCGACAGTGAAGACCCACGTGGCCCGGATCTTCGCCAAGCTGACCCTGCGCGACCGGGCCCAGGCTGTCGTCCTCGCCTACGAGACAGGACTTGTCTCACCGGGCGAGTCCGCTGACACCGCCAAGCCGTGGGGGCGAAATTGAGCGTCGCGCGGTGCCCCGAGGGAAGCGCGCGGGCGGCGGTGGCTACGAGGTCTCCACGCGCCGCTCGGCACGGGCGTTGATCTTGTGAACCAGGGCAACCAGTAGCTCAACCGGCGCGTCCGTGATCTCCGCCTGCCGGGAGGAGCACAACGCGGCCAGCAGCGTGACCCGCACGTCCTCGCTCGTGTCGCGGAAGTCGGAGGGGTACATCTTGATCGCCCGCGCCCTCCACGCGGCCACCATCTTCTCCGAGCAGTCCGCGAACAGCCCCTCGGGCAGGCCGAGCCTGCGCACGTCGTTCAGCTTCGTGATCTCGGTCAGCAGCGAGTCCAGCCCGACCGCGCCCGGGTCCCGCTTCAGTGAGGCGAGCAGCGCGGTGCCGTCGTCGTTGCCTTCGGCCACCAGCGTCAGCAGCCGGCCGACGCACACCTCGCCGAGACGTTCGACGGTCCGCGCGCAGAACGCCCGCTCCCACCGGTTGCGTGCCGCCACCAGGACCTTCTCGACGCGCGTGCGGCCGGGCGGTTCGATGCGCTCGACACGGCACTGCACCAACAGGGCCTCCCGCTGCCGGTCCTCGACCAGCTCGACCGGGCAGACCTCCGTCGCCATCCACTCTGTCAGCCGTTCCTCATCCGCCAGCGTCGACGGCCGGAACCCCAGTGCCTCGCGGATCTGCTTCCGGTGCCGCTTCGCGCCCGCCAGGTCATACTTCCCGAGCTCGGCCGCCGGCACCTTGACCAGTCCGGCGACGTACGCGACAGCGGGCTGCGGAAACTCCTCGATGAACTCCGGGAACCGACCCTCGATCTCGAAGAACTTGAGCATCAGGCAGAATCCGAGCCGGGTCGGGCCAGACTTGTTCGCTACCAGGTCCCAGTCGCCATCCACCAGCGTCCAGCACGCCACTGCGTCTTCCGGCGACCACTCCCGTCGCACACCCGCCCCTTGTCGTCGGCCCTTCGGGCGCTCACCCGGTCGGCTCAACGAAGTCCCTTGGCCCCAGGAAACGGCCTCCGGAACCTACCGGCGGGTTACTTGTTCCCTGGTGTCCGAGCTAGGACTACCGGGCCGACACCGTGACCTCCCGCAACAACCTGGCTTCCGACGCAAGGCGGCCCCACCCTCGTGGGGGCGGGGCCGCCGCGACCGTCGTCGCCTACCGCGGCAGGATCCGCTCGGCCACCGCCGGTCGGTGGGTGGTCGTCGCGGGGTCCGGTGGCGGCCGCGCAGCCGTCACCGGCGGGCCGGAGACACCAGGATCACGTCGTACCGGGACCGGGCAACGAAGGCGGTGGTGCGGCAGCGCACGTCCGGCCTCCCCTCAGTCGGTCCAACTCCTGGTGGTGCGCGCCACGTTGACGTGGCGGCGGGTGAGCCGAGTGTAGAGAGCCACAGGAGGCGGGCGCCCGGGATTTTCCATGCCCGGGCCCCGGGGACCGCGTCCGCGGCGTCGGGAAGGGCGCTGGGCGCACCCGGCTCCGTTCCGGCTGCGGAACGGGACGGAACGCGCATCCGGGCCCGGGCGGAGCCGGCTCCGCCCGGGCTGCGGGCGTGCCGTCCGTCCCCGGCTCACGTCGTGGTCGCCCCTCCCCGGCGCAGACCGCCGGTCACCGGTGCCGCCGCGGATCCGCCCACTCGGCGGCACACCGCTCCCCTGTCCGTGCGGCGTGCGCCGACCGCCGGAAGACCATGGCACCTCGGGGGCCCGGTAGCGTGGAGGGATGGAGCGACCGCTCGACCGAGGCAGCGGCCCCGGTGCCGACGACCCGGCGTTCCCGGCCCGCCACGCGCCTCGCTGCACCCGTCTGGACGAGCTGGACGAGCTCGTCGCACGGTGCCGGGCGTGTCCCCGGCTCGTCGCCTGGCGCGAGGAGGTGGCCCGGGTCAGGCGCGCCTCGTTCCAGGACTGGGAGTACTGGGGGCGCCCGGTCCCCGGATTCGGTCCCGCGGACGCGTCCCTGGCCGTGGTCGGTCTCGCCCCGGCCGCGCACGGGGCGAACCGCACCGGACGGATGTTCACCGGCGACGCGACCGGTGACTTCCTCTTCGCCGCCCTGCACGAGATCGGCCTCGCGTCGCAGCCCACGTCGCGGCACACCGGCGACGGGCTGGCGCTGCGCGGTGTACGGCTGACCGCCCCCGTGCACTGCGCCCCTCCGGAGAACCGGCCGACGGCGGACGAGCTCCGTGCGTGCCGTCCCTGGCTGTCGGCCGAGCTGGGTCTGCTGGCTCCCCGGCTCCGTGCGGTGGTCGCGCTCGGCGGCTTCGGCTGGCGGGCCCTGCTCGCGGCGATCCGCGAAACCGGGCGGCCGCTACCGCGGCCGCGTCCCGTCTTCGGCCACGGAGTTCACGTCGTCCTGCCGGCGGTCGACGGTCTTGCGCATCCGCTGCACCTGCTGGGCAGCTACCACCCGAGTCAGCGCAACACCTTCACCGGCCGGCTCACCTTCCCGATGCTCGTGGGAGTGCTGCGCCGGGCTGCCGAACTGGCGGATCTGCCGGACGTGCGCTGAGTCCGATCGCGCATCACGCCCGGCGTCGGGACGTGCCCGTCGGCGATTCCCGCCGGTCGAGGGAGACGCAGCGCGCCTCGGCGCCGAACTGGCCCGCGCCTCGGGCCCGCTGGTGGAGGCGGCGGACCGGATCCTGGCCCGACTGCTGCCCGGACCGCCGCACGACGACACGGTGCTGGTCCGCGCCCGCGTCGGACGGGCCGGCTGACCGGGCGGCCCACCGGCGCCCTCACCTCGACGACTTACCCGCGGAAACACCTTTCCCAGCCCGTCGCGCTGATCCACCATGGGCATTTGTTACCGGCAAGTGAACCGGCGCCCCCCTGCGGGGCGGGTCGGCCATGCCTCGGGGGACGAGGAGACGCAAGGGTGCCAGAGCTCCACAACGCACGTCCGCTGCGCGCACAGGGGCAGCAGGACGACTCCGCCCTGTCGGACGCGGAGCTCGGGGAGCGGATCCGGTCCGGTGCCCCGCGCGCCCATCCGGCGATCCAGGAGCTCAAGCGCCGGCACCTGCCCGCGGTCCTCGCCTACGCCCGGCTCTGCGGCCGGAACCAGACCGCCGGCAACCAGCTGGCCGCCGAGGCACTGCGGCTGGCCTCGGAGGAGGCCGGCCGCGGCATCGAGCCGCGCGGGCACTGGCGCCACCATCTGCTGGTGCTCGTCCGGCGCGTGGGCACGGACTGGGCCCGCGGCGGCCGCCGGGACAGGCTCTCGGCCGACTTCGCCGCCTGGATCGACCAGACCGACGCCGCCGGGACCGGTGCGGTCCCGGCGGCGGGGACGTCCGCAGCCACCGTCTCCGGCCGGCAGGCGGCCGGCGCCGCGCCCGAGGTCTCCGCCGCCGTGCTCACCGCCTTCTGTCGGCTGCCGGCCCTGACCCGGGGAGCGCTCTGGTACACCGTGGTGGACCAGGAGCCGGACTCCACGGCCGCCGGGTATCTGGGCGTCCGCGCCGATCTCGTCCCCGATCTGCGGCTCCGGGCGCCGGAGTCCATGCGCCGGGCCTTTCTCCAGGCGTTTCTGGAACGGGGCGACAAGCGGTGCCTGGGCTACCGCAGGATCATCGAGGCGGCGGCCCGGACCGTGGACCGGAGGCGGAGCGAGGATCTGACGCTGCATCTGGCCGAGTGCCCGCGCTGCACCCGGGCGGTCGCCGAGCTGACCCGGATGACCGACAACCCCCGGATGGTCTTCGCCGAGCATCTGCTGGGCTGGGGCGGCGCCGAGTACACCGCACGTCTGCCGGTGTCCGGAACGCAGGGGGTGGTGTCCGTGGTGCCCGGGGCGGTGCCCGCCGCCGGCATGCCAGGGCCCGGGTCCGACCAGGGCCCGCCAGGGCCCGCGCCGGCACCGGGCAGCGGGCCGGCGTTCGCGGCCGGCCAGACGACGGCGTCGGCCCCCGGGCGTCCCCCGCAGCCGCCCGCCGGCGCGGCGCCGGGGTGGCGCACGCGCCTTCCCTCCCGGACCGTCATGCTGATCGCCGCCGCCGTCGTGGTCCTGGGCTCCGCCGCCACGGGGACCGCCCTGGTGGCCTCGTCCGGGGACTCCGGCGGGTCGCGCGAGCCGGCGGCGTCGGCACCCACGGCGGAGGGCGCGTTCCCCACCGCCGCGGCTCCGCCGCCGGTCCCGACCCTGTCGACGAGCCCCAGCGCCCCGCCCGCGGCACGGCCCACGCCTTCTCCGACGCGCACACCGCCCCCGGCCGAACCCCCGGCACCCGCGCCGACGGGGAGCGCGGTGCCGATTCCGGCGCCGATCGTCCCCGGAGCGGGCTACCACCCGGTGGTCAACGCGGGCACGGGTCTGTGTCTCGACGTCGAGGACGGGGTGATGGCCAACCGGACCGACGTCATCACGACCGAGTGCAACGGCGCCACGACCCAGCGGTGGCGGCTCGAGCCGAACGGCCTGCTGCGCAACAGCGGGGATCCCGGCTTCTGCCTCGACTCTCGCGGGGACACCGACCGCGGCGCCGGGATCTGGTCGTGCTCGTCCGCCGACGGCCGCAACGGCCTCAATCTGCTGTTCGACGTCGACGGCGCGGGAGTGGTCAGCCCGCGGATCGACCCGGACTTCGCCCTCGAACCCCACGATGGTTCCCTGGGGTTCGACGGGCTGGACGGCGACGCAGACCAGCGGTGGAACGCCGGCACGTCACGGTAGGCGGGTCGCGGAGCATCCGCTCAGGCCGTGCGGACCCTCAGGGTGCCCGTGGCTCCGTGGCCCCGCCGAGGCCGCCGACGGCGGCCGTGCGGTCGTCACCCGGCTCCGCCCAGGCCAGGCTCCGTCCGGAGCCGGAGCCTTTCGGTCCTCCCCTCGGCGGCCGAGGTGGCGGTTCTTCAGGGGCCCCGCCCCGTCCGACGGGTGACGGCCATTCGGCCGTGTGCGGTTGCAGGCCCGGTGGCCCCGACGTCGTATCGGGACGAACGCTCCTGACGCAGACGACGCCCGGTGCCGCGGCGGCAAAGGATGACCATGCACATACCCCGATCCCCCGCCGGCCGCGGGCGCTTCGCCGCGGTCGCCGTCGCGGCCACGATCTGCGCCTGCGTGCTGAGTGCCCCTGCCCCCGCCCCGGTCGGCGCCCCTGCCCCCGCCCGTTCCCCCGTCCCGGGGCCGGCCGACGGGCCGGCCCCGGCGGACGCGGCTCCGGCCCTCGTCTGGAGCCCCTGCGCCGAGGCCCCCGGCTTCGACTGCGCCACAGCGAAGGCACCGCTCGACTATCGACGGCCCGCGGGGCGAGCGGTGGATCTCGCCGTCATCAGACACCGGGCGACGGGCCCCGCACCGCGCCTCGGCACCCTCTTCTTCAACCCCGGAGGCCCCGGCGGAGCGGGCACCCAGGCCCTGCCCCAGTGGTACGAGCTCTTCCCCGAGGAACTCCGGCAGCGCTTCGACATCGCCAGCTGGGACCCCCGCGGGGTCGGCGGGAGCACCGCGGTCCACTGTTTCCCCACCGCCGACGAGGCGTACGAGTGGCTGGAGCGCATACCCTTCGGGTTCCCCGTCGGCGAGAGCGAGACGGAGGCCTGGGTCGACGCCTACTCCGACCTCGGCCGGCTCTGCGAGCAGCGCGACCCGGAGTTGCTGCGGCACGTCTCCACCACCGACACGGCACGCGACCTGGACCGGCTCCGGCAGTCCGTGGGAGACGAGAAGCTCAGCTTCCTCGGGGTGTCGTACGGAACGTTCCTCGGTGCCACGTACGCCAATCTCTTCCCCGACAAGGTCCGGGCGATGGTCCTGGACAGCAACATCGACCCGCGGGCCTGGGTGGACGGGGCCGCCGGTGCGAACCCGCGGCTGACGACGTTCCTTCGGGAGGACGTCGACCTGGGGTCGGCCGCGACCCTGCGTCAGTTCCTCGACCACTGCGGGCGCACCGGTGCCGACCGTTGCGCCTTCTCCGCCGGGAGCCCAGAGGCGACCCGTGCGAAATTCGAACGGCTTATGACGCGCCTCCAGGAGCGCGCGCAGGGGTCGTGGACGTACGCCAGGACCGTCACCACGGTGCTCAGCGGCCTCTACGCCATCGACCCCGGCTGGTACGACCTGGCCTGGACGCTGGAGGACCTCTGGGCGTGGCGGCCCCCGCAGGAACCCGTCGCGCCGGAGGGCCCGTTGCCGTACCCGGCGTTCGAACAGATCGAGGCGATCCGGTGTTCCGAGAGCCCCAATCCGCGCGATCCACGGCGGTTCCCCGAACTGGCGGAGTTCAGCTACGGCCGCGCCGGTGACCTCGGCCGGGCCGTCGCCTGGGCGAGCGAGCCGTGTGCCACCTGGCCGGCGACGGCCGCCTCCCGTTACGCGGGCCCGTGGAACCGTCCCACGGCGAACCCCGTGCTCGTGGTGAACACCGTGTACGACCCTGCGACCCCGTACCAGGGCGCGCTCGCGATGACCCGGCAGCTCGCCAGCGCACGCCTGCTGACCGTCGAGGGGTACGGGCACTCGTCCGTCGTCAACCCGAGTCTGTGCGTGGACGACCACGAGCGCCGCTACCTCGTCGACGGCGTCCTCCCTCCGGCGGGGACCGTATGCCGGCAGGACGTGCGTCCGTTCAGCGAGTCACGCCCCCGGGGCGGCGTCGGCACCGGCGGTGGCGGAACGGCCGGCGGCACGAGGGCGGTCGCGCCCGGCGGGAACTGAGTTGACGGGCCGTGGGCCGGGCGGCTTCCATCGACCTGCTCCGGCCCCACGGCCCGGAGCCCGCCGCCCTCGCGACCCGCGCTGCGGTCGGGGCGTCTGCGAGGAGAGGAAGGCATGACCGTCAGGACGACGCGGGACGGAACGACGCGGATCGACGAGACGCTGGTACGACGGCTCCTGCACCGGCAGTTCCCGCAGTGGGCGGGCATGCCCGTCACCGCGGTGCCCTCCGCCGGCACGGCCAACGCCATGTTCCGCCTCGGACGGGACATGGTCGTGCGGCTGCCCTGCACCCCGGGGTCCGCCGACGACGTGGACAAGGAGCACCGGTGGCTCCCGCGGCTCGCCCCGAACCTCCCCACGGCCGTGCCGGCACCCCTCGGCAAGGGCGTGCCGGGCGGCGGATTCCCGTGGCCGTGGTCGGTCTACGGCTGGCTGGACGGCGAGAACCCGGTGCCCGGCCGGCTCGCCGCGCCGCTGCCGCTCGCCGGGGACCTGGCGGGCTTCGTCGCCGCGCTGCACCGGATCGACCCGGCGGACGCGCCCGCCTCGTACCGAGCGGAACCGCTCTCCGCACGGGACGCCGACACCCGCGCCGCGATCGGGGCCCTGGAGGGGATCGTCGACGCGGGCGCGGCGGTCGCAGCGTGGGAGGCATCGCTGCGGGCCCCCGGCCGGGACGGACCGCGCGTCTGGGTCCACGCGGATCTCCAGCCGGGGAATCTGTTGCTCGTGGGGGGACGTCTCGGCGCCGTCATCGACTTCGGCTGCCTGGGGCTGGGCGATCCGGCGGTCGATCTGATCGTGGCGTGGTACGTCCTGACCGCCGAAGCGCGCCGCCCGTTCCGCGCGGCTCTGGGCGTCGACGAGGCGGCGTGGACGAGGGGGCGGGGATGGGCGCTGTCGATCGCGCTGATGGAGCTGCGGCACTACCGGGACACGAATCCGAGGATGGCGGCCATCGCCCGGCACGTCGTCCGCGAGGTCGTCACGGACCACGGGGCACGACGGCCGGACGGGCGGGAGCCGGACGGGTAGCGCCCCGGGCGGGAACCGCGCCTTCCGGCAGTGGCCCGGACGGGGGCCGGAACCTCCCGTCCGGTCCGTTCGGATCCGGACGGAACGGGAGGGCCGGAGTCAGCACACTCGAGGCGGGCCGGGCCGGGGCCCGGCCCGCCTCGGGTGGACGGCACAGCGGCCGCGTCCGGGCGTCTCGGTGAGGCCGCGGCGGTGGGCCGGTGCCGCGACCGGCGATGGCCGCCCGTCGAGGGGGCGTCCGGTGCGTGCGACCGCAGGGAGGCCGGAAGCCTTGTGGCGAAGCTGCCGGGGCTTCCGGCCCGCGCTGCGAGGGACGCGTGCCGGACGGCGACGGCGCAGGCCCGCCGGGGAGACGCGCTAGCGGCGCGTCAGGCAAGGTTCGCCCGTCAAGGAGCGGCGTCCGGTGCACGGGGCCTCCCCCGGCCCTCGGGGCCGATGGGGTGGGGTCTCCCCAGGCCCTCCCGGGCCGATGGGGTGGGGTCTCCCCAGGCCCTCCCGGGCCGAGGGGGTGGGGTCTCCCCAGGCCCTCCCGGGCCGAGGGGGTGGGGTCTCCCCAGGCCCTCCCGGGCCGAGGGGGTGGGGTCTCCCCAGGCCCTCCGGCCGAGGGGGTGGGGTCTGCCCAGGCCCTCCGGCCGAGGGGAAGAACGCAAGGCCCCGGATCGACCCCGTAGTGGGCCTACTCGGTTGATCCGGCAACGCCGCGAGTCGCCGTGCCGGGCGCCGCGACGGGGCGAACGTCGCCTGACGCGGCACGTAGGGCGTGTTGCGCAAGTCCCTCCTGGCCCGCGACGCCTGGCACGCACGCTCGCTGCGTTGTCGGAGTCATCCAAGTACGTCCAGTACGAGGATGATCCTCCGCCTTGCGATCTTCCCCTCGGCCCGGAGGGCCTGGGGAGACCCCATGCACCAGACGCCGCAGGCCCCGGCCCTACGGGCGGACGGAGCTACTTACGCAACACGCCCTAGCGGCGCGGGAAGCCGCGTCCCCAGGACTCGAAGTCGACGACGCGGCCGCGGCCGTCGCGCAGCGTGGCCGTGTCCCGGCTGTCCCAGATGTGGTTCCGGCGGCCCTGGTAGACGTCGTGGCGGGTGTCGAAGCCGCGGCCCGTGTGGACACGGACGCTGGAACGGGCGGGCAGGCGCAGGTCGTCGAAGCGGTAGCGGTTGCCGTCGCTGTCCGACAGGGTCCATCCGTCGAGGTCGACGGCGCGGCGGCCGTTGTTCGTCACCTCGACCCACTCCGCGTTCAGGCTGCGGTTGGAGCGGAAGTCACGGCGCGGGCCGTTGTGCTGGACCTGGCCGATGGCGACCGGGGAACGCCGGTCCCGGCCGAACCGGTCACCGCCGAACCGGTCACCGCGCCGGTCACCGCCGAACCGGTCACCGTCGAATCTGTCGCGGTCGAAGCGGTTCCGGTCGTCGTGGTGGCGGCTGTGGCCGGCGTGACGGTCGCGCCCGTCGCGGCGGTCGTGCCCGTTGTCCGCGGAAGCCGGCACGGCCATCGCGCCGACGATCGCGCCGGACGCCAGGGCCGCCGCCACGAGACGACGGACGTTGCGGGAAGCAGACATGTGGATGCCCTTCACTTCAGTGCCCACCCGGCCTGCGGGGCCGGCGGGCGGACCATGCTCTCGGCCTGTGCCGAGGTCGCACACACTCGCCGGACAGAAACTCCCGTAAGCTCCCAAACCACCCTGTGTTACGAAATGCGGATATTTCCGTAACTCTCGGCTGCATACGGCATGAACCACGGCGACATGAGCCGACAAACCCTCTGCACCGTACAGCGACCCGTACAAGCATCAACAACAAGCGGTTGCCGCCCTCGCTCGCCACCCCGTACGCCACCCCACCCACCGGGCGGCACGGACGCGGCGGCGTGTAACAGACCACGTCCGCGGGCCGGGCGCTCCGGACCGCCCGGCCCGCGGTCCCGCTCGCTGGTCGAGTCCGACGGGCGGTGGCACCCTGAGAGGGGATCGGGCCCGAGGAGATACGGGAGGGCCGATGGGACGAGACGTCCCGGCGCTGGTGTTCACCCGTGACGACCGCCGTCGGTACCGGAACAAGATGCAGGACTGTCTCGACACCTTCGCACTGATGCTGAGCGAGTCACGGTTCGAGTCGGAGCGGCCGCAGGTCGGCCTGGAGATCGAGCTGAACCTCGTGGACGGCGCGGCCGAACCGGCGATGCGGAGCACCGACGTGCTCGAGGCGATCGCCGATCCCGCCTGGTCCAGCGAGCTGGGCCGGTTCAACCTGGAGATCAACATCCCACCGCGCCGGCTGACCGCCGGCGGCCCCGACGCCTGGGAGCAGGAGATCAGGGACGCGCTCAACCACGCCGAGGACCGGGCCGCGCAGGTCGGTGCGCACCTCGCGATGGTGGGGATCCTGCCGACGCTGCGACAGAAGGACGTGGGCGAGGCGGCACTGTCCGAGAACCCGCGCTACCGGCTGCTGAACGAGCAGGTGTTCGCCGCCCGCGGGGAGGACCTGCGGATCGTCGTGGACGGTGTGGACCGGCTGCAGACCTACGCGGACACGATCACACCAGAGGCCGCCTGCACGAGCACCCAGTTCCACCTGCAGGTCTCGCCCGACGAGTTCGCGGGGTACTGGAACGCGGCGCAGGCCGTCGCGGGCGTGCAGATCGCCCTGGCCGCGAACTCCCCCTTCCTGTTCGGCAAGGAGCTGTGGCGCGAGACCCGTATCCCGCTCTTCGAGCAGGCGACCGACACCCGCCCCGAGGAGATCAAGGTGCAGGGCGTGCGGCCGCGGGTGTGGTTCGGCGAGCGCTGGATCACGAGCGTCTTCGACCTCTTCGAGGAGAACCTGCGCTACTTCCCCGCGCTGCTGCCCCTGTGCGACGACCAGGACCCGGGGGAGACCCTGGAGGGCGGCGACATCCCGGAACTCGCCGAACTCACGCTGCACAACGGGACGATCTACCGCTGGAACCGCCCGGTGTACGCGGTGGCCAACGACCGGCCCCACCTCCGGGTCGAGAACCGGGTACTGCCCGCCGGGCCGACGGTCGCCGACGTCCTGGCCAACGGCGCGTTCTACTACGGGCTCACCCGCGCGCTGGTCGAGGAGGAGCGCCCGGTGTGGTCGCGCATGTCGTTCTCGGCCGCCGAGGACAATCTGCACACGGCCGCCCGCCACGGGATCGACGCCCGGCTGTACTGGCCGGGCATGGGGGAGGTACCGGTCGCCGAACTGGTGCTGCGGCGACTGCTGCCGCTGGCGCACCGGGGTCTGGAGCTGTCCGGCATGGACGCGCAGTGGCGGGAGCCCCTGCTGGGGATCATCGAGCAGCGCTGCGTCACGGGCCGCAACGGCGCGGTCTGGCAGGCGGAGATGTTCCACCACATCGACAGCACCACCCATATGACCCGCCACGAGGCACTCCGGCGGATGACGAGGCAGTACATCGACTACATGCACCTCAACGCGCCCGCGCACACCTGGCCGGTCGACTGAGCACCGTCGCGCGTACGGGGCGGCCGCGAAGGGGCGGCACGGACGGGCGGCGCACGGAGGGACGGCGCACGGAGGGACGGCGCACGGAGGGACGGCGCGGGAACAGACGATCGGTTACCGTCGTGGGGACGGCCGCGGTCCAGCAGCACCGCGGCCCGCCGCGTCCCCGCCACGGATCCGAATGCCCCCATGCACGCTTCCCGCGCCGTTCCCACCGCTCTCGCCGGAGCCCTCGTCGCCGTGCTGGCAGCCTGTTCCCCCGCGGCCGGCGGTGCCCGGACGTCCGACAAGCCCGCGGCCGCCCCGGGGGCCTCGCCCGCCGCGGCCGAGGCCCCGAGGTCACGCCCGTCGGCCTCCGCCCCGCCGGCAACGTCCTTCGCCCCCGCGTCCACCCCGTCCCCGAGCGGGACGCCGGAGCCGCCGGGCAGCGCACGCACCCGGCCGGCCACGCTGAGCATCCCGTCGATCGGCCTGGCGGACCTGCGCGTCGTCCCGTACGAGGGGACCACCGACGACTGGCCGGGAACGCGCATCCAGGACCGCGGGGTGGCCGCCAGCCCGTACGGTGAGCGGGGCGGGGCCGGGCCGGGAGAGGTCGGCAACTACCTCGTCACCGCGCACCGGCTGTCCGCCGGCGGGCCCCTGCGGGACCTGCCGTCCCTGGGGGTGGGCGAATCGGTCCTGGTGGCCTCGGGAGGCAAGATCTACAAGTACCGGATCACCGAGCACCGGACGACGTCCTTCCGGTCCGCCCGGTCACTGGCCGAGCAGCGGGCCGCCGTGCCCGGCTTCCCCGGCAGGACCGCCACACAGCCGATGATCACGATCTCCACCTGCGCCACCCCGGAGGACAACGCGGAGGGGAACTTCTGGCGCGACGACCGGAACAACCCGGAGCACCGGATCGACCGGGTCGGCGTAATCGCGGACGTGCACGACACCACGGGCTGACCGGCCGGAGCGGGCCGCGGACGCCGTCAAGCTGCTCGGTCGCGGGGCGTGTTGCGTCGATCTAGAGTTGGACATACCAGACAAAACCATCTGGTATCCCCTGCCCGGTCCCTGGGAGGGCCGATGAACCGTATCTCGGTGACCGTGGACGGCGTTGCCTACCAGGACGACGTGGAACCGCGTCTGCTGCTGGTCCACTACCTGCGGGACCGCCTGGGACTGACCGGCACCCCCGTCGGCTGCGACACCGGCAGCTGCGGCGCGTGCACCGTCGAGCTCGACGGGCGCAGCGTCAAGAGCTGCTCGGTGCTCACGGTGCAGGCCGACGGAGGCGAGGTGACCACCGTGCAGGGGCTCGGCACCCCCACCGGGGGCCTCGACTCCCTCCAGCGGGCCTTCCACGAGAAGCACGCGCTCCAGTGCGGCTACTGCACACCCGGGATGATCATGGCGGCCCGGGAACTGCTGAGGGACAATCCGGACCCCACTCCCGACGAGGTCCGCCACGCCCTCGAGGGCAACCTCTGCCGGTGCACGGGCTACCAGAACATCGTCCACGCGGTGCTGGCGGCCGCCCGCCACGAGCAGGAGGCCACCACATGACCGCGCAGCCCGCGGACCGGACGCAGCGGGAGGTCGGCCGCCCCCGGGCCCGCAAGGAGGACGCGCACCTGGTCACCGGTCAGACCACCTGGACCGACAACATCAGCGTGCCCGGCATGCTCCACATGGCCGTGCTCCGCAGTCCCATGGCCCATGCCCGGATCGACCGGGTGGACGTGTCCCCCGCCCTGGAGCGGCCCGGTGTCGTCGCGGCGTTCAGCGGACGCGACCTCGCCGACGGTCTCGCCTCGATGCCGTGCGTGTGGCCGGTGACCGAGGACATCGTGATGCCCGACCACCCGCCGGTCGCCGTGGACGAGGTGCGCTACGCGGGTGACCCGGTCGCCGTGGTGATCGCCCGTGACCGCTACGCGGCGGCCGACGCGCTCGAGGCGGTGGACGTCGACTACACCCCGCTCGAACCGGTGCTCGACCTGGAGGCGGCGCTCGCGGAGGGCGCACCACTCGTGCACGCGGACAAGGGCACGAACCGGTGCTACGTCTGGCCGCTGACGACCGGTGAGGACTGGGACTCCGCGCGGGCCCGGGCGGACGTGGTGGTCTCCCGTCGGTTCCTCCAGCAGCGGCTCATCCCCAACGCGATGGAACCGCGCGCCGTGGTCGTCATGCCGATCGCCGCGTCCGGCGAGTACACCATGTACTCCGCCACCCAGATCCCCCACATCGTGCGGGTGCTGATGGCCATGGTCACCGGCATCCCCGAGCAGAAGCTGCGGGTGATCGCCCCGGACGTGGGCGGCGGCTTCGGCTCCAAGCTCCAGGTGTACGCGGAGGAGGCGGTCGCCCTCGCCGTGGCGCGCACGCTCGGCCGTCCGGTGAAGTGGACCGAGTCGCGCTCCGAGGGCTATCTCGCCACCCACCACGGCCGGGGCCAGATCCAGGACGTCCAGATCGCGGCGACGCGCGAGGGGAAGCTACTCGGGCTGAAGGTCGACCTGCTCGCCGACCTCGGCGCGTACCTGATGCTGATCACACCGGGGACCCCGCTGCTCGGCGCGTTCATGTACCCGGCGATCTACAAGATGGACGCCTACGCCTTCACCTGCACCGGCGTCTTCACCACGCGGACACCCACCGACGCCTACCGGGGCGCGGGCCGCCCGGAGGCGACGTTCGCGATCGAGCGCATGATGGACGAACTCGCGGCGGAGCTGGGGATGGACCCGCTGGAGCTGCGCCGGCTCAACTGGATCGGCCACGACGAGTTCCCGTACACCTCGATCGCCGGGCTCACCTACGACAGCGGCGACTACGAGGCGGCGACGGAGAAGGCGCTGGCGCTGTTCGGCTACGAGGGGATGCGGGCCGAGCAGCAGGAGCGGGTGCGGCGCGGCGACCCGGTGCGCCTCGGCATCGGCATCTCGACGTACACCGAGATGTGCGGGGTCGCGCCGAGCCGGGTGCTGAGGGACCTGCGGTACGCGGCCGGCGGCTGGGAGACGGCGAACGTCCGCATGCTGCCGACGGGCAAGGTCGAGGTCGTCACGGGCACGAGCCCGCACGGTCAGGGCCATGTGACGTCCTGGAGCCAGATCGCGGCCGACGTGCTGGGGGTGCCGTTCGAGGACGTCGAGGTCGTGCACGGCGACACCCGGGCGGCGCCCCAGGGCATGGACACCTACGGCTCGCGCTCCCTCGTGGTCGGTGGCACGGCGGTGCACGAGGCGGCGCAGAAGGTCGTGGAGAAGGCACGGAAGATCGCGGCGCATCTGCTGGAGGCCAGCGAGGACGACCTCGACTTCGCGGAGGGCGTGTTCTCGGTGAAGGGCTCCCCGGACGCGCGGCGGACGATCCAGGAGATCGCGTTCGAGGCGTTCTCCTCGCACGACCTGCCCGAGGGCATGGAGCCGACGATCCACGCCGACCACGTCGTGGACCCCGACAACTTCTCCTACCCGCACGGCACGCACCTCTGCGCCGTGGACGTCGACACGGAGACGGGCCACACCCGGATCCGCTCCTATGTGTGCGTCGACGATGTAGGCCGGGTGGTCAACCCGGTGATCGTCGAGGGCCAGGTGCACGGCGGCCTCGCCCAGGGCATCGGCCAGGCGCTCTACGAGGAGGCCGTGTACGACGCCGAAGGGAACCTGACGTCCGGGACGATGGCGGACTATCTGGTGCCCTCGGCGGCCGACCTGCCCGAGTTCACGACCGAGCGCACCGAGACACCGGCCACCACCAACCCGCTGGGTGTGAAGGGCGTCGGGGAGGCGGGGACGATCGCCTCCACACCGGCGGTCGTCAACGCCATCGTGGACGCGCTGCGCCCCCTCGGGGTGACGGACGTGCCGATGCCGTGCACCCCCGAGCGGGTGTGGCGGGCCATCCGGCAGGCCCGGGGTGAGGAAGGCGCCGTGCCCGCCGGGGGACGGCCGGAGGGCACGGCACCGACGACGGGCCAGGCGCCCGCCCCGGGCGAGGAGGGGTTGGCATGATCCCCGCGGCGTTCGACTACAGGCGGCCGGAGTCGGTGGACGAGGCCGTGACCGCGCTGGCCGACGGCGGTGAGGAAGCGAAGGTCCTCGCCGGCGGCCAGAGCCTGCTCCCGATGCTGCGGCTGCGGCTCGCCTTCCCCGAACTGCTGGTGGACGTGGGCAGGATCGACGAACTGCGGGGGGTCCACGAGGAGGCGGACACCCTCGTCATCGGCGCCATGACCACGCATCACGACGTGCTGGCCGACCCGCTGGTGCGGCGGCACGCGGGCCTGCTCGCCGCGGCGACGGAGACGGTCGCCGACCCCGCCGTGCGCAACCGGGGGACACTGGGCGGCTCCCTCGCCCACGCGGACCCGGCCGCGGACCTGCCCGCGGTCGTCCTCGCGCTCGACGGCGAACTGGTCGCCGCCGGCCCCCGGGGCCGGCGCACCATCGCGGCACGCGACTTCTTCACCGACTACCTGCAGTCCGCGCTGGGCCCCGACGAGCTGCTGGTGGAGGTACGGCTCCCGAAGTCCGGGGACTGGGGATTCCGGTACGAGAAGTTCCACCGGACCGCGCAGGCGTGGGCGGCGGTCGGCGTCGCGGTCCTGGTCCGCTCGGACGGCGGGCGGATCGCAGAAGCCCGGATCGGGCTCACCAACATGGGGCCGACCCCGCTGCGGGCCGCCGCCGCCGAGGCGGCGCTCGCGGGAGCGGAGGGCCCCGAGGAGGTGGCACGTGCCGCGGAGGCCGCGGCCGAGGGCACCAGCCCCTCGACGGACCTGTGGGGTTCGTCCGAGTACCGCGAGCACATGGCCCGGGTACTCACCCGGCGGGCGGTGCTCGCCGCGGCCGGGCCGTCGTGACGGGTGTGCGGCACCGATGAGCGAGACGGCGACCGGGTCCGCGGGGGAGGCCGGCGACGGCGGGGCACGACGGGCCGCCGGAGCAACCGCCGTCCTTCCCCAGGGGCCGGACGAGGTGCGGCGGCGGCTGGAGGACGTCGGCTACCTCGTGGACGAGGGCCTCGCCACCGCCTGCTTCCTGGCGCTGAGGCTGCACCGCCCGGTGTTCTGCGAGGGTGACGCGGGCGTGGGAAAGACGTCGCTCGCCGGTGCGCTCGCCAGGATGCTGGAAGCGCCGCTGATCCGGTTGCAGTGCTATGAGGGGATCGACGCCTCGCAGGCCCTGTACGACTGGGACTTCCCGCGGCAACTGCTGCACCTGCGCGCGGCGGAGGCGGCCGGGGTCACCGACGTGGACCGGCTGGAGGCGGAACTGTACGACCGCTGTTTCCTCGTCGAACGGCCGCTGCTGCAGGCGCTGCGGACCCAGCCCTCGGTACTGCTCGTCGACGAGGTGGACCGGGCGGACGACGAGTTCGAGGCGTTCCTCCTGGAGCTGCTGTCGGAGTACTCGGTCACCGTTCCCGAACTGGGCACGCTGCGCGCCGAAACCCCTCCCGTGGTGGTGCTGACGTCGAACCGGACCCGAGAGGTGCACGACGCTCTCAAGCGGCGCTGTCTGTACCACTGGTTCGACCACCCCGCCTTCGCCCGGGAGCTGGCGATCGTCCGCAGCCGGCTGCCGGCGGTGTCGGCCAGACTGGCCGAGCAGGTCACCGCCCTCGTCCAGGCCCTGCGGTCGGAGGAACTGGTGAAACCGCCGGGAGTGGCCGAGACGATCGACTGGGCCGAGGCGCTGGACGCACTGGGTGCCACGGAGCTGGACGCGGAGCTGGCCGTGGCGACGCTCGGCTCGGTGCTGAAGTACCGCGAGGACACGGAGCGGGCCCGATCCATGGACCTGTCCGCGATCCTCGCCCTGCGGGCTACGGGGGCGTGAGGAGGATGGCGGCGGTGGACGGCGGTACCGCGGTGCTGGTGGGATTCGCGCGCGCGCTGCGCGCCGCGGGACTGGACGCCGGGCCGGACCGGGTGCAGACGTTCCTGCGGGCACTCGACGTCCTGGGGCCGCGGCGGCGGAACGACGTGTACTGGGCGGGGAGGCTCACGCTGTGCGGCGGCCAGGACGACCTCGACCGCTACGACCGCGTGTTCGGCGTCTACTTCGGGCCGCGCGACCGCCCCCCGGCGCCACGCGCCCGGCCGCTGCCGCCCGGGGCCCCTCCGCCGCGGCTCGCCGTACGGGAGACGGACCGCATCCCCCGCGGAGGCAGCGGGGAGGAGGACCGGCGGCCGGGCGCGGCGGCGGCCCTCGCCAGTCCGGTGGACGTGCTGCGGCATCGCGATGTCGCCGCGCTGACGGCCGCCGAACGCGAGCAGGTGCGGCGGCTGCTGGCCGCGTTCGCGCTGCGGGGCGAGCCGCGTCGCTCCGCGCGGCTGCGCCCGGCGCGGCGGGGTGTCGTCGACCCCCGGCGGACGGTGCGGGAGTGGCTGCGCCGCGGCGGGGAGCCGGCCCGGCTGCGCCGGCGGGCGCGTGCCGAACGACCCCGCCGGGTGGTGCTGCTGGTGGACGTGAGCGGGTCGATGGCCCCGTACGCGGACGCGTTGCTGCGGTTCGCGCACGCCGCGGCGCACGGCGGGCCCGCGGCGTCGAGGGCGGCCACGGAGGTGTTCACGATCGGCACCCGGCTGACGCGGGTGACCGCCGCGCTGGGGCACCGAGACCCGGACACCGCGCTGGCGGCGGTCGCCGCCGCCGTCCCCGACTGGCGCGGAGGCACCCGGCTCGGCGAGATGCTGAGGGCCTTCCTCGACCGGTGGGGCCAGCGCGGGATGGCGCGGGGCGCCGTCGTCGTGGTGCTGTCCGACGGCTGGGAGCGCGGCGATCCGGCCCTCCTCGCCGCCCAGATGCGGCGGCTGCACCGGCTGGCGCACCGGGTCGTGTGGGCCAATCCGCGCAAGGCCCGGCCCGGTTACGCGCCGTTGGCGGCCGGGATGGCGGCGGCCCTGCCCAGCGTCGACGCGTTCGTCGAGGGACACAGTCTGGCGGCGCTGGAGCACCTCGCCGCGGTGGTGAGAGGAGCCGAGGATGCGTGAGATCCTGCCCGCCCTGAGCCGCTGGTACGCCCGGGGCGAGCCGTTCGGACTGGCCACGGTCGTGTCGGTGAGCCGCAGCGCGCCGCGCGGGCCCGGCGCGGCGATGGCCGTCGGCCCGGACGACGAGGTCGTGGGCAGTGTGTCCGGCGGTTGTGTGGAGGGCGCGGTCTTCGAGATGGCGCAGGAGGTCCTCGCCGACGGTGCGGCGCGGCTGCACACCTTCGGGTACAGCGACGAGGACGCGTTCGCGGTCGGGCTGACCTGCGGTGGTGAGATCACGCTGCTGGTGCGGGCCGTCTCGCCGGGCACCGACGCGGTGTTCGGGGCGGTGGCCGACTCGGTCGCAGCGCACCGTCCGGTCACGGTCGCGACCGTGACCGACGGCCCCGCAGCGCGCGGCGCCACCCTGGCGGTGTGGGCGGACGAGGTGGCCGGGTCGCTCGGCTCCGAGGGGCTGGACGCCGCCGTCGTGGCCGACGCGCGCGGCGGGCTGGCGCAGGGCTCGACCGGTGTGCGGCACTACGGGCCGCGTGGACAGCGCCGCGAGGACGACGTCGCGGTCTTCCTGCACTCGTTCGCTCCGCCGCCGAGGATGCTGGTGTTCGGGGCCATCGACTACGCGGCCGCCGTCGCCAGGATCGGTGACTTCCTCGGCTACCGGGTGACGGTGTGCGACGCGCGTCCGGTGTTCGCCACGCCAAAGCGGTTCCCGGAGGGCGTCGAGGTCGTCGTGGACTGGCCGCACCGCTATCTGGACCGGACCGAGACCGATGGGCGCACGGTCATCTGCGTACTGACGCATGATCCGAAGTTCGACGTGCCACTGCTGGAGCAGGCCCTGCGCCGGCCGGCGGCGTACATCGGCGCCATGGGCAGCCGCCGCACCCACGACGACCGCGCCAAGCGGCTGCACGAGGCCGGGCTCGGCGAGGGGCAACTGGCCCGGCTGCGCTCGCCGGTGGGCCTTGACCTGGGGGCCCGTACTCCCGAGGAGGTCGCCGTGTCCGTGGCGGCGGAGATCGTGGCACTGCGGTGGGGTGGGAGCGGCGCGCCGCTGACGGAGACGGCCGGCGCGATCCATCCGGCCGGGCCGGTTCCCGGAGGCGGCGCGACGCGGGCGGGATCCGCCGGTGATGACGAGGAACGGAGCTGAGCATGGAACTGCGGCACGAGTTCACCGTCCCGGTACCGGTCGAGGAGGCGTGGCGGACGCTTCTCGACATCGAGCGGGTGGCGCCCTGCCTGCCGGGCACGACCGTCCAGGAGTTCGACGGCGAGAAGGTCACCGGCACCGTGAAGGTGAAAGTGGGCCCGGTCACGCTGACGTACCGGGGCACCGCCGTCTTCGAGGAGAAGGACGAGGCGGCACATCGGATGGTGCTGAAGGCGAACGGCAAGGAGCTGCGGGGGCAGGGTACGGCACGGGCGACCGTCACGGCCGGGCTCACCGCGTCGGACGAGGGAACGGCCGTGTCCGTGCGCACCGACTTCGCCGTGACCGGGCGGCCTGCCCAGATCGGGCGGGGCGTGATGGCCGAGGTGGGCGACAGGCTGGTGGGCCGGTTCGCGGACTGCCTGTCCGAGCAGCTCGCCGGGGCGCCCCGCGCGGACGCCGGGGCTGGCACGGCGGCCGGAGCGGGGGCGGCCGCGGCCGGGCCCGCGGTGCCGGGAGCCGGGGAGCCGCCCGCACCTGCCTCGGCCGCGGCGGAGCCCGGCGGCCCGGCCGTGCCCGGGGCGCGTGCGGAGGCAGGGCCGACCGAAGCCGCCGAGCCCATCGATCTCCTGCGGACCGCGGGCCTGCCGGTCACCAGGAGGATCGTCCCGGTGGCGCTGGCTGCGGGGGCGGCCGCCGCAGCGGTGGCCGTGGCCGTCCGGTGCCGGCGCCGGCGGTGCTGACCGTCAGTCCGTGCGGGTCGCGAGCAGGGCGAGGAGCAGCGGGATCCGGGGCGAGCCGTCGGGCAGCCGCCACCAGCCGCCGGGTGTGCGCACCATCTCCGGCCAGCGCGGCCAGGGGAGTTCGTCGCTTTCCCGCAGCCTGGTGATCCCGAAGCCGGCCCCGGTGAGGGCGTTGACGATCTCGTCGATCCCGTGCATCCACTCGAAGCTCTCGGTCGTCCCCCGCACGGCCGGCCCGTCGGTGTACGTGTACGTCGAGTCCCGGCGGATCGCGCCGCGTCCGCCCAGGTAGTCGTGGCGCAGCAGGAGTGCGGAGCCCTCACCCGGCGCGGGCTTGGGGCCGAGGGAGCCCAGCAGCGGGTGGAACTCGACGAGGTACAGCCGGCCGCCGGGACGCAGCAGTGCGGCGGCCGTGGCGGCCCAGCGGTCGAGGTCCGGCAGATAGCACAGCGCGCCCTTGCCGGTGTAGACGACGTCGAACCGCCGTTGGGTGCCGAGCGCTTCGGCCGCGTCGTAGACGTTGGCCTGGACGTAGTCGACCGCAAGACCTGCGTCGGAGGCGAGGCGGCGGGCCGCGGCGACCGACGCCCCGGAGATGTCGAGCCCGGTGGTGCGGGCACCGCGCCGGGCGAAGGCGAGCGTCTCGGTGCCGAGATGGCACTGCAGGTGCAGCACGTCACGGCCGCTCAGATCGCCGAGATCCGCCCATTCGAAGTCGCCGAACCAGCGGTCGGGGTCGGCGTCCCGCTGCCCATTCCCCGTGAGCCCGTAGAACGCGCTGGCCAGGTGCACGGGGGTGCGGGCGTCCCAGTTGGCTTCGTTGGTCCGCATCATCCGCCGCAGGGCGGGGTCCAGGGGTGCGTCGTGTTCGGCTGCTTCGGTCACGGGGACCATCCAACCGTCCGCGGCCGCCCCGACGGGCACGCCCGGGCGGCCTTTTCCGGACAGTCTCCACTTGACGAATCCGTTTGCCATGGCGGCAAATGGATCCATGGCGGAGAACGATTTCGACGAGGTGCTCACGGCCGTGGGACCGCGTCTGCGGGCCCTGCGGCAGGCGCGCGGCAGCACGCTGGCCCAGATCGCCGAGACTACCGGGATCTCGCTGAGCACCCTGTCACGACTGGAGTCCGGCGGGCGGAAGCCCACGCTCGAACTGCTGCTGCCGCTGGCCCAGGCGTACGGCGTGCCGCTGGACGAGTTGGTCGGCGCCCCCGCCGTCGGTGACGTGCGCATCCGGCAGCGCCCGTTCACCCGGAACGGGCAGACGTACGTGCCGCTGACGCGGTACCTCGGAGGTATGCACGCCTACAAGCACATCGTGCCACCGCGGACGAAGGACAAGAGCGCGCGCCCCGAGCAGAAGGTGCACGAGGGCTACGAATGGCTCTATGTGCTCACCGGACGGCTGTGGGTGGCACTCGGCGAGCACGACCTCGTGCTCGGCGCGGGCGAGGCCGCGGAGTTCGACACCCGCACGCCGCACGGCTTCGCCAACGCCGGGGACCGGCCCGTGGAGTTCCTGTCGCTGTTCGGGCCGCAGGGAGAGCGGATGCACGTACGGGCACGCCCGGCCCCGGGCTGATCCGCCCGTCAGGGCCGTCAGGGCCGTCAGGGCCGTCAGGGCCGTCAGGGCCGTCAGGGCCGTCAGGGCCGTCAGGGGAGGGTCGAGTCCCCCATCCGCCGTCGACCCTGACTGCTCCCCCGGTCGTCGCCGACGCATACTCCGCACTCAGGTGGACCGTCGGGTTGGCGAACCTCGGGTGGATGGATCAGCCGGCACGGCAGCGACCGGGGGCGGTGCGGGGCGCACGGGCTCGCGCTGCGCGGATCCGGCAGATGCCGGGCGAGGGCCAAGCTCTCCTCGGTTGAGTTCTCGCGGTATTCCGTTGCGCGAACAGTCCGGCATGGGTTCTGCTGGACGGCCACGACCGGTCGTTCTTCAAGAGCAGCGCGGAGACAGACGGCTTCCTGGCCGCTCGGGGGATCACCGTGACACGGGAGGACCGGGAGGAGACGGTGCGCGCACGAGGCGCGCACGGGAATCAGCGTCGGGCAGCCGTGTGTTGCCCGGGGCTCGGCTGACCGCCGGGCCCGCAACGGGCGAGGAGAAGGGTGCCGGAATGCTGGGAGTGGAGAATCTGCCGACCTATGCCGTGGGGGCGGTGCTGATCATTCTGCTGCCGGGGCCGAGCTCTCTGTTCACCCTGTCGGTCGCCGCACGGCTGGGGGTCAGGGCGGGCTGTCGCGCCGCGGCGGGGGTGTTCCTGGGCGAGACCCTGCTCATGGTGGCGACGGCCGCCGGGCTCGCTTCGCTGCTGCAGACCAACGCACTGCTGTTCGCCATCGTGAAGTACGCCGGCGCCGGCTACCTGACATGGATCGCGGTCGGCATGATCCGGGCGGCGTGGGCGATGTGGCGGCGCCGCAACGAGCAGACCGAGGAGACTGCCGCGGCCGCCCCGGACCCGTCGACGGGCGGAAGGCTGTTCCGGCGCTCGTTGGTGATCACCGTCCTGAACCCGAAGGCGATCTTGTTCTTCATCTCGTTCTTCGTGCAGTTCGTCGATCCCCGGTACCCGTACCCGGGGCTGTCCTTCGCGCTACTCGCGCTCGTCTACCAGGTCATCAGCATCGCGTACGTGACCGCGTTGATCCTCGGCGGTACGTACCTCGCCACGCAGTTCCGCCGCCGCCGGAAGCTGTCAGCGGGCCTCACGACGGGGGCTGGCGCGCTGTTCCTCGGTTTCGCGGCGAAGCTGGCCACGACGAGCAACTGAGCGTGGCCCCGGTGCCCGTACGCCCTGGCCGCTGCACTCGGCGGCCCGGGCGCAGCGGGCAGGCGAGGGCACCCGGCCTCTTGCGAGGTGCACGGCTTCACGGTTCGTCGTGTTCACGGTTCGTCGTGTTCCGGTTCGTCGTGTTCCGGTTCGTCGTGTTCCGGTTCGTCGTGTTCCGGTTCGTCGTGCGGCGAGTCCAGGCCGGAACAAGTCCAGGTCCACGGGTCTCGGACCAGGCGTACCGCACCGACCTGCTCGATCGTGACGCGGGCCGGCCACGACGAACCCCCGCCGCCCATCTCGTCCTCTGAATCGCGGCCGCCCAAGGCCAAGGCCATGAGGTTAGGGGCTGATCACCGCATCGCGCCCCGCACCGGCCTCGACGGCTGAGGGCACGCCGGAGGCGGCGGACGGGGCCGGGCTCTCGCGGTCTCCGCCGGTGGGGCGGCCGTGGCCGGGGCCGGCATCGGGCCGGGAGGCCGGAGGGCGGCCGGCGGAATGCCTGCCGAAGGTCAGACCGGTCCCCGTCAGGTCGGCCCGGATGCCCTCGCGTTCCACGGCGATGTCCTCGAGCCGGATGTCGCCGGCCGTCGTCCTCGGCAGTTCGAACGACAGCGAGAGCCGGTCGGAGAGCTGCGGTGGCCGGAGTTTCAGCAGGGCGCCGACCAGCCGGGGATCGATACCGGCCTTCTCCAGCAGCCAGGGATGGTCGACGACGACATCGACGAGGTTGACCTTCATCAGCCGCTGGAGGAAGCGCGGCGTTCCGGTGAGCCGGCTGAGTTCCTTCTCGCTGCGCAGCGCGCGTTCGATCTGGGACTCGGGAAGCCCCAGCCGCTTCACTACGGCCGGCAGGGCCAGCAGGGCCCTGACGCGGGCGGCCTCACGGCTGATGCGCGCTGCGGCCTCGCGGTGGAGGCGCAGGCCGGAGTGCCCGGGGTCCTTCCCCGGCCGGTAGCTGAACAGCCCGGGAACGTCGAGCCGCATGCCTTCGACGGTGGTCGACACGGCCCGCTGCCCGTCCCGCTCGATGCGGGCCTCCGCCCGGACCGTGATCTCCCTGCCGGCCACGGGCAGCGACCCGGCTATGTGGACCCCGCCCGGACCTGCACTGGTGAACTTCACCCGGGAGGCGCCGAGTTCACGGTTCAGGTCGTCGAAGGAGAGCAGGACGTCGCCGTCCATGCGGTCGACGACGGCGCCCCGCAGGGAACTCGGCAGATCGCCGACGATCCGGACGTCGCGCGCGGTGGCGTGGACCTCTGCGAGAGAGACCTTGTCGGCGGCCACGTCTGGCAGGGTGACGTCGACGCGGTCGATCCGCTGTCCGAGCACCTGGGTGAGGAAGGGGAAGCCGGCGATGTCGACGCCCGGGCGCGCGCCGAGACCGAGCGAGTCGCGGATCTTCTCCTCGGCCTTGTCCTCGGCGTAGGCGAGGGCCAGCCGGTCACCGGCGCAGAGGAGCGTGGCGCACACGACGGCGCCGACGGTGAGCTTCAGCGCCACCGGAAGTGCTCCGAACCGGCTCCTGCCGCGATGGTTGGGCGGCGACCATTCGCCGGGGGTCTCGTCCGACGGGATGCCGCGAGCGGGGGCACCACCGTGCGCGCGGGCCGTGGGATCACCGAGTTCGGCGAACTCCGGCTCCGGGTCGGCCAGTTGGGCAAGCTCCTCATACGGATTGCGGGAATGCGCGGTCATGCGTGTGGGGGGTCGCATCGACTCATCCCATCACGATCACCACCCTCGAACGCAAGTCCGGCCACCGTGGACCGCACCACAGTCCCCGGCCTCAGGCGCCCTTCCCCGGACGCGGACGGCGTCGGATCTCGGGTACGGCTCCCGGTGCCGGAGACCGTTCGAGGAACGGAGCCACGGGGAGAGCCGGGGCCGCAGGCCCGATCGGCTTTCGACGGAATTTCGAGGAACGCTCCAAGATGGTTTATCGTTCACATAGGCGTGGTCGCAGACCGCACCATCGGTGACGGTGCGCCCACCCCGTGAACGGCCCCGGCCGGCATCCCCCGACCGGCCGGGGCCATCTCCTCCTCGACGCGCCTCCCCCTGCTCCCGGTAGCACGTCTCAGCGCGTCAGCCCTCCGACGGAAGCACCACGGGCGTGGCCGCCAGGACGTCCTCGATCGCGGCGGCCTCCGCCGCCGGCTTGTCGGGACGGTGGCGCAGGACGCGGGCGAATCGCAGCGCGACGCCGGCGGGATAGCGCGAAGACCGCTGCAGACCGTCGTAGGCGATCTCGACGACGAGTTCGGGCCGGACCCGCACCTCGGAGCCGTCGTCCTCCACCGCCAGCTCCCGCAGCCACTCCGTCTGCCAGCGGAGCATCTCGTCGGTGAGCCCCTTGAACGTCTTGCCGAGCATCACGAGCCCCCCATCGGCGCCCCGTGCCGCCAGATGAAGGTTGGACAGCAGTCCGGTGCGGCGGCCGTGGCCCCACTCGGCGGCCAGCACGACCAGGTCGAGCGTGTGCACGGGCTTCACCTTGAGCCAGGAGCGGCCGCGGCGCCCCGCCACATAGGGCGCGTCGAGCCCCTTGACCATGACGCCCTCGTGGCCGCGGTCGAGCGTGGCGGCGAGGAAGCCCTCGGCACCTTCGAGCTGGGCGGGGGACGCGGGGTCCTCGACGACGTACCGCCGGACCCGCATGGCCTCGGGAACCAGCGCGGCCAGCTCCGCATGGCGCTCGCGCCCGGGCAGATCGAGGACGTCCCTGCCCTCGGCGGCGAGGATGTCGAAGAAGACGGGTGACAGCGGAACCGCCGCGGTGGCGGCGGCCACGTCCGTGCGGGAACCGACGCGGGAGGCGGTGTCCTGGAAGGGCAGCGGCCTGCCCGCCGGGTCGAGTGCGATCACCTCGCCGTCGAGGATGAAGCGGTCCCCCGGCAGCTCCCGCACCGTCTCCACCACGTCGGGCAGTCGGGCGGTGATGTCGTCGAGCGACCGCGTGTGGATACGCACCTCCCCGGCCGAGCGATGGACCTGGATACGGACCCCGTCGAGCTTCTCCTCCACGGAGCAGGCGCCCAGAGCCCGGACCGCGTCGGGCACCGACGCCGAGGTGTGGGCGAGCATGGGCTGTACGGGATGTCCCACACGGAGCCGGAAGGACGAGAGCGCCGTCGGCCCCTCCCCCAGTACCGCCTCGGCCACCCGGGGAAGTGAACCGTCGAGCATCACCGCCCGCCGGACCTCCCCCGCCGGTGCGCCTACCGCCTTGGCGACGCCCTCGAGTGCCACCGCGTCGAGGGCGCCCTGACGCACCTCGCCCGTCAGCAGCCTCAACAGGAACTCCTGTTCGGGCGGGGTCGCTGCGGCCATGAGACCAGCGACGAGCCGTCTGCGCTCCGCCTGGGCACCCGGCCCCGCGACGCCGGCGAGTGCCGAGAACGCAGCGTCGGTCTCCTCGACGGTCAGGACGGGCTCCCCGGCCGGCTCGGGCCGGTGGCCGAGGACGCTCCAGCCGACGCCGAGCCGCCCCTGAGGAAGCCGTCCGGCCAGATAGGAGATGACGAGCCCGGCCTCCTGCGGCCGGGCGTCGCGGAACAGGGACGCCAGGGCTTCGATCTTCCGGGTGCGTGACGGCTCGGCAGCGATCTGCCGGGACACATCGGCGAGGCGGGCCAGCAGCATGCGGCCATCGTGCCCGCCTCGGCCCCGGTCCGCACACCGGTGATCCCGGCCGGGGCCGGTGCGACCGGGACGGCGGGCGAAGTCGGCCTCGATCGGGCGACCGGGCCGAGTGGGCGCGGTACGCCACCGGCAAGCACGCGAACCCGAGCGCTCGTGCGGGCCGGACGAGCCCGGATCAGGGGCGGGGCCGCGCCTGCGCGGTCCTGGGGTTCCGGGGTTCCGGGGTTCCGGGGTTCCGGGGTTCTGCGGTCTGGACCGCTCGGGCGGGGCGCACGACCGGCGCAGGGACGCACCGGGCACGACGGGACTCCGGGCGGACGCTGCCCCTTGCGGCACGAGCCTCCTCCCCGTCAACCAACACCCGGTCGCCGCACCCGGTGGGCGTGCACGGCCGCGTCCGCCCACCGCGTGCGCTCCCAGCCGCCACACCGCCGCCACTCGCTCGCCCCCGGGAACCACGGGGAAGTTCCGGAAGGTTCCCTCTTCGCCGCTTGGATACCTCCCATCCTTCGCCCAACTCCCCTACTCTGCCGTGGATTTGCTTCACTTCCCACACAGGCAGGGGACCATGAGGAAGCTCTCGCGCATGACATCGGCATCAGTCGCCGCCGCCGCACTGGGGGTGGCCCTCGTACCGGCACAGGCACCCGCGGTGGCCGCGGCGGGCACCGAGGTGACGGCACCGGCGTACTCGTCGACGACCTCGGTCGGCGTCCACAACGCGTACGAGAAGTCGAAGTACCCCTATTTCGCCGACGCCTTGGACTCGGGTGCGGGAATGCTCGAAATCGACGTCTGGACCAATGTGTTCGGCAGATCCTTCCGGGTGGCCCACGACAATCCGGTGGGCAACGACAACAACTGTGTGAACGCCTCGACTGCCGCCGAGCTGCGCACCAAGTCCCGCAACAGGGATCTCAGCGGCTGCCTCTCCGACATCCGCGCCTGGCACGAGGCGAACCCCGGACACCGACCCATCCTGCTCAAGGTCGAGATGAAGGACGGTTTCCAGAACAAGTACGGCCGGGGCCCCGCCGCGCTGGACGCTCTGCTCACCGCCAGGCTCGGTGACGCGCTGTACCGGCCCGCCGAGCTGGCCGCGGGTCACCCGGACCTGGACACCGCCGTACGCGCGCGTGGCTGGCCCTCCCGCAGCGACCTCGCGGGGAAGTTCATCGTCGAACTCATCCCCGGCACGGTCGAGCAGGGGAACCCGTTCGACACACTGTGGACGGACCGGGAGTACGCCACCCATCTGCGGAACCTCGCCTCGGCCGGCCGGCTGCCCGAGGCCTCGGCCTTCCCCGCCGTACTCGGTGCGCAGGCCGGCGACCCGCGCGGCCGTTACTCGGACGCCTCCCTCCGCCCGTGGTTCGTCGTCTTCGACGGCGGCGCCTCCCTCTACGCGGGCGGCTCGATAGACACCGCGTGGTACGACCGGAACCACTATCTCGTCCTCATGACGAGCGCCCACAGCGTGCCGCCCGCGATCGACAGCACCAGCCCTACGGAGGCACAGGCCCGCGACCGCGTCGCTCTGCTGGCCGGCAGGCACGCGAGCGTGGTGTCGTCGGACTGGCACACTCTGCCCTCGGTCCTGTCGAGCGTCGTGCCCCGTGGTACCTCCGGCGGCACCCACCGGTCACAGCGGTAGGCGGGGACACCGACGGTCCTCCCCCCGGAGCAGACCGTTCGTGGCAGCCTTCAGCCGGCGTGCGACGGGACGGCCCGGCATCGCGGCGTCGTCCGGGCGGGTGCCCGAGGGCTGCCGGCCCGGTGGCACCGGCTCAGGGCCTCCCCGTCCCCGCCCGACGGGAGAGGGAGACTCCGGTCGGCCCCGGTCCGGGGCCGACCGGAGGGCGAACCCCGCACAGGTGCCAGGCGCGGCGCAGGGCCTTGAGATGCAAGCCTCAGAAGTCCGAGACCGTGATCCGACCCGGCTGCCGCGCGGCCACCGCCAGGTGTTCCCCCACCCGGTTCACCAGCAGCGTCATCTCGTAGGCGACCTGGCCGACGTCGGCCTCCGCGGCGCTGAGCACGCACAGGCAACTGCCGTCGCCCGCGGCGGTGACGAAAAGCATCGCGTCGTCGAACTCCACCATGGTCTGCCTCGCCCGGCCCGCGCGGAAGTGCCTGCCCGAGCCGCGCGCGAGACTGTGCAGTCCGGAGGAGACGGCGGCGAGGTGCTCCGCGTCCTCCCGGGCGAGTCCCGTGCTCGCCCCGGTCACCAGGCCGTCGTTGGACAGCACGAGCGCGTGCCGTATGTACGAGACCCTCTTGGTCAGGTCGTCCAGGAGCCAGTCGAGCCCCTTGTCCGCTGCCATGGCGTTCCTCCCCGTTCGTGTGTTCGCGTTCCCCCGCGTCGCCGGTAAGCCTCGCGCACTGTCCCCGTCCCGGCAAGGAGTCATCACGGGCGCACGGCAGCGGAGAGTTGGCTTTCCCTCACCACGGGTCGCGTCCGAGGATGGTTCCCATGGCGAGAAAGATGTCTCAGGACGAATGGCGGGCGTTCGTGTCCCAGGGCACGCGCACCGCGAAGCTGTCGACCGTCAGCGCGGACGGCGGCCCGCACATCGCACCGGTCTGGTTCCTCCTCGACGGTGACGACGTGGTCTTCAACACCGGGAAGGAGACGGTGAAGGGCCGGAACCTGACCCGCGACGGCAGGGTCGCCCTCTGTGTGGAGGACGACCGTCCGCCGTTCTCCTTCGTGGTCGTCCAGGGCCGTGCGGAACTGGGCGAGGACCCTGAGCAGTTGCGGCACTGGGCCACCCGGATCGCCGCACGCTACATGGGCGAGGAACGCGCCGAGGAGTACGGTGCGCGCAACGGGGTTCCCGGAGAACTGCTGGTCCGGGTACGTGTCGAGAAGGTCCGGGCCGTGGCGGACGTCGCCGGCTGACGACGTCTCACCCGACCGAGCCCGCCCACGGGCCCGCGGTCTCCACCGCCCGAACCCGCGCCTTCCTCACCCCACCGAGTCGAGCAGCCGGGCGGTGTGCATCCGCCCGGCGTACTCGACCAGCCGGACCAGCACCTCCTTCCCCGAATCACGGTCGCGCGCGTCGCACAGCACGACCGGCGTCCCCCGGTCGAGGTCCAGCGCGCGGGAGACCTCGTGCGCCCCGTAGGTCCGCGCGCCCGGGAAGCAGTTGACGGCGACGACGAACGGGATGCGCCGGTGCTCGAAGTAGTCGACGGCCGGGAAGCTGTCCTCGAGGCGACGGGTGTCCGCGAGGACCACCGCGCCGAGCGCGCCCTGCGAGAGCTCGTCCCACAGGAACCAGAAGCGGTCCTGACCGGGTGTGCCGAAGAGATAGAGGGACAGTCCCGAGCGGATCGTGATGCGCCCGAAGTCCATGGCGACGGTGGTGGTCGTCTTCTGGTCGACTCCGCCGGTGTCGTCGACGCTCTCGCCCGCCTCACTGAGCCGTTCCTCGGTGCGCAGTGGCCGGATTTCACTGACCGCTCCGACGAGGGTCGTCTTGCCGACGCCGAACCCGCCGGCGACCAGTATTTTCAGCGCGAGAGCGGCGGCGTCTCCGCCGATGCCGCCAGAGAGCTCGGGGGCCATCGATCACTTCTCTCAGTGGGTGTGCGCCGACAAGTGGCAGGAGAAACCCCAGGCCACGGTCGTTCCGGCCGCCTCGGGGAAGGCCGGCCGGGAGGGCCGACGCCAGCACATCTGTTCTGCGAACGTGAGCAGTATGGCAATCGGAACCACAGGTGGGGCGCGTGGATCGCTTTTTGCGCGATGTGACCGCTCCAGACCGAGAAGGTGTCCGAATCCATGCGGATTTCGTGTGGCCGCGACAGTTCGACGGGTGGAGGCTGGTTGTACGGACGCTATGGCGACGACGTTCTCCGACGACGCCGGCGGCGGCGTTTGGCACCGCCCCGGCAGGGCACCCGGAACGTCCCGTCCGTCGCATGCCCTACTTCCCCACGGGAGGCGATTCGCCGTGCAGGCCGACGACATCCGGGCCCCTCACGTGCAGGCCCCGCACACCACGCCCCGGCCGGGCCGGTCACGGCCACAGGCGGACGGCGTGACCAGGATCGTCATCGTCGGGGCCGGGTTCGCCGGCCACCGTACGGCCCGTGCTCTGTCCCGTTCCCTGGCCAGGGAACGGGTCGAGATCGTTCTGCTCAATCCCACCGACTACTTTCTGTATCTCCCCCTGCTGCCCCAGGTGGCCGCCGGGATCCTGGAGCCGCGGAGGGTCACCGTCTCCCTCGTGCACACCCTCCCGCGGGTGCGGCTCGTGCTGGGCGAGGCGACGCGGGTCGACCTCGCCGGGCGCCGCCTGCACTACACGGACCCGGAGGGCTCGCCCGGGGAGCTCGCGTACGACCGGCTCGTGCTCGCCGTCGGCAGCGTCAACAAGCTGCTGCCCGTCCCCGGCGTGAGCGAGTACGCGCACGGCTTCCGCGGACTGCCCGAAGCGCTCTACCTCCGCGACCACGTCGTCCGGCAGGTCGAGATGGCGGGCGCGGCGCCGCACGCCGACGAGTGCGCGGCGCGCTGCACCTTCGTCGTGGTCGGCGCCGGATACACGGGCACCGAGGTGGCGGCGCAGGGCAAGATCTTCACGGACGAGCTGCACGCCCAGATGTCACGGCCGAAGGAACCGTTCGGCCCGGCCTGGCGCTCTCCGGACACCCGGCCGCGGTGGCTGCTCCTCGACATCGCGCCCCGGGTGCTCCCCGAACTCGACCGGCGGCTGTCCGAGACCGCGGACCGGGTGCTCCGCGCCCGGGGCGTGGAGGTGCGCACCGGTACCTCCATCAAGGAGGCGACGCCGGACGGGGTGCTGCTGGACGACGGCGAGTTCGTCCCGACCCGGACCCTGGTGTGGTGCGTCGGTGTGCGGCCCGATCCGCTCGTGGCCGACGTCGGGCTGCCCGTCGACCGCGGCAGGCTGCGGGTGACGGCCGAGCTGAACGTGCCCGGGCACCCCGACGTGTTCGCCTGCGGGGACGCCGCCGCCGTACCGGATCTGACCCGCCCGCTGCCGGGCGGCGACGGCGCGGACGACGGGAACGGAACCGGCTACGAACTGACCCCGATGACCGCGCAGCACGCCACGCGGCAGGGCGATGTGGCGGCCGGCAACGTCGCGGCGTCGCTCGGATACGGCACCGCACGCGCCTACCGCCACCACGACCTGGGTTTCGCCGTCGACCTGGGCGGTGTCCAGGCGGCGGCGAACCCCCTCGGCGTCCCGCTGTCCGGACCGCTCGCGGGCGCGGTGACCCGCGGCTACCACCTGGCGGCGATGCCGGGCAACCGGGTACGGGTGGCCGCCGACTGGCTACTGGACGCCGCGCTGCCGCGCCAGGCGGTGCAGCTCGGCCTCGTCAGCTCCTGGTCGGTGCCGCTCGACACCTCGTCGCCCGAGCTGGCCCGGCTGCCCGGCCGGAACCGGAAGTGACGGCCTCACGACGGCACCCGAACCGGTCAACGGACCGCCTGTGAACGGAGTGACATGCGTAACGAAGAACTGACGGAACTGGCCCGGCAGTTGAGGGTGGATTCCGTACGGGCGGCCGATGCCGCGGGCTCGGGACATCCGACGTCCTCGATGTCGGCGGCGGATCTCGCCGCCGTGCTCCTCGCCCACCATCTGCGCTACGACTTCGCCGCCCCGGAGAACCCGGCCAACGACCGGCTGGTCTTCTCCAAGGGCCACGCCTCGCCGCTGCTGTACTCGCTCTACAAGGCAGCGGGCGCGATCGACGACGAGGAACTGCTGACGTTCCGCAAGCGGGGCAGCCGTCTCGAGGGCCATCCGACGCCGCGGCTGCCCTGGGTGGACGTCGCAACGGGCTCGCTCGGCCAAGGGCTGCCGGTCGGGGTGGGGATGGCCCTCGGCGGCAAGTACCTCGACCGCCTCCCGTACCGGGTCTGGGTGCTCTCCGGGGACAGCGAGATGGCGGAGGGCTCCGTCTGGGAGGCCGTCGAACACGCCGCCTTCGAGAAACTGGCCAATCTGAAGCTGATCATCGACGTCAACCGGCTCGGGCAACGCGGGCCGACCCGCCATCAGCACGACCTCGACGCCTACGCGCGGCGGCTCAGGGCGTTCGGCTGGCACACCGTCGAGGTCGACGGCCATGACGTCGCTGCCGTCGACAAGGCCCTCACCGAGGCGGTCGAGGTGGACGAACGGCCGACGGCCGTCATCGCCGCCACCCGCAAGGGCCGCGGCGTCGCCGCCGTCGAGGACCGGGAGGGCAAGCACGGCAAGCCGCTTCCCGACGCGGAGGCGGCGATCGAGGAACTCGGCGGCCCGCGGTTCGTCACGGTCCGGGTCCAGCCGCCGCCCGCGGCGGGCGCCCGGCGCGACCGGGACCTGGGACCGCTGGAACTCCCCCGGTTCGAGACCGGCACGGAGGAAGCCACCCGTACCGCCTACGGGCGCGCCCTGGCGGCGCTGGGTTCTGCGCGCGGCGACGTCGTCGCGCTCGACGCCGAGGTCGGGGACTCCACGCGCACGGAGTACTTCGGGAAGGAACACCCCGACCGGTACCTGGAGTTCTACATCGCCGAGCAGCAGCTCGTGGCCGGGGCGGTCGGCCTGCAGACGTGCGGCTGGGTGCCGTACGCCTCGACGTTCGCCGCGTTTCTGACCCGCGCCCACGACTTCGTCCGCATGGCCGCGGTGAGCCGTGCCGGCATCAATCTCGTCGGCTCGCACGCCGGCGTGTCGATCGGCGAGGACGGGCCCTCGCAGATGGGCCTCGAGGATCTGGCGATGCTCCGGTCCGTCCACGGGTCGACGGTGCTGTACCCGTGCGACGCCAACCAGACGGCGCGGCTGGTGGCGGCCATGGCGGATCTCGACGGGGTCCGCTACCTGCGCACCAGCCGAGGCGAGACGCCCGTCATCTACGGTCCCGACGAGGAGTTCCCGATCGGGGGCAGCAAGGTGCTGCGCGGCGGCGTGGGCGACAAGGCGACGATCGTCGCCGCGGGCGTGACGGTGCACGAGGCCCTGCGCGCGGCGGACGCGCTCGCGGCGGACGGCATTCCGGTCCGGGTCGTCGACCTGTACTCGGTGAAACCCGTGGACGTGGACACGCTCAACGATGCCGCCGGCGCCACAGGCTGCGTCCTCACGGTGGAGGACCACCGGCCTGAGGGCGGGATCGGCGACGCGGTCGCGGAGGCGTTCTCGGACGGGCGTCCCGCGCCCAGGCTCGCCCGCCTCGCCGTACGCGACATGCCCCTCTCCGCGACGCCGGAGGAGCAGCTGCACGCCGCCGGGATCGACGCGGAGTCCATCGCGGCGGCCGTGAAGCTGCTCGTGGAGAGGATCGTCGCCCACTGAGATGGGCCGGAGCGCTGCGACGCGGCAGTTCACTGGGCCCGGCGCGCCGCCGGCCGGACGGACTGCGCCGCGACGGGTCCGTCGGGGGAGCGCCCGCGTGTCCGCGACCCCGGGGGGCCGACGGGCGGCACCGCCACGGCAACGGCCGTGCGCCGGCGGCCGGTACACCGGCTCCTGCGGCGAGTCCACGTCCGGGCGCGTCCACCGTCGGCACTCGTCGCGCGGCCACCGCGAGGAGTTGTCGTGAACCGGGAGCACGGCGAGCGCGGGCACCGCTCGGACCGCAGGACCCGGCTGACCGTTCTCGTCGCGCTCGCCGCGAACCTCCTCATCGCGGCGGCCAAGACCGTCGGCGGTCTCCTGGCGTCGTCGCCCGCGCTGCTGTCGGAAGCGGCGCACTCGGTGGCCGACAGCCTCAACGAGATCTTCCTCCTCGCCGCCCTGCGCCGCAGCCGCCGGCCGGCCGACCGCCGGCACCCGTTCGGCTACGGCAAGGAGCGCTGGTTCTGGTCCCTGCTCGCGGCCGTCGGCATCTTCGTCATGGGCGGCTGTTTCTCGTTCTTCCAGACGTTCGAGGCACTGCGCGAGGGCGACCGGCCGGTGTCGGCCGGACACTACGCGGCAGGGCTCGCCGTGCTCGGCGTCGCGCTGCTCGCCGAGGGGACATCGCTCGTCCGCGCGCTCTACCAGTACCGCAGGGAGGGGGACGAGGCCCGGGACCCCGCGCACCGCACCGTGATCGCGGAGGACAGCGCCGCCGTGGTCGGGGTGCTGTTCGCCATGGCCGGCATGGGACTGCACCTGATCACCGGCAGGGTCGCGTGGGAGGCGGCGGCGTCCCTCGCGATCGGCCTGCTGCTGGTGTACGTCGCGTACCGGCTGGGGCGCGAGGCGCGGGACTTCCTCATCGGTGTCGCCGTCGACCCCGGCATGCGCCGCGCCGTCCGCGCCATGCTGGACGAGCAGCCGGAGATCGACAACGTGGCGGCCCTGCTGACGATGCGTCTGGGGGTCGACTCCGTGCTCCTCGCCGCCAGGGTCGATCTGGCGCCGGGGCTGGACAGCGAGGAGGTCGAACTCGTGAGCGAGAGGATCAAGGCGGCGGTCCTGGACCGCTGGCCGGAGGCGGACCAGGTCTTCCTCGACATCACGGAGGCGCCTCCGCACCCCGGCCGCTGAACCGGCGGGCGGCGCTCGCCGCGCGTGGTGGAAGCACGGTCGGGAGCCGCTGGTCCGGCGGCGGAACCCGGCGGCGATGCCGGGCAGGCGGACCCCGCCGGGCGAGCAGTGGGCCGGTCGCCCCGGACGCAAGCAGGGCGAGGGCCGAACGGAGGCAGGGCGCGGGCCGGACTCGATTGTCATACCCCTTCGCTACGGTGCGGGCATGGTGAACTTCGTATTGGTGGCGGGCGCTTGGCTCGGTGCGTGGGCGTGGGACGACGTCGTACCGGAGCTGCGTGCGGGCGGTCACGGCGTACGTCCGGTGACGTTGTCCGGCCTCGCGGAGAAGAGCGGTGTGCCGGCGGGCCAGCAGACCCACGTCCAGGACATCGTCGACGCGATCGAGCGGCACGACCTGCGGGATGTCGTGCTCGTCGGACACAGCTACTCGGGGATACCCGTCGGTCAGGCCGCCGAGCGGATCGGCGACCGGCTGCGGCGCGTGGTCTTCGTCGACTCGAACGTCCCGGTGGACGGCGAGTCGTTCGTGTCCTCATGGCCCGACGGCCGGGCGACGGTCGAGGCCTCGATAGCCGCGACCGGTGGCTTCTGGGCACCGCTGACCGCGGCCGACTGCACCGGGCAGGGGCTCGGTGACGAGCAGGCGGGGCGGCTCGTCGCAGGCGCGACTCCGCATCCCGGCGCGACGCTGACCGAACCGGCGGTGCTCGGGCGGGCGCTCGGCGAGCTGCCGGCGACGTACGTCAAGTGCCTGCTCGACGGGGAGGAACCGGGCCCCGATGTGGCCGAACTGCTGCGCGGCGAGCACTGGCGGCTGGTCGAGCTGGACACCGGGCACTGGCCGATGTTCTCCCGACCGCGCGAGCTGGCCCAGGTGCTCCTCGACGCAGCGGGCACATAGGACCCACGGCCGGGCGTCCAGGGTCCGACGAACCGCGCTCCCGCGTCGGAATCGGCGCGGGTGGCCCGCGCGGGCACGGCCTCGGGTCCCGGGACGGGCCGGGCGGGGGGTCCTGCGTGCCCTCCGGCGCGGGTCGTCCGCACCCGGACGGTCCGCGGGCCCGTTCAGGCTGTCCAGTGTGCGGGACGGTGGAGTCCGGACGGCAGCCGCGTCGCCGCGTCTCCCCTCGCCTGCTGGAGCTGCGGCTGGGTGAGGAAGATGCTGCCGGTGAGGTCGGCACCCGAGAGGTCGGTGTCCCTGAGGTCGGCGCCGAGGAGATCGGCCAGACGCAGATCGGCTCCGCCGAGGTCGGCGGCGATCAGGCAGGCGCCGCGCAGATCCGCGCCGTGGAGGTCGGCGCCCGCGAGCCCGGCCCCCAGGAGGTCAGCGCCCCTGCGGTTCTTCCCCCGGCCCGGCTCGGCCCCGGCCCTCGCCAGCGCGCTCGCCCCGAGCAGCAGTTCGCCCGTACGGCCGCGCAGCGCGGCGACGTCGGTGCCGAGCAGTTCCTCGGCGTCCCACAGTGTCACCGCCTCGATCTCATCGCGGAGGGCACGTGCGGCCGGGTGCACCGGACGGGCGGCCGGCAGCGCCAGAGCAGCGGTCAGGTACCACAGCAGTTCGTGCAGTTGGCGCATCACGGGGAAGACGTCGAACATCTGCCGGGCGCTGCCCGGGGCCGATCGCCAGCTCCGTCCCTCGAACGTCACCTGGGAGACCTTCTGGCCCGCGCCGAAGCAGTCGTACACGGTGCAGCCGGGGAATCCGCTGTCCCGGAGCCGGGTGTGGATGCCGCAGCGGAAATCGTCGCGAAGGTTGCCGCAGGGCCGGCCCGCGGGTTTGTCGACGGCGAAGTCGGCCGAGGCGGAGAAGGGCAGCACCACGCAGCAGAGGGCGAAGCAGTCACCGCAGTCGGCCCGCAGCGCCGAGGTGCCGGGAGGGGGTGCCGCGTCCTGGTGCGCTTCGGTCACTGAGCCCTGCCTCTTCCGTTTCCGTGGTGCGAACGGGATGCCACCGTCCAGTCTTCCCCATCCGGGAGGCCGTTCGTGTCCGGCCCCGCCCTTCTGCGGGCGTTTGCCGGGAGGGCCCCGGGCAGGCGCTCACACGTGCTTCGGAGCCCTTGCGTGCCCTGCGCGCCCCAGGCGCCTTCGGCTCCGGGCGACAGGCACCGTCAGCACCCCGCGAGGAGCTGAGAGTGAGCAAGCAGACGCACGAGCGCGGCAGGCGTCCCCACGACGACGCCCCGGACACGGCGGCCGCCTTCGCACGGCTGGCCCGGCTCGGCGACGGGCCGGAGCGAACCGCGCTGCGGGAGGAGCCGGTATGCGCCTGGCTGCCCATGGCTTGAGCTCTCACCCAGGTGGTCTCCGTGTGCTCGCGAGGGGGTGGCGGCGGGGCCGACCGGCATCCCATCCCGGGGCCTCCGCCCCGGCGCCCCGCCCCCGGCGAACCTCCGCACGGACGGCGGGTGACGGCGGGCGCCCCGCAGTTCATGCCGGGCCGTCCTCCGTGCGCGGGCCGTCCGGTCCCGCGCCCGCCGAGCCGGCCGCCCGCCGTCCGAGCCTGTCGACGGCACCGACGACGCGGTCCCAGAACCTCTCCTGGTCGAGGCCCACCGCGACACGGGCGTTGACCGGCCGGTCGAGGTAGCGGTGCAGATCCACGACGGTCGCCCCGCGCGTGAACTCCCCGCGGAGTTCGACGGCGACGCTCGCGTCGACACAGTCCACGATCTCCGGGTCGATGACCCGGGCCACCGCCACCGGATCGTGCAGGGGAGGCGCCGGAAACCCCCAAAGCCGCCGGTAGGCGGCGGCGAAGAACGTCATCAGCTCCGCGCAGATGCGTCCGAGGTCCGTGCCGAGACCCTCCAACCGTGCCAGCACGTCGGGGGTGACGAGTGCCTGATGGGAGACGTTGAGCCCGCACATGGTCACGGGCAGCCCGCTGCGGAAGACGATGTCGGCGGCCTCCGGGTCGACGTACATGTTGAACTCGGCGGCGGGGGTGCGGTTTCCACGTTCCGTCGAGCCGCCCATGAGCACGATCTCGCGGATGTGCTCCGCCGCGTCGGGATGGCGGGTGAGGAGCAGGGCGATATTGGTCAGCGGGGCGGTGGGGACGAGCGTGACGGGCTCCGGATGCCGGGTCAGCAGCCGGTGCATGAGGTCGACGGCGTGCTCGGGCACGGTGCCGACGGTCGGTTCGCGGAAGCTCGGCCCGTCCATGCCCGACTCGCCGTGGACGTCGTCCGCGACGTGGAGTTCCCGGACGAGGGGCCGGGCACAGCCGGCGGCGACGGGCACGTCGGTGATGCCCGCGGCGGTGCAGATGCGACGGGCGTTGAGCGTCGTCTTCTCCAGCACCTGGTTGCCGGCGACCGTGGTGATGGCGAGCAGGTCGATCGTGGGATCCCCGGCGGCGAGGAGGATGGCGACGGCGTCGTCGTGCCCGGGATCGCAGTCGAGGATGATCGGAACGGACACGTTGCTCCTCGGCGTCGGCGACGGCGCGGGAGTGCGCCGGCGGTAAGGGTGGCGCCGGTACCACGCCGGCCGGTACCGGCGCGGACACGGGGACGGACGGGCGGGCCTTGCGGGGAACGACGCCACCAGTGTGCCCCGGAGGGCGACACCCGGTGTGCTCCACCCGGACCTGCGGTCGGTCCTCGTTGCCTCCGCGGCCTCCGGCTCCCGGCCACACCGCTGCGATTCCCGGCCCCCACCCCCTCCCGATTCGCGGTCCGCACCCTCCCGACCTCCGGTCCGCGGTGGATGTCTCAGAGGGCTCTGAGGCCGTCGATCACCTCCCGCAGAATCCTTTCGTCCGGGAGTTGCGCGGGCGGAACGGGCATGGAGACCGTGACGTGCCCGCCCTCCAGCAGATCGCCGACGAGCACCCGCACGACTCCGACGGGCAGGTCGGCGTCCGCCGCGAGCTCCGCGACCGACTGGGTCTCGGTGCGGCAGAGGTCCAGGAGTGCCCGGTGCTCGGGCCCGAGCAGGCACTCCGCGGCCTTGTCCGCCGCCTCGGCGGCGGCGTCGACGAGCGCGATGAGGTCGAGGCGCCCGGAGTTCGGTCCCGGCTCCGTGCGGCCTCCGGTCATGGCGTACGGGCGGACGAGCGGGCCCGCCTCGGCGTCGTACCAGCGGCTGCCCCGGAGATCCGGGCCGCCGTCGGCGTCGTCGTTCATGTCGGTCGAGCCTCCCTGCGGGTCAGCCGGCGGCGGGCGGGGTCGCGGACATGCGCGGCGGGGTGCCGAGGTGCTCGCCGACGCGCTTCACGAGCCGCGCCATCTCGTAGGCGATCAGGCCCACGTCGGCGCTGACGGAGCTGAGGACGGCGAGGCAGGAGCCGTCCCCGGCGGCGGCGACGAAGAGGAACCCGTCGTCCATCTCGACCATCGTCTGCCGGACCCCTCCGGTGCGGAAGTGGCGTCCCGTGCCTTTGGCGAGGCTGTGGAATCCGGAGGACACGGCCGCGAGATGCTCGGCGTCCTCCCGGGTGAGGCCGCCGGACGCGCCCACGGCGAGACCGTCGCTGGAGAGCACGACCGCGTGGCGGACCTCGCCCACCCGCAGCACCAGGTCGTCGAGCAGCCAGTCGAGTTCTCCGGAGCGGGGGTGGAGGGTCCTCTCGTGGTCGATCATGCGTGGTCTCCTTCACTGCTGTGAGCGCTGCGGTGGGTGGGACTGCCCGGGGCGGCGCCACCACCGCGTGCCCAGCCGGCGCGGTAGGCGGTCATCCGGTCCCTGACCTGTTCCGGGGTGCGTTCCGGTGCCTCGTACGAGGCCTGTTCGGCCGGGTCCGGCTGTTCGGGCCGCGCCGCCTCGCGCAACTGCGGGACGAGGTTGGCCTGCCTCACGCGGCGCGGCAGGCCGCCCGCGTCCTCGGGAGTGGGGTGGTCTCCGCGGGCGGCGTCGCCCTGTGCCGGCGGCCGGACGCCGGGTCGTCCCGCGTGGGGGCCCTCGGGAGGTGGTGACGGGGCACGGTCGCGCAGCCGTAGGGCGATGACCCCGGGCGGCGGCGGGGCCGCTCCCCGGGACCGGGCTTCGGTGCCCTGCCGGCCGGGCCGGGCCGTCTGCGACTGGTCGTCGTGGGATGCCGGACGCGGTGCGGCGTCCGGCACGGCGAAGGGGGCGGAGTGCGTCACGGGCCGCGGCGTTGTGCCGGGTTCGGACTCGTGGCGCCCGGGCGACGGCGGGGCGGCGCCTGCCGGCCCACCCCTCTGCAGCAGGGCGGTGGGGAGCAGGACGACCGCGGTGGTCCCTCCGTACGGCGAGGTCCGCAGCTTCACCTTGATGTCGTGCCGCGCCGACAGCCGGCTGACGACGAAGAGGCCCAGCCGATCGCTGTCGAAGAGGTCGAGCGCCTCGGACTGCTCGATACGGCGGTTGGCATCCGCGAGGGCCTCCCTGCCCATGCCCAGTCCCCGGTCCTCGATCTCCAGTGCGTAGCCGTTCCCGACGGGCTCGCCGCTGACCCTGACCTTGGTGTGCGGGGGAGAGAACTGTGCCGCGTTCTCGACGAGTTCGGCGAGCAGGTGAGTGAGGTCGGCGACCGCCGCCCCGGCCACCGCGGCCTCGGGCAGCTGCCGTACCTCGACCCGCGCGTAGTCCTCGACCTCGGACACGGCGGCGCGGACGACGTTGGTGAGCGGCACGGGCACCCGCCAGGCCCGGCCCGGTGCCGCGCCGGACAGGATGATCAGGCTTTCCGCATGGCGGCGCATACGGGTCGTCAGATGGTCGAGGCGGAAGAGGTCTCCGAGCTCGCTCGGGTCCTCGGCCCGGCGTTCCATGCTGTCGAGCAGGGTGAGCTGCCGGTGGACCAGGACCTGGCTGCGGCGAGCCAGGTTGACGAACACACCGGAGATGCCGCGGCTGAGTTCGGCGCGCTCGACGGCAGCGCTGAGGGCGGCGCGGTGGACGGTCGACAGCGCCTCGCCGACCTCGGCGATCTCGTCCTGCGGCGGCGGCCCCGGCGGCGCCTCGGCCCGGACGTCGATGGCCTCGCCGGACCGGAGTCGGCGCATGGCGCGGGGCAGTTTGTGACGGGCGATCTCCAGGGCCGTGTTGCGGAGAGTGACGAGTTCGACGACGAGGGCGCGGCCGATGCGTACGGAGATGACGAGGGAGGCGGCCACCGCGGCCAGGCCGAGGAGGACCGCGGCGCCGGCGGCGGTGAACATGCCCTGTCCGACCGGGTCGGCCCGGTCCGCCGCGCCGCGCCGGGCGTTCGCCTCGATGTCCCGCATCCCGGCGCGGACCGCCTCGTGGGCGGTGTCCCAGGTGGTGACGGGCACGGCCGAGGCCGCGCGGCGTCCCGCAGGGGCGGCGGCGGTGGCGTCCTCGGCGGACAGGAGATCGCGGTAAGCGCTCCGCGCCGCGAGTTCGCGCCAGGCGGCCCGCTCACGCGGCCGCAGGTCGGCGACGGCGGACTCGGTGAGCGCACGACGGGTCTCCACGGCGCCGGTGAACCGCCGCAGCCTGTCGGCGGTGAACGACCTGGCGGACCGGGCGGCGGTGAGCAGTGCGTCCTCGCGGGCGAGCATCTCGCCGGCCCGGGCGAATTCGAGTCGCACCCGGGCGTCCGAGCCCGTGCCGGGGTCCTGGACGCCGGCGAGGGCGCCGACGACGCCGAAGCCGGTGCCGATGGCCGTCGTGTACTGCTGGTAGGCGCTGTCCCAGTCGGTGCTGCCGTCGAGCACCGATACGCGGAGGGCGGCGAGTCCGCGGCCCTGGGCGACGAACGCGGCCAGCCGCCCGGCGACGTCACGGGGCAGAACACCCCCGTCGGCGACGGTGTGGGACGGGTCGAGGGACAGATCGGCGAGCGCGGCGTCGGTGGCCCTGGCCTGCTGCCGGAGTTCGGCGGCGCGCGGGCCGTCGGGCGCGGCGATCTGCCGGAGGGCTGCACGCCGTTCGGCCTGGAGCGCGCCCACGGTCTCCGCGACGGGTGCGCGGACGCGGTCCTCGACGTCCTGGAGCTGCCGGAGCCGCGCGATGTCCTGCGCGGTGGTGACGGTGGCGAACCCCCAGAGGACCAGCAGGGAGACCACCGGGACCATCAGCAGGGAGATGATCTTGGCGCGTACGGTCCGGGGGCGCAGCCGTCGGCGCTCCCCCGGGCGCGGTGCCTGCCCGCGTGCGTCGGCCGGTCCGTGGGCGGAGCCGGGGCCGGCCCGCTCGTCCGCAGGCGGCCCTGCGTGGGCACGGCGCCCGCGGACGGGCAGAGCGCCGACTGCCGTCGCTGGTCGCGGGGGCGGCGTCTCGGCACCGGGCTTGCTGCGAGGTGTGCGCATGGCCTCCTCGTTCCGGGTACGGGGTGTGGGATGCGGTGCGACGGCCGTGCGGGGCGGGCGGTAGGTCCGCGACGGCGGACCGGCCCGGGACGTACCGGGGCGGGGGCGCCCTACGACATGGTCGGCGCCGGTGCGGCCACCTGGGGCTCGGTGGTCTCGGTGGGCTCTGTGGGCTCGGAGGTCCGCTCGGCCGAGGCGTAGGCGGCTCGTTCGTGTGCCGTCGGAGTCAGGGCGACGAAGGCGGAGGTGAGGAAGAGGTACGAGCCGAGGCCGACGGCCAGGGGGAAGATGAACTGCATCGTCGTGGCCCCGGGCAGCACCGCGGCCGAGGGCGCGACGTTCACGCTCACGGCGAGCATGCCGGTGTAGTGCATGCTGCTGACGGCCGCGCCCATGACGAGGGAGGCGACGGCGACCGCGCGCGGCGACCTGATGTTGAGCGCGGCCCACAGGGCGGCGGTCGCGGCGGCCACGGCGATGGCGACGGAGAGGGCGACGAGCAGCGGGTCATAGGTGACGTCGCCGTGCAGCCGGAGGGCCGCCATGCCGAGGTAGTGCATGCTGGCGACACCCAGTCCGGTGGTCAGCCCGCCCAGGAGCAGGGCGCGGACCCGGTCGCGGCTGTGGCCGACGGCGAAGACCCCCACGCCGACGACGGCCATGGCGACGGCCAGGCTGAGGATGGTGAGCGGGACGTTGTAGCGGATGTCGGTGCCGGTGACACCGAATCCGAGCATCGCGACGAAGTGCATCGTCCAGATGCCGGTGCCGATGGCGGAGGCCGCCGTGAGCAGCCAGTTGCGGCGGGAGCGGCCGGTCGCGTCGAGTGCGCGCACGGTGCACCGCAGCCCGAGGGCGGCGCCGATGCAGGCCATCGCGTACGACAGCACGGGGGTCAGCCAGCCGAGTGTGGCGTGGTCCAGGTGTCCCATGGCTCAGGGACGGTAGTCCCGATGGGAGCGTGTGGCGGTGGCGCATTTCGAAAGCTGCTGGAATATGACAGCCGATGTTTCAGGCACGATCGTGCCGAGGTCGAACGTGTGCACCACACGTCTGTTCCGGTGGTGATCGGCGAGTATGCCCGGGACTGCGGAATCATGGGCGCATGACCGACGACCACATGCATGTGCACGAGTTCTTCGGCGCCCGGGCCGCCGACCGGGAGGTCCGGTTTCCCGACGGCGGGCCCGCGTTCGTCGCGGGGGTCGCGGCACTGGATCCGGCCCCCGGCGACGCGGTCCTGGCCGCCGGCTGCGGCACGGGACGCGCGCTGCCCGTCCTGCGCGAGGCGGTGGGTCCGGCCGGTACGGTCATCGGCGCCGAGCTGACCCTCGAGATGCTGCAGGCGGCGGTCGGCGCCGGACGCGACCGCGATGCCACGCTGCTCCAGGCGGACGCGGCACGGCTGCCGCTGCGCACCGCGTCGATCGACGCGGTGTCCGCCTCCGGGCTGGTCGCGCACCTGCCGAATCCTGTCGGCGACCTGCGTGAACTGGCCAGGGTGGTGCGCCAGGGCGGTGCGGCAGGGCGGACGTCTCGCGCATCGGCCGGGCAGCACTGGCGGTCCGCCAGAAGCGCCGGCTGACGTCAGACGACCTGCGCGCCGAGTCCAACCTCCGCCCACTGCCGGCCGGTTCGGGCTGGCGGCTGGTCTCGCGCCGCGATGAGGAGGAGCGTTTCCTCGCGCTGGCGGTCAGGGAGGACTGACCCGGCACCCGAGTGGTCCGTCCACACACCGGGCGTGCGGTCCGTTCCGCCGCGGCAGCCGGCGATCCGGCGCAGCCGTCCTTCCGCAGGCGGCGGCAGCGACGGCGGTCGAGCGCAGCGGCCCGGTCCGCTCCGGGAAGCCGTCCACCCGTCCGTGGGAGGGCACCTGGTGCAGACGCCCCCGCAAGAGCGCAGGAAGACTTGTCATACCGGCGGGGTACACCGGAGGAGTGACGGTGCGGTGGAAGGGGGCCAGGGTGTTCGACAAGGTCATGAGCGGAATCCGCAGGCTCGCGGCGCGGAAGACGGGCGACGGCGCGGACGGTGCTGGTAGACCGCCGGCGAAGGTCGTCCGGCAGCGTCAGCCGAATCTCTTCGAGGCCGCGGCGGCGTACGTCTCCGCGTGCGCCGAGGACGACCAGCAGGGAATCGAGGAGGCGTCGGGCTGGGTGTCGCCCGAGGCGCTGTCGTTCGGGGTGAACGAGCTGGCCTGCCGGGCCGTGATCGCCCTGGCGCGCGAGCGCGACGAGTCGCCCCGGACGGTGGCCCGCAGTCTGCTCGGCCTGCCGGTCGCCTGACGGCACGGGCCCCGCCGCAGAGGGGCGGGGCCCGTGCCGGTTCGGCGGGACCCGCTCCCCGGGGGCCGGGGGCGGAAGGTGTCGCCCCAGTTTCCTGCCGCGAACCCTCGACGCCGGGGTTACCCAATGGTTAAGGTGCGCCGACGAACGATCCGATGGGGAGGATGCCGTGGCCGGGACAGACGAAGCGGCCGACGACGACGCGCTCTTTGTGCTGACTGCGCAGCTGCTCACACCCGCGCAGTTCCCCAGCGTCCTCGGCGACGACTACCCCGCGGCGTGCGCGGCCCTGGCGCTCGAACCCTGGGGCGGCGGCTACGGGCTGGTCCTCGGGCAGGACGCAGCGGGCGCCCGCTGGACGGTCGTGATCGACGACGTGTCCCTGGTGGCCGTGGCGATCGCGTCGTGGGACTGCGGGATGGAGTACGACCTCTCGCCCAGTGACCGCTCGGTGATCGCCGCGCTGCCCGGCTGGCCGCTGGCCGTCGCCACGGCCGCGCCGGGCGTGCCCGCGCCCCACGACCCCGGCGAGGAGGAGGCGGGAGGCCCGCCGCTGTGCCCGCCCGACACGAGTGGGTGGGGTCCCGCGCAGCGGCGGCTCGGCGCGGACGAGGTCGCGCTGCAGTGGGCCGTGTGGCGCGGGCAGGTGGCCGAGCAGATCACGTTCGCGCAGCCGGACGCCCCGGAGGAGGAGCGTGCGACGCCGCACGAGGGGGTGCGGCGGGTGCTCAAGGAGCTCCACGCCTATGTCGACGACGCGCCGCCGCTCGGGCGGGTGAGGTCGAGCTTCGCGCCGGACGGTGCGCGGATGCTGAGGGCGGACGGGCCCGGCTGGTCGCTGGTGGCCAGGACCGACGACATCGCCTTCGTGCTGCTGGACGAGGAGCCCGGAGAGGTACTGCCGGTGGGCCGTGGCGCCGAACTGCCCGGGCTGCTGGAGGCCCTGGACAGGATGGCGGTACGGCCGGCCTGAGGAGGGGCCGTACGGAAAGGCGGTCACGAGCCGGCCCACGGGCGGAGCTCCCGAGGAGCCGGCCCACACAGCCGAGGTGCCCGAGGTGTGGGCCGCGCCTATGGCCGGGCCACGATGCCGACCGCACGCCGGGGTGGCGCACCCACCCTTCCGCCGTCGGCTCGGAGGCCGCAGCCATGCGTCCGTCCCGTACGTCCAGGAGAGCACCGGTACTCGCCACGCTGCTCCTGGCACTCGCCTCGATGTCCATCGCCGGCGTCGGCCCGGCACGGGCCGGGACAGCGTCCGGCCACTGCGACGGTCAGGACCGGCTCGACGTGCCCGGCGCCGCGCACCAGCGATCGGACTGTCTCGGGGATCTGACGACGGCCGGGCTCGCGGGAACGCCGTACACCGACATGGCCGACCAGGCGGGACTGGCGGCGGCCGGAACACGTAACCCCTCAGGGGTGCCGCCCGCCCTGCAGCACCGGGGCCCGCCCGACATCGAGGCCGGTGGGCGCCGGTGCCCGGTCTCCCGCGCCGGCACGCGGCGAGCCCGGCCGTTCAGCGCCCGATCTGCTTGCGGTTGTTGATCCGGCGGAGCCGGCGGCGCTGCGAGGGGTCGAGCGCGAAGTACGCCACGGCGGGCACTCCGACGATCACCAGCAGCGACATCCAGAATCCGATCAGCGGGATCAGGAGAAGGCCGATGGCCACTCCCCCGACGGCGATCTTCGCACCTGTCGACATAGTCCTCGCAGCCTCCTTCGCGGCCCACGGGCCGCCGCTCCCTGATGTGACAACGCGTCCACGGCCCCGTCGGTTCCCTCGGGCGACCATGGCGTCCTCCGGGCCCCGGGAAGCCGCTCCTCCCCGTTCCGGAGCACGCGCCCCGGCCCTGGGGGGCAGCCGGGGCGGCGGGGGTGGTGGTGCAGGAACCAGCCCCGCCCCGAACCCGCGCGGCCGGCGAGACGACGTACTCGCGGCTGTCACCGAGGCCGTTCCCGATGCCGATCTCTCGGATCCCGCGTGGGGTGAGCTTTCCGGCCCCACGTGGTCCATCGAGCTCAGCATCGGCTCAGAAGACCCGGTGGACTCCGTCATGCTCCACATCCGGGGCTCCGGCGACGACGTGCTGACGCCCGTCCTCCGTCTTGCCGAGGCTCTGCGGTGCAAGGCGCTCGACTGCTCCGAAGGGGACCTGATCACTCCGGGGCAGACGTCGGGCCGGCACGCCTTCCAGCAGTTCCGCGATCGAGTGGTGGGACCCTCCCAGTGGCCCTGCGGCGTTCGTCGAGCGGCTCGAGAGCGGCGATCTTTCCCATTAGCTCGTCGATCCGGCCTCGTGAGATCAGCACTGCGGGCCAATGCGTCGGGCGCAGACCGGCGCGGCGGATGCTCGCTGGTGCGTCCTCAGCGACGGCGCGCGCCTGGACGCAGTGACGGCGTAGGAAGGTGCGATCCAACTGCCGAACTGGCCGCCGACCGCGATCTTGACGATCTTCTGGGCCTGGCCCTCATCGATGCCGTTGTAGGCGAGAAACCACCGGAGGGCTTGCATGCAATGCCCGTACCATCCGCTCTCGGCCTGGGTGCGGTCAGCCACCACGGTGACCAGGCGCGTGCACGCTCGCTCCCAGTACCAGAGGTCCGTCGAAGTCACCGGGGTATTGTCCGGTGGAGCCAAGGCCGCGAACCGCTCCGCCAGGTCCTCCAGCCAACCACGCCATTCCCGAAGGGCCTCAACGACCAGCGGGGCGGTCGCATCCGGGGTCGTCACAGAGTCGGACGCACAGCACCACACCTCGACGACGCCCCCGTCGACGTCACCCTCACCGACCGACCAGTTCCATCCGCAGGCCCATCGGCCGTACCGGCCCGTCAGGAACTCGGTGATGGGATACAACGAACGCCAGCGATCCTCGCGAGCGACTTCAGAGCTGGGCAGCAACGGCGCGACAAGGCCCACCAACTCCTCCGCAGCATCGGCGTCCATCTCGAACGGATGTCGAGCCGGATCCACATCTGCCCACGTCAGGGTGTGCGCCCACAGTTCACTCACCGTCCCACTCTGCCTTGCGCAGCCACCCTGACTCCACTCCATTCGAACGGCCGCGCCATCAGAGGGAAACGATCTTCGGGTAACCGAGAAACGATCTACGACCGCTTCTGTCCCTCCTGGTCGGGCCCACTCGTGAACACCCCTGCTCGGGAAACGAAAAGCCCAGCTCACGCAGACGGGGCGAGCACGCTGCGAGGCGTTGCTCCACCGAAGCGGCATCGGTTCGAACCAGGACGTCCTCACGCAACGGGGCCCCGCTGGCTACGAAGGTCCACGCCTTGCGCCTCTCCGCCATCCTCTCGGCGTCGGCCTTGACCAGCACCGTCACGCCCTGTTCAGCCAATGCTTCCACGATGGGCGGGGGCGCCGTTGTGGGAGCCCCCGCGCCTCGGTCAGTTCCAGGTCATGTTGATCTCGCGTTCGAAGTTGGCGTATCCAGCGCGCCGGAAGGCATTCGCCATCGGGACGTTGCCCAGGTCTGTGGACGCGCGGATGCGGGGGACGTCTTGCTCGGCAAGGACGCGGGTGCCCTCGGCGAGAAGGTCGTCGATGTAGCCATTGCCGCGGTGCGCGGGGAGGACCGCGATGTAGGCGATGATCGCGTTGTAGCCGTTGTGGGCCGGGACGACGAACCCCACTGGTTCTCCATGAGGCAGCGTTGCGATCCGCCACCAGTCTCGTGGGCTGGTGTAGCGCGCCAGTTCGTCCTCGTAATGCTTGACGGCCGCCTCTTGGGCGGACATCCGGGTCAGGTCGTCACGGCCATGTGCGTCCAGCGTCCCGTCCATAACCGAGGCCATCAGCGCCACGAGTTCCTTGGCATCGTGGACCGGCCGGAACGCGAGGCGCCCACCGGGATCAGGAACTGGCGATTCCGGACGCCATTCCAGACGCAGCCGTTCGACGAACAGCCGGGCACCAGTTCGTTCCAGTACCGTCATGCGATCCTCGATGACTTGCCTGGTTACCGCGTTCTCACGCCAGTCTGGCGGGACGAAACGGCTGTACTCAGGAGGACGCGAACCGTTGGGGAGGGTCGCGGCCATCGCTGTGCGCAGCAGTCGCACCCCGGTGTCCACGCGACCGGGAGCCGAGGCGCTGTCGTCGATGTCGAGGACATCCAGGATGAGCGGCGCGTCACTACCCGGCCGGCACCACCAGGCTGCCCTGGCCAGCAGGCGGTCACCGCGCAGGGCGACCCACATCCATTCCGGACGTCGACGGGCGGTGGCCAGGTCGTCGGCCAGTTCCTCGTCGAGGATGTAAGGCAGTTGGGAGAACAGGTCGAGTTCTTCGCGTCCGGTGATCGGACGCATGGTCAGGTTGTTCATTTTCACGGTCAAGGCACGCTCCGTTGAAGGCGCCCGTCCGCACCGGGGTCAGACGCGGTCCGCGCCCCGGGAGGACACAAGCGCGGTGATCATGGGGATCATGGGCTTATCCCTCCTCTCGCTGTCGTGGTCCCTCACCCTTGTGGTGGGGCTTCCGCCGTAACGTCTATCCAAGCGCGGCCCCGTCCGCAATCCCTTTTCGATCACCTTGCTTCCGACGGTGCCCAGGGCGTCCGGGGTCAGCGGTACGTTCCGATCACTGTGGTTCGTGGTGCGGGAAGACGGCTCACGCGGCCTGTCCCGGCGGCGGATTCGCGGAGTCGGACGCCTCGGCGCGAGCGGCAACGACGCCTGGCGCGTCGGACCGCTGACCGCCGAGGACATGGACCGGGACGCGGCCTCGCCGCATCGACGCCGCCGACCGCACACGCCGTCCCCGTCGACGCCGGCGCCTCACCGGTGCTGCCTCCCGGACCCGAGCGGCAGCTGCGGGCCTTCCTCGACGCCGTGGCGGACGCACTGCCGCGGACTCCCGCCGCCCCGCTCGCCGCAGGCTCCGGGGCGTTCGCCGCGGAGAAGCCGCAGCACCTGCCCGAGGCTCGTACCCGGGCGCAGGAGGTGGCGGCCGGTCATGACGCGGGCGCACGGCTGTCGTTGCCGACCCGGAGGCACTGGAGTTCCTGGCCGCGGACGCGGCCAGTACGGGCGCGGCGGATGCCGGCGGAGGCGCTGTCCGCGGGCCGTGGGCGGCGGGACCTCGGGACGGGCGCCCCGGCCGGTTCCGCGGTCGGCCCCACGGACGCGTACGCGGCTGCAACGGCGAGGGTCACGGCCGGACTCACCGCCGGGCTGTCGGTGGGGCAGGACGCGGTGATCCTGGCCGCGACGGTCTTCCGCAGGCGGTCGCCGAGCGGCTCGCGGCCGGGGTCGGGCGGGCTTCGAAGTCGCCGTACGTGCCTGGCGGTACGGCGGCGCGGCGGGACTGGCCGTACTGGACGGCGGGCCCGTCCCGGAAGACATCCTCGCGCGTGCGGCGGCGCACCTGCGCCGCGCCGAGGACCGGGCCCGCCTCGTGCGCAGGGGGCGCCGGGGAGCCGTGACGGTGCGCCGTCGGTGCGTGGCCCTTGTCGGGGGCGCCGGGCCGCACGACGATGGGCACGGACGCGGACCGGGAGGCCGAGTTGACGGACCCATGGGTGGCGCTGGAGCCCGGGGGCGACGCCGGGCGGCGCGTCGATGTGCTGCGCCGGGCGTACGAGCACTTCACGACGGCCGGCCGGGTGGAGGCGGGCGTACGGCCCGTGGTGGCCGAGTCGTGGCGGCGCTCCGCGCGGGCCAGGGTCGCCCCGGAGGGCCGGGCGAGCGTGGAACTGGGCGACGACGAACTGGCCGTCTACCGCGAGGGGCATCCGCTGTCGCGCGTGATGCCGGTGATCCGGGAGCTGACGGGTGCGTACGCCGTCGACGGCGAGCACCTGGTGGCGGTCTGCGACGCACAGGCCAGGCTGCTGTGGGTCGAGGGACACCGCGGGGCGCGGGAGCGGGCCGGGCGGATGAACTTCGTGGAAGGGGCGCGCTGGGCGGAGGCGGTGGCGGGGACGAACGCGCCGGGCACGGCACTCACGGTCGACCGGCCGGTGCAGGTGTTCTCGGCGGAGCACTTCCAGCGCCCGGTGCAGGAGTGGACGTGCGCAGCGGCCCCGGTCCACGACCCGCACAGCGGCCGGTTGCTGGGCGCGGTGGACATCACCGGCGGGAACCGTCTGGCGCATCCCCACAGCCTGGCGTTCGTCGGAGCGGTGGCGCGGGCCGCCGAGTCGCAGCTGGCGCTCCTGTCGCCGCGGCCCTCAGGCGACGCGGCGCAGTTGACGGCGCTGGGCCGGGACGAGGCCCTGCTGGTCGCGGAGGGCCGCAAGCTGCGGCTCAGCCGGCGGCACAGCGAGATCGTCGTGGTCCTCGCCCACCGCCCGGAGGGGCTGAGCGGCGACGAGCTGCTGCTGGAGCTCTACGAGGACGAGCACATCACCCCGGTCACGCTGCGGGCCGAGATGTCCCGGCTGCGCGCTCTGCTGGGCCCTCGGCTGCTGGGGTCCCGGCCGTACCGGCTGGCCGTGCCGGTCGACACCGACTTCGGCACGGTGGGGCGCCGGCTCGCGTCGGGCGCGGTCGCGGCGGCGCTCGGCGAGTACACCGGGCCGCTGCTGCCCGCTTCGCGGGCGCCGGGAGTCGCCCGGCTCCGCGAGCAGCTGCGGGACCAGCTGCGCACCGCCCTGATCGCCCGCGGCGACCCGGGCCTGCTGGCGGACTGGGCCTACAGCCCGTGGGGCGAGGGCGACCTCCCCGCGTGGCGGGCCCTGGCCGCCGTACTCCCCGAGGGCCGGCGCGCCGCGGCGCAAGCACGGGCCAGCGCTCTGGACCGCGAGTACGGGAACGGGGCGCGTGCCGGCTTCGGGGGGCGGTGGTGACGGCGTCGGGCACGGCCTCGTCCGTGGGCTCCACCGGCCGGCCGCGGCAGGGGGACGTACGCCCACGCCCTCCCGCGCGGCGATGCCCCCGTACCTGAAGAACCGGGCGCCGGTCGCCGGCGTCCGGGTCGAGTACAGCCTGGCCGGCGGAGCGCACGGCCGACCGTGAACTGCTGCCGATGACCGAGGCGCCGGACCTCGGCACCGCCCTGCGGTCGCCCCTGGGCGGAGGGCTCCTGCCCGGGAAGCACCGGCGGGGCACCGAGGACCGGCTCAGCGACTGACGACGCTCGTCCACACCGAGTCCAGCGACCGGAAGACGGCGGGCGCCGACACCGTCCTCGCGATCGCGGAGGAGACGGGGCCTCACCCGCTCAGGTGTCGGTCGCCTGACCGACGGAGCGCGCCGCCCGGGCGACGACCTCGTACGTCCCGACCACCGGGCTCCGGAACACCCGGCGGCTGGAGGACTGCCTCGGCGCCCGCGAGGTGGGCCCGGCCGAGGACGGTTACGACCGCCTCGCCGAGGTGAGCGCCGTTCCGCTCGGGGCCCGCACGAGGCGAGCGCCGGGGTCCGGGACGCGGTCCAGGGCGGGAACGCGCCTCCCTCGTCACCGCCCCGTGGTACCCGTGGCCTGACCTGCGGTTTCCGGCTCTCGGGCGAGGGCCGGACCACTCGAGGAGTGGTTCGTGAAAACAGTCACATTTAGGTCGTTTTTAGCCCGTTTTAGTGGATGGTGGTAAGTCCGACCACGTTCACCGGGCTGTACCGGCGGCCCGCCGGGGCACCGTTGCGACCGGCCGACGCCGAGAGGGAGTCTCATGGCACGCGGAACCCGCGCAACGGGCAACCGGCGGTTCGCTCTGCCCATCGCGGGCGGGGCGGTCGTCCTCGCCGCAGGCGGTCTGTACGCGGCGGGGCTGGCGGCCGGCGACGTCCCCGACGGCACCCGGGTGCGGGGCGTCGACATAGGCGGGATGAGCCGGCCGGAGGCCCGGCGGACCCTGGACCGCGAACTCGCGGGCACCTTCGCCGCCCCTCTCACGCTGAGGATCGGGGACCGGGTGGAGAAGGCCGATCCCGCCGCGCTCGGTCTGTCCGTCGACACGGCGGCGACCGCCGGGAGCGCCGTGAACGAGTCGCTCGACCCCGTCAGCGTCATCGGGAGGCTCTTCAGCGCGGAGAACCGCGACATCGAGCCCGTGGTGCGCGTCGACGAGGAGAAGAACCGGGACGCCGTCGCGCGCATGGGCGCGGCCGCCGAGCGGAAGGTGCGCGACGGCGCCATATCCTTCGAGAACGGCCAGGCGACGGCCGTCTCGCCGGTCACCGGCACATCCCTGGTGAAGGACCGTGCCCCGGACGCGCTCCGGGACGGCTACCTGCGCGCGGACCGCTCGCCCGTCGTGATGCCCGTGAAGCGGACGCCGCCGCGCACCGACCGCGCCGAGACCGAGCGGGCCATGAACGACTTCGCCCGGCCCGCGATGTCCGGCCCCGTCACGCTCACCCTCGACGGCAGGGCCGTCACCGTCGGTCCCTCGGCTCTCGGCCGCCATCTGACCGTGCAGCCCGGGGCCGGCGGCCGGCTCAACCCCGTCCTCGACGCCAAGGGGCTGCTCGGCGACCCCGAGGTCTCCGGTCAGGTGCGCCAGGCCGCGCAGGGTCCGCGGAACGCGGTACTCGGGCTCGACGGCGACCGGGTCGTCGTGACCGAGGAGGCCCGGGTCGGCCACGAGGTCGAGGAGCAGGCGCTCGGCAGGGCCGTGCTCCCCCTGCTGACCCGCGAGGGCGCGGCGCGCACCGCCGAGATCCCGGCGAAGGCCGTCCAGCCGGAGTTCACCGGCGAGTCGGCCGGCCGCCTCGGCATCAAGGAGAAGGTCTCCTCGTTCACCGTCGAGTTCCCCGCGGCGCCCTACCGGGTCACCAACATCGCCCGCGCCGTGGAACGCATCGACGGCTCCGTCGTCCTGCCGGGCAAGGAGTGGAGCTTCAACGGCACGGTCGGGGAGCGCACCAAGGAGAACGGCTTCGTCGACGGCATCATGATCAACGACGGTCGGTACGTGAAGTCCCCCGGCGGGGGCGTCTCCGCCGTCGCGACGACGATGTTCAACGCCGCCTTCTTCGCGGGCGTCAAGCCGGTGGAGTACGGGGCCCACTCGTTCTACATCGAGCGCTATCCGGAGGGCCGCGAGGCCACGGTGGCGTGGGGCACGCTCGACATGCGCTGGCTCAACGACTCGGGCAACGCCGTCTATGTGAAGGCCGAGTCCACGGACACCTCGGTCACCATCTCGTTCCTCGGCACCAAGAAGTACGACGAGGTACGCGCGACCAAGGGACCGCGAACCAACGTCAAGGAGCCGGGGACCCGCAAGGGCAGCGGCCCGGGGTGCGAGGTCCAGACGCAGCTCGAGGGCTTCGACGTCGCCGTGGGGCGCCACTTCGTCAAGGACGGCCGCGAGGTCGGCCGGGAGAACTTCACGACCCACTACACGCCGCGCGACGAGGTCGTCTGCACCCCGGAGGAGAACGCACCGGAGGCGGGCCGCCCGGAGGAGAAGACCGCCGCCGAGGCAGCCGGCGCCACCGAGCCCCACTGACCCGGGGCGGCACCCCTGGCAGGCCCTCCGCCGCCGGGCCGGAGGCCGTCGCCGGGGGGCCGGCGGGCCGAGGGGCCGAGGGGCCGAGGGGCGGGGGGCCGGACAGAGGGGACGAGCGCAACGGGGTTGCAACGTCCGTCTCCCTAGGTTCGGCGTCGAACGCGCCGTCCGACGGCGGACGGCGGCGACCCCGGGAGGCCTCCGAGATGACCCGCTACGCCGCGCCCGGCACCGAGGGCGCGATCGTCACGTACGCGTCCCGCTACGACCACTGGATCGGCGGCGAGTCCGTACCGCCCACCCGCGGCCAGTACTTCGAGAACCCGAGCCCCGTCAACGGCAAGGCGTTCACGGAGATCGCCCGCGGCACCGCCGAGGACGTCGAGCGCGCCCTGGACGCGGCGCACGCGGCGGCGCCCGCCTGGGGGCGCACGGCTCCGGACGTCCGGGCCAACATCCTGCTGAGGATCGCCGACCGGATGGAGACCCATCTGGAGGAGCTCGCGGTCGCGGAGACCTGGGAGAACGGCAAACCGGTCCGGGAGACCCTGGCGGCCGACATCCCGCTGGCCGTCGACCACTTCCGGTACTTCGCCGGTGTGCTGCGCGCCCAGGAGGGCTCGCTCAGCGAACTCGACGACGACACGGTCGCCTACCACTTCCACGAGCCGCTCGGCGTCGTCGCGCAGATCATCCCGTGGAACTTCCCCATCCTGATGGCCGTTTGGAAGCTCGCCCCGGCCCTGGCCGCCGGCAACGCGGTGGTGCTGAAGCCCGCCGAGCAGACGCCCGCGTCGATCCACTACTGGATGGGCCTCGTCGCCGACCTCCTGCCGCCGGGCGTCGTGAACATCGTCAACGGCTTCGGTGTGGAGGCGGGCAAGCCCCTCGCGTCGAGCCCGCGGGTGGCGAAGGTCGCGTTCACCGGCGAGACCACCACGGGGCGGCTGATCATGCAGTACGCCGCGGAGAACATCAGGCCCGTCACGCTGGAACTGGGCGGCAAGTCGCCGAACATCTTCTTCGACGACATCTGGTCGGCCGACGACGACCTCCGGGACAAGGCCCTGGAGGGCTTCACGATGTTCGCCCTCAACCAGGGCGAGGTGTGTACGTGCCCGTCGCGGGCGCTGATCCAGCGCGGCCACTACAGCGAGTTCCTGGACGCCGGCATCGCCCGTACCGAGGCGATCGTCCCGGGCCACCCCCTCGACACGGACACGATGATCGGCGCGCAGGCCTCCAACGACCAGTTGCAGAAGATCCTTTCGTACCTGGACATCGGCCAGCAGGAAGGCGCGAAGATCCTCACGGGCGGCCGGCGCATCGAGTACGACGGCGAACTGGCGGGCGGCTACTACGTACAGCCGACGATCTTCGAGGGCGACAACCGGATGCGTGTCTTCCAGGAGGAGATCTTCGGTCCGGTCGTCGCAGTCACCTCGTTCGCCGACTTCGACGACGCGATCAAGACGGCGAACGACACCCTGTACGGCCTCGGTGCCGGTGTCTGGACGCGCGACGTCAACCAGGCATACCGCGCCGGCCGGGCGATCCAGGCGGGCCGGGTCTGGACGAACTGCTACCACGCGTACCCGGCGCACGCGGCCTTCGGCGGCTACAAGCAGTCCGGCATCGGCCGTGAGACGCACAAGATGATGCTGGATCACTACCAGCAGACGAAGAACCTCCTCGTCTCATACTCGCCGAAGAAACTGGGCTTCTTCTAGACGCCAAAAAGGGCGCCTGACCAGGCACTTCACCTGTCAGGCGCCCTTCCCGGCGCGCATCTAAGTCACGGGGTGAAGTGCAGAGGCGGGCGCAGAGGCCAGGCCCCAGGTAATGCGACACGACCTGCGGGGGACACGGTCTGTGTAGCAACAAGGATGAGAAGACCAGATGGTCCACCTCCCTCTCGTGGACGTCATGTCGCTACATCGCGCCGCCTTGTGAGGCGTCCTCCTTCGGCAGGCCCTTCACGGTTACGTGCTGCTGTGCTGGTGCTGTTCGGGGAGCAGGCTCTCGGGGTGCACCCACAGCACCACGTTGTCCAGGCGCCCGTCGCCGGAACCCCTGCCCTCCCTCCCGAAGAAGTCGAGGATGTCCTGCTCCGAGTGGCGCAGGCTGAAATGGGTCAGGACGAACAGGGTCTCGGGATGCGCCTCGACCACGGGGCGGAGGCGGCTCCAGACGGTGTGCCCGACCCGATCCGCCCGCTCCAGCTCGCTGTCGTGGAGGAATGTGCACTCGGTGACGATCACCGGATACGTGAACAACCAGGGGTTCCGTTCGAACACGCTGACGTGGGTATCGCCGAGGAAAGCGAACAGCGGCCGCAGCACCTCCTGTTCGACCTCGGTACCTTCCCTGCGTCGCTGCGCCACGATCCGCCCGAACTCCCCGCCCCGCCCCTCCTCGACCAGCAAGCGGCGCAGCTCCTCGTACTCGGGCCGCAGCGCCTTGCCGACCTCGGAGACGGCGTACCCCACGCAGGGCACCTTGTGCTCGCACTCCACCACCCGCACACGATGTGCCCGCCGCCCGAAGGTGAACTCGTCGCCCTGCCGTACCCCGTGCAACCGGTAGCCGCCGGCAAGGTCCGGGTCGTACCCCGCCCCGTGGTTCAGCTCCGCCGACGCCCGCAGAAAGGACTCCACGTAGGGCACGGCTCCGGCCGGCAGGTAGATGTCGGTACCCGCCCGGGAGGCGAGGAAGTCCAGGTCTTTTACGTGGTCGTGGTGGGTGTGGGTGAGCAGTACCGTATCCACCTGGCGTCCTTCACAAAGCCCCGCGTCCAGACTGCACCGCAGCTCGGGGATGTGGAAGAACGTCTTGTCGTTCGCACGCGAATAGCCTGTGAGGGTGAACGTGGTACCGGGTATCTTCCAGGTCTTCCACTGACGGAACGGATGTCCCCGTTCGAGCCGCTCGGGATTGCCTGCCGACGGCTTCGGAGCCTGCCTCATGGATGCGCCCTTCCAATACCCGGAGTGAACCGGTCCGTCCCCTGGCGGACCACGGACGGCCGATCGTAGCGAGACCGCCAGAATGGACACCACGCATATCTGCACCAGCCGCCACCCACGTCGGGTCTCCCCGACGATGCCGCACGCACGCCATGTCAAGGGGCATGCTCATCTATCGACTGATTCACGAGCAAGATCGACAAGCGGCGGCGTGTGGCAGGATCGACTGTCAGTTTCCGAAGTTGCGTGCATGGGTGAGCGGGGGATTCGTTGCCGAGTGCAGGGAACTGCGGATGCCCTGACGCGTCGAAGTCGCCTGCGCTACGGTCGTTTTGGGCCGTAGTCGTGTGCGCGACGAGGGGGCTTCCGCATGGCAGATGGGCCGGGTTGAGCTGCCCCGCAAGTGCCTGCCTCACGGCCCTGGGGATCCTCACATCTGCGGCTGTGCTGTTCCTCTCGACCACGACGGGCAGAACTCCACATGGAATTGTCCCCATCCGCGGCTATCCAGATCTGGCCAGTGGTAGAGGCTCCGGCAGACGTGGTAGTTGCATCCGCCTGAAATATACAGCTCGGTCGCAGCAGCAGGCGGCCCGTCCTTCGTGACGGCGAATATATGCGGAGCGGCTTCCTTGAACGCCGCCGTGCTGCCGGTCAGAAACAGGGTCTCGGCGTGGACGTGCTGGTGTAGCAGGTTCCTGTGCTCCGGATTGCTGGGGGCCGCATAGTCGATCTCGGGGGTGTCGGCCGGCAGATCCCTCTCCGGCACGCTCGCTGTGCGCAGTTCGCGGGGAGCGTTCCCTGCACGAATGCGTGCCCGCAGCTTCTTCCATTGGGAGGGCCGGAACTGTACCGCCCGGTGGACCAACACAAGGTCGAGGGGCATCTCCTCCTCGTCGGCCCCCTCGAACTCCCCTGCCGGGGTGCGCGTCGGCAGGTAGACCAAGGACCGCGGGGATCGCGCCGCGAGCAGCCACAGAGCGCCGATACGTCGACCGTCTGCACGGTCCACATACATGTTGTATGAGTCTTTGAATTTGTAGAGTGCCCCGTTTCTCAGTGGTTTCGACGGACTGATCACTCTGTATTCCTCGTCCCCGAGTCGCACCTGCTGCACAGTGATCTTCAATCGCAGGCTGTCTCGTGTGAGGGCGGCCCTCGATGCAGTCATCCCATTGACTCCCTCTGTCGATTCGACCTCTCGCATCACTGTCCCAGCCGGAGACGAGGAAGGTCCCCGGGACGTAGATGGGGCCCGACATCTTCGCAACCCCCGCGGCCGACGCAGGAGGGGGCTCGTCCGGGGCCACCTTCTGCATCCCGCATCCGGGACGCGAGGAGTCGGGTCTCAGGCCGGATCGGGACCGGACCAGGCCTCTTGGGCCCTGAATGCCTCGACGAGTGACCGGCGGCTGCTCACGCCGAGCTTCCGATACACCTTCTGGAGTGTGTTGTCGACTGTTCTGCGCGACAGGAAGAGCTCATCCGCGATCTCGTTGCTGGAAAGCCTGCGTGCGGCGAGGAGGGCGATCTCCGACTCGCGCTCGGTCAGGGGGAGGCCGAACAGGGATTGCCCCTGGCGGTGTGCTCCGGGGAGGGTCCCCTGGACGCGGGTGGCGGCGGTCTGCGCCAGCCGATCGGCGTCGGCGGCAGCGCGATGCCTCTGGTCGTTCCGCAGCACCGCCGCGGCCTGGGAGGCGCTCTCGACGGCCAGCGCGTGGGCGCCGAGTCGGCTCAGCGTGGCGGAGACGGAAAGGAGACGGTCCGCATCCTCCGCTGCCACGGCCGCGGCGAACTCGGCACGTGCCGGGGCGAACGCTCCCTCCATCTGGGGGGAGAGCTCGCCCAGTTCGCGGGCCGCCTCGTCCGCGAGGCCGAATCGCGCGAGGTCGGTGAGCAGGAGGGTGCGCGAAGCGGTCTGGCCGGCGGCGTGGGCCGTCCGGACTGCCCTCCGCAGCACTTGTCGTGCTGCGGTCATATGGCCCCGCAGAGCCAGCAGCCACGCCTCGCCGAGCTGATCCTCCCCCGCGAGGAGGCCGCCGGGCGGGTGCTCCGCCGCTCTGGCCGCGGCGCGGGCCGCAGCCGGTTCGTCGCCAAGGGCCGCTGCGGCGGCCGCGATGCCGGAGTACGCCAGCCCGAGGACCTTGGTGTGCCCTGCCGACTCCGAACACGCGACGGCCTCGGCGAAGTACCTGCGCGCCTCGGCGGCCCGGCCCGCAGCCCAGGCGCACCTGCCGCGGTGGAAGGCGAGCCAGGTCGTGGTCAGCGGGGTCGATGCACCTGCGGCGGCCGTCACCTGTCCGGCGAGGGCCTCTGCCTCCTCCAACCGACCCAGCTCCACGAGGGCGTACACCCTCAGTACGTCCATCGCGTGCCGGTGCACCGAGAGGGCGCTTTGGTCCGCCGAGAGGAGGCTCCGCTCGCAGTGGTCAGCCGTGTCCAGCCCCTGGGCCGCCCGCCCCACGGCCGTCAGCGCCAGTACCCTCATGCTCAGGACCATGGTTGGAGAGCCGCTGCCGGTGGGTGAGTGGTCCGTCAGCGCGAGACCTGCCACGGGGTGCCCGGCCACGGCGATCAGGGCGCCCGCCACATCGCGCAGCACGGTGCGCTCGGCCGGGTCGACCAGGTGCGCACGGGCCTGCCGCCCGATCCGCAGCACCTCGGTGATCGGTTTGCCCGCCCAGAACAGGTTCAGCATCCTGGTACGTGTCGCGGTCGCGGTTTCGCCCCGGGGGGCCGAACAGGCCAGGCGTTTCAGTGTGGCTTCGGCCTGTCTCCAGTCGCCGAGCTGGAAGTGGCTCTCCGCCAGCATGTGGCGGGTCGCTGCCGAGTGCTGGTCCTCTGACAGGGAGGTCAGGAACGCGATGACCTGCTGGTAGTCGTGACAGCGACGGGCCAGCCCCGCCGCATGGGTCAGCAGGCCGGGTTCCGCGATGTCGACGGCCGCCTCCCAGACAGCGATCCGCAGCACGTCCCCCCTTCGTCGGAGGCCGCGACCTCTCACCCACTCGGCGTGCTCCCTGAGCAGCCTGCGGCGCCGCAACGCGCCCATCCGCGAACGCAGTACCTGTCCGTACACGGGGTGTGCCAGGGTGGCCTTCAGCCGTCGGCCGTCCTCATGGACCCGGATGGCGTTCGACGCTTCCAGTCTCTCCAGGACGTCGGCTCCCGCCAGCGCCCGCAACTCGCTCACTCCCACCGGCTCGGCGAGGGCGAGCAGGTCCAGAGCCGTGCGACCCGTCGGGCCCGCCACGGCGAGCCTGTCCTCCACGAGCCGGTCGAGTCGCGGTGTGCCGAACTCCTCAGGGCTCGTCGCCCGCCAGAGTTCCCCGTCGTGGGTGAGCCGCCCCCGGGCCAGAGCGCCGCAGACCAACTCGTAGAGGTAGAGCAGGTTGCCGCCGCTGGCCCCGTACAGGTACCGCACGGTCTGCTCCCCGACGGTGCCGGACAGTACGTGCTCCAGGACTGTACGGGTTCCGGCGCTGTCGAGATCGCCCAACTCGACCCGGACCAGTGTGCCGATCCGCTCCCGGACCGAGACGGAGCAGTTGCGGGGCACGCCGTCCTGGAACGTCGCGAGCAGAAAGGCGTCGCCGGCGTCGAGCAGGCGACCGATCACGAACATCGACGTCGCGTCGAGGAGATGGAGGTCGTCGACGAACAGCAGGTAGCGGCCCGGTCCGGAGCCGAGCGCCGCCCGGACGCTGCGGTAGGCGGAGACCGGATCGCAGGGTACGGCCTCCGCGGCCGTGAGGTGGGCGAGCGCGCCCAGCGGTATCTCGCGCGCATGCGCGGTGGCCAGGGCCCGACCGCCCCGGTGCCCCGCGCGCAGCGCGTCGGCATAGCACTCCTCCGCCAAACGGGACTTGCCGACACCGGACGGCCCCTCCACGACGAGTCCCCTCACGGTGGGATCGTCCAGCGCATCAAGGAGCGCCTTGCGGTGCGCCTCCCTGCCGACGAAAGGCCACACCGCTCCACCGGGCGCCACCGGGTCCCGTTCCTGCATGCCGTAGACAGCCATTCTGATCCTTTTTCCTGTCTTGCCGCAGCCTGCCACAGCCGTCCGCGACACGACCAGTGAGGCCCGAGGGGTGGAAGGAGTATCCGCCGGCCGACGCGGCGGAACGCGTCCCACCCGGACGCGCGGGTCGAGCAGAGTCGGCCGGCGTGGCCGTGGTGCGGGGCAGGACGGGTAATTGTTGCTCTCCCGCCGCCGTCGGAGCCCGCAGACCATGGCTTCAGCACCGGCTTCCACCGCGACGGAACGGCCGGCGCAGGTCGGCTTCCCGAACCCACGCGAGGCACGGCGACGCTCGCACCTGCGAGAGCGCCCACCAGGCGCTTCGCCGTCCGTTCCGCTCGCGCGCCTCGCGGGCTGGGATTCCGCGGGACGGCCGGCCTGGCGAGAAGCGGAACCGTTCGATGGAAAGCCCATGACGTTTGACGGGAGAACAGTGTGAGTCCACTGGACAGACGGCGATTCCTCCGAGGGGCGGGGGCTGCCGCCGCCGTGGGGGTGGCGGGGTTCGTGGGGACCGAAATCCTCCAGGGCTCCGCCTCCGCGGCGGTGATCGAGCCGACGTTCAACATCAACCCCTTCCAGTTCGGGGTGGCCAGCAGCCCCCTGAGGAACGTGATCTGGACGAGGCTCGCCATCCTCCCCCTGGCCCGCGACGGCAGAGCGGGCATGCCCGACGGGGACATCCCCGTCCGCTGGAAGGTCGCGCGGAACCGCGACGGCAGCGGCGTCCTCGCCGAGGGAACGGCGTACGCCCTGAGTGGGAACGGGCACAGCGCCCGCGTCGAGGTGGCCGCGCTCCCCCAGGCAACGGCGGTGTTCTACTGGTTCGAGTACGGCAACTGGCGGTCCACGGTGGGGCGGCTGAAGACTGCCCCCGCCGCCAACAGCAACCCGTCCGCGATGACGGCCGCCGTCATCTCGTGCGCGAACTTCGAGCACGGCTTCTTCCACTGCTACGAGCACATCGCCGACCACGAGGTCGATGTGGTCATCGCGACGGGCGACTTCACCTACGCGGACTCCTACAACCCCGGCTACGGCTCCAAGGCGAGGAGCCATCTGCCCGCCGGGGAGTGCTTCACGCTGGCCGACTACCGGCTGCGGCACTCCCAGTACCGTGCGGACCCCCAGGAGCAGGCGATGCGGGCTTCCGCGGGGATGGTCCTCACCCTGGACGACCACGAGGTGGACGACGACTGGGCCGGGAGCACGCCCGACTACTTGGAGGACGCGGCAGCCAACAGCGGCCCGGGCACCTTCTGGGAACGCCGGCACAACGCCCTGCAGGCCCACTGGGAGAACACCCCCCTGCCGTTCATGATGAGGCCGGTCCGCAGCCTCATGCCCAACAGCTACCAGACCCTGAACTGGGGGCGCCTCGCAGACCTCCACCTGCTCGACACCCGGCAGTTCCGCTCGCGTCAGGACAAGGGCCGGCGGTTCGAGGAGAACCGATACATGCTCGGGCCGGACCAGTTGGCCGCGCTGGGCGACAGCTACCGCGGGGCCCGGTGGGACCTGCTGGTCAACCAGGTCGTCATGGCCGGTTGGACCCACGGAGGGCCGGGGACGGAAAAGGCATCGGACTCGTGGGACGGCTATCGGGCAGAGCGCCGCCGGGTGATCAGGCAGTGGTCCGACAGGAGGGTGGCCAACCCTGTCGTGCTGACCGGTGATGTTCACTTCGGCGGCGCCGACAGCGTCTTCGATGACTTTGACGGACTGTCGACCAAAGCCCCCGAAATCATCAGCTCCTCCATCACCTCCGGTGGTGACCTGGAGGGGGACTGGGCAGGGAGTCGGGTCGTGCTCGACGCGCTGCCCCTGCACATGTACCACCGGCGCCGGGGCTGGACGAAACTCGACATCACTTCCCAGCGCATCCACATCCAGTGGCGGGGAACCGAGGTGGTCAGTGCCCGCGCCGCGCAACCGGACCGAATCTTCCAGTCCGCGGACATCAGCGCCGGCCAACACGACTTCTCCAACACGAGCTGGTGAGAGGAACCTTCCAGTGAACTCAGCAACGGAATCCACCCGCTGGCGGAAGACGGCCGGCCTGTCGGCTGCGGCTGCGCTCCTGTTGGGCCTGACTGCCGCCGGACCCGCGGCGGCGGACCCGATACCGCCGGAGAGCCGGAAGTACCTGTTCGAGATCGACTGGGTGAAGTGCATCGATCAGACCGGTGCCACCGACTGGTACGAGGACGAGATCTACGCGAAGGTCGTGGACACCGCACCGGGGGGCAACAACGTCATGTACACCGACACGGTCGGAGACCTGGATCCGGGCGACACCGCGATGTTCGACCACTACTCCCGGGTCATCGCACCCAAGAGAGTCCACGTCAACAGGTCCGGTGATCTGAATCCGCGGGACGGGGACGCCTGGTCGGAAAGCCGATGGGGAACCACGGCTCCGCTGAACTTCTCCGTGGCGCTGTACTCGGAGGACCCGGCGTTCGACAACCACATCCAGACCCGGCAGTTCGCCTTCACGGCGGCGGGCCTGGCGCGCGACATATCCGCCCCCGACGGGACCGCGGTCTACACGCGGACCTTCGTGGGCGAGGGGGGCGAGTTCCAGGTCCGCATCGCTGTACACCGCATGTGGTGAGGGGACCCGCGTGAGCGTTCCCCGCGGGGCCGCTCCGCCTGCGGTCCATCGGTCACCGACGGACCGCAGGCGGCGGGGCGTCGACCCGGGCGGCGGGTGAGAGGGACCGGCCACAGTCCCACCCGACCCGAGGGGCACCGGCGCGTGAGGCGGTCGGGCCACCCGAAATCCGCGGACACCGGCATCGCCGGCCCGCAACAGAGGTCTGGGGCGGATGCATGCGCCTCCACCAACCGCGCACCAGCAACGACCGCGTACACCAGGTGAGGCCGTGACCGGTCGTTCCCGAAGAGAAGGAAGCGTACACATGCAGGAGTGGGTTGTTCCCGGGTACTCGGAGTCGGGGGAGCTGGGGTCCGGGAGCAGCGGCCGCGTCGTGCGGGCCGTGCACGAACGCACCGGGACCCCGGTGGCGGTGAAGTACCTCAGCGACGCACTGCGTGCGGATCCCCGTTTCCTGCGCGAGTTCAGGAACGAGGCCGGGCTGCTGGCCGCCCTCGGTTCCCCATATGTGGTCGGCCTCCACGAGTACGTCGAGGGCCCGCAGGGCTCCGCCATCGTGATGGAGCTGGTGGACGGCATCTCCCTGCGCGCGCTGCTGCGCCGGAAGGGCGCGACCGCCCCGGAGGCCGCGCTCACCGTCCTCAAGGGATCGCTGCTCGGCCTCGCCGCCGCACACCGGACCGGTGTGATCCACCGCGACTACAAGCCGGAGAACGTTCTGGTGGCCGCGGACGGGACCTCCAAGCTGGTCGACTTCGGGATCGCGGTACGCGAGGGCACCGCCCCCGGCGTTGCCGGGACTCCCCTGTACATGGCACCTGAGCAGTGGAACGGCCTGGCAGCCTCCCCGGCGACCGATGTCTACGCCGCCACGGCCACCTTCTACGAGTGCCTGACGGGTGAGTATCCGTACGCCGGTGGGACGGCCATCGAGTTGGCGGTCCAGCACATGAGCGCGCAGATCCCGGCAGACATGGCCCCGGAGCCTGTCCGTACGCTGATCCGACGGGGTCTGGCCAAGCACCCGGAGCAGCGGCCTGAAACGGCGGAAGCCTTCCTCGCGGAGCTCGAGGAGGTGGCCGCGACGGTCTACGGCGCGGAATGGGAGGAGGAAGGACGGCTCAGGCTGGCGGCTCTGGCGGCCCTGCTGCTGCCGACTGGTCCTCCGGTTCCCCACCCGCCCACCGGAAGCACCACGCTGGCCACCACCGTGCTGTCCGGGCGGTCCGGTGGGCGGCTTGGCTCCGGTCTGCGGGGACCGCTGGCCGGTGCCGGGGTGGTGCTTGCGTCGGTGCTGGCCTTTCTGCTGCCGGACGGCGGCGACCAGCAGGCGGCTGCCGAGTCCGCCGCCACCACGCGGGCCCGCCCGGGAGTGGTCAGCAGTCCGATCACCGACCGACCCGTGCCGGGCTCCGGGTCGGGGATGCCATCGTCATCGCCGAGCGCCTCCACAACCGCGTCACCGTCCGGGACCGGTTCGCCTTCGGCCTCCGACCCCCCGCTGGTGGCCGGCGAATCACCTGGTGCCGCCGGGACCCCGGGCGCCGACACGACTCGGCCCATCGGGTCGGCGTCGATGTCGTCGTCCACGCCGGCGACGACCAAGACCGCGCCGCCGCCCGCCTCAAGCACCCTGCCCGCCCCACCGGCCGCAGAGGTGACCTCGTTGTCCGTCGCGACGCTGCGCCAGTCGGGCTTGACGACGGCGGACGCCTCCATCGTGGTCGGTACGAGCGGGACGGGACCCGTGACCCTGACCGTCGCCTGGCACGCCTCTTCCAAGGGTGGCACCCTGGGGGCTCAGGACGGCGCCTCGCAGACGTTCCGGCTGAGCGGCGAGGACTCCTACACCGTCACCGCCTCGCACGACTTCCGCGACAACGCCTGCTACTGGGGCGTCGCCGCCGCAAGCCCCGCGTCCGCTGCCGGCGACACCTCTCGGCAGATAGTGACGCAGAGGTGTGATGTCCGATGACGGTGTTCCCCGGCCCCGGGGCGGCTCGAGACCCGGGGGCGAAGGGCCGCGCGGGCACGGCGAGCGACGACGGTTACAGCGCGACGGCACTGGACGACGCCTGGTTCGAGGCACCGGATGCGCCGACCGTACCGACGGGGTCCGGAGACGGCGGCCAGGTGCACACGGTGCGGCTGCCGCACCCCGGCCAACCCGCGGTCACGGCCCCCTCGCCGCCTGCAGACCGTGCGGCGCCCCCGTACGGCCTCCCGAGTTCCCCGGACGGCGGCCAGCGGGGAACCACCGACCGTCGGTCGGGACCTCCACGGCCCGTGGCAGCCGCGCCTCGTCGAACGAACGCCGAAGTCCTCCGATTCGGACGGGAGCCCACGGGACCGGTGGCCACCGACGCGGGCGGAAACACCGTGCCCGCCGCGTGGCAGGAGCCCCTTCCCGGGCGCGCGCGGAGCTCACGGCACAGCACACCCCGCCGCCGACGCCTGCGCGGGTGCGCTCTGGTTCTCGTCCCGCTCGTCGCCGTGTCCGGCTACCTCCTGGCGCAGCGGCTCGAGCCGTCCCTCACCGTCGAGGAGGTGTCCGTGGAGACCGCGGCTACGGTGCCGGCCTGTGGCGGCACGGCGGACATCGTCGGTGTCGTGCGGACCGACGGGCATGCCGGAACCCTCGCCTACCACTGGCTGCGCAGCGACGGCACCACGTCGGGCACCCTGCTCGAGACGGTCACCCGAGGGCAGCGGGAGACGCGACTGCACCTGCTGTGGACCTTCCGTGGCCGAGGCCGCCACGAGGCCAGGGCGGAGCTCAGGATCGACTCGCCCTCGGGCGTGTCCCCGGCGGCCGTCGAGTTCACCTACACCTGCCCCTGAGCGCCGGAGTACCACTGCCGTCCGGTACATCGGCGCACGGACTGCCCGAGCACCGCATGCCGTCGCCGGCAAGAGCGGTCTGTCGACCCGCGGGCGCGAACGGCACCGCTGAGAGGAATCGAGAACGGAGATGGACGAAGGGATGGAACCCGCTGTGACTCGCAGCCGGCACTCGTACGGAGGGCGCAGGAAACGTCCACGTCAGGACACCGCTCCGATCGCGCCGGCTTCAGCGACGAGCCGGAGAGTCTGCTTCCTCGGCGACTCCATCGTCCTGGGAGTCGGTGACCCTACACATCGCGGATGGGTAGGGCATGTGCCACGGTTGGCGGCCGGGGCCGGAGTTGACCTCACCGCCTACAACCTGGGCATCCGGGGGCAGACAACACCGTTGATCGCGGAGAGGTTTCCCGAGGCTCTGGCGCGGCTGCCGCAGGGGCAAGGTCACCTCGTTGTCAGTGGCGGGATAAACGATACGGATCTTGCAGGGGGACGCGTGCGATCCACCACGGCTGAGTCCGTGGCGGCGTTGCGGAGGTTGCTGGGCGCGGCATCGAGCGCCGGGATCGACACACTGGTGGTTTCGCCGACTCCCGTCGCCGACGCCGGGCATCAACGGAGACTGGAAGGCCTGAGCGAGGCCTTCTCGGCACTGACGACCGCCATGGGTGTGCCCTATGTGGATGTCATGTCCATCCTCTCTTCGAGGCGGGAATGGGGCGAGGCAATGACCGTCGGTGACGGGTACCACCCGGCCGAGCGTGGATACAGGCATCTTGCCTCGACCATCTGGGCCGCCGGTATGTGCTGCTGGCTCGATCAAGACCTGCGCCATCCTCGATGAACTCGGCGGGATCGCCTTCCCCCACGCGAAACTCGCCGTCCGCGTCCACCGCCGCCGCAAGAAGACCAGCCGGCGCGAGAAGACCAGCCGGCGCGAGACGCGCGAGAATGTCCACGCCGTCACCAGCCTCGACGCCCACCAAGCCACGCCCGCCGACCTAGCCGCCGCGATCCGCGGGCACTGGGGCATCGAGAACTCCTCGCACCACATCCGAGATGTCACCTTCGTCGACGACGTCTCCACCGTGCACACCGGCACCGCACCCCGCGCCATGGCCACCCTCCGCAACCTCGCCATCGGCACGCTGAAACTCCTCGGAGCCGACAACATCGCCAAGACCACCCGAGCCATCCGCGACGAACCGGGGCGAGCACTCCCGATCCTGGGCATCTTCAACACCCCGGACCCTCACTGAACTTGATCAAGCCCTGACCTGGTTCCGGCGCCGGGGCATCGCCCACACCATCCCTGAACGAACCGACCACTGAGGAGAGCACGACATGCGACGACTTATCCGCCTGAGCCTGGCCACAGGGGCGGTCACTGCGCTCGGAGGCGGCCTGCTTGCGGTCGCCGAGACGGGGTCGGCTGCGGTGCCGGGATCGGCCCTGACCGCACCCGAATCCGCGCTGGCCCAGGCCGCGACCTCGGGGCCGACCCCGGCCCCGACCCCGACTCCGGCCGCCGCCAAGCCCGACTTCAACGGGGACGGCCGTGCGGACATCGCTGTGGGAAACCCCAACGCTACTGTTTCGGGGCAAACGAGGGCCGGGCAGATCACTGCGTTTTACGGGGGTGCTGATGGTCTGTCCTTCAGCCGCCGCCAGGTCATCACGCAGAACACCCCCGGTATGGCCGATGAGGCCGAGGAGGACGACCGCTTCGGCTACGCGCATGCGGTCGGGGACTTCAACGCCGACGGATACAGCGACCTCGCCGTATCCGCGCCGCATGAGGGAGGCTTCGTCGGCCGCGTCTTCGTCCTGTGGGGCTCGCCGGGCGGACTCACCGGTGGCACCGCCATCTCCCGGCCTTCTACAACGGTAAGTTCTTGGGGATACACGATGACCGCCGGCGACTTCGACGGCGACGGCCGGAGCGATCTCGTGGCGACCGGGCACAGCAACGTCGTCTTTACGTACGACAACCTGTCTCCGTCTCCCGGAAGCCGTAGCGTCAGCAGCCGACTGCTGCCGATCTCGACGGCGTTGGGCGGAGTGGAGGGGCTCACCGCGGGTGACGCAAACGGCGACGGTCGGGACGATCTGATTGCCAGAGGCATGTCCGCCGCCAACGAGGTGCGCGACACACACTTCTGGGTGCCGGGAACGGCTGCTGGCCTCGCCGTCCCCCCTCATACGCGGACGCTGCCTGCCGGCGAATCGGTCGCCATCGGCGACATCAACGGTGACAGTTACGGTGACATCGTCGTCGGTCTTCCCTGGGACGACAGCGACAACCCCGGGGTGCCTGGGCACTACCCCCCGGGCACAGTCCCGGGCGGCAAGGTCACGGTCCGCTACGGATCCGCCTCCGGCCCGTCGTACTACGGGAGGACAATCACTCAGGGGACAGACAACATCCCCAGCAGCGCATCACCGAACGGGGACCGGTTCGGATATTCGCTGAGTCTGGGGGACATCAACGGGGACGGCAAGGCGGACCTTGCGATCGGTACCCCGGGCAAGGACATCAACGGGGTGGAAGGAACCGGCGCCGTCACGGTGCTGTACGGCACCGCTGCCGGGCCCAACACCTCGTTCAAAATCCAGCAGTACGCCCAGAGCAGCCCGGGCGTCCCCGGCGACGACGAACCGGGCGACGGTTTCGGAGATTCCCTGGGTCTGACAGACGTCAACGGTGACGGCAAGGCCGACCTGACCATCCGCGCCCCCCAGAAGGGACAGAATTCCCTCACCACTCTTCGCTCCAACGGCCAGTCCATCACCACGGTCGGCGCCACGGTCTTCAATCCCCATGCACTCGGCGTCACACAGCAGTTGCCGGGGACCAACAGCTGATCACCCACGTACCTTCGGGCATCCGGTGCCCGGGGAGCCTATGGCCACCCCGGGCACCGGACTGCACCCGGGTCTGTTCGGCATATCTGGAAAGTCTGCCCGCTCATGTGGTCCAGAGGTGGGCATCCATGCACAGGGGGATGTTGTGGAAGCGACGGTATTTCAGGTGGGAGACACGGTCAGTCACTTCACCGAGGCCGGGCGCGTCGGCGTGGTGGTCCGCGTCCGGCGGCCCTGGTGGACCTTCTTCGGGCGCGTGTACTGGGTGGACTGGAGCAGGGGTGCCTGTCCCGAGCCGTATGCCTACGGCCTGTGGCACGCCCCACGGCGGGACAATTCGGCGTGAACGACGCCGAGTACCTGACGTGAACTACGACGTGCGGCGGGCGGCCCTCATCCGGGCCGTGCCGTGGTGCCCGCCGCGTATGTCACCGCGGTCGCGCAGCTCGGCGGCCCGATCACGCTCATCTGGGACAAACTCAACGTCCACAAAGCCGCCGACCTACAGGCATGCCCCGCGTCTCGGGACCGGCTCACCTCCGGGCGGGTGCGTTGATTCCTGAGGGATGGGGTAGGAGCCGCTTGGTCAGCTGCTGGAGCAGCCCGCCCTCGCCGGTCAGCTGCAGGCCCTCGGCCTGGGCGCGGCCGACCAGCTCATCGATGAGCTGGTCGTCCACCCCCTTCGCCGGCTGCGGCTCAGCCGCCTCGACGGACTCGGCTTCGGTCACGTTGTCGCTGGTCATCGATGCATCTTCCTTGATCAGGAGTTACACCGATCGTTTTACACTCCCCACTTGGACGCTCTGGCCGGCCCGGCGCGCACTCGTACTACAGCCTCAGATCTTGTGACTGGTGATCGGTGCCGATCGTTGTCCGGTCATGCTGATGGATGTGAGTGCGGAGCACGTTGAGGGTTTCGGCGGACCGTCGTCTCGCCCACCTTGGCGGCACGGGCGACGGCCCGGATCCCGCCATGCCCGAGCAGCCGGGCCTCCGTCGCACACATCAACCGGCGCTGCCGCTCGTTCAGATGCGGCAGCAACACCTCGAATGCACGGCGAGTTGACCGCGCACCCCTTCCGGAAACGCCATACCAGATCAACGACGCCAGCAGACGGAAGCGACACCTTGTTTCTCTACGGCTTCAATGAACGCGACAGCGCTGGTAGGCGGCACCGAGCATGACCTTGCGGACCGCCCTACCAGGCCGGAGTGGTGGTCGCCGATCACGAGGCGGATCCCGGTCAGACCGCGTTCGCGCAAGTGGCGCAGGAACTCGGTTCAGAACACCTCGGTCTCGCTGCCACCGACCATCACTCCCCAGCTGCTCCGGGCCGATCACGAGAACGACGGAGCTCTGGGGCTGACATCCCCCTCTGAGCACCCCACCGGACCTTCAGCCTGAGTGTGTCGCTTGCCAGGACAGGTGGAGACATCGAGGATACCCATGTGAAGTCGATGCCGGTGTCCGAAGTCGGCCTGTCGCTGGAGCTCCTGGAGGAGCTGGCCGCTGGCCCCGGAAGCCCGAGTACATGCTGACGATCAGCACCATTGCGGCGATCGCGACCGCACTGGTGATCGGCCTGGCTGCCAACCACTACCGGTGCCGACAAGCGCTGGAGGGCGGCGATGAGACATCCGTCCGCGACCCCCTGAAAACGCTCGCTGTCCTCCTGGTGGCCTTCGTCATGGTCATGGCCGCGCAGTCGTACGACACCGCCAGCCAGGCAGCGTCGTCCGAGGCCCACCGGGTCGACCAGCTCTATGAGGTGGCGGACTACGCCCCGGAGCCCCAGCGCGAACGGCTGCAGGCCGCCGCCGTCTGCTATGCGCGCGCCATCCTGGCGTACGAATGGCCGCAGATGGACAAGAGCCATCGGATGGACTCCGAGGCCTCCGTCTGGTCGTCGGACTTCCGCCGCCACTTCAAGGAGTTGGCCCACAAGAACGCCAATACCTTCGAAATACTGGTCGACGTCGACGACCAGCGTTCCGCCGCCCGCCAGACCCGGCTACACGAGGCCTCTCCGGCGATTCCGCCCACCCTCTTCTGGTTCATGACCATCGCACTCGCCGCAACGATCGGGGCCTTCGCCTTCGGATTGCCGTGCAGACGCAGGCCCTCGCACGTCATACTGCTGTGCGTCCTAGCCGCGCTCTTCACCGGCTCCCTGCTCATCGTCGAGGACATCGACCGGCCGTTCTCCGGATACATCCGCATCACCAGCGAAGCCATGGCGGACACGACCGGTGACATCAGCAGCGACTTCGCCCAGGACCACCCGGGCCGCCCCCTGCCGTGCGATATCCGGGGCGCCCGTACAGGGCAGACCGACTCTCCGGAACGGTAGACCGACTCTCCGGAACGTCGCAAGGCGGAGTGGCATTGCCGATCCGGGCTGTGGCCTGGCACCGGGCCCACGACCGGACGTCGATCCCGCGTGGGCGTCTGGTCAGCCGTCACCCAGCACACATGGGAAGGGCCCCACCCCGGGACGAACTGGCGGCTTCTAGGGGTCGTCGAAGTCCATCGCACCCCTCGAGCCGGGGTGTTGCAACGACTCCTAGAAACCGCCGACTGGGGTGGGGCCTTCCTGTTTGCGCTGCTCGTTCAGGCTACTCCTGGACGTTTCGGCGACGCCGCATCCACCACACCAGGGCCGCGCCGGTGGCGGCGATCGCCGCGGCGATGCCGGAGATCAGACCGATCGGGGTGCCCGATCCGGTGTCGCGAGGCCGCCGTCCGGGTCCGGCCGGTTCGCCGGAGGCGTCACGCCCCCACTGCCGCCGGTGTCACCGTTGCCGGGCTTGGTCGGGTCCGGGCCCGGCGACGTGGGCGGATCGCTCGGGTCGGTCGGCGTCGGGTCGGGCCCGTCATCTGTCAGGGCGGCGCCGTTGCCGCCCAGGAACGCGGTGTCGCTGTCGCGGGCGGAGGTCTCCGTGCGCACGGAGTCCTTCGTCGCGCGGGGCAGTTCACGGTGCTGGGCGGTGAACTCGACGCCGGTGATGTTCCGCTTGGGGACCTTTGCGAAGTCGATGCCGCCGACGAAGAACGTGTAGATCCGGCCGTCGCCGAGGGGCCATTCGTAGGTGAAGTCGCCCTTGGTGAAGGACTTCACCATCTCCTGCCACACGGTCCGCTTGTCCCAGTGGGCGTTCTCACGCGCAGCGGCCACCGCCGTCAACACCGCGCGTACAGCGCGTTGTTGACACTCCGTGTGATGACTCCGCGAAGATCCTGCGCGGGCAGCGCGGTTCGGTAGGTTCTGGCCATGACCACACTCCACTCCGACTACGACTCCACCCGCCACCCCGACCTCCTGGTCTGGCTCACCGAACGCCAGGCCGCCTTCGAACGCTGGGCTCGGGAAGCCGGCGGCGTCGACAGGTTCGACTTCTCCGACGCCTCCCTCGATGCCTTGGAAGGCCTGGTCAAGGAGAAATTCGCCGAGTCGGAGGAGATCACCGCACTGCGCCGCTCCCCCTTCATCCAGGGTGCCGTGTGGTACATCGGCGAGACCCTGCGCCGACGGCGCGAGGGCTGGGTATGGAAGTTCGAACCGGACGTCACCTTCGGCCTGCTCCCGGCGTTCTATCCGGCGGTCCCGGACTCCGCATATTTGGACACCCCCTGCGTCGGCGCACCCGACGCCAAGCCCGGCGAAGACTGGTACCCCCTGAACACGCTGCGCCGACTCCTCGCCACCGAAGACGAGTTCGACAACCCGATCGACGAACGACTCGTCGGCATGATCGAAGGCTGGTACGACGAAGACGAGGAAGACGACGAGTAACTGGCGCCCGCAGTGCGGGCGCCAGGCCGTGTCTGATGAATTGATCTCGTGGTGGGTCGTGGTGAGCTGACGGCTCGGCGTCGCCGAGGGGGACCTCCTGCCCGTCCGTACCGTGTACAAGTTCCTCACCGACGGGCGGCCCGTGCAGTTGTCGACGAGCTCGGAACCGTACGGCCTCAGAGGCGGCACCCTCGTCGTTCTGCCCGACGACGGGCCGCACGCTGGTGCCGGCGTCTCGAACCGCATGGCCGAGATCGGCATCATGGTCAGTCATGCCGTCGCACAGCCCGAGCCGACCTGTAGGCCCGCCCGTCGTTTGTGCGCCGACTCGCCGCTGCCACGGGGAAAAATCGGTCAGGGCCCCTGTGCCGACCAACAACCGTTCGATCTTCACGAGGAGCCTACGCACGAACTGCGGCGAGATGGGCACAGGCCGGGTTGCGGTTGCCGCGCGGCGCTTGAGCGAGTGCACCTCGTACGCCGCGCCGTCGTCCGTCCAGTCCTTTCCCGCGGTGACGACACCGCCCGACAGGTTGAGCACTCCCCATCCAGTCTTGGGTAGGTGGCACTGGTCGAGCCGGAGGTGAATGACCTCCGCCGGCCGCATGGCCGCGTAGGGCCTGCCGCCACTCCTCGCTCGGCTCTTGGGCCCACGCGTTCTTGTTGAACGCCCACGAGTACAAGGTGCGCCGGAGCACCCGCGGCTCCGGATACGTTGCGCCAGGGTGCACCAGGGCGGGCGTGATGGTGGCGAATGCGTCGGCCAGGGTCCGGCGGGTGTTTCCCGGCGTACGGTCCCACCGCTGATCGAGTCACGCGGTGTGCCGGGTAGGTCCAGGATCCGGGAGTTGGACCAGCCGCCGCACATCAGAGACGGCAGCAGGGTGTCCTCGAGTTCTTCCTGGGCCAGATCCACCAGCCCCAGCCACTTCACCCACCGGTTCCGGGCGGCCTACGGCGTCACTCCGCGCGAATGGCGTCGGCACCGTGTCCAGGACCCGCCACGCACCGCACCGGAAACGCCTGGCACGATCCGGTCGGCGGACTGAGGACCAACCCGGCCGACCGGGGATCAGGGGGCGTCGAGGACGCGCAGGGCGAGTCCGGCGGTCGGTTTGGGGCCGAATGAGGTGGTCTTGCGGGGCAGTAGTACGCCCGCAGCGGCGAGCGTGCGGACGGATTCCTCTCTGACCGCGGGTAGCAGGACGGCGATTCCGCTGCCTGGTGTCGCCGTGGAGGCAACGGCGTGACGCATGTCGTGCACGTGGTGTACGCCTCCGGGGAGGTCGAGTACCGACCAGGTCAGGTCCATCAAGAGGTGGTCCGACACGGCGGTGGGCACATCCCGCCATTCGGCGGGATGCCCCTCGAGTGCCGCGTCGAGGGATCGCGGGTCCGGGGCGGTGAGGCTCCAGGCCCTGCCTTCTGCGGTGATGAGAAGTTCGCCGGGCATCGGGTGCCGGGCTCCCTCGGGCAGTGGGCGTACGCGCATCGCCTCGGCGGCTGCGGCGATGGCCTTGTCGGGTTCCAGGCCGGGGACGACCCGGTGGATCGCCTTCAGCTGGAGCGGGTGGGCCGTCTGGTCCACCAGCAGTGCCAGGCTTCGTGCCCACGGTCCGCCCGGGTGCCGGTCGTTGAGCCGGAGGCAGGCCGCGTAGCGATGATGGCCGTCGGCGATGAGCGCGCCGGCGCCGGCCAGGTGACGGCTTACGGCGGCCTGTTCGCGGGGGTCGGTGCAGGCCCAGACGGTGTGCGTGATCAGGCCGATGCGGGCGGCGGCCAGTGGCGGGCGTCGGGTGATGTCGTCCATGGCGGCCGGCCCCGGGGCCCCCGGGGCACGGTAGGTGAGCAGCAGCGGTTCGAGCTGTGCTTGCAGACCTTGCATGTGGGCTGCTCGCTGCCCGACCACGTGGGCCTGGACGTCCTCGTGGGGGAGAACTGCGGCAGGGGTGGCAGTCGGCAGGTCGAGTTCGCCGATGACGCCGCGGAACAGGATCTTCGCGCCAAGGTGTTGCTGGTAGACGTAGAAGGCGGGGCGCTGGTCGCGGACGAGGATGCCGCGGTGCATCCAGCGCTCCAACCGCTGCCTGGCAGCGGTCCCGGGATCTGACGAGTACACGAGCCGCGCCAGGTGGTGGCGACGGTGGCGCGGTGCACGGGCACGGGAGGGGCCGACGTCGTCGTGGGGCGGGCAGAGGACGTGGGCCAGGTCCCCTGCGGTCGCGGGGTTGTAGCGGACGGCTCGGAATGGCCGGAGCCGTACGCCGGGGACGGACGGCTGGGCGGGAGTGGGCATGGGGGCTCCTGGGAGAAGCGGACGCGGCCGAGGAGGGGCGGGCATCGGGTGCCCGCCCCTCTCGGCAGGGCTGGTTCGTCAGGCTGTTGCCGGTTCGGTGTGCGCTTCGCGCACGGGAGGTGAGAGCCGACCGGTGCGGTGCAGCCCGTACAGGGCTGCGGCACAGACCAGACCGAGGGCGAGCAGGGAGATCCACGGCAGAGCCGGCATGCCGGCCGCGCGGGCCGCGTCCAGTGCGGCTCCCGTGAGCAGGTTGCCCAGCGTTATGCCGATACCGCAGATGGTGTTGTAGAGCCCGTAGTGGGTGGCGACGAGCCGGTCACCGGAGAGGCGGACGATGGTGTCCATCTCGAACGGATACGCGATCATCGTGCCGAGGGCGAGCAGCAGCGCGGCAAGGGTGGGAGGCACCGCGGCGAGCAACCACAGGGCCGGCCCGCCTTCGGGTACGGGCACGGCGGTGGCGAGCACCAGAGGGACGAACGCGGCGCCCATGGTGAGCAATCCATAGGTGAGTGCTTGGCCGGGTGCCATCCGGGCTTTGCACCATGCGGTCACCTTCGTCTGGAGGAGGATCGTGCTCAGGCCGGAGGCGGCGAAGAGCACCGCGACCGCGCCCGTACCGAACGTGCCCTGTCCGCCCAGCCGCCGCACTTCGAGGGGCAGCGCCAGATAGACCTGGAAGGACAGGACGTAGGAGCCGATCATGGCTGTGGAGAACAGCAGGAAGGGGCGGTTGGCCAGAATTCCACGCCACTGGGAGAGCACGCCCCGTCCGCCGCCCGTCCGTTTCGCCTCGTCTGCCCGGCGTGCGGGCAGACTACGGATCTGCACGGCACTGAGCAGCGCGAAGATTCCGGCCGCGACCAGGCATGTGACCCGGAAGTCGACGCCGGTCAGCACCATGCCGACGAGCGGGCCGAGCAGGATGCCCGCCTGGTAGAACACATTGAACAGGGCGAAGGCTTCGACACGCCGTTCCCCGGCGTCTGCGGCGAGGTAGGCGCGGACGGCCGGGTTGAACAGTGCCCCCGCCAGGCCGGTCGCTGCGGAGGCGGCCAGGAGGGCGGGCAGGGAGTCCACGAGACCGAGGGTGGCGAAACCGACGGTGCGCAGGACACAGCCGGCCACGATCAGCGGCTTGTAGCCGAACCGGTCGGCGAGGGTGCCGCCGACCAGGAACATGCCCTGCTGGCTGAAGTTCCGTACCCCCAGGACGAGGCCCACGATCCATCCGGCCAGCCCGAGCGTCCCGGAAAGGTGGGCGGCGAGGTACGGCATCAGCATGTAGAAGCCGAGGTTGATGGTGAACTGGTTCACCATCAGCAGCTGGACGCTCCGTTCGTAGGAACGGACCTGTGCGAGGGTGCCCTTCACCGCCGCTCGTCCTCTGCCTCGTCCTGCGAGGTGGACGCATCGGCCGGAAGGACGTCCTCCGTCTGCGCGGTGCCGGCCGGCAGCGTCAGGGGATCCACGACCGTCGTACAGCGGGTCCAGCGGGAGACTTCCTTCTCGTCCGCCCGCCCGACGACTTCCGGCTCCAGGGGTGGCGGGCCTTCAAGAAGGCCGTGCGCGGCGCAGTAGTCGTCGTCGTACACGGTGCCCAGGTAGCGCTGGGGGCCGTCGGGGAAGACGGCCGCGATCCGCGCGTCCCCCGGCAGCGTGCGTGCAAGCCATCCGGCCACCAGCGCGACCGCGCCCACGCTCCAGCCTCCGGTCGCGTAGTGGGAGGCGGCAAGCTGCCGGCAGGTCCACACCGCTTCCGCCGGAGCGACCCAGTGGATCTCGTCGAAGTTGCCGTAGGCGACGTTGCGGGGGTAGATGCTCGAGCCCAGGCCGCGCATCAGCCGTGGCCGGGCGGGCTGTCCGAAGATCGTCGATCCGACGGTGTCCACGCCGACGACCGTCAGTCCGGGGTACAGCTGGCGCAGGACGCGTGAGACGCCAGCGGAGTGACCGCCGGTGCCCACGCTGCACACGAGCACGTCGATGTGGCCGAGATCGGCGGCCAGTTCCAGGGCGAGTGGGGTGTAGGCGGTGGTGTTGTCCGGGTTGTTGTACTGGTCGGGGCACCAGGAGCCGGGGTGCTGGGCCGTCAGCTGTTTCACGCGCTCGCGTCGGGCTTCCTGCCAGCCCCCGGTGGGATGGGGCTCGGACACGAGATTGACCTGTGCCCCGTACGCGGCCAGCAGCCGCGTCATCGACATCTCCAGTCCGGGGTCGGTGACGAGGGTGACCGGGTGGCCGTGAACCATGCCGGCCAGTGCGAGCCCGAGACCGAGGGTGCCGCTGGTGGATTCGATGATCCTTGCACCCGGTCGCAGGTCGCCCCGGGCACGGGCGCGCTCGACCATGTGGAGCGCGGGACGGTCCTTGATGCCGCCGGGGTTGAAGCCTTCGAGCTTGGCCCAGAAGCCACGTCCGTCCTGGGTGAAGGGCTCCGCCACCCGGAGCAGGGGCGTGTTGCCGACGAGTCCGGACAGGGCGTTGCGCGTGGGGGGTGTGGTCGCAGCATGAGCGGGAGTGGACATCTGTGAGCTCTCGTTCGTAGATGGCTGATCGGGTCGCATCTCGCCTGCCGCGCTCCCGGGCAGAGTCCTGCTCGAGGAGGGCAGCGTCGGGCGGCGGCCGGTCGTCCCGGCCGCACGGACGAGTTCTAGATCCGCCAGCAGCACACGTCGGCGAGCGTGCGGCGCCCACTGGGTACGGCGTGCTGTCCGGACCGAGACCGCTGAGCAACCGGGGGCGCCGCGCCGAGGGGGTCGACGAAGGTCACGAGGGCAGGAGCGTCAGCTGCCGCCCTGAGCGAGGGCGTTTCCTGCCCCGCCCTCGATTTCGGGGCCGTTGCAAGGCACACTTCCGCGGAATGGGGCAGCGCCGGCCGGTTGTCGGTGAGTGCGTCGGCGGCAGGCGTTTTCGGCGTCAGTGTCGCGGTCGCAGTGTGGGCGTGGCCTTCTTCATGGGCGTGCGAATGGTCGGCGCAGGTGATGGCGACGATCGCCAGAGCGGCGAGAACGCAGGCGATGAGGACGGCGCGCATTCGAGCGCCAGTGGCGCCGAGGGTTTCGAGCGGGTGGAACGACACAGTTCCTCCGTGCGGGATCTTCCTTCTCTAAAAGGCTCTGGAGAGAAGGAAGCAGGGACAGAGATCGGTCACTCGGGGAATGCCGCCGGTGGCCCGTTCGAATTTCGTGGACCTTACGGGGACGGTCGGCCCGAATTACATCGGGCACACCGCGGGACCCCTATCGGCCACGTGGTTCAACGGTCTGCCGAACGGCTCGAGGGGAGATCCGAGTCCTAGGTCCGCAGGATCGCCGTCGTTCTCTCGCCTGCCGGGGGCAGGTCTCCTCCCCGGCCTTCGGCCAGGAGGGACCGGTACTGCGCGTGGTCCGCGAGTGCGGTGTCACCCGACACGCTCGCGCAGGGGGTGTGCAAGGGTGCGCCCTGCTGCGGCTGCACGGGCATGCAGTCCTCGGCCGGGTGGGGGGCGCTGTCATGCTCCTCGGCCGGGTGGGGGGCGCTGTCATGCTCCTCGCCCCCTGCCGTCGGCGATGGCTCCCCCAAGGGAGCAGCAGGACCGTCGAACGCGAGAGGCGACATCGACGCCGAGAAGGACGCGCCGTTGGAGAGGTGATGGGCGGCGCTCTCGGTGCTCACGCCGTGCGCGTACACCAGCCCCACGATGAGCAGGGCCAGCCAAAGCATGTGCAGCGGACCGCGGGAGTTCCCGGCCCGCGGCACACCGATGGGTGACCGCGCCGTAATCATGCCGTGATCCTAACGGGTGCCGTAGGCCCCATTGCAACTCCCCCGGAATAAACGGTAAGCCAAAGAGAACATATGGTGCACGCACGGCAATGGAGGAAAGTGACGTGCGTCGCACGGGCGTAGGCTCGAGATAAAAACTCAATGACCATTAAATGAAAAGTCGGGCAGTGTGTCCCCTCACACCGGCCGGACGTAGGTGACGAAGCGTCACATCTTGGGCCGCGGAGAGAGGGTGGTGCTCCTGGGCAGGACGACGGCGGCGTCCTTCCGCTGCCCGGTGCGGTTGCGGCGGCGAGCAGGTGGCGGTGTCCGTCGACGCCGATGTGGCCCCCGGCCCGGGTCGCGGCAGCGCGGGCCCTTCGCGCGGGTGTCTCCAGACGGGCGCCGAACTGCGTTTCCTGCCCCTGGACTTCGCCGCCGGTCACCCACGGTGCCTCACCGTCGCGGACGGCGGCGGCGTCATGTCCCCTGGCGTGGTGTAGTTGATCATTCGGAAGTGCCGGGCAGGCTGGTGGTGTTGTCCGGACAGGGGCTGTCCATGAGGCGGAGAGGACCGCCCACGGAGTCGCTCCGCTGCGCCGGCTGCTGAAGGCGGCCCGCTGCCGCATCGCGCGTTGCGATCGTGGAGCGCGAGTACAGCTCTGACGAACTCCCCCCGGAACTCAGCCACCGGTCGGCAGGGGCCCGAACCCGGGGAGTGGAACGCCGGCACGCGCCGCGTCTCTCCGGCGTGAGGCCCTGACCGCAGCACCCGTCCGCCGCCGTGGCGAGGAACCGGGCCGGGGGAGCGGCATCCGGGACCCTTCCCGGGTGACCACTTAAAGTGACACCACCTCACACCTGATCCCAGGAGCGTGATCCGTGCGCTGGAGACTCCCACTCGGACTGAGTCGCAACTTCCGGTTGCTCTGGTTCTCGGTGGTCGTCTCCGGCCTGGGCGACGGCATGCGCTACGTGGCCCTCCCCCTGCTCGCGTCGCACCTGACGTCGGACCCCCGCAAGATCGCCCTGGTGTTTCTGGCCGATCAGCTCCCCTGGCCCCTGGTCATGGTGGCCGCCGGGGTGACCGCGGACCGCTTCGACCGGCGCCGGATCATGGTGGCTCTGGACTCGGCGCGTGTCCTGGTCGCGGCATGGCTGGCCGTGATGGTGGGGCTGGAGCATGTGACACTGGCTGTGATCTGCGTCGCCACCGCGCTGTTGGATCTCGGGCAGAGGTTCTACCTCGGGGCGGCGGCCGGAATCGTCCCGATGACCGTGCGGCGGCTCGACCGGGACCGGGCGAACGCCGCGTTGGCCGGGGGGTCGGTGACCGCCACCCTCCTGCTGGGCAACCCCCTGGGCGCGCTCCTGTACGACATGCATCCGGTGCTGCCGTTCGGTGTCGACGCGCTGTCGTTCCTCTGCTCCGCGGCACTCGTCTTCTCGATCCGCGGACGCTTCCGCGCCGAGCGGCCCCCCGAGAGCACCGGCCCGGTCGGGCACCTGCTGCTGCGGCAGTTCACCGACGGACTGCGCGCCCTGTGGAAGCAGCTCCTGCTGCGAAGGATCACGCTGCTGAGCGCCCTCTACGACATGGTCGGCATGTCGCAGGTGGCGATCGGCATCCTGTTCGCCCGGACCGAGCTCGGCCTGAGCGACACCGGCTTCGGCCTGCTGGTGGCGACGTTCGGTCTGGGCGCGCTGATCGGCTCCGTGTTGGTGGGGCGCTGGGCGAACCGGTTCGGCAGGGGGCGCCTTCTGCTCGGGTCGCTGGTCATCGCTGCGGTGGCGTCACTGGGCCTCGGTCTGGTCGACGCATGGCTGCCGGCCGGGGTGTTCGTCCTGCTCTACGGTGCGTCGACGACCGCGTGGCGGGTCAACGCGACCACCGTGCGCCAGAACCTGGTGCCCAACCGTCTGCTGGGCCGGGTGACCATGACCCAGAAGCTGCTGGTGCGCTGCGGGGCGATCGTGGGCACGGTACTCGGCGGGCTGGTCGCCCACCACTTCGGCCTGCGTACCGTGTTCCACGTCGGTGCCGTGCTCCTCCTCGCGGGCGTGGTCGCGGGCGGACGCCGCCTGGTGGCGAGGGCATAGGCCCCGCCGACGGCCGGGCCGCGGCGGGCCTACCGGACCTCCGTGTCCCGGCCGGTGCACGACGGACCGGGGACGTAGTGTGTGACGGTGCGTCACAAAGAGAGGTCCACCAGGACACGGTGGACCAGGAGACAGACGATGACGGTCGCCACGACCGCGCTCGGCATCTCCATGGTCTTCCTCGACGCCCTGATCGCGAATGTGGCCCTGCCGGACATCCAGCGGGACTTCGGCGTCGGCGAGTCGGGCCTGCAGTGGGTGGTCGCCGCCTACTCCATCGGTATGGCGGCCTCCATCATGGCCGGGGCCACCGCGGCCGACCGGTTCGGCCGGAGGCGCCTGTTCGCCGGCAGCGTCACCGTGTTCACGGTGGCTTCCGTGGCCGCGGGACTGGCCCCCGGGCTCACCGCGCTGGCGATCGCGCGCACGATGCAGGGGATCGCCGCGGCCACCGTGACCGTGACCTCGTTGGCACTGGTGAGCGCCGCCTTCCGGAACGACGACGAGCGGGCTCAGGCCATCGGCTTGTGGATCGGTGTGGCGAACGTCGCGACCGCCTCGGGCCCCGTGATCGGCGGCGCACTGACCGAGACCTTCGGATGGCGTGCCGTCTTCATGGTCAACGTCCCGGTCGGGGCGCTCGTCCTGCTGTTGACCGGCTATGTCGCCGAGTCCCGTGAGCAGCGGGTCCGCGGGTTCGACATGGGCGGTCAGGTGCTGTTCGTCGTGGCGGTCGGCGCGCTCGCCTACGGGCTGATCCAGGGCCAGCAGCTCGGGTGGGGGTCGGTCGAGATCGTGACCCTGCTGACCGTGGGCGTGGGGGGATGCGCCGTCTTCGCCTGGTACGAGTACCACCGCCGGGACCCGATGATGGACGTCCGCCTCTTCAGCCGCCGTGCCTACGCCGTGGGCATCGTCACGCTGTTCTCGGTGTTCTTCAGTGTGTACGGAATGCTGCTGGTGATCACGCAGTACTTCCAGAACGTGGAGGGTTACTCCCCGCAACGCGCCGGCCTGCTGATCCTCCCGCTCGCCCTGACCATCATGCTGCTTTCGCCCGTCGCGGGCCGGTTGTCCGCACGGTCCGGGCCACTGGTGGTCGCCCGGACCGGCCAGCCGCTGCTGGTCGTCGGGCTCAGCGTCGTAGCAGTGGGGATGCCGGTCTCCGTGGGAGTCGTGATCGCGGGGTTGTTCCTCTCCGGCATCGGTGTCGCACTGGTCGCCACCCCGGTCACCGCCCTCGCCATGGAGTCGGTACCGGCGGACCGGTCCGGGATGGCCTCGGGCATCATCAGCGCCCAGCGGGCCGTCGGCTCGACGTTCGGCTTCGCGGTCCTCGGCAGCGTCCTGGCCGTCTGGCTGGGACACACGCTCAGCGACGATCTCCGCCAGGCGGTTCCGGATGCCTCGGCCCGCCGCGCGGTCGCCGACCGGATCGTCCAGGAGGCCAACCCCCATGCCTACGTCGCCGAGATCGGTCCCGGCCGGCCACTGCCCGCCCCCTCCCCCGGCATGCGTGAGGCCATCGCCGCGGCGGCGAAGCAGGACTTCGTGCAGGGGTGCCAGATCAGCGTCGGGGTCGGGGCGGCGATCTGCGCGGTACCCATGGTGCTGCTCTGGACGGGCGCCCGGCGGTACGGGGACCGTCGTGGGACACCGTGAGTGCCCGCGCGCCGGGCCGTTCCGCCGCGTCGGATCGCGGTCCGACACCCAACGCCGCCACCTCGCCCACGACATCCACGGCGATCCTGACGTCCATGAACGACACCGTCCAGCCGGGTGCTCGGGGGCCACTTCCGGCTGTACGCGTTGCGGTTCCGCTCCGCGGCGGGCCCCCTCGGCCACGACCCCGACGGCAACCGCACCTCGGCGAGCCTCGCCGGCACCCGGTCTGCGGCGGGACGAATGGGCCTTGTCGCCCCGAGAAGGTCAGGCCGGGCACGTGGCCTCGTTCCGCTTCGCAGAAGGAAGTGGTGTTCGGGACTTCGCCGTTGCGGCCGGGGCCCACAGCGCAGTGACGGATCAGCGTTGCAACCACTCGTCGAGAAGCGCGGCTTCGGCGTTGCTGAGATGGGGCAGTTCGGGGACGAGAGTGCGGAAGGCCACGACGACGGCCGCCGGATCCCGGGCGGGGACAGCGGGCTCGTCCACCAGGATGGCGCGGGTGATCGCGTCGAAGACGGCGTCGGCCAGGTGGGGGTCGCTCCGCCCCGGCGGCAGGGTGAGCAGGGTGTGGACGGCTCCGACGCCCGCCGAGCGGATGAGGTTGACGGCGCGCTCCTCGCTCACCCGAAGCCGTCCGGCGGCGGCGATTCGGTGGACACGCTCGGCGAGGACCCGCACACCCTCGGCCTGAGCCGGGGTGTCACGTGCACGGGCCGGGTCGAGCAACAGGCCGAAGACGTACGGATTGGCCAGCCCGAAGCTGATCTGCAGGTTCCATCCGGCGCGGAGGTCTTCCACGGGGTCGCCGGAGGGTGCGGTGGTCTGCTTGCCCGCCACGTGTTCGGCGAAGACGTGCTCCGCGGCGGCGTCCAGCAGATCGCCCTTGTCCTGGAAGATCCGGTAAAGCGCAGGAGGCTGCAGCCCGGCCTCATGAGCGACCCGGCGCGTGGTCACCGCGGCCGGCCCTTGCTCACGCAGCAGGCCGGCCGCAGCTTTCACGATGCGGTCCCGGGTGATGTCGCGCCGCTGCGTGTTCGATGCCATGGAGACGATGGTATCGCTTACGCGTGACAAGCGATGCTTCCACCGATACCACCATCTCTCCGCTACCCAGGTTCCCTCGACTCAACTGGTGGAACGGCCAGATCGTGGCCAGGTGGGTACGCGGCTTGCGTCCATCGGAATTATCATTGATAACGTAGATTCAGTTCCATTGGAAACGCATGAGATGGGAGCCACCAGTGCTGATCATCACGGGAGCCACCGGCCGCCTCGGGGCGCTGATCGTCAACCGCCTCCTGGAGCGGCTGCCGGCCGACAGGATCGGCGTCAGCGTCCGCGATGCGAGCAGGGCCGCCGAGTTCGCCGAGCGCGGCGTCCGCGTCCGGGCGGGGGACTTCACCGAACCCGACAGTCTGAAGCACGCCTTCGAAGGCGCCGAGCGTGTCCTGGTCGTCTCCGCGGCCATCCGGGGCGGCGCCGCGTTGGCCGCCAACAGCGCCGCCGTCGACGCGGCACGGGAAGCGGGCGCCCGAAGCATCCTCTACACCAGCCACCAGGCAGCCTCTCCCACGTCGCTCTTCCCGCCGCAGCAGGTCCACGCAGCCACCGAGGAGCACCTCGAGCGGCAAGGGGTCCCCTACACCGCCCTTCGCAACGGGTTCTACGCCTCCACCTTGGAGCCCTACATCGGCGCGGCACTGGAGACGGGCACCCTCGCCGTGCCGCAGGACGGCCCGGTGTCCTGGACGGCCCACGAGGACCTGGCGGAGGCGGCGGCCCTGGCGCTGGCCGAAGAGGGAGCACTCGAAGGGATCACCCGGCCGCTGACAGCCCGCCACGCGCTGGACTTCGCCGACGTCGCCGAAATGCTCGGACGCATCACCGGCCGGACGATCACGCGAGTCGTCATGGACGACGACGACTGGATATCCGCAGCAGTCGCCGGCGGGATGCCGCGGCCGGCTGCGGAGTTCGCCTTGACGATGTTCGCCGCGTCGCGCAACGGCGAGTTCAACGTCACCGACCCCACACTCGGAACCGCCATCGGCCGTCCCGCGAGGACCGTCCACGAGGCCCTGGAGGCCCTCGTACGCTCCCGGTGAACCCACCGGCCCCGGGGGCCGGGCGGGTCGGCATCGCCGCCGCGCCACCCGCCAGGCCCGGCGACGGCGGCCGGACCCGGCCCTGCGGGCGACACCGAAACATGCCGATTCCGACGGGACCGTCCCGGCCAACCTCCCCGACGGACGGTCCGCAGCGGCGGTGGACCCGGTGTGGCCGACGCGCCGTCCCGGCCGTGGTGTCGGCGGCATCGCGGATCGCGGCGGACGTGGACGGCCCTCCACCAGATCCTGGCCGAGGGCCGCCCACGGGCCCGCACCGGGCACGCCGACGGGCAGGCACCCTGCTTGGTTCAGGGCTTGGCCACGAAGACGTGCGCGGCGGTCGGCACGGGGAGTTCGGCGGTCACCCGGCCGTTGCCGACCGTCACGCCGCCGGGCGACGACGTCACGCTCACGACCGCGCCGGGCCGCAGTCCGGCGTACCGCACGGCGTGTATCAGCCGGGAGTCGGTCTGAACCGGTTCCCCGATGCGGTGTACGACCGCGCTGACGCCGTCCGGCCCGGTCTTCAGGTCGCTGAGGCTGACCGTGGTGCCGGCGTGGGGCGGATCGGCGGCGCCTTCCTCACCGAGCTCGGCGAGGCCCGGGATCGGGTTGCCGTACGGCGAGTGTGTCGGATGCCGCAGCAGTTTCAGGACGCGGCGTTCGACGGCCTCGCTCATCACATGCTCCCAACGGCATGCCTCGGCGTGGATCTGCTCCCACTCCAGCCCGAGCACGTCGAGGAGCAGGCACTCCGCGAGCCGGTGCTTGCGCATGACACGCACGGCGAGTCGGCGACCCTCGTCGCTCAGCTCGAGGTGCCGGTCGCCGGCGACGCGCAACAGGCCGTTGCGCTCCATGCGGGCGACGGTCTGGCTGACCGTCGGGCCGCTGTGCCGCAGGCGCTCGGCGATGCGGGCGCGCAGCGGGACCGCGCCTTCCTCCTCGAGCTCCAGGAGAGTGCGGAGGTACATCTCCGTGGTGTCGATGAGTCGGGACATGCCGGACGTCAGGCGGGCGTCTCGGCGGTGACGGTCAGCACCGCGCGGCCGAGGGTGTGACCGGCCATGGTGAAGCCGAGGACGGCCGGGGTGGCATCGGCGGGGACGCCTATGGAGGCGACGTCGAGGGCGTGCACCACGACGAAGTAGCGGTGCGGGCCGTGCCCGGCCGGCGGGGCGGCGCCGATGTAGCGGGCCAGGCGGGCGTCGTTGGGCAGTTGGAAGGCACCTTCCGGCAGGCCCGCGCCGGTGTCGTCGCCTGCGCCCTCGGGCAGCTCGGTGACCGTGGCGGGGATGTCGGCCACCGCCCAGTGCCAGAACCCGGACCCGGTGGGAGCGTCGGGGTCGTAGACGGTGACGGCATAGCCCTCGGTGCCGTCGGGAGCGCCACTCCAGGACAGCTGCGGGGAGATGTCCTTCCCGCCGGGCAGGGCGGAGGCGTGCTGCTCCGGCGGCCAGGCGGCCCCGTCGGTGACGGTGGCGCTGGTGACGGCGAAGGAGGCCGCTTCGGGGAGGCGGGCGAAGGGGTCGTTGGCGTGCATCGCGTCGGTTCCTCTCAGAGCTGTGTGCTGGGGGTGGCGGTACGGCCGGCCATCGGGCCCCGAGGGCGACGGAACGACACCCGTCGGCGCCCTACCGACCATCACCAAATCGACAGTAACACAGATAATCGATTATCTATCACATCGTCTATGCTGTGGACATGACTCGTACGGCTCCCAGCTCGGCCCCCGCCGGGAAGCAGATGCTCTCCGAACAGGTCTACGCACACCTGCGCGACGCGATCCTTCGCGGTGACCACGCCCCTGGCGACCCGCTGAAACCGCAGGACCTCGCCAAGGAACAGGGCGTAAGTCTGGCCGTCGTACGCGAGGCGCTCGTACGGGTGGTCGGCGAGGGCCTCGCCGACCGCCTGCCCAACCGCGGCTTCGCCGTCCCGGCCTGTTCCGACCGCCGCTGGCAGGAGATCGCGGAGGCCCGCCGGACCGTCGAACCCGTCGTACTGCGGATGTCCATCGAGCGCGGGGACGTCGACTGGGAGGCTCGTGTGCGCGCCGCCCACCACCGCCTGGCCCGCACCCCGGCGTACCTGCCGGAGGAGGGCGAGTACTACAGCAGCGCGTGGTCCGAGGCCCACCGGGTCTTCCACCGAACGCTGCTGGAGGGCTGCGGCAACCCCGTCCTGCTCCAGACGTTCGACCGGATGTGGACCGCGAGCGAACTGGCACGCCGCTGGTCGGCGCACCGCAACCCCGGCCGGGACGGGGCCCTGGAGCATCGCCGGCTGGAGGAGGCGGCACTGGCCCGCGACGCCGACGCCGCGTCCGAGCTCCTCATCCGGCACCTCACCCAGACCGCGGACGTCATGGCCGACCCCATGTGAAGGTCGGTCAGGAATCACCGAACAGATCGCGGTCACACAACGAACCCGGGCGGTCGACCGGGTCCACCGGGCCCGAACCGTTCACGCGTACGCCGACACCGAGGTGTCGGCGTACGCGTGAACGGTTCGTCGCGGTCCGCCGAGTTCCGGTCGGTAGGCGCCTGGGCTCACCGGGTCAGAGGCCTCGTCCTCTCACATCTCCGCATCGCGGGCGAGCTCGGCGATGTCATCTGCACCGGACGGCGCCGCCCGTGGCCTGCGCCCTCTGGCACCACTCCACGCGCGTAGCTCCGAGAAGGTCCCCGATGGAGCACGTGCGTTTCCCTCCTCTTCCTTCCGCAGGCCACCGTCGTCAGGAGGCACTCGCCACGGGGAGGGGCGACGCTCCGGCCGCCGCGACCGGCCGGGTCCCCCAGCGTTCGTCGCCCACCCCGGAACTCGCCTTGAGCACCAACGGCCGCACTTCGCCGGAGGAGGTGGCGACGGGAACGATGACCTGGTCGGACAGGGGCTTGGACTGGATCGCCCCGCTCTCACTGATGACGAAGGTCATCCGCGATCGCTTCTCCGGGTCGTCGGACGCGCAGGGCCGGATCCCGACGACCGCGCTGTCTCCGCCGACCTTGAGGCAGAAATCGGAGTCGGCCTCGTTGTGCAGGTGTCCGTCGGTGTCGAAGGTCCATCGTTGGGTCGCCCCGGAGCCACACGGCGCGGCGACGGCACTGACACGTTTGTCCACCACCTGGTTCTCCACGTCCAGGCACAGCCCGGTGGACGCATGGACGATCTGGGAGGGCTCGCCGACAGGTACCGGCGCGGGTGCCTTCCGGCCCGGACCCGGAGTCGGACCTCCCGCCGGCGATCCGTCGGCGGAACGGGAGGGCGTGGAGGACGGAGACGGGTCGGCCGGCTGGCTCGGCTGGGGGCGCACGAGACCGGTGACGTTCCAGCTCCCGGGCATGACGTCGTGAGCGGTCACCGCGGCCACCGCCGCCACCGCGACCACGGCGGCCATGCCGCCGGCGGCCTTGACGGTCCGGTGTCCCGGGACGGATCGACGAGCGGGCCCGGGACGGCCGGGACCGTTCGAGTCCTCACCGAGTGCGGCATGAACGTCGAGCCGGCTCTCCCGTCCGTCAGCGCCGGGCGCAGTGCTCTGCTCGAGCGGCTTCGGCTCGGGGGTGCCGCGCATCGGGACGCGCTCGGTGTAGGCGGCGCCGCCCCACATCAGCAGCCCCTCGGCCAGCAGGGTCCGTGGACTCCCGGACAGCCCGGTGAGTCCGGACAGCAGGACCTCGCAGTCGGTGCAGCGTGCCAGATGTGCGGCCAGATCCGGGTGCCGGTCGCCGCCGCGCGCCTGCGCGGCGGCTTCGATGATGCGCCTGAACCCACGGCACTCCGCGGTGCCGCGGCGCGACAGGTGCTCCTGCGCGTAGGCATCCCGCATGGCGACCTGCGCCTTGGCTGCGAGATCGGGGACGACACCCGAGGTGGTGCCCAGGTGCGTGGCGACTTCGGAGTACGGCTCGTCGTCGACGACCGCGTACCACAGGGCGGACCGCAACCGCTCCGGCAGCTGGTAGAAGGCCCTGATCATGGCGTTGGGCGCCCTGGATCCGCCGCCGACGTCCGCCGTGTGCACCCAGGCCAGGAAGTCGGGCCTCAGCCATTCCCGTCGGTCGTCCAAGGCCCAGACGAACGCGGCTTCGCCTACGTGCGTCAGCGCATGGTGGCGCCAGGTCCCTGACGGATCGACCCCTTCACAGACTTCCTCCACCGCCCGGAAGAACGCCTCGTCGGCGAGCTGCCTGCCGGCCTGGCCGCTGACGGTGTGGAGCTGCGCGTAGCCCACGACGGCGGGGAGGTGTCTCCGCCGCAGCTCCCGGACGGCCGGCCCTTCGCCTTCGGTACCGGAACGCAGGCGCTCGACGAGGTCGGCCTCCGAGAGGAGACCGGGGGTCGCCCTTTCCCGGGGAATGTGTTCATCTTCGGTGTCCGAACGCGTCATCGCAGGGCCTCGCTTCCTCGAATCTCCCACGCCGGTCGGGCAAGGGCCCACATGGCACGAGAACGTCCTGGCACGGCCGGGCCTGCACCCGGCCTGAGGGTGATCCCGCAGAGAAGGGCACAACCTTCATACGGAGCCGGCGTGCGCACTGTTCAGCGTCACCCGATCTGTCAACCGGACGCCCACGTCTCGCATGCGGTGGTAACGCCGCGCGACGACAGCCACGGCGCCTCGCCGCGTTGTCGAATCATCCGAATACACCCAGTATGAGGACGACGCTCCGCCTTGCGATGCACCGCATCCGACGCCGCGCGCCGGCCCCTCGGGGGGATGCGGGACAGCCCTGAGCGTCGTACGTGCGACAGGAACGGACGCGTGGAGAGGGTCGGGCTCATGGCGTGGATCGGTGCTCTGGGGGCGGTAACCGTGGCGGGCGCGGCAGGCGGGTACCTCGGGCTGGTGACCGGGGCACTGCCGCTGGACTTGGGCGTGGGCCGGCGCGCACGGCCGCTCGGACCGCAGACCGTCGATATCGCGGCATCGCGTGAGGTGGTCTTCGACGTCATCGCCCAGCCGTATCTGGGACGAGCTACCCGAGCGATGCGCGAGAAGGTCACGGTGCTGGAACGGGGCAGCGACATGGTGCTCGCCGCCCATCGCACCCCGGTCGCGGGCGGGCGGCTGACGGCGACGACGGTGGAGACCGTGCGGTTCACCCGCGCGGAGCGCGTCGACTTCCGTCTGGTGCGCGGGCCGGTGCCCGCCGTCACCGAATCGTTCACCCTCACCGGGCACGGGTCCGGCACGCGGCTGGTCTACGAGGGTGAACTCGCCACGGATCTGTGGCGGGCCGGGCAATGGTGGGGCGGCCTGGTCGCCCCACGGTGGGAGGCGACCGTCGCGGCCTCCCTGGGCACCGTCCGACGAGAGGCGGAGCGACGCTCGGCTCTGCGGTGAGCGGCCTCCGGTGCACGCGCCGGTCCGGAGGAGCGCCCCCGACCGTCCCGGCACCACCCGCCTCGCAGGCGGGGCGGAGAGCCTGATCGTGACGACACCCGATGAGTGGAGGAAGGCCTTTCATGGAGGAGTTCCGCGTGACCCGGGCACCCGCGCCTCCGCACAAGTCGGACCGCGACGAGGTGTTCGTGGAGTTCACCAAGTCCATCTGCCCGCTGTGCAAGACACCCGTCGATGCGCAGGTCAACATCCGCGAGGACAAGGTCTATCTGCGGAAGCGGTGTGGTGCACACGGTGAGTTCGAGGCTCTGGTCTACGGGGATGCCGAGGAGTACCTGTCGTCGGCCCGGTTCAACAAGCCCGGCACCATCCCCCTCGCCTTCCAGACCGAGGTGAAGGACGGCTGCCCCAGCGACTGCGGGCTCTGCCCGGAGCACAAGCAGCACGCCTGCCTGGGGATCATCGAGGTCAACACCGGCTGCAACCTGGACTGCCCGATCTGCTTCGCCGACTCCGGCCACCAGCCGGACGGCTACTCCATCACCCGCGAGCAGTGCGCCCGGATGCTCGACGCGTTCGTGGAATCCGAGGGGGAGGCTGAGGTGGTGATGTTCTCCGGCGGCGAGCCCACCGTCCACAAAAACATCCTCGACTTCATCGACCTGGCCCAGGCCCGCCCGATCAGGAACGTCAACCTCAACACCAACGGCATCCGCCTGGCCACCGACAAGGGCTTCGTCGCCGAGCTCGGCGGGCGCAATCAGGTGCCGGGCAAGTCGGTGAACGTCTACTTGCAGTTCGACGGCTTCGACGAGCGCACCCACCTGGAGATCCGGGGCCGTGACCTGCGTTCGTTCAAACAGCGTGCCCTGGACAACTGTGCTGAGGCGGGGCTGACCGTCACGCTCGTCGCCGCTGTGGAGCGTGGGCTGAACGAGCACGAGCTCGGGGCGATCATCGAGTACGGCATCGGCCATCCCGCCGTACGATCCGTGGCCTTCCAGCCGGTCACCCACTCCGGCCGGCACGTGGAGTTCGACCCGCTGCAACGGCTCACGAACCCCGACGTCATCCGCCTCATCAACGCCCAGCGCCCCAACTGGTTCCGGAAGGGCGACTTCTTCCCCGTGCCCTGCTGCTTCCCGACCTGCCGCTCCATCACCTATCTGCTGGTCGACGGTGAAGCGGGCAACCGAACGGTCGTCCCCATCCCGCGGCTGCTCAACATCGAGGACCACCTCGACTACGTCACCAACCGGGTGATGCCCGACGCCGGGATCCGCGAGGCCCTGGAGAAGCTGTGGTCGGCCTCCGCGTTCATGGGCACCCCCACGACCGGGGAGAAACTGCGGGCCACCGCCGAGGCCTTGGGCTGTGCTGGGGGCGCCTCCCGTGCCGAAGGCTACGGGGGAGCCTGCGGCATCGACCTCCCCGAGGCGGTGAAGGACCTCGACGAGAAGGCGTTCATGGTGGTCGTTCAGGACTTCCAGGACCCCTACACCCTCAACGTCAAGCAGCTGATGAAGTGCTGCGTCGAGGAGATCACCCCCGACGGACGCCTCATCCCCTTCTGCGCCTACAACTCCGTCGGCTACCGCGAACAGGTCCGCGCGCAGATGTCCGGCGTCCCCGTCGCCCCGGTCGCGCCGAACGCCCTGCCGCTCGCCGAACGCCTCACCACGACGCCGTACGGCTCCAAGACCGCGACCACCCCCGGCGCAGAAGGGACGCTCCCGTCATGACTCAGCCGCCCACCGGTGAGGAGCTGAAAGGGTGCTGCGCCGCCGCGTACTCCTCCGACGTCGTCGCCCTGCTCCTCGGCGAGTCGTACCATCCCGGCGGCACCACCCTGACCCGCCGCCTCGCCGACGGCCTCATCCTGACCTCGCGGGCACGGGTCCTCGACGTCGCCTCCGGCCGCGGCACCACCGCCCTGTTGCTGGCCGACGCCTACGGCGCCGACGTCGACGGTGTGGACTACGCGCCGGCGAACACCGCCCTCGCCCAAGGCGCCGCACAGGCAGCCGGCCTCGCCGACCGGGCACGGTTCACCACGGGGGACGCCGAGCACCTGCCGTACCCCGATGGCGTCTTCGACGCCGTGGTGTGCGAGTGCGCCCTGTGCACCTTCCCCGACAAGACGCGCGCGGCAACCGAGTTCGCTCGAGTCCTGCGGCCCGGTGGCCGCCTCGGCATCTCCGACGTCACGGTCGACACCACCCGGCTTCCGCCCGGGCTCACCGGCCTCGGCGCCCGGATCGCCTGCATCGCCGACGCCCGGCCGCTTGGGGAGTACACCGGGATCCTGGCCGGCGCGGGACTGCGCACGCTCCGTACCGAGCGCGTCGACCAGGCGCTGGTGCGGATGATCGACCAGATCGAGGCCCGGCTGAACCTGCTGCGCATGACCGCGCCGGCTCGCCTCGCTGCCGCGGGCGTCGATCTCGACGCTGCCCCTGCCGTCCTGGGGGCCGCCCGTTCGGCAATCGCGGACGGTGCCCTCGGCTACGCGCTGCTGATCGCCGAACGCACGCCGTGGTAGCGGCGGGACCGCGACGCCGTGACCGTCCTCATCCTCCCGTTCGGCGGCTCACCTGGCGTTGAAGGTCCTGGAGGTCCCTGACGAGTGACGAGCGCACCTCGCGCTCCATGATCGGCCCGGTAAGCCGGTAGAGCCCGGAGGCGTCACCGCGTACGCGGATGCGGGCGCGCGTGCCGCCGTCCGGGAGCGGGGCGAAGGCGTAGGTCACGTGCGTAGGTCACGTGCGTCGGCATCGGACCGGCGACCGAGACCATGTCCGGCAGCCGAGGCGGCTCGTATGCGGCGACCCCTGTCCGCTTGCCCCTGAGCAAGGGATCGTGCTGGTGAAGGTGCCGGTGCCGCGGGACGGCACTGTGCCACCGGCCCGTCGGGCGCCGCTTCTCTCGGCGGTCGAGGACACGGTCATCCGTCGGAGCTCCCGCGCGAAGATCCCCGGTCCGAGGACGCCGCCTGTCGACGTCACCGATTCGTAAGGCCCCGGCCCGCTGCCCGCTCGAGCCGCCACTACTACCATCGCCACCGGTCCCGACCCTTCAGGAGTCCTCCTTGCGCGCCCGCGTCCTCCTCCCCGCCGCCCTTGCCGCCGCCCTCCTCACCCTGACCGCATGCGGCTCGGACGAAGGTTCCGCGCCGGCCGGCGACACGGGTGTCCCACCTTCCAAGGCGTCCTCCCCCACGGGTTCGCCCGCCGGCTCCCCCGACAGCGGCAGCGGCTCGCTGGGCGCAGACGTCCCCGAGGCACTGGACTTCACCGCCACCACCGTGGACGGCAAGCCGTTCGACGCGAAGACCCTCGCGGGCAGGCCCACCGTGCTGTGGTTCTGGGCACCGTGGTGCCCGACGTGCAAGGGCCAGGCCGCCGAAACCGCCAAGGTCGCCGCCGCCAACCGGGGCAAGGCGAACGTCGTCGGCGTCGCGGGCCTGGACAAGGGCGCCGCCATGCGCGACTTCGTCTCCGACACCGGCACCGACACCATCCCCCACATCTCCGACGAGAAGGGCGAGGTGTGGAAACGGTTCGAAATCACCCAGCAGAGCTACTACGTGATCCTCGACCGGACGGGAAAGACCGTCTACGAGGGCGTACTCCCCGGCGGCAAGGGCCTGGCGGAGAAGCTCTCCGCCCTCACCGGCTGAACGCCTCATGGCCGACCTGCCCCTGGCCGTCGCCCTCGGCGCCGGAATACTCGCCGCCGTCAACCCGTGCGGCTTCGCCCTGCTCCCCGCCTACCTCTCCCTGCTCGTCATGGGCGACGACACCCCCAGCCGCACCGTCGCCGTCGGCCGGGCACTCGCCGCCACCACAGCGATGACCATCGGCTTCGCCGTCTTCTTCGGCACCTTCGGACTCGTCATCCAGCCCGTCGCCGGCCAGGTCCAGCAGCACCTGCCCTGGTTCACCATCGCCTTCGGCCTGTTCATCACCGCCGCCGGAGCGTGGCTCCTCGCAGGCCGCCAACTGCCCACCCCGGCCCCGAAACTCCGTCGCGCCCCCACCGTCACACGCTCCATGCCCTCCATGGCACTGTTCGGCATGGCGTATGCCACCGCCTCCCTCGGCTGCACCATCGCCCCCTTCCTCGCCATCGTCGTCTCCGCCTTCCGCAGCGGCTCCACGACGGAAGGCGTTGTCCTGTTCGCGGCCTACGCCGCCGGGATGGGCCTGATCGTCGGTGCGGCCTCCCTGGCCGTCGCCCTCACCCGCACCGCCGCCGTCACCCGACTGCGCCGCCTCGGCGCGATCGCCCCGCGCCTCGGCGGCGGGCTGCTCCTCCTTGTCGGCGCCTACGTCGCCTACTACGGCTGGTACGAGATCCGTGCCCTGGGCGACCCCACCACCACGGACCCGGTCATCGACGCGGCGACCGGCATCCAGCGGGCCGCAGCGGACGCCCTGGATTCAGCCGGGCCGGCCGTGCTCGCCGTGCTCTTCGCGCTCCTGCTCCTCACTCCCCTTCTGGTTCGGCGCCGCAACCGCACGAGCCGGGACACCGGCTCGCAATCGTGATCAGGGGCATTTCGACGAGCATCGCCGGCGCCCGGCCGTAGAGGCGGTACCCGTCGTCCTCGGCGGGGCGTGCCCGGAAACCCGCATCTGGTCGAGCCCGGCAGAACCGGCCCCTCCGCGTCCTGCGTCGGCAGGCGGATCGTCCTGAAGGTGGCGGCGCACCGGCCGGCCCACGGCAAGCAGGCTCCGGCCGATGACGGCCCGGAAGCGCGGCCTGTCCTGGATCCTGACCGGAACGCTCGAAGCGCAGGCCAGGGACGTTTCACCGCCGGCAAGGGCCGGGGAAGGGTGGTCGTCCACCGGACATCTCGCGCCCAGCGCCTTCCGTGTACCCGAAACATGTTCTAGTTTGCAGGCATGTGGATGACGTGGACACGTCGAACACTGGTCGGCTTGGGCCTCGCGGCCGTGTTGACACTGGGTGCGCCCCCGGGCGCGCAGGCGCACGAGGAGCGCGAAGTCGCGTTCCCCGACGGCTCGGGAAGCGTTCCCGCGTACCGCGAGGGCGAACCCGACCTCCTCGTCTGCAAGACCGACAGGACGGCCTTCGAGCGGCGCGTGTCCCGGTTCCCCGCTGCGCTGCGCGAGCGGAATCTCCGGCTCTACGAGCGGTGTCTCGGCGAGGGATTCCGGCATCTGCAGCAGGCGGTGGACGCCGTCGACAGGCCCGGCATGAACATCGCCGTCCTGCCCGGCCGCTACGAGGAGGAGCCCTCCCAGCCGGAGCCCGAGGGCGACTGCGCCCGGCTCAAGGCCCGCAAGTCGGCCCTGGGATATCAGATCCTGTCCTACGCACAGCAGCAGCAGTGCCCCCACAACCAGAATCTCGTGGCCGTCCTCGGCAAGCGGGACCTGCAGATCGAGGGAACGGGCGCGGGCCCGCTCGACGTGGTCGTGGACGCCGGCTACCGCAAGCTCAACGCGATCCGGGCCGACGGCTCCGACGGAGTCTACTTCCGCAACTTCACCGCCCAGCGCTCCACCTTCAACTCCCTGTACGTGCTCGGTGTGGACGGGTTCGTCATCGACCGGGTACTCACCCGCTGGAACGACGAGTACGGCTTTCTGACCTTCGCGAGCGATCACGGGCTGTACCGCGACTGCGAGTCGTACGGAAACGGTGACTCGGGGATCTACCCGGGCAGCGCGTCGGACATCAACAGCGGGCGCGGCCACGACGTGCCGCGCTACTCCATCGAGATCACCGGCTGCCGCAGTCATCACAACCTGCTCGGCTACTCGGGAACCGCGGGCGATTCGGTGTGGGCCCACGACAACGAGTTCGACCACAACATGGCCGGCGCGTCGATGGACAGCGTGTTTCCGGGCCATCCGGGCCTCCCCCAGAACCACGCCCGATTCGAGCGCAACCTCATCCACGACAACAACCAGGACTACTACCGGTACGTCAGGGACGGCACGTGCGCGAAGCCTCCCGCCGAACGCGGCTACGAACAGGGCGTCGTGTGCCCGCAGACCTCGGTCCCTCCCGGAACCGGAGTGCTCGTCGCCGGGGGCAACTGGAACGTGTTCGAGGGCAACTGGATCTACGGACACCAGCGCACCGCGTTCCATCTCAACGCCGTTCCCGCCTTCCTGCGCGGTGAGGACGCCTGGTCCCGTCAGGCCGACACCTCGCACCACAACCGGTTCCGTGACAACCACCTGGGCAGGGCGAGGAGCGGCGAGTCCAGACCCAACCGGACCGACGTCTGGTGGGACGGCCAGGGCACGGACAACTGCTGGCAGGACACGGGGGACAGCAGCCCGCGGGCCCTGCCCCGGTGCCGGGACGACACCGGGGCCGTCCTCGGCGGATCGCACCGGATCGTGGGCGAACCCATGAAGGTCGTCCAGTTGCTGGTCTGCTCCGACTACAGCGTCCAGGCTCGACGGCTCCCGGCGGGCTGCGACTGGTACGGGGCCCGGGGCTTCGCCCGTATCGAGGTGCAACTCGCGCTCGGCGTCGCCACCGTGCTCGCCGTGGTGGGAGGGGCCCTGTGGTGGCGCAGGCTGCGCGGGAACCGCCTGGTCACCGTTGCCACCGCGCTCGGCGCGGCGGGACTCGTCCTCGACGTCGCGAGCGAGACGACGGCACTCGCCCCGACGGTGGCGGGACCCCTGGCGCTGCTACTGATCGGGGTCTGGCTGACCGCCACCGGACTGGCGCTGCGGCACGGCAGCCGGGCCTTCGGGACGACGACCGTGGTGCTGGGTCTGCTGACGCTGCTGGACGCGTTCGAGCGGGCCTTCGTGATGATTCCGTGGACTCCCCTCGGTCCGGCGTGGCTGCGAGGTCTGCTGGGGCTCGTATGGGTCCTGTGGGCGGTGGCCGCCTCGGCACACACGGTGGCGCGGGACCGGTCCGCATCCTCGCCCGCGGACGACCCGGCGCGGGTCTCCCCGTGAAGGCCGGGGGTGCACGACGCGTCCCGGGAACGGCCGCGATGATCTGGGCGGCGGCCGCGACCCTCGCCCTGGGGGCGGCCTGTACGGAGCGGCCCACCACCCACCACGGCCCCGGAACGAACCACGATGTCGCCACAGACGGCGCCGGAACGCTCCTGGGCACCCCGGGCACGGGCCACCACGAGCGGCTTCGGCAGGTGCCCGCCGCGAACGCTCCCACCGTCTCCCTGACCGTCCGGGCTGACGCGGACGACGGATGGAACGTCCGCATCGACGCCGGGCGCTTCCGCTTCACCCCCGACAGCGTGGGCGGTGCGGCCGTCCTGGGCAGCGGACACGCCCACCTCTTCGCGGACGGCAAGAAGGTCGCACGCGCGTACGGCCGCTGGCACCATCTGTCCGCCGACGACGTGCCTCCCGGCACCAAGACGCTCTCCGTCCGCCTCTACGCGGACGACCACACGGCGTGGGCCGTGGGCGGGGTCCCCGTGCAGGCCACCGCGCGCCTGCCCGGGCCCCCTCCCGACGACCGTCCGGTAGCGGAACAGCCCGACAGAACGGCCGACTTCACCGTCGCCGCGGGCGTCGTCAGACCTGAGCCGGGCCGGATCGAGCTGAGAAGGGGCGACCTGCTCGCCATCCGTGTCACCAGCGACACGGACGACGAACTGCACGTGCACGGCGTGAACCGCACGGCGGAGGTCGAGGCCGGCCGCACCACCACACTCCGGGTCGTCCTGGACCGTTCGGGGCTGTTCGAGGTGGAGATGCACCGGTCCGGTCTGGTGCTGACGCAGCTGGCCGTCCGATGAGCAGTTGGACCGGCCTCGCCCACGGCGTCGGCGCCGGGCACGACCTGCCGATCCCCGCCTTCCACGCCTACGCGGGAGCGTTCGCCGCCCTGCTCGTCTCCTTCCTCGCACTGGGACTCCTCTGGCCCCGCTCGCGTTTCCGGGGCGACCGCGCCGGCCGTCCCCTGCCGGCCCGCGTGCAGCGCTGGGCGAGGGCACCCGCCCTCCGTGCCGGGCTGCGCGTACTGGGGCTCGCCGCCACCGCCGCGGTCCTCCTTCATCTTCTGCTCGGCCCGGACGACCCCGAACGCAATCCGGCCCCCGGCACGGTCTACGTCCTGTTCTGGGTGGGCCTGGTCCCCGCCTCGCTCCTGCTCGGCCCCGTGTGGCGGCTCCTCAACCCGCTGCGCACGCTGCACACACTGGGCTGCCGGGTGGTTCACCGCTCCCCGGCGGAGCCGTTCCGCCGGCTCCCGCAGCGAGTCGGCTACTGGCCCGCGGCAGCCGGACTGCTCGCTTTCACCTGGCTCGAACTCGCTTCTCCCGCCCCGGCCTCGGCCTCCGCCCTGCTCGCCTTTCTGCTCGCTTACGCGTCCGTGCAACTCGCCGGCGCCGCGGTCTTCGGCAGTGACTGGTTCGACCGGTGCGACGCGTTCGAGGCCTACTCCGGACTCCTCGCGCGGCTGGCCCCGATCGGCCGTCGCGCGGACGGGCAGCTCGTCGTGCGGGGCCCGCTGCACGGTCTCGACGGCACTCCCCCGGCACCGGGGCTCGTGGCCGTCATGTGCGTGCTGCTCGGCAGCACCGCCTACGACGGCGCGTCCGGCACACCATCATGGATCACCACACTGCAGACGTCGCCACTGGGCCGCACCGCCACGGCCACGCTCGGGCTTCTGGGCGGCACGGCCGCCGTCGCCGCCCTCTACGTCGTCGGTGCCGGTGCGGCCCGCCTCATGGCCGGGCCCGTGCGCCGACCGCTCACCACGTTCGCCCACTCCCTGCTGCCGATCGCCATCGGCTATCTGGTCGCCCACTACAGCTCGCTCCTCGCCACCGAGGGTCCGCGCACCGTACTGACCGCGATGGGTTCCGGGGCGGCCGGCCCGCCCGGGCCTGAACCTCCGTTCAGCCCCGGGGGCCTTGCCACGCTGCAGGTGACGTCCGTGGTCACCGGACATGTCCTGGGCGTCGTCGCGGCACATGACAGATCGGTACGCGTCCACCCTCCGGAGCGGGCCCTGGCGGGAGAGGTCCCCCTCCTGGTGCTGATGATCGTGTACACGCTCGGAGGCATCGGGCTGCTCATCAGCTGACCGGGGAGACCCCGGCGGAAAGCCGCCGGCCACCAACCCGCAGGGGCACCGACCGCCGCCCCGGACGGACCGGACCACTCGACGTCATCCAGGAGGTACGTGTGAAGCCCGTACTCAGACCCACCCGCACCCGACGGTTCAGCACCGTGGCATGGGTCACCGCAGTGCTCGTCGGGGCGACCTCGGTCGCCGTCCCCGCGCCCCGGGCCGACGCCGCGGTGGGCAGCGCCACCGTGCCCGCGGCCGCCACCGGGAGGGTTCTGGTGATCGGCCTGGACGGGGCGAACCTCGACCGCGTCAAGGCCGCCGACGCTCCGAACCTCCATTCCCTCATGGCACAGGGGATGACCGCCCCGAGCACCCTTCCCACCGTGCCCATGGCCCTCACGTCCTCCGGCCCCGGCTGGTCCACGGTCGCCACCGGCGTGTGGCCGGACAAGCACAAGGTGTGGGGCAACCTCTTCCTCCTCGCGGACTTCGACAGCCACCCGGACTTCCTGACCCGCATCGAGCGCTCCCGTCCCGCCCTCGCCACCTATGCCGCTGCGGGCTGGGAACCTCTGGCTTCGGCGCGCAAGGGCGGCCCCGTGTTCTCCTCCGCCGTCGACAAGCGGCTGAGCCTCGACGGCTCGACCAACGGCAACCGCACCGAGGACGGCAAGGTCGCCGTCGCGGCGGCCGAGGAGTTGCACGGGGGCGATCCCGACGCCGCATTCGTCTACTTCGGTGAGATCGACTCGGCGGGCCACGGCCACGGTGCCGCCAGCACGCAGTACCTGGACGCCATAGCCAGGACCGACCGGAACGTCGGGATGCTGCTGGGCGCCGTCACCACACGGCCGAAGTACCACGAGGAGAACTGGCAGATCCTGGTCACCACGGATCACGGTCACACCGACAAGGGCGGTCACGGCGGTTTCACCGTCAAGGAGCGAGGCACCTTCGTCATCGCCACGGGCCCCGGCATCTCCCCGGGCTCGGTACGGCACGACGTACGGCAGGTCGACGTCGCCGCCACGGCGCTCTCGCACGTCGGCGTGGCGGTCGACGGCCTCGACGGACGGCCCCTGGAGACAACGGGCGAGGACGCGTTCGACACCGTGCGCCCCCTGTTGCGCACCCGCGTCGACGAGTCCGGTGTTCCGGCGGGGACGCTCGGATTCACCCACACTCCCCCCGACGGCTGGCGGGTCGACAACTCGGCGATGGGCGGGGGTGGTGTGGCGGAATGGCGCGGATGGACTTTCGCCACGGACGAGTTCTGGTCGCAGACGCAGTGGGGCCAGTGCCGGGAGACGAACGTCCGCTCCCGCGACGTCTTCGCCGTCGCCGATTCCGACGAGTGGTCCGACCGGTCCACAAAAGGCTCCTTCGACTCCACTCTCATCAGCCCTCGTTGGGCCACGACCGGCGGTTCAGCGGTCACCCTGAGCTACCGATCGCACTACCGCCACTGGCCCGGACAGCGGGCCGAGGTCCGGGTCTCCTTCGACGGGGGGCCCTGGACGACGGCCAGGAGCCATACCCGTACCGCCCTGGCCTCCGGCGAATCGATTCACATCGACGTGCCCGCGGGCGCCACTGACATCCGGGTGGGCTTCCGCTACCGCGGAGGCAACGACTGGTACTGGGCGGTGGACGACGTCCGCGTCGGCCCGGCGCGCTGAACTGCCGCGTCGGAGGTCCGGCCCCGCCGAGGCGGGGCCGGACCTGACCGGTCAGGCGATGAAGTCCCGCACCTTCGTGTAGTTCCCGTGGTCGTCGTTCATGCTGTTGTGGGACTTGCACCCCACCGACGTGTTGGTCGCACCGCTCAGTTTCGCCGACTCGTCCGGGTTGATGGCGGCGTCACATGTGGACCAGAGGGTGGCGTAGTTGACGGCACCCGGGGTTTCGTCGTCGGCGTTGAGGCTCTTCAGGAAGCTGCTCCCGATGACCATTTCCTTGCACGAGGTGTAGAAGGAGCAGAACAGGCTGACGTCCGTCCCGTGGTTCACTCCGGCGACCGAGACGAAGTCGTCGACGTACGAGGTGCCGCCGTGGTACTTGAGGTACCAGCGGGAGTTCAGCGCACCCATCGAGTGGACGACGACGTCGACCTTCTCGGCGCCCGTGGCGGCGAGCACCTGCTGCACCTTCGCCGCCAGCTGCGACGCCGTGGTCTTGTTGGACTGCTTCCAGTCGTAGGACCAGGTGTGCAGCTCCGATGCCGCGTACCCGTCCGCCTTGAACTTGCCGATCCAGGTGTTCCAGGTGCTGGCCGAGCTGCTGAGGCCGTGCACGAACAGGACCGGGTTGCGCGTCGCCGCATGTGCGGTAGGCACGGCGACGAGGGGTGCCAGAACCGCAGCGGTGGCTGCGACAAGCATTGCGGTGCGTCTCATGTGTGACTCCGATGTCTGGCCATGACTGGTCCGTGTAAGACCTCGGGCATGGCGTGGAGGTGGGGGACACCGGCCGGTGGCATCGGGGAATCTGACACAACATCAGTAGTTACCGCAAGGTAACTGCACAGATTTTTTGGTCCGGGCGGCAAACGCGGTGCCCGAGGGGCAACGGCTGCGGCGGGGCAGGCAGGTACGGATCAGACGTGGGGGTGCCGGCGACGCAGCTCCCGCGGACTGGTCCCGAAGCGCTGGCGGAAGGCGGTGCTCAGGGCACTCGCGGAGGAGAACCCCATGGCGCATGCCAGTTCGCTGATCGTCATGTGCGCGTACTCGGCACATTGGAGACGATCACGGACCACGCGCAGGCGTTCCTCACGGATCAGCTCGCGCGGGGTGGTCCCGGCTCGCTGCAGGGCGAGTTGGACTTGGCGCAGCGACCAGCCGAGCGCTCGCGCCATGGAAGTACCGGTGAGTCCCGGATCGGCGGCATGGCCCCGTGCGTAACGGCGGACGACCGCCTCGACCTCGGCCAGGTGATCCGGAACGTCCGGGCGGTCGTCACCCGCGGCGAGCATGCACAGCAACTCGACCGCGCGGTCCGTGACGGCGTCGAACTGCGTGGCGTCGAGACGCGTGCGCTCGTCGTGGAGGCCGACCACCATGCCGTGCAGGACGCGTCCCAGCCCCGTGGACAGGTCGACTCCGGTGTCCAGGGGGGCCTTCCGGTTGAGCGGACCCTCGATCTCGCAGGCGGGTATGGACAGGATGACACCCCTCAGCGTCGAGTCGTGCAGCAACTCGAACGGGGCGTCCAACGTCATCAGTCTTCCGCGGCCCGGAGTCAGCCGGACCTGCCGGCCGTCCTGCCGAAGGGTCAGCTCGCCCTCGAGCGGGAACACGAACCGGTAGTCCGGAGCGGGCGCCTGGCGCACCAGCCGGGGCGTTCTTTCGTACTCGACCCGATCACTTCGCCAGGTGATGAGGTCGTACGTGTCGCTGCGCTGGCTGGTCATCTCGCCGCTGAAGCTGTCCGGGCGGGCGTACCTGAAGTCCAGCCGGGTGTGGTGGAAGTCGACCTGCTCGCTCCACGAGTCGGCCCGTTCCCGCGGCTCGACGTCGGCCGTTGTCTGTTCGACCACGGTGTACGTTCCGCCACGCAAAGCGCCCCTCCGCCGTCACGCGTCCTTGTCCGCACCGCCAGCCGATCCGACGGTTCCAGCGGCCATCCGCGCGGGCATCGTAGTGCAGACGGCCGGATTGTGTACCCATCGAGGCGCCGCCCGGGAACACCGGGGCAGTCCGCCGCCCGCCCCGGGCTCCTCCAGGCCCAATGCGTCTGACGGCAAGTTCTCTGCGCGTGAGAAGTAGTACACGCGTCCGACCGGAACTAACGTCAGGCGCTCCCGCAGGGTTCAAGCCGTCTTGAGGACTTCATGACTGAACAGATACCGGATGCGGTGGTGTGGTGCCTGGCCCTCGGCCTGCTCGCACTCACCGTGCTCCTGGTGCGGCAGCGCGGGATCAGCGCGCGGCGGAGGAAACGGAACGAGGAGCTGGCGGACGGCCTGCGAACCCGGGAAGAGGAGCTCCGCCACCTGATCACCGTACGGCTGCCGGCCCTGGAGGAGTCGGCGGGCCAGTCCGTACCCGCCGCCGGACTCCTCGACAGCCGACTGGCGGAGACGGACTTCGCGAAGTGCCTGGACGGCGTGCTCGAACGGTTCGCCGAGGCCGTGGAGAACGCACAGGCCCGGGCCGACCGGTCGGCGAAGGCGGCACTGAAGTCCTCGATGCGCTCGATCCAGGCCCTGGCCAGCGAACAGCAGGTGGCCATCTCGGAGATGCAGGACCGCCACGACCACCCCGACGTCCTGCGGGACCTTCTGGAAGTCGACCACGCCAACGCCCAGTTCGGCCGCCGTGCCCAAGCCATCGCCGTGCTGTGCGGATCCTGGCCCGGGCGGCAGCGGACGGCGTCCGGGCTGGTCGAGGTGGTACGCGGAGCCACGTCGCGGATCCGTGACTACCGGCGGATCCGTATCCGCGGCGAGGTCGACATCGCTGTCGAGAGCCGGGCCGTGGAGCCCGTGGTCCTGGCCGTCGCCGAGCTGCTGGACAACGCGGCGCGCCACTCACAACCCACCACCCAGGTGGAGGTGGGCATCCAGGCGGTGCACAACGGCGCCTGCGTCGTGATCGACGACGCGGGAGTCGGAATGGACGCGCAGGCATCGGAGCAGGCCTCGGTGCTGCTGTCCGGCAGGCGCACGGTGGACGTCACCCGGCTCGAGGACCCTCCGCAGTTCGGCTTCGCGGTCATCGGGGTCCTCGCCCGCCGGTACGGGTTCAGCGTCCACGTGGACACCCAGTCCCCGTACGGTGGCGTACGAGCCGTCGTGTTCCTCCCGAGCGTCCTGCTCACGCGTCCGGAGACCTCCGACGGGCTTTCCCATTCCCCCGCGCCCGTGGCTGCGGCCCGCGGCGCGGCCGGTCCCGCCTGGTCGGCCGAGCCGGCGGCCCCCGCGGCGACAACCGCGGGGGGACTGCCGAAGCGACGCCGCCGCGCCGCTCAGCATCCGGCGACGGCACAGCAGGCGCCGGGCCCCGCCGAGGAGGCGGAGGCCGACACCCGGTCCGCCGAGGAAACCGCCAGGCGGATCGGTGCGTTCGCACGCGGCACTCTGCACGGCCGTGCCACCGAGGCCGCGCTCCACGAAGACGAAGGGAACAACCGAGGATGATCGAGCCCAGGAACAGCGATGTGGGCTGGATGCTCGATGAGGTCCTGAAGGTGCCCGAGGCCCTGCACGCGATCCTGCTCTCGTCGGACGGCATGCTCCGGGCCCACTCCGCGGACATCGGCAGGGACGATGCCGAGCGGCTGGCGGCCGGACTCTCCGGCCTGCAGTCCATCAGCCGCAGTACGGCCGAGTTCTGCGGTCACGACGACAGCCCCTGGCGGCAGACCCTCATCGAGTTCGCCCACGGCTACGTGTTCCTCGTCGCCGCCGGCGAGGGCGCCTACCTCGCGGTCTCCACGACGGAGAACGTGGACATGGAGGCGGTCACGTACCGCATGCACAAACTGGTCGACCGGCTCGGCAAGGAGATGACCAGTCCGGCGCGGCATGGAACCGGCATCCGGGCATGACTCCCCCGAGGAGCCGCCCCGGCGGAAGGCTGGTACGGCCCTACGTGGTCACGGAGGGCCGCGCTCACCCGAGCCGCGGCACCCTTGACCTCGTCACCCTCCTGATCGCCGCCGTGGGGCCGTCCCTCGCCGGTCTGGGGCCCGAGAAGCGGCGTATCGCGGAGCTCTGCAGACCGGGGGCACTGTCGGTGGCGGAGGTGGCCGGGCATCTGTCGCTGCCGGTCAGCGTCACGAAGGTCCTGGTGGCCGACCTCCTGGACAGCGGACACATCGTCACCCTCGCGCCGGTCCCGGCCGCTCTGCCGTCCGATGCCCGAATCCTGCAGGAGGTGCTCGATGGGCTCCGCGCCCGCCTCTGAGTCCGAAGACGTCTATCTCCGACCGGGCGTGCAGACCGCGGTCAAGATCCTGGTGGTCGGCCACTTCGCGGTCGGCAAGACCACCTACGTGGGGACGTTGTCCGAGATCCGTCCGCTGCGCACCGAGGAGGTGATGACCGAGGCAGGCGCCCTGGTCGACGACCTCGCGGGCACCCATGACAAGACGACCACCACGGTGGCCCTCGACTTCGGCCGCCTCACGCTCAGCGACACTCTTGTGCTGTACCTCTTCGGCACCCCCGGGCAGCAGCGGTTCACCGAGCTCTGGCGTGACATGACCCGGGGCGCACTCGGGGCACTCGTCCTGGCAGACACCCGCCGCCTTCAGCATTCGTTCGACGTCATGGGCGTCCTGGAGGAACTCGGCCTGCCCTACGCGGTCGCCCTCAACGAGTTCGACGGTGGACCCCGGCACACGCTGAGCGAGGTGCGCGAGGCCCTCGATCTGCTGCCGGAAACCCCCCTCGTCCGCTGTGACGCCCGCGACCGCGACTCCTCGACCCGGGCACTGGTCTCCCTCGTCGAGCACCTGCTGACCCGCATGAGCGAACTGGAGCACGCATGACCCCTGAATCGACGCCCGACCCCGAGTCCGGCTGCCCCCGCCACGAGCTGCTGTACGGGCCCGGCTTCGCAGCGGATCCGGCCGCCGCCTACCGGCGCATGCGGCAGGCCGGACCGACCGCCCCGGTCGAGCTGTCACCCGGGGTGCGAGCCACCCTCGTCACCGGCTACGACGCCGCACTCCACGTGCTGCGCAGTCCCGAGAAGTTCTCGAAGGACTCCCGCCGCTGGCGCGACATGGCCGACGGCACCGTGCCTGCGGACAGCCCGGTCGCGCCGATGATGGCCTACCGGCCGAACGCCCTGCTGACCGACGGGCCGGAGCACCGGCGGTTGCGCGAGGCGATCACGGACAGCCTGGGGGGCGTGGAGCCCAGCGCCCTGCGCGGCTATGTCGGGCAGAGCGCCGACACGCTCATCGACCGAATCGCCCTGGACGGGGAGGCGGACCTGCTCGGCGCGTACGCCCGGCCCCTGCCGCTTCTGGTGCTCAACCAGCTCTTCGGCTGCCCGCCTGAGTACGGCGACCGCCTGGTCGAGGGAATGGCCGGCATCTTCGAACTCGTCGACGCCGAGAAGGCGAACGAGCTCCTCACCCGAACCGTCGGCGACCTGATCGCGCTCAAACGCGAGACTCCGGGGAAGGACGTGACCTCCCGGCTCATCGCCCATCCCGCGCGGCTGACGGACGAGGAACTCGTCCACACCCTGGTCCTGCTCATGGGCGCCGGCACCGAACCCGAGCAGAACCTGATCGCGAACAGCCTGCGCCTGCTGCTGTCGGACGACCGGTTCGCGGGCAGTCTGTCGGGCGGCAGCCTGCCCGTGGAGGACGCCCTCGACGAAGTGCTGTGGACCGACCCTCCCATGGCGAACTACGGCGTCCACTTCCCGGTGCACGACGTCGTGTACGAAGGGACCCTGCTCAAGGAGGGCCACCCTGTCGTCATCAGCTTCGCCGCCGCGAACACGGACCCCGCCCTGGTGGTCGATCAGCGCACCGGCAACCGCGCCCACCTGGCGTGGAGCGCAGGCCCGCATTCCTGTCCCGCACAGGGCGCGGCCCGGCTGATCGCCGCCGTGGCCATCGAGAAGCTCCTCGACCGGCTTCCCGACATGGAACTCGCCGTGCCGGTCGGGGATCTCGAGTGGCGGCAGGGCCCCTTCCACCGCGCGCTCGCCGCTCTGCCCGTGCGTTTCCAGCCCGTCGCCGTCACCCGCTCCGAAGAGGATGAGCGGCCTGCGGGTGACGGCGGGTCCACGGGGCCGGGCAGGCACGCCTCCGCACCGCCCGGAGGGCGCCGGAGTGCGCCGGTGGCCACTGCGCCCAAGAGCCGCTGGGCCCGGCTGCTGGCCTGGTGGTGGGGCGAGTGATCAGGTCAGGCGTACGGGGAGGGACTGGTGGCCGTTGGAGATGAACGACTCCACGGGCAGCAGTTCCTCCGAGGGCGCGGCGAGAGTGAGCCCGGGGAAGCGTCCGAACAGCGCGGGAAGTGCGATGCGGGCCTCCAGGCGGCCCAGCGGGGCGCCGAGGCAGTGGTGCACCCCGTACCCGAAGGCCAGGTGATCCTTGTCGACCCGGGTGACGTCGAACCGATCGGCGTCTTTCCCGTACCGCTCGGGATCGCGCCCCGCAGCAGCGTAGGCGGCGAGGATGGCCTCTCCCGCGCGGATCACCGTCCCTTGCGGGCCTCCGAGTTCACCGAGCTCGATGTCCTCCACGGCGTACCGCAACGGCAGACTGGCCACCGGCGCGTCCGCACGCAGGGTCTCTTCGACGGCGTCGTCCCACGTGGCCCGGCCCGCACGGATGTGCGCGAGCTGCTCGGGGTGGGTCAGCAGGGCGTGCACGGCGTTGTCGATGAGGTTGACCGTGGTCTCGTGGCCCGCACCGATCATGAGCACCAGGGTGTCGAGCAGTTCCTGTTCACTGAGCCCGGCGCTGCTCCCGTCGTCGCGGGCAGCGAGGAGGTGGGTGGTCAGGTCGTCACCGGGCGACTCCCGCTTGGCCTCGACGAGTTCCCCCATCACGGCGTAGAGACGCGCGTGGTTGGCGGTGACCTCGTCGGGCTCCGCGGAGGTGTGGAAGAGACTGTCCACGACCTCTCGCATGTCCACGGCCTTGTCGCGGGGCAGACCGAACAGCTCACTGATCACCTGGATCGGCAGCGGGTAGCAGAACTCCTCGCGCAGATCGACCACCTCACCGTGCCTCCCGACCTCGGCGACACGGTCCAGCAGCTTGCCGGTGATCTCCTCGATGCGCGGTCGCAGCGCGGCCGTCCGCCGCGCGGTGAAGGCGCTGGAGATCAGGGTGCGCAAGCGCTTGTGCTCACTGCCGTAGGCGGTGAACATGTTCTGCACGGCGACCCAGGTGAACAGCGGCCAGTCCGGCGAGATCTGTCCGTTGATCCAGAGCGGCCAGTGCCGGCGCGGATCCTTGGACACCCGCACGTCGGTGAGCAGCCGCTTGAGGAGTTCGGGACTGCTGACCGCGAACGCTCCCACCGCGTCGGGGAGTTCGACGCGCGCCACCGGCCCTCTCTCACGCATCCGAGAGCCTTCACCGTGGATGTCCCGGCCCGCCGGGTCTATCGCCATCGGGCACTGATCTGGCATGGAACGCCCCTCCGGTACTGGACTGTGAACACGTTCAGTGATGCTACTTCCGCGTAGAGCAGTCGTTCCCGGGTTGCTCGGGGGCATGCGCGCTGTGGCAAGTTCCCTGCGCACAGCGGAAAACGCCGAACCGGCCCGCCCTACGCGGAGGGCCCGTCCTACGCGGAGGTGGTGAAGCGGGCTCGCCACGGATCGCGCAGCAGTGCGATCTCCGCCATGTGGTGGATGAGTTCGAGATTGCCCCCCGCCATCACACTGACGAACGGTTCGTCCGGGTCGGAGCCGTACGGATACTGCGAGAAGCCGACCGTGTCGAGCTGCTCGTCGGTGAGGGCGGCGACGCTGTCGCGCCAGCGGTCGATCAGCGCCCAGAACCGTTCGAGCGCGAGGCCGGCGGAGGGGGTGAAGGCGACCAGCTGCTCCGGCATCCGACGCCGTTCACCGAAGGTCCACTCCCACTGGCCGGCGAAGCAGGAGTGCAGGTGCCCCAGCCGCCACGCGATGGTGGTGATCGGCGTCGCGTCGGGCTCCGGTGTGCCGGTGTGGGCGAGGACCTCTTCCACCCGCTCGATGCCGACGCTCCAGTCCTCGGCGATCCTGGCGATCGTCATGCCGCCGGCGGCCTGCCGCGCGACCTCGGCGTACTCGCTCGCCGGGATGTCCGGGGCACCCTTGTCGAGCACCCACTCCCCCGGCCCGTAGGCCCTGGGCGTCATCGCCTCGCCCCGACGGCGGATCGACCAGGAGCCGGGCACCGGCTCCCACAGGTACTCGTCGTCGCCGAGCCCCGTCAGCCGCACCCGGGCCATCTCCCTGGCCTGGTCGAACTGTGCGAGCAGCAGGCCCAAACGGTCGGTCCTTGCGCCCTCGGTCTCCATCCCGGGCTCCCCTTCGCGGTGGCTGTTCGTGACTCGTCGCGTCCAGCGTGAAGTTAACGGGCCGTCTCGCGTGGCGCGACCGAGTTCCCGGCCCAGGCAACAGTTCAGAGGCGGACGTCCCAGCCGACCGTGGACCTCAGCGTCCTCGCGATCTCCGGGTCGCGCACCGCGGCCGTCGGGTTCTCGACGGTGACCGACAGTTTGTGGGTCCGCAGGTCGAGCAGCCACAGGAACAGGTCGGACACCCGCACCCGGGTCCGCCCCGCGAGCGGTTCGTTCTCGCGGAGCACGAGCTGCGCACCGCGCGGGACATGCCGGCCGCCAAGCGGGCCGTTCTGTTCGCCGCGCAGGTGGAGGTCGAGCCGGCCGATGTGCTGCGGCGTCTCGGACGGCTCGACGAGGCCGCCGGACTGCTCACCGCGCTGCTCGAACCGGGCGACCGGCACGGCGCGGTGCACGCGGGCGGAGCGCACCGGCTGGTCGGGCTGCTCGGGCTGGTCGCGGAGGAACGCGGCGACGGCGATGCCGCCGAGGAGCACTACGTCCTCGCCCTGGGGCTGCTCGAACGCAGTGGGGCGAGTGGGGACCTCGCCGATCTGTGCCGGCTGCTCGGCGACCTGCTGCGCCGGGCCGGCCGCACCGAGACCGCGCTGGACGCGTACCGCACGGGTCTGGGCCATCGGGCGTCGCCGGGCACGACGCCCCTGGGCCCCGCCCCGGCGGCGCCGACGCTCCTTCAGCGGTAGCGGAACGTCCGCACCGGGTGCTCCAACGGCCGCCGTCGTTCGCCGAACCGGTCCAGCGTGGCCGACGCACCCGGCGGTGCCGACCGGATCGGGCACCGGAGATTGCGCGCGTTCGACGCCCGGGGACCGGAGTCGGTCCGGTGAACGCGCTCGGGAACCGGCCGGGGTCCGGGCTCAGCGTTCGTAACGGGTGGGCGGGAAGGGGTCACGGTCCTTCCTCGCGGCTTCGCCCGTGGGGATCTCACCCGCGCCGGCCTCACGGTCGACCTCGTCCTGCGCCGCCCGGTACTCGGCCTCCGGGTCCTCCGGCGCCCCGGCAGGCAGACCCGCTTCCGCCCGGTCGCGCGCCGTGCGCTGTTCGAGCGCGTCCTCGTCGGGCCGCCGGGGCATTCCCCTGCCGTGGCCGTGGTCCGGGTCGCCCTCGACCGCTCGGTTCGGCTTGTGGTGTGTCATGGGTGAGCCCTCCTTCCGGCGCGCACCCGGGCGTTCGTGCGTACGCGTGCGCCTGATCTGTCGTTCCTTCTCATCCTGCGCGCCTCCGGCCGGCTCGTCATCCGTACCGCCCGTGCCCCGGGAGCACGGGAACCGGGTGGTGCACGAGCGGGGCTCGCGCGGACACGAGGCGTGACGCGGCGGCATGCCCGGCGCGGGACGGCCGGGACGCTTCGGCGGCGGCCGGCCGTTCCGTACCCGCCCCGGCGCCGCGTCGGGACGCGTACGGCGCACGCGCGGGCGCCCGCGTCCTCGCCTCGCGACGGTGGCCACGACGGCGCTCGTGGGCTCGCGTTCGGTTCTCGCCGTCGGCGCAACCTGCGGTGGAACGTTGAACTTTCGACCCCTATCATGGCGTTTGTGTACCCGCGGCTCGGTCTCCGCAGCCTCGCTCCGGCCGCCGCCCTGATCGTCCTCGGCGGCGCGCCCGTGACCGGCGCGGCCGGACACCACTCCGGAACCCACGGCAGCCCGGGCGCCGCCGGCGCCCGGGACCCCTACTTCCCCACCCTGGGCAACGGCGGCTACGACGTCCGGCACTACACGCTCACCCTCGACTACGACCCGGGGTCGCACCGGCTCACCGGAACCGCCGAGATCACCGCCCGCGCCGCCCAGGACCTCAGCGCCTTCAATCTCGATCTCCACGGGATGGCCGTCCGCTCCGCCGCCGTCGACGGGACGCCCGCCGTCCACACCCGGGCCGGCGACGAACTGACCCTCCGGCCCGCCCACGACGTCCGCCGGGGCGACGTCTTCCGGGCCGTCGTCCGCTACGACGGCGCACCGGGCGAGCTCACCGACTCCGAGGGCACCCGCGAGGGCTGGCTGAGAACCGAGGACGGTGCGATCGCGCTCGGGCAGCCGCAGGGATCCATGACCTGGTTCCCGGGGAACCACCACCCCGGCGACAAGGCGACGTACGACATCTCCGTGACCGTCCCCGACGGCCTGACCGCCGTCTCCAACGGGGACCTGCGCTCCCAGCGGCCCACAGCCGACGGCCAGGGCACCACGTTCGCCTGGCACTCCGCACAGCCCATGGCCACATACCTCGCCACCGTCGGCGTCGGTGCGTACGAGATCACCAGATCCCGGCCCGGGACGGCCGGCATACCCGTGTACACCGCAGCGGACAGGACCGTCGCCGGGCGCGTCCGTGAGTTGCTGGACCGAGTCCCCGAGCTCACGAACTGGTCGGTCGACAAGTTCGGCCCCTATCCGTTCTCCTCCACCGGCGTGATCGTCGAACGCGAGGGCGATGCGGACTACGCGCTGGAGACGCAGAACCGGTCGGTCTTCACGGAGGACTCGTTCGACCCCGCGACGCTCGTGCACGAGCTGGCCCACCAGTGGTACGGCGACTCCGTCACCCCCAGGACCTGGCGGGACGTCTGGCTGAGCGAGGGCTTCGCGACATACGCGGAGTGGCTCTACCTGGAGGAGTTCGAGGACACTCCCGTCCGGGCGAGCTTCGAGGACGCCTTCGGCTCCGACGACAACTGGGCCTTCCCGCCCGCCGACCAGCCCGGGGCCGGTCAGCTCCTCGGGGACCCGGTGTACGAACGCGGCGCGATGACACTGCAGAAGGTCCGCGAGGCGGTCGGCGACACCGTGTTCTTCTCCGTTCTGCGCGGCTGGGCGGCGACCCACCGCCACGGCAACGCCTCCACACAGGACTTCACCGCGTATGTGGAGCGCATGTCGGGCAAGGACCTCGGCGCGCTGTGGGACGTCTGGCTCTACGGCGACGGCCGGCCGTCGAGGCCCTGACGCCGCACCCGCCGCGCCACCGGGGGCTGCGCCGGACGCCGGCACGCGGGGACCGGGCGTCGGCGTACCGACGCCGGGCGACCGCACCCGAGTGCCGGACGCCGGCACGCGGGCACCGCGCGGTCCCGCCGGAAAGGCCCGTGTCCCAGAAGGCGGGGAGTCCGCCTTCCGGGACGCGCGGCGAGACGTCCGCCGGCGCCGGACCGCCGGGGACCGACGACCGGGTACGGAACGACCGGGTCAGATCACGGTGGTCAGGCCACCGGCGCCGGGTAGGTCGGGTACTCCACCCCGGAGACATGCTGGACGACGCGGATCACCTGGCACGAGTAGCCGAACTCGTTGTCGTACCAGAGGTAGAGGATCGCGCTGTCGCCGTCGACCTTCGTGGCTCCGGCGTCGACGATCGACGCGTGGCGCGAGCCGATGAAGTCGTTGGAGACGGCGTCGGGCGCGGTGATGAAGTCGATCTGGCGCTTCAACGGCGAGGTCAGCGACACGTGGCGGAGGTAGTCCAGGACTTCCTCGCGCGTGGTCTCGCGGCCGAGCCGCAGGCTCAGGATCGCGATCGAGACGTCCGGGACGGGGACGCGGATCGAGCTGCCGGTGATCGGCGCCTTGAGGTCGGGCAGCGCCTTGGCCACGGCGGAGGCGGCGCCGGTCTCGGTGATGACCATGTTGAGCGGCGCGGAACGGCCACGACGGTCGGCCTTGTGGTAATTGTCCAGCAGGTTCTGGTCGTTGGTGAACGAGTGGACGGTCTCCACGTGACCCCGCAGGACACCGTACTCGTCCGCCATGGCCTTCAGCGGCGGGACGATCGCGTTGGTGGTGCAGGACGCGCAGGAGAGGATCTGCTCGTCCGGCTTGATCGTGTCGTGGTTGACGCCGTGCACGATGTTCGGGACGTCGCCCTTGCCCGGGGCGGTCAGGACGACCTTGTCGATACCGGGGCGGAGATGCGTCGACAGGCCCTCGCGGTCCCGCCACTTGCCCGTGTTGTCGATGAGGATGGCGTCCTTGATGCCGTAGGCCGTGTAGTCGACCTCCGACGGGTCGCCGGCGTAGATGACCTTGATCTCGTTGCCGTTGGCGACGATCGTGCTGTTCGCCTCGTCCACGGTGATCGTGCCCTGGAACTGGCCGTGGATCGAGTCCCGGCGCAGCAGCGACGCACGCTTGACGATGTCCTGGTCACCGCCCCGGCGGACGACGATCGCGCGCAGCCGGAGGCCGTTGCCGGAGCCGGCCTTCTCGATGAGCAGACGGGCGACGAGCCGGCCGATGCGGCCGAAGCCGTACAGCACCACGTCGCGCGGCTGACGGCGCTCGATCTTGTTGTCGCCCGTGGCACCGGCGACGGCCTCCGCGGTGAAGTCCTCCACCGAGAGACCACGGCCGTCGGTCCGGTACGTGGCGGCGAGCATGCCGATGTCGATCTGGGAAGGCCCGAGGTCGAGCTCGGTGAGGGCCTGCAGGAAGGGAAGCGTCTCGGTGACCGAGAGCTCCTCGCCGGCGATCTGGCGGGCGAATCGATGGGTCTTCAGGATGCTGACCACCGACTTGTTCACCAGGGAGCGGCTGTGCAGCAGGACGGTGACGTCCCGCTCACGGTGCAGCTTCCCGATGATCGGGATCATCGACTCCGCGATCTCCTCGCGATGCTTCCAGTTTGTGAACGAGTCCTCGTTGACAGTCACAGATTTATCTTTCGAGCTAGGCGGTGCTCATATGCTAACCCGCCCTTCATCTGGCCCTTCAGAGGGTCTCGTTCGAGAGTGCACGACCGCCGCACTTGCACGGAGCACAACACCTCACAACGGGCATATCGAAGGATCCGACCCCTCTCCGGTCGCAGAACGTGCCGGTTAGGCGACGCTCCGGGACGGACATCGCCGTCGGGCGGGACGTTACCTAGGCTTGCGCTTAGGGGCACGCGCAACCCACGGGGGTCCCGGGCGCGGGACGCGCAACGCGCACCGGGCCCGCGCAGCGGGACACAGGGCAGGCCACCGAGCCGTGAACGACGAGCAGGCGCTCTGACCGGAGTGCACGTCCTCCGCAGATCGGAGCTCCACGGAGCGAGAAGACGATCATGAGCGACAGCAGGGCGGACGACGTCTACCAGCCGACCGGTGACAACGAGGAACAGGGCGACGCGGCCCACTTGGACCTCGAGGACGTGCTGGACGAACCGGACTACGACCAGATACTCGACCAGGGCTACTCCCCGCCGGAGAGGCCGTTCGGCGTCAACAAGGTGGGTACGACCGCGGCGGAGCAGCGCGAGGGCGAGACGCTCGACCAGCGGCTGGCGGTGGAACTCCCCGATGTCGCCGCGTACGACTGGGACGGCATCGGCGACCTGCCGGGCGGCGAGGGCGAGCCGATCGACGACGAGGTCGGCTCCTGGCGCGCGGGGCGGCTCGTCGCCCCCGACGAGGGCACCCGGCCGGACACGGACAAGCAGCTCTTCGCCTCCGACGTGGGCATCGACGCGGGAGCCGCCGGCGCGGAGGAGGCGGCGGTGCACGTCGTGTTCGAGGAGGACGGCAGCGAACCCTACGACGACGGGCCGTGACCGGGTGCGGCGGCTCGGGGTGTTCCTCGCACGCCGCCAGGTGTGCCGTCCGGAAAGCGGGGCACGCGGATGACCGGGGACGGGAAAAGCGAGTTTCTTCCCGGAATTCCCGTCCGCCGCCGAGGAACACCCCGAGGTGAGGAGCACCGGTGAGTGAGCACATGTGGGCCTACGTACCGACCAGCGGGCACAACCGCGACGACGACCTGACGGGTTATCGGGTGGAGGCGACCGACGGGGACATCGGCAAGGTCGACAAACACTCCAACGAGGTCGGCTCCCAGTACGTCGTCGTCGACACCGGGGTGTGGATCTTCGGCAAGGAAGTACTCCTGCCGGCAGGCACGATCACGGTCGTCGACCACGACGAGAGGCGGATCATCGTGTCCCGCACGAAGGAGGAGATCAAGTCCGCGCCGGAGTTCGACAAGGACAAGCATCTCGGCGACCCGGCCTACCGCGACCAGCTCGGCGGGTACTACGGCTCCGGCCACTGAGCCGCCGGACCACGCCGTCCGCTGGGCACGTCCCGTACGCCGGGGCGTGCCCAGCGGGCTGTGCGCACCGGCCGACCGTAGGCGGTCCACCGGCCCCGGTCACAGGACCGACAGGACGCGCCAGGACGAGGAGGACGCGCCATGAGCAGGGAGAGCCCTCGAAACGGTCCATCGCGATGATCAGGAGCAGGAGCGCGGGCGGCATGAGCACGGCGGTGAGAATCATGGGCGTCTCCTCGGGGGCTGGTGCTCGCTTTGCCACTGGAGGACAGGGGGAACGCCCGTGTTCGTGAAGTTTCATTGACCGCTCACGGGCCGGGGCACCGACCCGGGCCGCACCGGCACGACGGGGCGGCTGGGCTGCCGAGTCCGTCCTCGTGGGCCTGTCCGCGCGGCGCACGCCGGGGCTGGAACCGCCGCCACCGGGGCGGCGACCTCACCGGCGCGGGTCTCGCTCACCCCCGGCCGGCCGGTGCGCCGGGCCATGGGATGCCACTGCGGTGAAGACCGTTCCGCCGTCGTGGGGTTGAGGTACCGAGCCGTCGCCGCGGCCTCGCGGGTGGGCCGAACCGCCCACGAGCCGCCGCAGTCGGCGGGTGGCCGGGCCATCAGGTCATCCGTCCCGGACTATTGACTCTTTGTGTGACAGTCGCGATCCTCGTCGCACCGCTTGCACGGGTCATGACAAGGGGATCTCGGCGGAAGGTCCCGGCTCCGGACGGACTCGGCCCCGGCCCGGTCGTCCGCTCACCGAAGGCTTGAGTGATGACGATGAAACGGCTCTCGCGTCGCCGCCGTGGACCCCTCGCGGTGGTGACCCTGCTCCTCACCGCGCTGGCACTTGTCCTCGGCACGGCCCCCGGGTCCTCGGCCGAGTCCGGCTGGTGGGTGCCGGCCGCCCGGCCCGCGCCCGACTCCGGGATCAATGTCACGGGCGAGCCCTTCAAGGGCACCGGCCCGGACGGGAAGGTGCGCGGCTTCGTCGACGCGCACAACCACATCATGTCGAACGAGGCGTTCGGCGGACGGCTCATCTGCGGCAGGGCCTTCTCGGAACAGGGCATCGCCGACGCCCTCAAGGACTGCCCGGAGCACTACCCCGACGGCTCCCTCGCCGTCTTCGACTTCATCACCAAGGGCGGGGACGGCCGGCACGACCCGAACGGCTGGCCGACGTTCAAGGACTGGCCCGCCCACGACTCGCTCACGCACCAGCAGAACTACTACGCCTGGATCGAGCGGGCCTGGCGCGGCGGCCAGCGCGTCCTCGTCAACGACCTGGTGACCAACGGCGTGATCTGCTCGGTGTACTTCTTCAAGGACCGCGGCTGCGACGAGATGACCTCCATCCGCCTGCAGGCTCGGAAGACCTACGAGATGCAGGCGTACATCGACAGAGTCTACGGCGGACCCGGCAAGGGCTTCTTCCGGATCGTCACCGACTCCGCGCAGGCCCGGCAGGTCATCGAGCAGGGCAAACTGGCCGTGGTCCTCGGGGTGGAGACCTCCGAGCCGTTCGGCTGCAAACAGATCCTGGACGTCCCGCAGTGCGGCCGGGACGACATCGACCGCGGTCTCGACGAACTCCACGAGCTCGGCGTACGAAGCATGTTCCTCTGCCACAAGTTCGACAACGCGCTGTGCGGCGTCCGGTTCGACTCGGGCACGCAGGGCACCGCGATCAACGTCGGCCAGTTCCTGTCCACCGGCACGTTCTGGAAGACGGAGAAGTGCGCGGGCCCGCAGCACGACAACCCCATCGGCCTCGCCGCCGCGCCCGGTGCCGAGAAGGAGCTCCCGCCGGGGGTGAAGGTGCCGTCGTACTCCGCGGACGCGCGGTGCAACACCCGCGGACTCACCGAACTCGGCGAGTACGCCGTGCGCGGCATGATGAAGCGCAAGATGATGCTCGAGATCGACCACATGAGCGTCAAGGCCACGGGACGGGTGCTCGACATCCTCGAGGCCGACGCGTACCCGGGTGTGCTCTCCTCGCACAGCTGGATGGACACCGACTGGACCGAGCGCGTGTACCGGCTCGGCGGTTTCATCGCCCAGTACATGCACGGTTCCGAGCACTTCAGCGCGGAGGCCGAGCGCACGGACGCGCTCCGCGAGAAGTACGGCGTCGGATACGGCTACGGCAGCGACATGAACGGCGTCGGAGGCTGGCCGGGGCCGCGGGGTGCCGACACCCCCAACCCCGTGCGCTACCCCTTCCGCAGCGCCGACGGCGGCTCCGTGCTCGACCGGCAGACCACCGGCCAGCGCACCTGGGACCTCAACACCGACGGCGCGGCGCACTACGGCCTCGTCCCGGACTGGCTGGAGGACGTACGGATCGTCGGCGGCCAGGGCGTCGTGGACGACCTCTTCCGGGGTGCGGAGTCCTACCTCGGCACCTGGGGCGCGTCCGAGCGGCACAGGGCCGGGGTGAACCTCGCCGCCGGCGCACCGGCCTCGGCCAGTTCCTCGGAGTGGAGCCTGTTCACCAGTTACGCCCCCGCCAGGGCCGTCGACGGCAACGCGAGGACCCGCTGGGCGAGCCACTGGAACGACGACCAGTGGCTCCGGATCGACCTCGGCGCACCGACCCTGGTCAAACGGGTCACTCTCGACTGGGAACGCGCCTACGGGAAGTCCTACCGCGTCGAGGTGTCGTCGGACGGGACGAACTGGCGGCCGGTGTGGTCCACGACGGCAGGTGACGGCGGCCTGGACACCGCCCGGTTCGACGGGACGACGGCCCGCCATGTGCGCATCCACGGGCTGGAACGCGGTACCAAGTGGGGCTACTCCCTGCACGAGGTCGGCGTCTACAGCGACTGAGCCGCGGACGGGGTGCGCACAGCGGCCGGGGCCGGCCGGATCGGCTGATCCGGCCGGCCCCGGCCGCTTCCCCGCAACGCGTCACGAGGCCCCGGGACGGGGCGCGCTGGGCACGGAACAGCACGGCAACCGAGCACAGCACAGGAACGAGGGAACCGCATGGCACGGATGCCGTCGGCCGCACGGCGCCGGCAGCTGATCGAGGCGGCGATCCGGGCGATGACCCGTGACGGCGTCCCCAGGACGACGACACGCTCGATCGCCGCCGAGGCGGATGTGTCGCTGAGCGTCTTCCACTACTGCTTCGACTCCAAGCAGGAACTGCTGGAGTCGGTCATCGAGGCGATCACCGAGCACTACGTCGCGGTGGTGCGGGAGGCGATCCGGCCCAAGGCGACCCTGCGTGAGACGGTCCGCGCGGGGTTCCAGGCCTACTGGGACCATGTCTGCGCCAACCCCGGTGAACACATGCTCACCTACGAGCTCACCCAGTACGCCCTGCGCCAGCCGGGGTTCGAGCAACTGGCACGCCGTCAGTACCAGCTGTACACCGACACGTTCACCGAGCTCATCGACCAGCTGCGGCACGACATGGGGCTCGAGCCGAGCGTCCCCGTCGCGGTCCTGGCGCACTACCTGGCCGTCATGACCGACGGGCTCACCCTGAACTTCCTGGTCCTCGGCGACGCGACCGCCGCCTCGGACGTCCTGGACACGATCGCCGACCAGGTCGTGCATCTCTTCCGCACCGAGAACCGGCCGACCGCCCCCGGGGCCACCTGACGGCCGGTCGGCACACCCCGCCTCGGCCCGCACACATTCCCCGATCGCGGCCGCACACGGACCGCACGGAACTGCGCCCGACGGGGCCGCCCCACCGGCTCGCCCGACAGCTCGTTTTCATGTTTTCCCATACATTGGGGAATATGCCGGTTCCACCTCGCCGCTCGCAGAGCCGCCGAGGCCGCGGCGGAAGGAGGCCGTGGACGCGCGGCGGTCCGGCCCGCGCCCTGGCCGCCGCCACGGCGGCCGCTGCGCTGGCCGGTCTCACGGCCTGCGGGACGGCCGGGGAGGCGGGCGAGGACGCGGGCGGCACCTCGGGCGCGGACGGCTTCACGATCGGGCTGCTGCTCCCGGACGTCCACACCGCACGCTGGGCGACCGCCGACAAGCCCCTCATCCAGGCGAAGGTCAAGGCGCTGTGCCCCGACTGCAGGCTGCTGCACGCCTACGCCTCCGCGGACGTGGCCACTCAGCAGCAGCAGATCGAGTCCATGATCGCGAAGGGGGCAAAGGTCCTGATCCTCGACCCCGTCGACGACAAGGCACTGCGGTCCTCGATCGCCCGGGCCCGGGACGCGAACGTGCCGGTGGTCTCGTACGACCGCCTCGCCCAAGGGCCCATCTCCGCCTACTCCAGCTACGACTCGGAGGAGATCGGCAGGATCCAGGCCCAGGAGCTCCTCAAGGCGATGGGACCCAAGGCCCGCGGCGGCCAGATCGTGATGATGAACGGCGACCCCACCGACCCCAACACCCGGGATCTGCGCCGGGGCGCACTGTCCGTGCTCCAGGGCAAGGTGAAGATCGCCAGGTCCTACTACACCGGCGGTTGGATACCGGAGAACGCCTTCCGGAACATGTCCGCCGCGATCGCCGAACTGGGCCCGGACCGCATCGACGGCGTGCTGTCGGCCAACGACGGGCTGGCGGGCGGTGTCGTCACGGCGCTCAAGGCGGCCGGGGTCAAACCGCTGCCGCCCGTCACCGGACAGGACGCCGACCTGTCCGCCGTCCGCAGGATCGTCAAGGGCGAGCAGTACATGACCGTCTACAAGTCCTTCGAGGCGGAAGCCGAGGCCGCCGCGGAGATGGCCGTCGCCCTGGGACGCGGCGAGAAGCTCGACGACGTCGCCCGGGACCGGGTGCGCAACGACACCGACGACGACATCCCCGCGGTCCTGGGGCCCCTGGTGCCCGTGACCGCGGACAACATCGAGGAGACGGTGGTCGAGAACGGCCTCTACACGGTCGACCAGATCTGCACCCCGGCGGTCGAGGCCGCCTGCCGGAAAGCGGGACTCACCGGATAGCCGGCCGGAGGCCGCTGTCCCCGGGGCGGCGTCCTGCCGGAGCGACGGACGGGACGGGCGAAGGAGATGGTTCACGTGCCGAGCGCCCCACTCCTGGCGATGCGGGGGATCAGCAAGCGGTACGGCGCCGTGTGGGCACTGACCGACATCGAGCTGGAGATCCACGCCGGCGAGGTCGTCGCCCTGGTCGGCGACAACGGGGCGGGCAAGTCCACGCTGGTCAAGGTGATCACCGGGGTCGGACCCGCCGACAAGGGCGTCATCGAGTGGAACGGCCGCCCCGTGAGGATCTCCCGCCCCCGTGACGCCCAGGCCCTGGGCATCACCAGCGTCTATCAGGACCTCGCCCTGTGCGAGACGCTCGACGTCGTCGGCAACATCTTCCTGGGGCACGAACTCGGCGGGAGCGGGATCCTCGACGAGGTGTCCATGGAGCGACGGGCCCAGGAGCTGGACGTCCTGGAGTCGCTGTCGACGCGCCTCCCCAGCTTCCGGGTGCCCGTCGCCTCGCTTTCGGCGGGGCAGCGGCAGACGGTCGCCATCGCCCGCGCGCTGCTCAGCGAACCCAGGCTGCTCATCCTGGACGAGCCCACCGCCGCGCTGGGGGTCAGACAGACCGCCCAGTTCCTGGACCTGATCGAACGGCTGCGGGACCGAGGGCTCGGAGTGCTCCTGGTGAGCCACAACCTCGGCGACGTCAAGGCGGTCGCGGACCAGGTCGCGGTGCTCCACCTCGGCCGCAACAACGGCTTCTTCAGCGTGCCGACCACCTCCCAGGAGCAGATCGTCTCCTCCATGACCGGCGCCACCAACAACGCCGTGACCCATCGCCGGGACCGGTGGGGGGAGGTGCTGTGGTGAAGCGGACCGGGGCGTCGGAGCGCACGGGGGCAACCGGCCCCGGCGAGGGCGCGCCCCGGGGCACCCCCGCGCGCGCCGACCGGGGCCGCGCGGACGCCGACAGGGGTTTCAGGAGCCACGCCGGGGACTTCGCCCGCCGGATGCGCAGCGGCGAGTTCGGCGCGGTCCCGGGAGTCGCCGCCGTCGCCCTGCTGTGGATCATCTTCCAGAGCCTGGACCAGCAGTTCCTCTCTCCGCGCAATCTTTCCAACCTCAGCATCGACATCGTCGGCACGGGCATGATCGCGCTCGGCCTGGTCTTCGTGCTGCTCCTCGGCGACGTGGATCTGTCCGTCGGCTCCGTCAGCGGGCTCACGGCCGCCGTATTCGCCGTGCTCAACGTGAACCAGGGCATGCCGGAGTGGGCGGCCGTACTCGCGGCCCTGGTGGTGGGCGCGGCGGTCGGCGCCGCCCAGGGCTTCTTCTCGGCCCGGCTCGGCGTCCCGGCCTTCGTCGTCACACTGGCGGGTCTGCTGGCCTGGAACGGGCTCATGCTGTACGTGCTGGGCGCCAGCGGCACCATCAACCTCCCCGAAGCGGGCTTCGTCCACGCCCTGACCAGCTACTACTTCCGGGAGACCGCGGTCGCCTACGGGCTGGCCGCCCTGAGCGTGGCCATGTTCTTCCTGGCGTCGTACCGGGACTCCCGCCGGCGCCGGTCCGTCGGTGTGATGTACCGGCCACTCGGCGTCGTCGTCGTGCGCACCGCCGCGGTGGCGGTGGTCGCGTTCGCCGCCGCGTACATGCTGAACCGCTTCCAGGGCCTGCCGCTCGCCCTGCTGATCTTCCTGGTCTTCGTCGTCGGCCTGGACTTCGTGTTGCGTCGCACCTTCTACGGCCGCAAGATCGTCGCCATCGGCGGCGGTCGCGAGGCGGCCCGCCGCGCCGGGATCAACGTGGTGTGGCTGCGGATCTCGGCGTTCATGGTGTCCGGGACGCTGGCCGCGGTCGGCGGGCTCTTCCTGGCCTCCAGGGTGGCCGCGGTCGGCCAGACGTCGGGCTCCAGCATCCTCCTGATCAACGCGATCGCCGCGGCCGTGATCGGCGGCGTCAGCCTGTTCGGCGGACGGGGGACGACATGGTCCGTGCTGCTGGGCATGCTCGTCATCCAGTCGATCGCGTCGGGCATGGTCCTGCTGGGCATCCCGACGCCGATGCAGTCGGTGATCACGGGATGTGTGCTGCTCGCCGCGGTGGTCCTCGACTCGTTGGCACGGCATTCGCAGAAGGCGCACGGCAGGGCGTGACCCGGCCGGTGGGGAGGCGCCGACCGCGGCACTCGGCGGCGGGCCGGACCGCGGGCCGGTGGCCGGGGAGCCGGACCGCGGAGGAGGTCCGGCGGCGCACGGGACCGCGGGCCCGTGGCCGGGGAGCCGGACCGCGGAGGAGGTCCGGCGGCGCACGGGCGTCATGGACGGTGCGGGGAGGTGCCCGGGAGGCGTCCGGCCCCTGCGGCTACTCGGCGGCTCGGGGGTACGCCGCGTGCTCGGCGTGCTCGGCGAGCGCCCGGTAGACGCCGGTGACGGACGGCCCTCGGCTTTGCGCCGGACGCGTCTCATGCCCGACTGTCGGGCGTACCCGATGCGGATGCCCGCGCCCGGAGCGTCCGCGTCGGCCGGGGGCGGGGAACCGGGCCGCCACGGCTGCCCCGGCCCACGGGCGGCCGGGGTGGGCACCGGCCGCGCGCCGGACAGAGGTCGAGGTGACGTCGCCCGCCCGGACGTCGCCCGCCCGGACGCCTCCCTCCGGGTTCCCCGGGGCGGCCGGGTGGGCGCGCGGCGGCCGACTGGACGTCAGGGCCTGACGTCCACCAGGACTTTGCCGACCGCGCGGCTCTCGACCGCTCGGTGCGCGTCGGCCGTGCGGTCGAGGGGAAAGCGGATCAGCGGCAGGCCGTGCTCCTCGCCGACCGGCAGCGCGCCGTCGCGCACTGCGGCGGCGACGTCCTGGGCGGCCGCGGCGCGTGGCTCCGGACCGGCCGTGTAGAGGACCAGGAACTGGAAGCGTGTGTTCAGCACCATGTTCTGCAGCACGTTCAGTTCGACCGGCTTGCCACCGTCGTTGGCGTAGGTCGAGATCGTGCCGCGGGTTCGCAGCACGGCCAGGTCCAGTGCGAGGTTCGCGCCCAGCGCCACCTCTGCGACGATGTCGACGCCGTCCGGGGCGATCTTGCGGATCTCGGCGGCCGGGTCGCCCTCGCGGTAGTTGATCACGTGGTGGGCTCCGGCGGCGGTGGCCAGCCGGGCTTTCTCCGGGCTGCTGATCGTGCTGATCACGGTGGCGCCGGCCCATCGGGCGAGCTGGATCACCGCGTGCCCGACCGCTCCGGCCCCGCCCGCGGCGAGCACCACCTCTCCATCGAGCGCACCGGGCCGCAGCCGACGCGGCCCGTCCTCGGCGACGGTGAGCGCGCGGTGCGCGGTCAACGCGGGGACTCCGAGTGCGGCGCCGATGTCGAAGCCGGCCTCGTCGGGCAGCGGCACGGCCTGGCCGGCGGGTACGACGGTGAACTCGGCGGCGGTGCCGGTGGGCCGCCCGGCGGCCGCCATGAACACCCAGACCCGCTGACCGACCCGGCTCCGGTCGACACCCTCACCGACGGCGTCGATCGTGCCGGCGCCGTCGAGGTGCGGGGTGACCTCGGAGAAGTGCTTGGGGTGGCCGGCGCCGGAGCGCGCCTGCCAGTCGGTCGGGTTGACCCCGGACACGGCGACCCGGACGCGAACCTCGCCGGGGCCCGGCGACGGCAGGTCACGGTCGACGAACTGGAGAACGTCGGGGGCGCCGTTGTCGCGGTAGATGATGGCCTTCATGATCCGTCCTTGGAGCCTGGTAGAGCGGGCTTTCCGGCGTGACCTGGCGGTTCGTCAGGGTGTCCGGCGTGGGGCGTGGTCGCGGCCCGGGCCGCGTTTGTTCCGGTCAGCCGATGGGGACTTCGTTGGAGCGGGACTCGATGGCACCGAGGGTGGCGAGGGTCGCGGCGTCGAAGGTGATCTCGCTGACCGCCATGTTGGCCTCCAGGTGGACGGCGTTGGCGGTGCCGGGGATGAGCAGCACGTTGGGAGCGTGGTGCAGCAGCCATGCGAGGCCGACTTGGGCAGGCGTGACGCCCAGGGACTCGGCCACGGCGAGCACCGCCGGCTCGTCGGTGACCTGGGGCAGGCCGGGGATGGCTCCGCCGAGCGGGAAGAACGGCACCCAGGCGATGCCCTCCGTCTCACACAGCCGCAGCACCTCCTCGTCACCGCGGGAGACGAGTCCATACGCGTTCTGCACGCAGACGATGCCCGCCGGCAGGGCACGGCGCAGGACGTCGAGGGTGATGCCGCTCAGACCGATCGCACCGATCTTGCCCTCGTCGCGCAGGGCGGTCATCACCGCGAGCTGGTCGTCGAGGTCGACGACCTGGTCGCCCTCGGGACGCAGCCCGGGGCCGGAGTCGAGGCGCCGCAGGTTGACGACAGCGAGCCGGTCGAGACCGAGACCGCGCAGGTTGTCCTCGACGCTGGCGCGCAGTTGCTCGGGCCGCTGCGCCAGACGCAACGGCAGATCCCCGCCCGGGTTGGGGTCGGCGCCGACCTTCGTGACGACCAGGACGCCGTCCTCGGGGTGCAGCACCTCGCGGAGCACGTCGTTGGCGAAACCGAAGCCGTAGAACTGGGCGGTGTCCACGTGGTCGACGCCCAGCTCGATCGCGCGGCGCAGCAACGCGACGGCCTCGCCGCGGCGGTCGTGCAGGCGCTCGAGCTGCAACGCGCCGTAGCCGATGCGGAAGACGGTGCGGGCGGCTAACGAAGCGGTCGCGGTAATCATGACGCTGTCTCCTCGGTCGGTGTTCGCAAGGCGGTGTACAGCAGTTCGGCCTGGTAGAGCGCCATGACCCGGTGGGCGATCGGGGTGGCGCGCTCCCGGGCTCGGGGCGGCTCGTGGTGCTCGACCTTGACGAGCCAGGCCGTGACGCAGTCGCGCAGCATCGCGCGCATCCGGTCGGTCATGTCGACGACGATGCCGTGGATGGCCGGGTCGGTGGTCGCCTCACCCCAGGTCTGCACGCCGACCCGGGCCTCGGCGGGGTCGATGGCGGCGATCAGGCGGGAGAGCAGTTCGTCGGGGCCGGGTGGGGCGTCGGCCGCGGCGTACTCACCGAGGACGTCGGCGCGCTTGGCGAGTACGTCGCGGGCGGCGGCCCGCACCAGGTCGGCCTTGTTGCGGTAGTGCGCATAGATCGAGCCGGCCGAGAGGCCGCACTCGGCGGTGATGTCGGCGATCGAGGTCCGCTCCAGCCCGTTGCGGCTGAAACAACGGACAGCGGCCTCGGCGATCTGAGTACGCCGGAGTTCCTTGCGCGCGTCGGTGAGCCGAGGCACCGCACCTCCCACAAAAAGAATCATGGTTCTTCTTGTGGAGGACGTTAGCAGAATCGCTGTTCTGTATGGGGTGGGTGCATCTCGTATGAGCAGACCCGGTCGTGACGGCCTAGTGCCGCGTCAGGCAAGGTTTGCCCGTCAAGGAGCGGCGTCCGGTGCGGTAAATCGCAAGGCGCCGGATCGACCTCGTAGTGGGCCTACTCGGTTGATCCGGCAACGCCGCGAGTCGCCGTGCCGGGCGCCGCGACGGGACGAACGTCGCCTGATGCGGCACTGGAAGCCGCTCGTGCGCGGCATCCCGCCCATCTGGCCCCGGCGCCGAAGGCTCGCGAAGCTGCACGCCGACAAGGAACGGCGGCGTCGATGCAGAGGCTGTTGAACACCACGAGCACCACGGCCACGACACTGACACTGGCGTTGCTCGTCCTGCCGGGCCGGTGGGTGCAACGTCGGTGGTGGGGGTACTACTCGGAGCCACAATGGCCATGGGGCGCGCGCTGCGCGTAGGAGGCTCGGCCGCCTTGTACCACTGGAGTATCAGGCTGGTGCTGGTCGCCCAAAAGCGTACTCCTCTGCGCTTGGTCCGTCTGCTCCACGAAGCGGAGAGCCATGTTCTGGTCTACCGCGTAGGAAGCGGCTTCTCCTTCCCGCACCGACTCCTGCAGGACCGTCTCGCCCAGCCTGGAGCCGATCTGCTGCTGTTGGAGACGATTGGCGCCCGTGAAGGCCGTGAGCCCGGCATGGCCCGCGCTAGATCAGTCAAGGGCCGCTGAGCGTCTTCAGCGCCGGCGAAGCGCGGCGTCCAACCCGTGACCACCCGACACCGGATCGCCCACGGCCCGGACGAGGCGAGTTCGGCGAGGCGCCCGGCCTGTTCGCTCTTCGGCCCGAGGGCGGTGAGCACCGTCGGCTCGGCGGCCGTCCGCTTCTCCCCGGCCAGCAGCTTGGCAGGGGGTCGCCCCAGCGGTCGCCGTCCCCAGCGAACACGTCCCGCCGGCGCAAGAAGCGATGCAGGTGCTCCAGGTGTGGCGAACCCACCGCAGCAGGCCTCTTACTCAGCGCTGACCAGGCAGAACAGGCACGTCACCGAACCGGAATCAAGATCGCTCCACTACCGCCGGTTCCCGCTCCGACACTCCCCGAGGGCCTACTCGAACCGTGCGGTGTCACCGGCGCCCCGGCGCACGATCTCCGGTTCGCCACCGGAGAAGTCGATGACGGTGGTCGGCTCGGTGCCGCAGTCGCCCGAGTCGAGCACGGCGTCCACGACGTGGTCGAGCCGTTCCTTGATCTCCCAGCCCTGCGTCATCGGCTCGTCCTCGCCCGGCAGGAGGAGGGTGCTGGACAGCAGGGGCTCGCCGAGCTCCTCGACGAGCGCCTGCGCGACGACGTGCTCGGGGATGCGGACGCCCACCGTCTTCTTCTTCGGGTGCAGCAGTTGGCGCGGCACCTCCTTGGTCGCCGGCAGGATGAACGTGTAGCTGCCGGGGGTGGCCGCCTTGACCGCCCGGAAGACGTCCTTGTCGACGTGCACGAACTGGCCGAGCTGGGCGAAGTCCCGGCACACGAGGGTGAAGTGGTGGCGGTCGTCGAGGTCGCGGATCGAGCGGATCCGGTTGATGCCCTCCCGGCTGCCGAGGCGGCAGCCCAGGGCGAAACAGGAGTCCGTCGGGTACACGACGAGGCCGTCGGACCGGATGGTGTCGGCCACGGTGTTGATGGTGCGGCGCTGGGGGTTCTCGGGATGGACGTCGAAGTACTTCGCCATCCGGCGAGTGTAGGTGATCAGGGCCGATCCTCCCCGGTCGGGCGGAGAAGTTCGGGAGCGCGGGCGGCCGGCCGCGGGTGGGACGGGGCAGGATTCCGGAGAATCGCCGGTGCGGGGCGCGTGCGCGGGAGCACGCTGGGCATGCCCGACTGCGGGTGCCCCCCCGGCACGTACGTGCGGAGGGGCAACCGGACGAGCGGCGACTGACGAGCGATCATGGCGAGTGCACTGATCGCGCCCACCGATGCGGAGGAGTGGAACGGATGCCGAACGAGCGCGCAGGACAGCCGGCGCGGCCTGAGGACCTCATCGATGTGCCTCGGCTGGTGACGGCGTACTACGCCCTGCACCCCGATCCGGCGGACCCCGCGCAGCGGGTCGCCTTCGGCACCTCGGGGCACCGCGGGTCCTCGCTCGCCACGGCCTTCAACGAGGACCACATCGCCGCGACCAGCCAGGCGATCTGCGAGTACCGGAGCCGGCAGGGCATCGACGGGCCGCTGTTCCTCGGTGCCGACACCCATGCACTGTCCGAACCCGCGAAGGTCACGGCGGTCGAGGTGTTCGCGGCCAACGGCGTCACCGTGCTGGTCGACGAGGCCGACGGCTACACCCCCACCCCGGCCGTCTCGCACGCCATCCTCGTCCGCAACCGCGGCCGCGCCTCCGGCCTGGCCGACGGCGTGGTGGTCACGCCGTCGCACAATCCCCCGTCGGACGGGGGCTTCAAGTACAACCCGCCGAACGGCGGCCCCGCCGGTTCCGAGGCGACCGGCTGGATCCAGGACCGCGCCAACGAGATCATCACCGGCGGGCTGAAGGACGTACGGCGCGTCCCCTGGGCCCGGGCGCTGGCAGCCGCGACGACCGGACGGTACGACTTCCTGGGTTCCTACGTGTCCGACCTGCCGTCCGTGCTCGACCTCGACGCGGTGCGCGCCGCGGGTGTGCGCATCGGGGCCGATCCGCTCGGCGGGGCTTCCGTGGCGTACTGGGGCCGCATCGCCGAGGAGCACCGCCTCGATCTGACCGTCGTCAACCCGCTCACGGACCCTGCGTGGCGCTTCATGACGCTGGACTGGGACGGCAGGATCCGCATGGACTGCTCCTCCCCGTACGCGATGGCGTCGTTGATCGAGCAGCGCGACCGGTTCCAGGTCGCCACGGGCAACGACGCCGACTCCGACCGGCACGGCATCGTCACCCCGGACAGCGGGCTCATGAACCCCAACCACTATCTGTCCACGGCGATCTCGTACCTCTACGGCCACCGCGCCCAGTGGCCGGCCGGAGCGGCGGTCGGCAAGACGCTGGTGTCGTCGAGCATGATCGACCGGGTGGCGGCCGACCTCGGCCGGGAGCTGCGCGAAGTACCGGTCGGTTTCAAGTGGTTCGTGGACGGGCTGCTCGACGGCTCACTCGGCTTCGGCGGTGAGGAGTCCGCCGGCGCCTCGTTCCTGCGGCGGGACGGCTCGGTGTGGACGACCGACAAGGACGGCATCGTGCTCGCCCTGCTCGCGTCCGAGATCCTGGCCGTGACGGGGGCGTCGCCCAGCCGCCACTACGCCTCGCTCACCGAGCGGTTCGGCGAACCGGCGTACGCCCGGGTCGACGCTCCCGCGACCCGTGAGGAGAAGGCCGTGCTGAGCCGGCTCTCCCCCGAGCAGGTGACCGCGGACACCCTGGCCGGGGAGCCGATCACCGCGGTGCTGACCCGTGCGCCGGGCAACGGCGCACCGATCGGCGGCATCAAGGTGACCACCGCCAACGCCTGGTTCGCGGCGCGGCCTTCGGGCACGGAGGACGTCTACAAGGTGTACGCCGAGTCGTTCCTCGGACCGGACCATCTGACGAGGGTGCAGGACGAGGCCCGGTCCGTGGTGGCCGCGGCTCTGCGCGGCTGAGCCGGGGCGGGCCTCCCCGCCGACCGGCGGGGAGGATCAGTGGAGGTGCCGCTCCCAGTCGGCGGGCACGGCGCCGGCGGGGCCGGGAACCGGTTGCGCGAGCGGGTGGGCGGTGGGCTCGGCGAGCGGCGGACCGCCCTCGTAGTACTGCTCGGTCCGGACGTTCCAGAACCAGTCCTCGCCCGGCTCGAAGCTCGTCAGGTACGGGTGTCCCGCGTCGACGGCGTGGCGCGTGCCGTGCTGCGAAGGGGACGAGTCGCAGCACCCGATGTGCCCGCACTCGGCGCACCGGCGCAGATGCATCCACCAGCCCGGACCGTCCCCGGCGAGGCACTCGGCACAGCCGGTGCCGCTGGGTCGTGCGGTCGGGTCGATCCCCGGAATCCGGTCGTCCGCCATGGCGCCGCTCCTCGGTCGTTCCACGGTGTCGCCGGCGCGGTCCGGCGGGCGCGGCCGGCGCTCGTTCCCCCCAGGCTCGCGCCGGGTGGGGGTGATCGCCAGTCGCGGGAACCAACCGGCGCCCCGATCCCTCCGAGGCGACCGGGCCGGGCTGTCAGAGCGGCGGTTCGTCGCCGGAGGGCCGGACGAGGGGCAGGCAGACCCGGAACCGGGTGTCGCCCGGGTGCGAGGCGACGCGGATGTCACCGCCGTGCTTGTTGACCACGATCCGGTACGAGATGTCGAGTCCGAGGCCCGTGCCCTCGCCGACCGGTTTCGTCGAGAAGAACGGTTCGAAGATGCGGGGGCGGATCCCGGGATCGATGCCCGTGCCCGTGTCCCGTACCTCGACGTACGCCTTGCCGTCCTCGTGCCAGGTGGCGAGGGTGAGGGTGCCGTCGCCGTCCATCGCGGAGAGGGCGTTGTCGATGAGGTTCGTCCACACCTGGTTGAGCTCCGCGCCATACCCGGGGACGAGCGGCATGTCCCCGGCGTACTCCTTCTCCACCCGCACCCCTGCGGGGATCTTCGCCTTGAGCATCACCAGGGTGGCGTCGAGGAGCTCATGGAGGTCGACGGGCTGCTGGGCGGCGCGGTCGAGTTGGGAGTACTGCCGGGCCGCTTCCACCAGTCCGGAGATGCGGCGGACCGCGTCCTCGATCTCGCCCATCAGCATCTCGGTGTCGACCGTGTAGTTCAGCCAGGCCACCGCCGACCGGCGGTTCCCGTCGGACAGTTCCGCGGTGGCGTCGGCGAGCCAGTCGGCGTCGATGCCGCCGGAGACCAGGGTGGGGGCGATGTCCCAGGCGTTCTCCAGCCCTGCCTCCTCCAGCCAGTCGCCCAGTTCGTCCTCGGCGTCGGCCGCCTCGATCGCCGTGAGCTGGCGGGCGTCCCGGGCACGCCGCACCGCGGCGTCCTGCATCTCCACCAGCTCGTGGAGGCGCTTGCCGTCGACGCGGCCGTCGGCGATCAGCGCCAGCTTGTGCCGCATGCGGGTCACCCGGTCACGCAGGGTGTCGGTGGCGCGGACCGCCGCTGCTGCGGGGTTGTTGAGCTCGTGGGTCAGGCCGGCGGTCAGCGAGCCGAGGGCGAGCAGCCGCTCGCGCTCCCCGACGATGATGTCGCTGGCCCGGAGCCCGAGGAACAGTCCTTCGAGCAGATGCAGGGCCATGGGGAACCAGGTCCCGACGGCGGCGGCGAACTCGGACGCGGGCAGGACGAACAGCTCCACGTCGGTCACCGCACGCATCGTGTTCGGGTACACCTGGTCCACGCGGTCGCCGAGGTAGGCCTGAGTGGCCCCGCCGTAGGCGCCGCGCTGCTCGCTGCGGGTGAGTTCGATCTCGTCGCCGTGGAGCTGACGGCTGATCGCGACGGTGCCGGAGAGCAGCACGAAGAAGCAGGTCGCGCTCTCCCCCTGGGCGTACACGGGTGTTCCCGCCTCGCGCACCTCCACGCGTCCGCGCTCGGAGAGCCAGGCCAGCTGGTCGTCGTCGAGCGCCTCGAAGAGGAACAGGGTGCGCAGTTCGTCCGGGGTGAGCGCCTCCCGTGGGACCGGGGCGGTCATTGGGCCTCCAGATAGCGGTGCACGAGCGTGACGGCCATCGCCCCTTCGCCGACCGCCGACGCCACGCGCTTGACCGACTCGGCGCGGACGTCCCCCGCCGCGAACACCCCGGGCACGCTGGTCTCGAGGTGGTACGGCGCCCGCGCCAGCGGCCAGCGGGGCGACCGTCCGCCCGCCTCGGGGAGGTCGGGGCCGGTCAGGACGAATCCCCGGTCGTCACGGGCGACCAGTCCGTCCAGCCACTGCGTCTGCGGTTCGGCCCCGATGAACACGAACAGCCAGGTGGCGTCGACCTCCCTGAGGGCCCCGGTGCGGTTGTCCCGCAGGGTCAGCCGCTCCAGGTGGCCCTTTCCGTCCCCGGCGGCCACCTCGGTGCACGGATGGATGTCGATGTTGGGCACGGCCTCGATCTGCTGGATCAGGTAGGCGGACATGGAGTGGGTCAGGTCCGGGCCGCGCAGCAGCACATGGACCCTCGCGGCGAAGCGCGAGAAGTACACCGCCGCCTGCCCTGCGGAGTTGGCGCCGCCGACGATGTACACGTCGTCGCCGCGGCAGCTGGCCGCCTCGAAGGCCGCCGAGCCGTAGAAGACGCCGGCGCCGCAGTAGCCGTCGAGCTGTGCGCCCGCGAGGCGCCGGTAGGTGACCCCCGTGGCGAGGACGACGGTGTGCGCGCCGACCGAGGTGCCGTCCGCGAACCTCAGGACGCGTCCGGACCCCGCGGCCTCCAGCGCCACCACCTCGGTGGCGCTGAGTATCTCTGCGCCGAACCGGGACGCCTGCCGTCGCGCCCGGTCGGTGAGCTGCGCGCCGGTGACCCCGTCGGGGAAGCCCAGGTAGTTCTCGATCCGGCTGCTCTGCCCCGCCTGGCCGCCGGTGGCACTGCGCTCGACGAGCACGGTGCGCAGCCCCTCGGAGGCGGCGTACACGGCGGCGCCCAGCCCGGCCGGGCCGGCGCCGATGACGACGACGTCGTAGAAGTCGGCCGCGGGGCTGGTGCGCAGGCCGACGTGGGCGGCGAGTTCCGCCTCCGTGGGTGCGTGCAGGACCCTGCCCTCGGCGGTGACGACGAGGGGGACGTCCGCCGGTGTGAGCCCGGCCGCCTCGAGCAGCTGAGCGCCCTCGGGCTCGTCGGCGGCTATCCACCGGTACGGCACGAGGTTGCGCGCGAGGAACTCCCGTACGGCGAAGGAGGGGGCGGACCAGCGATGACCCACCAGCCTCGTCTCGGGCGTCTCCGGGTCGGATGTCGCGTCCCAGATGTCGACCAGGGTGTCGAGCACGGGGTAGAGGTTCTCCTCCGGCGGGCTCCAGGGCTTCAGCAGATAGTGGTCGAGATCGACGACGTTGATCGCGTCGATCGCCGCGCCCGTGTCCGCGTACGCGGTGAGCAGCACCCGCCGCGCCCGGGGGAACAGGTCCATGGCGGCCTCCAGGAACTGGACGCCGTTCATGGTGGGCATGCGGTAGTCGGCGATCATCACGGCGACCGCCTCGCCCCGCAGCCTGACCTCGCGCAGGGCTTCGAGGCCCTCGTCGCCCGAGGTGGCGCGCAGCACGCGGAAGCGGCCGCCGTAATGGCGCCGCAGATCACGGGCGATGGCCCGGGAGACTCCTGGATCGTCGTCGACGGTCAGGATCGTCGCCTTAGCCATCTCCTCATGATGCGCCCGCGGTCCTGCGGGCGCCTGCCGGAACAGCGTCCCCTGGGCGTCCCCCCGGTGCGGGCGGATGCCGGGCGTGGGCTCTCCGCGGGCGCTCGGAGAGACGTACGGGCCGGGACAGGCGCCGGCGGGGCTCTGCGCCGGGGCGATCCGGCCGCCGGGGCGAGGCGTACGCGTTTACTGCCGCAGAGCCGGACGGACTGGGCTGCATGGTGATCGAGCTCGGGAGCGGGGGCGCCTTGCGTGCTGCCGGCCCGGTCCCGCCACGCCTCCGTCCGCTCCCTGGAGCGAGACGCACGCCCCGGCGTCGACGCGGTCACCCGGCACGTGGCCGAACGCGACCCCGCCGCGCGCCGCCGGCTGTGACACCCGCCGTTTGCGGCTGGTGACGGAGTTCCTACCGGCACCCCCACCCAGCCGAGGTTCCCTTCGGCCGACCGGGTTGGCTGAGGTGCGGCTGGGGGTTTCCCATCGCATGATCGAGAAGCTGCCCGTCGACAAGGCGGCCCGGCAGCGCATCCTCGGCGGCAACGCCGAGGCCCTCTTCGACCTCAGGAGCCGTCCGTGACCACGACGCACGACCCCGTCGCCGCAGCCGAGCGGTGCACCCCTGCGTACCGAAGGAACCCGCACCCGGTCTACTCGGCCCTTCGTGAAGCGGCGCCCGTCTGCCCGATGACACCGCCGCACGGCGTCAAGACGTACCTGATCACCCGGTACGAGGACGCCCGCGCGGCCCTGTCGGACCCCCGGCTGAGCAAGGACATGTACGGGGCCATGGACGCGTACCGGAGGATCTTCGGTGACTCGTCGGTGGCACTGGACGACAACATGCTCAACTCCGACGCGCCCAAGCACACCCGGCTGCGCAAACTCGTCAACTCCGAGTTCACCCCGCGCCGGGTCGAGGCCCTGCGGCCGAAGATCCAGGACATCGTGGACCGGCTACTCGACGCGTGCCCGACTGGGACACCGTTCGACCTGCTTCCGGCCTTCGCCTTCCCGCTGCCCATGACCGTGATCTGCGAGCTGCTCGGCGTGCCGCCGAAGGAGCGGTCGCTGATGCAGGAACTGTCCACGACGGTGGCCCAGACAGGCCTCAGCGAGGAGTCCAAGCGGGCCCAGCAACAGGCGGATGAGGATTTCCACGCCTACTTCACCGAGCTCATCGCACGCAAGCGCAGCAAGCCGGGTGACGACCTGCTCAGCGCGCTCGCCGCGACCAAGGACGGCGGGCTCACCGAGAACGAACTCGTCTCCACCGCGTTCGTCCTGATGTTCGCCGGCCACAAGACGACCGCGTACCTCATCGGCAACGCCGTGTACCACCTCCTCGCCAACCCCGCGCAACTCCGCACCGTGCAGAAGGACCCGGAGCTGATCGGCCCGGCGGTGGAGGAACTGATCCGCTATGACAGCTCGGTCGAGAGCTCGACCTTCCGGTACTCGACCGAGGACATGGAAATCGGCGGCACCCGCATCCCCAAGGGCGCCCTGGTCCAGATCTCGCTCCTCTCCGCCAACCGCGACCCGCTGAAGTTCGAGAACCCCGACGAGTTCGACGTGCACCGCCAGGGCACCGCCGCCCACATCGGCTTCGGCCACGGCAGCCACTACTGCATCGGAGCGCCGCTGGCCCGGCTGGAGACGCAACTCGCGCTCAGCAGCCTGTTCAGGCGGTTCCCGAAGATCACACTCGCCGACCCGCAGGCCGAACCGGCGTGGATGGAGGTCCCGTTCCCGGCCTTCCGCGGCCTCACGAACCTACCGGTCGTCCTCCAACCCGCCGCCTCCTGAACGCCGGCGGTCTGAACGAACAACGTCCGGCCCTGGTGCCACCCGGTACGGGTCGTCTTCCCAACACTTGGCGCCGTGTCGGCGCTGAGAGGGCGCGACACAGGTCGGGGGAGCGTCCGAGCCTCACATTCCGCACGAAAGAGAGTCACCGTCATGGCAGACGCACCCGAAGGCACACCGATCTGGGCCGACGCGATGTTCTCCGACCTGGAAGGGGCCAAGGCCTTCTACGGCGAGGTCCTGGGCTGGACGTTCGGCGAGCCGTCGTCGCAGTACGGCAACTACACGCAGGCGTACGCGGACGGCAAGGCCGTCGCCGCGGTGGCACCGCCCATGCCCGGGCAGGAGGGGCACTCCCAGTGGCGCCTCTACCTGGCGTCCCCGGACGCCGCCGCCACCGCCGGGAAGATCCGGCAGAACGGCGGCACCGTACTCATGGAGCCGATGCAGGTCGGCGACCTCGGGACGATGTGCCTCGCGCAGGACCCGAGCGGTGTCGCCTTCGGCGTCTGGCAACCGGGCACGCACAAGGGCTTCGAGGCGACGAACGTCCCCGGCTCGTTTTACTGGGCGGAGGTCTTCACCCGCGAGCCCGGGAAGTCCGACGCGTTCTTCCCCGCGGTCTTCGGCTACAGCGTGAAGGCAGTAGCCGAAGAGAGTGACGACCTCATCGCCTTCGAGCTGCGCGGACAGCCCGTTCTCGGACGCATGAACATGACCGACAAGGGAGGCTTTCAGCCCGGCACACCTCCGTACATCCAGGCTTGCTGGTCCGTCGCGGACTGCGACGTCGCGGTGAAGGCGGCCCAGAAGCTCGGGGGCAGAGTGGTGTTCGGGCCGAGGACCATGCCGTTCGGACGACTCGCGGCCGTCATGGACCCGCACGGCGCGCCGTTTGCCGTCATCGACACCACCACGACTGGCCGGTAGCCGGCCCTCTGCTGACCGGTGGAAGTCGCCGCCGAGCCCAGCGCCCTTCCAGCGGGATGACGCCGCGGTCAAGCGTGGCTGATGGTGACATGACGAAGCCCGTGCCGCGGGTGTGGTGAGTGCGATCACCACACCCGCGGCAGTGGTGAGAGTCGGCGCCGACGGATGGACTGACGATCTCGGTCGGACGCGGGGGAAGCCGGACACCCGTGCGTCGAGTGGGTGGAATCCAGCCGCCGTCCCAAGAGCAGGGGGGTCTTTGCGCGAAGTGATCTTGTCCGGTCCGGACTGATCCGCATCATGCAATGCCCCCTGGCCTCAAGAGGAGCAGAGGGTGAAAAGAGTCCTGCGGACAGGGTGGGCGGCTTTCAAATAGCCGCACCCAAACAAGAGACTAATTCATCCATTCGGCTCAGCATGGTTGCGCTGCTTGGGTGGCGGCGTGACAGTTGAGGCACCAGGCGCTGAGCGCCGCCCATAGCGGGCATGTGCGGCCATTGCGTTCCACCCCTCACACCTCGTCCACCAATAGCGAGGAAGCGAGTGGTGGATCCTGACCGCACAGAGAGGAGATGTCATGAGCAGCTCTTCCCGAATACGTGTCGTCCTTCGCGTCCAGCTTCACGAGGGCATGGGAGCGAAGTATGCGTCCGCTTACAACCTGGTCCGCGACGACATAGCAAAGGCTGATGGATACATCAGCAGCCAGCTGTGTCAGTCGGTATCCGAGCCAGACACGTGGATCCTCACCAGCGAATGGGCGTCGCCGGACGACTATCAGGCATTCGTGGAGGACGAGGGCTTTACGGCCCGTCGCGCTTCAATGCGCGCATGTGTTCGCGACGGGAAATCTTCGCAGTACGCGGTCGTATCTGAGTGAAGCCCGCAGCGAACAAGCGGCCGTCTCCCAGAGCGTTCGGGAGGCGGCCGCTCCCGTCACAACCACCGTGGCCGCCGACTCAAGGCGCGATATCACTTAGCCCCTGGCGTGGGATGATGCTACTTCGTACAGCCGAGGATGAAACTCGAGAACGTTCGCAGCGGCTTCTTCCAGGAGAGTCTGGATCTCCGGATCAGCCATCATGGCATGGAAGTCCTCCTCGGTCTCCCATTGGGAGTAGTTGACGACAGACTTGCCGTCCAGGCTGGCGTGAAAGTTCGCGCAAATGAAACCCGGCAAGTGCTTGATTGAGCCTTCCGTGGCCTCCGCCAGCAGGGCAAGCACCTCTTTCTGGTGCTCGGGCGAGACTTTGAGAACGTTGACGAGTGTGACTACTGGGCGACTGGAATCGATGTGAGCGATGGCCATGGATCATCGATTCCCCGAATGGCAAGCACTCTCGGCACCATCCAGAGAAATATCCCACGAACGAGTGACTTCACCTACCTCTAGAGCCGTCTGACTCGCCCCTCACTCGTTCGAGCTGACCTCACGCTCCGATCAGCCACCTGCGTCTTCCGCAACAAGCGCGTCCGGCGGCCGGGGGTCCGTGCCGAGGCGAACCATCCAGCCAAGTGGCCGACATCGCTTCGCCGGAGGAGCTCGAATCGCAGTGGTGAGTCCGATGTGTTCAGTGGTCGTAGGCGATCAGGGATCGTTTGATCTCGGTGTTGGTGGTCCAGTTGTGCCGGATGCCGACGGCGAGGGCGAGGAGTGGTTGTCCGGTGCGGGCGAAGACTCCGGCGGGGGTTCTGCCGCCGTGTTGTTCCAGGCTGAGCTGGCCTTTGAGGGTATCGATCAACCGCAGGTCGTCGTGCCGGGTGGACACCTGCCGGGCCAGCGCCTCGATGACATGGCTGATCAGCGGCCCGTCGGCGACCAGCCGCTTGTCCTCACGCTTCGCCAAGTCGTCCACGGCGCCGCATAGGGGCATGGTCCGCCACCTCCTGCGGAAGGTCCATGGCAGGCCGGACCTCGGTGTCGTCTCCCGTTGGCCGATGCCCCCCGGACGGGGCGCGGAATCCGCCCCTGGTCCGGGCCCCGACACCAATGGCCCAGCATTTCTATACGAGACGGTGCCGTATAGAAATACGCTGCGATCATGTCCACACCGCCGGGCGCACCCCCCGCCCCACCCCGGGTTCCGGAAGCCGTTCACCGACGCCGCTGGCTCATTCTGGCCGTATCGATGTTCACCGTTTTCGTCGTGGTGCTGGGCCACTCGGTCCTCAACGTGGCGGTCAAGACCATCGCCTCCCCGGCGCCCGTGGGTATCGGCGCCACACAGGGGGAGCTGGAATGGGCCATCAACTCCTACACCCTCGTCTTCGCCGCCCTGCTGTTCACGGCCGGTCTGATCGGCGACCGCGCGGGCCGCAGGAGGACCCTGCTGTTCGGCATGGCCGTGTTCGGCATCGGCTCGGCGCTGGCCGCGTTCTCCGGCTCGTCCGGCGAGCTCATCGCCTACCGCGCGGTGATGGGCCTCGGCGCCGCGTTCGTGATGCCGGCGACCCTCGCCGTCCTCATGAACGTCTTCGAACGGGACGAGCAGCCCAAGGCTCTGGGGATCTGGGCGGGCGGGGTGGGCATCGCCATCGCCCTCGGTCCGCTCACGGGCGGGCTGCTGCTGGAACACTTCTGGTGGGGTTCGATCTTCCTGGTGAACGTGCCGGTGGTGGTCGTCGGCTTCGTCGCGATGGCCCTGCTCGTCCCCGACTCCCGGGACCCCGAACCCGGCCGGATCGACCCCGTCGGCGTGCTGCTGTCCATCGTCGGGCTCGTCCTGCTCGTCTACGGGATCATCCACGGCGGTGAACTCGCCTCGCTCTCCGACCGGTCCGTGCTGCTGCCCCTGGTCGGCGGGCTCACCGTGCTGGCGGTGTTCGTGGTGTACGAGCACCGCATCGACCACCCGGCACTGGACTTCTCGTACTTCAGGAATCCCGCGTTCTCCGCCGCGATCACCGCGACCGCTCTCGCCTTCCTCTCGATGATGGGCGTCGCGTTCTTCTCGGTGTTCTACCTCCAGAGCGTGCTCGGCCACAGCCCGCTGCAGGCCGGTCTGCTGGTGCTGCCGCTCGCGGTGGCCCAGTCGCTGTCCGCACCGCGCGCCCGGCTGGCCGTCGCCCGGTTCGGGGCCAAGGCGACCTGCACGGCCGGAATGATGATGATCTCGACCGGGCTCGCCTGCTTCGCCTTCTTCGACACCTCGACCCCGCTGTGGGCGCTGGAGCTCGCCTTCTTCGTGCAGGGCGCCGGCATGGGGCTTGTCATGTCACCCGTCACGGTCACGGTCATGCAGGCGCTGCCGAGGGAGAAGGCGGGCGTGGCCTCCGCGATCAACAACACCTTCCGGCAGGTCGGCGGGGCGCTGGGCGTGGCCGTTCTCGGCTCCCTGCTGTCGGCCGCGTACCGGGGCGGGATCGAGAGCACCCTGGAGCGCGCCCCCGGCGTCCCGGACGAGGCGAAGCACGCGGCGGGCGAGTCGCTGGAGGCGACACTGGCCGTCGCCGAACGGCTCGGCCCCGCCGGACAGCTCCTGATCGCGCCCGCGCACCAGGCGTTCCTCGTCGCCATGCACCTGGCGGCGCTGTGCGCGGCGACGGTGACGCTCATCGGCGCGGTCGTCGTGGCCATGTATCTCCCCGGCCGGCGGAAGCCCGCGGACGCACCGGCCCTGCCGGACGAGCGCCCGGCGGCGGGGGTGGCCCGGGGATGACCGGCAGAGAACCTGCGGTGGACGACACGTCGAGATCAACGGAGACCACAGTGACCACTTCCACATGGGCGGATTTGCCGACCACGGTGCGCCTCCGCCTGGAGGACGACCTCAAGCCGATCGGGCCGCCCTCGCTCGTCGCTGACGACTTCACACCGGGCCTGCGGGTCCGGTTCCCGACCGACGACGGCACCGTGTTCGTCAAGGCGATCCGCTCGGACTCGGGGCCCGCGGCTTCCTACCGGACGGAGGCTGCCGTCAGTAAAGTGCTCCCCGCTGGGATCAGCCCCCAGCTACTGATCTCGCTCGAGTGTGACGGTTGGGTGGCCCTTGCCTTCCACTTCCACGCAGGACGCCACGCAGATCTGACCCCTGGCTCTCCCGACCTGCAACCAGTCGTCGACGCCGTTGGCAGGCTCCACGTACCGCTGACACCGAACCCGCTCCCCGGCGCCCCGCACATCACGACCAACCCCGTTCTCCAGGAAGCCGACCACAGGCGTTTCCCCGGCGATACGCTGCTCCACTGCGACCTGGGTGCCAAGAACCTCGTGATCGCCGAGGACGGCCAGATCAGGATCATCCGCTGGGCCCGCCCTCACCGAGGACCGGCGTGGATCGACACCGCATTCCTGATACCGCAACTCATTCTCGCCGGACACACCGCCCAGGAAGCCGAGAAATGGGTGGACCAGGTCCCGGCCTACCAACAAGCCGACAAAGCAGCGATCAACCTCTTCGCGGCCGCCCTGACCGGGTACTGGCTCAGCCGCGCGCCACAGCCCCCCTCGAACCGCGCTCACTCCCGTGACCGGATCATCGACGCCGCCCGCGCATGGGTCAGACACCGGTCGTTTGTCTGACCCAGGGCCGTCCATCGGCACCGCCCACGCGGAAGGGCCGCAGCTTCGCCCTGTCGGGTGCCTCCCGAACCTGCCGGCCGTACTCCGACCCGCAGCCTCCAGAACGCCGGCGGCCTGAACGCCGCCGGGCGAACCCGTACCCCCGAGCCGGGCTCGCGCCGCGGCTCCGTGCCACGGTGCCCCGGGGCGCGCCGGTGGGTACGGTCGGACCCATGCAACGGGTCGGCGCGGTACTGATCGACATCGACGGTGTGCTCACCGTCTCCTGGAAGCCCCTGCCGGGGGCGGTGGAGGCGATGAAGCGCCTGCGGGAGCGACGCGTCCCGCTGGCGCTGGTCACCAACACCACGTCGCGCACCCGCGAATCCGTCGCCAGCGCACTGGCCGGCGCCGGCTTCCCGGTGACCGCGGACGACATCGTCACCGCGCCCGCCGCGACCGCCGCGTATCTCGCCGCGCGGTTCCCCGGGGCGCGGTGCCTGCTGCTCAACAGCGGTGACATCGCCGGGGACCTCGAAGGGGTCACCGTCGTGGGCTTGGAGGACGAGGCCCCGGCGGACGTGGTCGTCGTCGGGGGCGCGGGTCCCGAGTTCGGCTACGCGGCGCTGAACCGCGCGTTCGCCCATCTCCAGCGCGGCGCACGCCTGGTCGCCATGCACCGCAATCTGTACTGGCGGACCGACGCGGGACTCCAGCTCGACTCGGGCGCGTTCCTGGCGGGCCTGGAACAGGCGGCCGGCACGGAGGCCGAGGTGCTCGGCAAGCCGTCGGGGGCGTTCTTCGCCGCGGCCCTGGCTCGTACCGGCGCCGATCCCGCCGGGACGCTCATGGTGGGCGACGACATCGAGTCCGACGTCCTCGCGGCACAGCGCCAGGGGCTCACCGGGGTCCTGGTCAGGACGGGCAAGTACCGCCCCGAGACCCACCGGGACGCGTCGGGGACGCCGGACCACGTCCTGGACTCCTTCGCCGATGTGCCGGGGCTGCTGGAGCGGCTGGAGCGGCTGGAGGGGCGGGACGGCTGAGCATCCCGGGGCGCCGTTCAGGAACGGCGCCGGGACGGGCGTGCCGCCGACTCCGCTCTCCGCGAACCCGCCTCCCGCACCGGAGGACGAGGTGTTTGGGTCTCCGCATGGAGATCCTGGTTCTGGGTGGAACGGCCTGGGTGGGCCGCGAGTTGTCGGCACGGGCGATCGAGCGCGGCCATCGGGTGACCTGCCTCGCCCGGGGCGAGAGCGGGGCCGTCGCCGACGGAGCCCGGCTGGTGGCCGCCGACCGGCGTGACCCCTCGGCGTACGAACCGCTGCTCGACCGCGAGTGGGACGCGGTGTTCGAGGTGTCGTGGCAGCCGGGCTTCGTCCGCGGCGCCCTGGACGCCCTGGCCCTCCGGGCCCGGCACTGGACGTACGTGTCCTCGGTCAGTGCCTACAGCTCGCACTCCGCCGCCGACGCGGACGAGTCCGCGGCACTGCTGCCTCCGACGGATCGCGACGAGGTGGACCGCGCGATGTACGGCGAGGCGAAAGCCGCCTGCGAGCAGGCCTCGCGGGCCGCCGTGGGCGACCGCCTCCTCATCGCGCGCGCCGGTCTGATCGGCGGCCCCGGTGATCACAGCGGGCGCTCCGGCTACTGGGTGGCCCGGGCAGCCCGCGCACCACGAGAGCCGCTGCTCGTTCCCGACGCGCTGGGCATGCCCACCCAGGCGGTCGACGTGCGGGACCTCACGGACTGGCTGCTCGACGCCGCGGAGAAGGGGACGACCGGCACCTACGATGCCGTCGGCCCGGTCGTTCCGTTCGGCGAGTGGATCGAGCTGTCCCGCGCCGTCGGCGGGCACACCGGGGGGTTGGTGCCCGCCGACGCGGCATGGCTGCTCGCCAACGACGTGGCCGGGTTCATGGGACACGAGTCCCTCCCGATGTGGCTGGACGAGCCGGGCTGGGAGGGCTTCTCGGCGCGGAGCGGCGCTGCGGCCCGGGCCGCGGGTCTGCGTCACCGGCCTCGGCAGGAGTTGCTGGCGGACCTGCTGGCCTGGGAGCGGGAGAAGGGCCTCGACCGGGAGCGCCGCGCCGGTCTCAGCGCCGCGCGGGAACGGGAGCTGATCGACGCCCTGCGCGCGGCCCGGGCGTCGGATGACGCGCGGGACACGAGCGGAACGCACGACACCGCGTGATCACGCAGGGCGCGCGGGTCACCGGGCCCTGCACGGAATGCGGGGCCGTGACGGTGTACGAGGTGGGTCAGTGGATCGACCGCGGGAGGGTGTGGTGGGGCAGCGAGGGCTGGTGCGAGCACTGCACCCACGCGTGGTGCGAGCGCGACCGCGGTCCGGTGACTCCCGATCGGGTCAGAACGGCGTTGCTGAGGGCGCACGGACCGGTGAGGCTCGGGCTGGCGGACGCCCGGAGCGGTCTGGTGCCGGTACTCAGGGCACTGCGCATGACGGGGGACCTGACCGTCGCGGAGGCACGCGCCCGAGCCGACGAACCGTCCGGTCCCGGCCTCTTCGGCACTCGGGTGGAGATGGAGTTCCTGGCACTCGCCCTTCGCGACCGCGGTGTGGCCGTGGTCGTCGAGTGCTCCGGCGGACTCGGGGCGACGTGACGGCCCGCCGTGCCGGCCCCGGCGCAACCCCGTCGCAACGTCGCCGGGGGTTGACTCGGCCACCACGCCGCGCCGGAGTGCCGCGGCGGGGAAGGGGCGGAACGTGTATCTGCGTCATACGGAGCGCCCGGTGCGCGGGTGGGCACCTCGGCCCCCGGATCCCGCGTCATGAGCGCCGGAGCGGATGCGCTCGCGCCCGTGGAGCTCACGCCCGCCGCGGCCGGCCTCGTACGCCGGCTGACCGCGGCCCACGGGCCCTTGATGTTCCACCAGTCGGGAGGCTGCTGCGACGGCAGCGCCCCCATGTGCTACCCGGCGGGCGAGTTCCGCACCGGCGGCTCGGACGTGCTGCTGGCCGAGCTCGTGGTCGAGGGCGTCGACGCACCGGTGCCCTTCTGGATGTCGGTGAGCCAGTACGAGGCGTGGCGCCACACACGTCTGATCGTCGACGTCGTCGAGGGGCGAGGCAGCGGGTTCTCGCTGGAGGCCCCCGAGGGTGTGCGGTTCCTGATCCGCTCCCGGATGCTCGGCACACCCTGACCCCCCTGGCCTGATCCTCGACTCCCCGGTGCGGCGGCGAGAGGGCGGGCCACGTGCCGGGAAGGGGGCTCCCCCGGACCGGGCGGCATCGGGGCTCGTGCGGTGGTGCCGCGCCGCGCCACCGCGCGGGACGGCGCGGCGGTGGCTAGCGTGACTCGCGGGGAGGAGCCCCCGACCCGCGACACTCCGCACAGCAAGTCCGCACAGAAGAGAGTCACCGTCATGGCAGACGCACCCGAAGGCACACCGATCTGGGCCGACGCGATGTTCTCCGACCTGGAGGGGGCCAAGGCCTTCTACGGCGAGGTCCTGGGCTGGACGTTCGGCGAGTCGTCGTCGGAGTACGGCAACTACACGCAGGCGTACGCGGACGGCAAGGCCGTCGCCGCGGTGGTACCGCCCATGCCCGGGCAGGAGGGGCACTCCCAGTGGTGCCTCTACCTGGCGTCCCCGGACGCCGCCGCCACCGCCGGGAAGATCCGGCAGAACGGCGGCACCGTACTCATGGAGCCGATGCAGGTCGGCGACTTCGGGACGATGTGCCTCGCGCAGGACCCGAGCGGTGTCGCCTTCGGCGTCTGGCAACCGGGCACGCACAAGGGCTTCGAGGCGACGAACGTCCCCGGCTCCTTCTGCTGGGCGGAGGTCTTCACCCGCGAGCCCGGGAAGTCCGACGCGTTCTTCCCCGCGGTCTTCGGCTACGGCGTGAAGGCCGTGGCGGACCCCGGGATGGACTTCAAGGTGTTCGACCTGGGCAGGGATCCCGTCCTCGGACGGATGAGCATGACGGACGAGGAGTTCCCGCCCGAGGTGCCCTCCTACGTCCAGGTCTACTGGACCGTCGCGGACTGCGACGCCGCGGTGGAGAAGGTCCAGGAGCTGGGCGGCAGGCTGGTGTTCGGGCCGATGTCGATGCCCTTCGGCCGGTTCGCGGCCGTGATCGACCCCCAGGGCGCGCCGTTCGCCGTCATCGACACCACCACGACCGCGGGCGAGATGCCGACGTTCACCTGACGCGCGGAGGGACGCCCGGCACCGCACCCCGACCGGTGCCGGTTGTCCGCGTGCGCCGGGATCCGGCCGGCTGTGCGCCGGCGCGGTCCGGTCCGGCGCGGGTGCCGTCGACGACGCCCGGCCGGCCGAGGGGCCTGTTCAGCGGCGTGTGAAGGTGCCCAGGCCTGTCTCGTCGAGGTACTCGACGCGCAGGGTCCGCGCCGCCGTGCTCCCTTCTCCGAAGGAGAAGGTGACGCCCGTCCGCCCCACGGCGTTCTCGCCGGCCGTCTCGAAGCTGAACGTGTCGCCGTCGTAGTGGCGCAGCGGGAAACGCTTCGGCTCCGGGCCGAGTTCGAGCACGAGACCGTCCGGACCGGTGGTGACGGTGGCATCGCCGTAGTAGGCGTTGCCGTACGTTCCGGTGTAGACGCCGTCGGGCCGGGCGGCCTTGGCGGCGGCGGGCGGATCGGCGTAGTCCGTGGGCGACACACCGGCGTCGTCCATCTCGGTGTAGAGCGCGGCGAACAGGGCGAGCCAGTCGCGCGTGGGCTTGCCGTACTGGGCGGTGTCGAAGAAGTCCTGGGCGACGGCGTCGGCCAGCCCGACGGGCTTGCCGTTGGTGAGCACGACGATCCCGAGCTGCTCACCGGGCAGCATGGTCACATTGGTGTTGGCGCCGAGCTCGAAGGCACCGGAGTGACTGAGCCGCAACCGGGCCTGGTTGTCGTAGTTCACGTTCCAGCCCAGCCCGTAGAAGCCGGTGCGGCCCGCGGGGGCCGTCGGCGGCTGGGAGACGATCTCGGGCAGATGTGTGTGCCGCAGGCTCGCCGCGTCGATCAGCTGCCTGCCGTCGAGCCTGCCTCCGGCGAGTTGGAGCCGCAGCCACCGCATCATGTCGGCCGCGGTGGAGCTGACCCCTCCGGCGGGTGCCTGGGCGTCCGCGTCGCGGACGTACTTGGCCTGCCAGGTGCCGTCGGGCCCGGGTACGTGGGTCACCGCCTTGTTCGCGGCCTTCTCGTAATCGGCGAAGGTGGTGCTGGTCGAGTCCATGCCGGCGGGCCGGAAGAGGGTGTCCTCGGCGAGCTTCTGCCAGCTGACGCCCTCCGCGCGGGCGACGGCCTCCGCACCGGCGGTGAAGCCGAAGTTCGTGTAGGCGTACGAGGCGCGGAAGGGGGCGAGCGGCTCGTCGCGGAGACGGCCCAGGATGTACGCCTGGTCGTAGCCCAGGTCCTCCAGCAGGTCTCCGGCGTGGTCGGGCAGGCCGCTGCGGTGGGACATGAGGTCGGTGACGGTGACATGCCCGGACACCCAGGGGTCCTTGAGGGCGAAGCCGGGCAGGTGGCGGGTGACCGGTTCGTCCCAGGCGGCTCCCCGGCCGTCCGCGTCCTTGTCGGCGACGGCCCCGGCGACGACGGTCGAGCCGATCGGCTTCGAGAGCGAGGCCAGCTGGAAGACGGTGTCGGGGTCCACGGCGGGGGGCTCATCGACGTGCCGCTTGCCGAAGCCCTTCAGATACAGCACGCGATCCTGGTGCACGACGCCCACCGCGACGCCGGGGACGCCGGTCTGCTTCATCATGTCCTGCACGACGCCGTCGAGCCGGGCCACGGCGCGGTCCACGTCGGCCCGGGTGAGCAGCGGCGGAGGCTGGTCCGTCGGCGGTTTCGGTACGGCTTGCGACGGCGGTGGTGTGGGGCTGGGCGAAGGGTCCTGACCGACGGCACCCGAGGTGAGGACCGTCGCCGCGAGGAGCAGTGCGGCCAGGCCCGATGCGGCGAGCCTGCGGCCGCGGCGCGGCCGCAGGCCCTTCGCGGCGTGCATGAACCCATTGAACGCCCGAAACGGGACCCTGTCGTCCGGAGACCGGCCGCCGCGGCATCCGGCCCTCCCACGGGTGGGGCACGCTGTGCGGTGTGCGGCGGGGACGGGAGGCGGAGCACGGGCCGCTGCGCCGGTCCCCGGCGGCATGGGGATCAGGCCCGGTTCAGCACTGGCCGAGTCCCCGGGCGGCCGGGTCCTCTTGCAGCGCGGTGGCCGTGACCCAGCCCAGGCCCCCGGACTTGAGCCCGAGCCGGACCCATAGCGCGCTTGTCGAGCCGTGAGCGGTGGTGGTTTCGCCGTGGCCGTAGCACGTTGCCGGGTACCGGTCTCCCGCCGCCACGGAGCTGATCCCGGGGCTGGTGGACGAGGGGGATTCGCGGACCGTCTCATCCGCGAGGGCGGTCATCACGGTTGCGTCCTTGTCTGTGAGGTCGGTCGGGGAGGAGGTCGGGGAGGGCGATTCCGTCCGCGCCGGGTCCGGGCCCGGCGCCACGGTGAGCGTCACGGTGGCACCATGGGGAACCTGCTCCTCCGCGGCCGGGTCCTGATCGAGGACCGTGCCGGGCGCGGCGCCGCCGGAAAGTCCGTCGTTCGTCTGTACCCGGAATCCCCGATCCTCGAGGATCTGCGTGGCCTCCTGGACCGGCCTGTCCGTCACCGCGGGGACGCGGGCTTCGGCATTCTCGGTGCCGGGGACCTTCTCGGCGCCGGGATCGTCCCGCAGCGGTTTGTCCTGCGCGCCGTCCGTCCCGGCTCGCCGTTCCAGACCCGCGTCCTCGTCCTCGATGTCGACCAGTTCGTACGCCGTGACCGGCCGTTCCTCGGCCACTGGTTCGATCTTGACGACCTTCTCGGGGTCGTATGCCCTCCACTTCTTGCCCTTGTCCTGGAACGTCACGTCGGCGCTGTCGACGTCGTGCTCGAAGGTACCGAGGGGGTTGCCGCAACTGCACTGCACGGCCGGTTTGCCGTAGGCGTCGACCAGGACGGCGATGCCCGCTTCCAGCAGGGCGTCGAAGCCGACCGCCTTGCCCTTCTTGTAGTCGTGGTTTCTCACCAGCGTGTCGTTGCGCAGCACCACGGGCGTGAGCTTCTTCACGAAGCCCTCGATCTCGTCGACGCCCATTCCCTGCGCGGTGGCCCACTGCACCGCCTTGCGGCGGTGTGCCGGGTCCTTGAGGAAGCGGACGAGCTTGTTCTTGTCGCAGCTCCTACTCCTCCGCGATCCTCCGTACAGGCCGGGCTGGTCGCCCTTCCTCGTCCCGCCCCCAAGGGCCAGGGTCTCGCCCACCAGGGCGTCCGTCCCCAGGCGGAGCGCCTCCTCGAAGAACGGCGCGGCGGTCGGAACGCCCCGGGCCACCGCCCGGACGGCGACCTTGGCGCCTTGGGCGGCGACCTTGCCGCCGATGCAGCCGGTGGTCATGACGGCGAGGCCGACCAGGATCGCCGCGAAGGCGACAGCCGTCCGCCTGATCCTCTGTGCACGTTTCATGTCCATTCCCTTTCAAACATGGTCGGTTCAACTCGTTGGTCGGGTCTGCCAGCCGCTGGCCGGGGTGCGGCGCGGGGTGTGTCCGGCGCGCCGTCGAGGAGGCGCGGGCGTTTCTCGCCGGCCGCGGGCAGTCCGATGCCCAGGCGCAGGCAGGCGTTGTGCCGCAGGTCGGTGCGGGAGGCCAAGGGGCCACCGCCGCCACGGCGGGCCGGGCGGGAGGCGCGGGAGGCGCGGGAGGCGCGGGAGAGGATGCGTGCGGTTGGCAGGCGGTGCCGGCCAGGACCGGGAGCACTGCGGCCGGGACGGCCACAGGACGTGGATGCGAGCGTGCATGCGGTTCTTCCCTTGACTGGTGCCCCCGTCGGTGACGGGATGGTCGTTCGCTCGGCCGGTCCGCGCCGCGCCCGGCCGGTGCTGCGGAGCGCGGGGCCGAGCGGCCGGTGCACGCCGATTGATGCACCCGGTGCGCGGCAGTTGGTGCCGGTTCGGTCAACACCACGGCGTTGCTGCTGGTGATGGGCTTATGGTGGGTTTTCCGGTCCGGTCCGGACCGGACACTGCGGTCTGCTGGAGGCGGGGTATGGGGGAGGCGGAGCCGACACCGCGGCGGGTGTTCGCCGGCCGGCTGAGCGAGTTGCTGGGACTGGCGGTGGATCTTCCGGTCAAGAGCGCGGTGGCCGAGGCCAACCGGCGCCGTCCCGCCGGGCGGGGTCGGCCGATCTCCGGGCGCCGGGTCAGCGACTGGAAGCAGGGCCGGCACCTGCCCGAATCCGAGGTGGCGTTCCTGGTCCTGGTCCGGGTGCTGCTCGAGCACTGCCGCGGCCGGCGGATCCCTGCCGACGAGGTCGGTGCAGGACTGCTGGACGAGGAGCAGTGGCGACGCTGGCTGCGGGCCGCCCGGGCCTCCCAGCCCGACGCCGCACCCCCGGCCCGGCAGGGCACCGCACAGGGCCGGCCGGCCGAGCAGCCGGCGCCCGCCCTGGGCGTGTCCGAAGCGCCCACCCGCAGTCGGGACGAGCGCCCGGTCCACCCACGTGCTGTCGACCGGATCGGCATCGGCCAGGGCCTGTCCGGCGAGGTGAGTGCCGGCAACGGCCCGCGCAGAACGTCCGGAGCATCAGTGCTTCCCCCGGACCGTGGTACGCGGGACCTCGTCGTGCGCGCCTGCGGGAGACCGGCGGAGCGGGAGGAGTTCGTCGGGCGTGCGGCCGAACTCGCGGCCCTCGCAGAGCGGATCGAGGCTGCGGCGCGCGGCACCGGGTCCGTGGTGCTGCTCGCGGGCCCGGCGGGCGTCGGCAAGAGCACCCTCGCGGCCGAGGCACTGCGCCGCCACACCGGTTCCGCAGGCTTCACGGTCGTACGAGGCCATTGCCCCAGAGACGCGGTAGCGCCACCACTGTGGCCCTGGCAGCGAGCACTGCGTCTTGCGGGAGTCGCCCCTGGGGTACCGGCGCCGCGAAACGCCGGGTCGCCGCCGGGAGCCGCCGGGGCCGCGACGGGGCAGCAGTCGTGGGGGGGCGACGGGGCCGGCCACCGCGGCAGCGGCGCGGTTCTTGGAACTGGCCGGGATGAGTGAGGCGCTGGCCGTGGCAGCCTCCGAACGCCCGCTGGTCGTTCTGCTGGAGGATCTGCACTGGGCCGACACCGCCAGCCTCGATCTGCTGCGGCACGTGACCGGTGAGGCGTCCGAGTGCGGGTTGTTCGTGCTCGGCACCTTCCGGGAGCCCGGGCCCGAGGAAGCCTCCGGAGCGCTCGCGGACCTGGGCCGCTACGGGGCCGCCGTGCTGCGGCTGGCGCCGTTCACCCAGGAAGAGGTCGCGCAGTGCGTCGGCGAGCCGAGCGCGGCGGAGTGGTACCGGCGTACCGGTGGGCTGCCGCTGCTCGTCGCGGCACTGCGCACGCACGCAACCGACCTCAGCACCATCGTCAGCGGGCTGCTGACCGGGCTCACCACCGAGCAACGGGACGTCGTGCGTGCCGCAGCCGTGCTCGGCGAACTGCTGAACCCAGCCCAGCTCGCCTCGGTCCTGCCGGAGTTGGGCGAGACCGTCGTCGCCCAGTCGCTGGCGGCGGCCTGGCACGCCGGTGTCCTCACCGCGGCAGAGACCACCGATACCGGACGCGCCTACCGCTTCACCCACGATCTGGTACGCGACGAGGTGCTCGGCCGAACCGCCCCCGGCGTCGCCCGCGCCCTGCATCGAGCCGCCGCGCGGGCACTGGAGCAGGCCGGGGACGGGGCCGAGGCGGCCCGCATCGCGGCGCACTGGCGACGGGCCGGCAAGGAGGCCGGCCACCGTGCCGCCGCCGCGCGCTGGTCCCGGATCGCCGCGGCCCAGGCCCGCGAACGGCACGCCTACGCCGATGCCGCCCGGCACCTGGCGGACGCCGCCGCCGTACTCGCACCGACGGACCCACAGCGCGCCCCGGCTCTCATCGAACTGGCCCGCGCCGAGTACCTTGCCGGGCGCTACGACGCCGGCCTGCGCCACTGCACCGAAGCGGCCGACGCGGCGAACGCAACCGGCCGGCCGGCGCTGCTCGCCGATGCCGCCCTGGTGCTGCAGGGCGTCACATTCCCGCAGGCCTCACGGACGATCAGCCGACTCTGCAGGGCGGCGCTGGCCGTCGAGGACCTGCCGAGCGCTGTGCGCGCCCGGCTGCTCGCCCAGCTCGCCACCGCTTCGGCCGATCTCGGTTCGCTCGAGGTGGCGGCCGAGCACGCCCGCGCCGCCCTCGCTCTGACCGAGGCCACTGGTGACCTGCGAGCCGAACTCGACGCGGCTCGAGCCATGGAGATGACCCTGGCCCATCCGGACGACGTCGCCGAACGCCTGCGCCTGGGCGAGCTGACCGTGTCCCACGCCGAGCAACTCGGCGACCCGCTCGCCTCGGTGCTGGGCCAAGAGTGGCGTATCCAAGCCGGATACCTGATGGGCCGGCTGGACCTGGTGGACGATGCGATCCGCGGCGTCGAGGCGATCGCGGCCCGTTCCGGGCTACCGCTGACCCGCTGGCATCTGCTCCGCGTCAGCGCCGCCCGCGCCGCGCAGGAAGGACGGTTCGCCGCTGCCCGCCGGTGCAACGAAGACGCCGCCGAACTCGCCCTGGCCAGCGGAGACCAGACCGCGATCGTCATGAACCACGTGCTGTGCCAGCAACTGGCCCTGCTTCGCGGCGACGCCGCGGAACTGCCCGAGGAGATGTGGCGTGACCTCGACCGGGCGCCGAGACAGCCGCTGATCCTGTCCGCGCGGGCGCGGGCACTGTTCCTCACCGGGCGGCTGGACGAGGCGCGGGAGGCCTACACCCAGCTCCGCCCACTGCTGCCGATCCCGATGACGAACCCGACGTGGCCGGCGGTGCTCCTGCATCTGGTCGACCTGATCGAGCTGATCGGCGATGGCGAGGCCGCGCGACTGGCGTATGACCAGCTCGCGCCGTTCCGGCCCTATCCGGGAGCGCTCGGGACGCCCACGGCCTACTTCTCCGGTACGGTCAGTCGCGAACTCGGACGTCTCGCCCTGGCCGCCGGCCGCCCGGCCGAAGCCGAGGCGCTGTTACGCGAGGCGCTGGTCCGCAACCGGGCCCTCGGCGCCCGGCCGTACGTGGCGCTGACCTGTCTGGAGCTCGCCGCCGTCCAACGCGACCGGGGTGCCCTGGCAGAGGCGGCAGCCCTCGCCGGGGAAGCGCTGGCCATCACCGATCAGCTCGACCAGCCCGGACCGTCCGCCGCTGCCGTACGCCTCATCAACGAGATCGCCGCCCTGCGAGCCGACGCCGACCCCATGGCTCCCCGCGAACGCGAGGTCGCGGACAACGAACCGGCCGAGTACCTCGCGGGCCGGACACCGGGCGGGGCGTGCCACTCCTGAATCGGTGTCCAGGCCGCCTGCCGTCCACAGCACCGCTTCACGGACGCCGCACTGACCGCCCTGGGGCCGATGGTTTCGACGCGGCGGACCGGGACGTCGCCCGGCTGTCCCCGTGCTCGCCACCACGTCGCCATGCCCGGCCGTTACCCCCTCCGGCACACCGGGACGCCCGGCGGGCTGCGACCGCTGGGCACCCCCGACACCGCCGGGCAGGATGGAAAGCACGGCCCGGACGGCCTGCTGTGGCGTCACGCCGCGGCGCGCGGTACCCCGGACCGTGCCCGTTGTCCGGTTCGCGGTGGCTTCACCCAAGGCGTGCCGAGGAGTAGACCCGAGCGTTTCTGCCTAGTGCCGCGTCAGGCGAGGTTCGCCCGTCAAGGAGCGGCGTCCGGTGCATGGGGTCTTCCCGGGCCCTCCGGCCGAGGGGGTGGGGTCTCCCCAGGCCCTCCGGCCGAGGGGGTGGGGCCTCCCCAGGCCCTCCGGCCGAGGGGGTGGGGCCTCCCCAGGCCCTCCGGGCCGAGGGGGTGGGGCCTCCCCAGGCCCTCCGGCCGAGGGGGTGGGGCCTCCCCAGGCCCTCCGGCCGAGGGGGTGGGGCCTCCCCAGGCCCTCCGGGCCGAGGGGAAGATCGCAAGGCCCCGGATCGACCTCGTAGGGGGCCTGCTCGGTTGATTCGGCAACGCCGCGAGTCGCCGTGCCGGGCGCCGCGACGGGGCGAACGTCGCCCGATGCGGCACTAGCCTGCGGGCATGACGGACCCTGACTTCGACGACGAGACGGACTTCGACAACGCCGACCGCGGCTTCATCGCCTCGCTGGCGAACCCGAGGATCACCGGCGCCGACGGCTCTCCGGTGTGGGACGCCGCCGCCTACGGCTTCCTGGCGGGGGACTGCCCGGACACCGCGCATCCGAGTCTGTGGCGACAGGGGCAACTGGTGGCCCGGCACGGCCTCTACGAGGTGACGGAGGGGATCTACCAGGTGCGCGGCCTGGATCTTTCGAACATGACGCTGGTCGAGGGCGACACCGGTGTGATCGTGATCGACCCGCTGATCTCGGTGGAGACCGCCGCCGCGGCGCTGGCACTTTACCGTGAGCACCGCGGCGACCGCCCGGTCACCGGGATGATCTACACCCACTCGCACGGCGATCACTTCGGCGGTTCCCGTGCGATCGTTCCGGACGGTTCGGTGCCGGTACTGGCGCCGTCCGGCTTCCTGGAGCACGCGGTCAGTGAGAACGTGTACGCCGGCACCGCGATGACGCGCCGCGCCGCGTTCATGTACGGCAGCGGGCTGCCCAAGGGCCCGGCGGGGCAGATCGGGTGCGGGCTGGGCACCACCACCTCCACCGGCACGATCAGCCTGGTGGCGCCGACCGTCGACATCACCCGTACCCGGCAGCGGGAGACCGTCGACGGGGTGGAGATCGTCTTCCAGCTCACCCCCGGTACCGAGGCGCCCTCGGAGATGAACTTCCTCTTCCCCCGGAGGCGGGCACTGTGCATGGCCGAGAACGCCACCCACACCCTGCACAACATCCTGACCCTGCGCGGCGCGGTCGTCCGCGACCCGCGGGTCTGGGCGCACTACCTCAGCGAGGCCGAGGAGCTGTTCGCCGACCGGGCCGACGTGGTCTTCGCCTCCCACCACTGGCCGACCTGGGGCCGCGAGGCGATCGGCGCCTTCCTCACCGCCCAGCGCGACCTGTACACCTACCTGCACGACCAGACCCTGCGCCTGCTCAACCAGGGGCTGACCGGCACGGAGATCGCGGAGGAGGTCACGCTTCCGCCGGAGCTGGAGCGGACCTGGTCCGCACGCGGCTACTACGGCTCGGTCAGCCACAACGTCAAGGCTATCTACCAGCGCTACATGGGCTGGTACGACGGCAATCCCGCCCACCTGTGGCAGCATCCGCCGGTGGAGCAGGCCCGCCGCTTCACCGCCGACTACGGCGGCATCGACGCGATCACCGCCAAGGGCCGTCAGTACGCCGCGGCCGGCGACCTCCGCTTCGCCGCCACCCTGCTCAACCACGCCGTCTTCGCCCACCCCGACCACACCCCGGCCCGCGAAGCCCTCGCCGAGGTCTACGACCGGCTCGGCCACGGCGCCGAGAACGGCACCTGGCGCAACTACTACCTCACCGCCGCCATGGAGCTGCGCGGCACCCTCGCCAAGGTGGCGGTCGACATCAACGACCCCGAGATGGCCATGGCCCTCACCATCGACCAGCTCATCGACTCCCTCGCCATCCGCGTCAACGGCCCCCGCGCCTGGGACACCCGCCTCACCCTGGACTGGCGGCTCACCGACCAGAGCCGGGCCTGGCGCCTCACCCTCTCCAACGGCGCCCTCACCTACCGCGCCCGCGACCTGAGCGCCGCGCCCGCCCGACCCGCCGACCTCACGCTGACCCTGACCAAGCCCCAGCTCCTCCGCGTCCTGGCCGGCCGCGGCCTGGACGGGGCAACCGTCGACGGTGACCCCGCCGTCCTGAACCGGCTCTTCTCCCTCCTCGACACCCCCGACCCCCAGTTCGCCGTCGTCACCCCCTGACACACCCGCGCTGGGAACGCCCACACCCACGATGCAGGGCACGCCGCGATCCGCTTCCCCGCGCGCCGCGGCCGGCCGGCCCGAGTGCGCGACACCTCGAGACGCGAGACCACCAGTCCCCGCCCCCGTCCCGGAACCGGTCGGGTCCGGCAAGTGCCGTCGTGCGCGGGGCCGCCCGTGAGCGGACGGAGGCCCGCCGTCGTGCGGCCGAACCGTCAGGGCTTGAGCTTGCCGACGACCTCGGCGGTCGCCGAGACGCCGTCGTGGATGGTGGGCGCCATGCTCGTACCCGCGAGGAAGAACCCGAGCAGGCCGCACACGAGTGCGTGCGAGAGCTTCAACCCCCCGTTGCGGAGGAAGATCACCGCGAGGACGAGCAACAGCAGCACCACTGAAACCGAAACGGCCATGGACCGGCCTCCCTCCGCCGCACCCGGTGTGCGGCATTCGGGCGCCAGTGTGGCGGAGCAGCGGCGCCGGACGGCCGACTGGCGTGTCCGCCGATCGGGTGGTCATCAAATCCGTTGTTGACTACGGGCGTTGTCGTGGACCAGCGGTCGCGGGCGAGGAGGAAGGGCCACAGACCGGCGGGGCCGTCGGTGTTGACGAGGCCGGCGCGCGCAGCGAGCGGTTCGTGCCACACGGCGTCGCGGGCGGCACCCGAAGCGTCGGGGTTGGCCCAGAAGCGGACGCGCCCTCGGGAATGCGCTGTGGAGACGCTGGAGTTCAGCCGGGCGCGGTCGGCTTGCGGGAACGACCCGTCGCCTGACGGGTGGAGCTCTGGGGCCAATTGCCGGACACCAGCGGGATGAAGCAGGCGGGAGCCGGTCCGGGACGGCGAGGTCGTCGAGGCGACCGTGGTAGAAGGCGTGGCGAACGCGCGGGACCTCCACGGGGCGCCGGCGCCGCAGGAGTGTGCGGTCGTGGCCGGCGGCGAGCAGCCCCGCGCCGGGCGCGGCGCCTTCGTCCTCCGTGACCGCGACCAGCGCCGCGGTCACGGAGGCGTCGAGCCCTGCGGTCAGCTCTCCGCAGACCGGCCGGCCGGGGCGGAGAGCGGACCGCTGCCCCTTGCTCGTGCGTACGGCCCGGCCGGGACGACTCCCGGCCGGGCCGTACACCTTGGAGCGTCGGTCTGCCGCGGTGGAGGCGACGGAGCCGATCGGAGTCCGTTGGTCCCGGTCCCGGGCCCGCGCGTCACCTCGGGCCGGGCAGCGAGACGAGTTCCGCCAGCGCCTCCTTGTGACGGCCCGGGGCGCCGAGGGCGATCTCGTCCGCCTTGGCCCGCTTGAGATACAGGTGCGCCGGGTGCTCCCAGGTCATACCGATGCCGGCGTGGAGCTGGACGCACTCCTCGGCGGCGCGCACCGCCACCCGGGAGCAGTGCGCCTGGGCGACGGAGACCGCGAGCGGCACCTCGGCGCTTCGGGTCGCGAGCGCGTCCGCCGCGTTGCGCGCCGCGGCGCGCGCTCCGGCGACATCGAGCCACAGTTGCGCCATCCGGTGCTTCAGTGCCTGGAACGAGCCCACGGGCCGGTTGAACTGGTAGCGGTCGCGCGTGTACCGGACCGTCTCCTCCAGGCACCACTCCGCGATCCCCAGCTGCTCCGAGGCGAGCAGCCCGGCGCCGGCGAGCAGTCCGCGGCGCACCGCGGCGCGGGCCTGCTCCACGTCCGCGAGCCGGGTGCCCGAGCCCTCCGCGGTGGTGACGGAGGCGAGGGGGCGGGTGAGATCGAGCGGAGTGAGCGGTTCGACCGTGGCGTCCCCCCGCCCCACGGCGTGGAGGCCGTCCGCCCGGAGCACGAGCAGCACATCGGCGGCCGCGGCGTCGGCGACACCCGTCACGGTCTTTCCGCTCGGGAGGCCGGCCCCTGCGGAGGCGGAGAGCGGGAGGGCGAGGACCGCGACGGTCCGGCCGGCGGCAAGCCCCTTCAGAAGCCCCGTCGCCTCGTCGTCCGCCCCACCGAGCGCGAGCAGCGTCTCGGTGGCGATGACCGAGCTGGTGAGGTACGGGGCGGGGGTGACCGCCCGGCCGAGCTCCTCGAGGACGACCGCGGCCTCTCGGTGACCGGCGCCCTGGCCGCCGAGCTCGTCGGGCACGAGGAGTCCGGCCGCGCCGATGCCTGCCGCGAGCGACTGCCACAGCCCGTCGTCGTAGGGCGACCCCGACTCGGCACGGGCGAGGGTGGCCGTGTGGTCGGAACGTCCGGTGAGCAGGGAGCGAACGGCGGCCCTCAGGTCGTCCTCGGTCTCGGAGTAGAGGAGGTCGGGCTGTGTGCTCATCGCGCGAGGTCCTTCCAGGGGACGTCCTTGTCGTTGCGGGGTTCGGCGGGCAGTCCGAGCACCCGTTCGGCGACGATGTTGAGCAGCACCTCGCTGGTGCCGCCCTCGATCGAGTTGCCCTTGGAGCGCAGATAGCGGTAGCCCGCGTCACGGCCGGTGAAGTCGACCAGCTCGGGGCGGCGCATGGTCCAGTCGTCGTACAGCAGGCCCTCGTCGCCGCGGAGTTCCACCTCGAGGCCGCTGATCTCCTGGTTCAGCCGGGCGAAGCCGAGCTTCATGCCCGATCCCTCGGGGCCGGGCTGGCCCGCGGCGAGCTGCTGGCGCAGTCGTTCGCCGGTGAGCCGGGAGACCTCGGCCTGCACCCACAGGGTGAGCAGCCGCTGGTGGAGGTCGTGGGTGCGCAGCTCGGGACGCTCGCGCCAGGTGCGGACGACGGGCCCGATCATTCCGCCTTCGCGCGGCAGGCGCATGCCGCCGATGGAGACGCGTTCGTTCATGAGGGTGGTCTGGGCGACCTTCCAGCCCTCGCCGACGGGGCCGAGCCGGCGGGCGTCGGGGATCCGCACGTCGGTGAGGAAGACCTCGTTGAACTCGGCCTCACCGGTGATCTGGCGCAGCGGCCGGACCTCGACGCCCGGGTCACTCATGTCGCAGAGGAAGTAGGTGATGCCCCGGTGCTTGGGAGCGTCCGGGTCGGTGCGGGCGATGAGGATGGCCCAGCGGGCGAGGTGCGCGCTGGAGGTCCACACCTTCTGCCCGTTGACCACCCAGTCGCCTTCGGCGCCGTCCCGGACGGCGCGGGTACCGAGCGCGGCCAGGTCGGAGCCGGCGCCGGGCTCGCTGAACAGCTGGCACCAGACCTCGTCGCCGACCCAGAGCGGCCTCAGGAACCGCCGCTTCTGCTCCTCGGTGCCGTACGCGAGGATCGTGGGCGCCGCCATGCCGAGGCCGATGCCGATCCGGCGGGGGTCGTTGTCGGGAGCGCCGGCGGCTTCCAGTTCGGCGTCGACGACGGCCTGCAGCGAGCGGGCCGCGCCGAGTCCGCCGAGTCCGGCCGGGTAGTGCACCCAGGCCAGACCCGCGTCGAAGCGGGCCTTGAGGAAGTCGGTCCGCCCGGTGGTGGCGGGCGGGTGTTCCGCGAGGAACTCGCGGGTGCGCAGACGCAGTTCGGCGGCGTCGGTCATGCGGCCGCTCCTTCCGGGAGGACGACGAGGCGTCCGGTGGTGGTGCCGTCGGCGACGCGCTGGACGGCGTCGGCGGCGCCCTTGAGGGCGACCCGGTCGCTGACGAGCGGCTTGATCAGTCCCCCGGCCGCCAGGTCGGTGAGCGTCTCGTGGCAGCGGAGCACGGCCCTGGGGTCCATCCGGTTGTAGAGGCCCCAGTGCAGTCCGACGATCGAGTAGTTCTTCACCAGCGCGTGGTTGAGCGCCGGGCTGGGGATACCGCCGCTCGCGAAGCCCACGACGAGGATGCGGCCCTCGAACGCGACGCACTTGGCGGACTTGGCGTACGCGTCGCCGCCGACCGGGTCGAAGACGACGTCGGCACCGCGGCCGCCGGTGGCGTCCTTCACCGCGGCGACGATGTCGTCCTCGCGCCGGTCGATGACGAGGTCGCAGCCGAGCTCGCGGGCCACGGCGGCCTTCTCAGGTCCGCCGACGACGCCGATGACACGGGCGCCGGCGGCCTTGCCGAGCTGTACCGCGGCGCTGCCGACGCCGCCGGACGCCGCGTGCACGAGCAGCGTCTCGCCCTCCCGGAGGTTCGCGCGGCGGTGCAGTCCGAACCAGCCCGTCTGGTAGCCGATGTGCAGTGCCGCGGCCTCGGCGTCGTCGAGGGCGTCGGGAGCGGGCAGCAGCGCGGCCTCGTCGGCGACGGCGTACTCGGCGAACCCTCCGTACGGCAGGGCCGGGGTGGCGATGACGCGGCGGCCGTCCTCGGTCTCACCGCAGATCTCCACCCCGGGGGTGAAGGGCAGCGGCGGCGTCACCTGGTAGTGGCCGCGGCAGAGCAGCGCGTCGGGGAAGTTGACGCTGGCGGCCCGCACCCTGAGCAGGACCTGCCCTTCGCCGGGCTGCGGGCGGCCGGCCTCCTCCAGGCGCATCACCTCGCCCGGCTCGCCGTTCCGGTGCACTCGCCATGCCTGCATTCGGGCCTCCGCGGTGTGTAGGGCGTACCACTGCTCTGCGCATACTAAGCGGTCGCTTGCCCTCCTGGGAACAGCTGCGTCCGGCCGGGGCACCCGGCCACCGGCCCCTCCCCCCGTTCCCGGCCGGACCACTCCCCGCTCCCGGCCCTTCCACTGCGCCGCGCCCCACGACCGCCACGCTCCGCCGGGAGCCCCGCCGCACGGCGGCGACCGTCCGCGCCTCCGCCCGTCCCCCGCCCCACGGCCGCACGCCCCGCCCGTGCGGCCCCGTCGCGGGACGGCGGGCGCGGGAGCACGCTGGAAAGGAGGCCGTCTCCCGGAGGACGTGTCCATGAACGCCATCACTGACACCGAGGCGGGGCGCCGTCTCGCCGCGTTCTTCGACAACCCCGTCGTCGGGATGCTCCCGTGGATCATGTTCTCGGTCCTGGCCGGCCCCGGCCGGTTCGAGTTCGCCGTGGGGGTCTCCCTGGCGATCGCCGTCTTCGTCCTCGTCGTGGACCGGCTGAGACGCCCCGGCGCCTCGGTCAAGATCCTCGAGGTCGCCGACGTCGTCTTCTTCGCGGCCCTCACGATCGTCGGCCTCTTCGCCTCGGTGGGAACGCTGCGCTGGCTGGAGACGTACTCCGGGGAGCTCTCCAACTTCGCCCTGGTGGCCATCGCCTTCGGCTCGATCGCGGTCCGCGAGCCCTTCACCGTGCAGTACGCCCGCGAACGGGTGGACCGCTCGCTGTGGAACACCCGCGGCTTCCTGCACACCAACTACGTGATCACCGCCGTGTGGGGGCTCGCGTTCCTGGTGGCGGCGGTGGCGGGGCTCATCGGTGACCTCGTGCTACGCCAACCGGACAACGTCTGGACCAACTGGGTCATCCAGATCGGGGCGATCATCGTCGCCCTGCGCTTCACCGAGTGGTACCCACCGGTCGTACGGGAGCGCATCCACGGCGGCAGGCCGTCCCGCGGCGGCCCGACGTCCGTGGGCTCCCTGTTCATGCCCTTCGCCGGCTATCTGGTGCCCGTGGGGATCGTCGTGCTGGCCCTCGGCTCCGGGCCGGCCTGGCTGGGCATCGCCCTGATCGTCCTCGGAGCCCTGCTCGTACGGGCGTTCAGGCTCGACGCGAACGGCGAGCGGGCCACGGAACCGCGCCACGACACCGAGTGAGCGCTGCGGCGGGAACCGCCCGGCACCCACGGCCGCCTCATCGCGAGACGGTGTGCCCGGTCGCCGGGGTGCGGCGACGCCCTCCCGGCGGGAGCCCGCCGAAGACCCGCCCGCCCGGGGCCCGGGCCGCTACCGGCCGAAGAGTTCGAAGGCCACCGCCGGCACCCCGCCGAACCGGGGGGCCACCGCCTGGGCGCTGCCCACCAGGAACTCCCGGCAGTACGCCTCCGGGTCCTCGTCCGTCAGAACCTCGATGTAACTGCGGTGTTGCAGCAGCGACCGCACCGAGCGCTCGAGCCCGGCCGTGGCGTCCACGGCGTGGGTCGGGGTCGACGAGCCGGCGATCGCCACCCATCGGACGCCGCTCCAGGGCTGCAGGCCCTGCTCGGTGAGGAGTTCGGGGAAGATCCAGCGGTTGCCCGCGTCACCGGCGGCGTCCAGCACGGCCCGGCCCACGGCACGATGGTCCGGCGAGTTCCAGGCTCCGCCGACGGCCGGGCCCCAGGTGTCGCGGTGGTTGAGGGTGACGACCAGCTCGGGGCGGTGCCGACGGATCGCGGCCGCGATGTCGCGGCGCAGCGCCGTGCCGTACTCGATGACGCCGTCCCGGTGGTCGAGGAACTCGACGGCGCTCACACCGACGACCGCGGCGCTCGCCCGCTGCTCCCGCTCGCGCAGCGGCCCGCACTCGGCGGGGTCGACGGTGTCGATCCCGGCCTCGCCCCGGGTGGCGAGGAGGTACGTCACCTCCTTGCCCGCGTCGGTCCAGCCGGCGACGGCCGCGGCGCAGCCGTACTCGAGGTCGTCCGGGTGGGCGACGACGGCGAGTGCCCGCTGCCAGTCGTCCGGTACCGGTACGAGCTGAGGTTCGGTCAGTTCGGTCATACGGGCAGCGTATCCGCAGTGGTCGCGCGTCCCGGAGTGGTTTCCGGGCAACGGTGGGGGTCGTGCCGCCGCCGTGCCCGCCCCGCCCGCCGGCGCCGGGGCACGGCACTCTCGTCACACCTCGTCGCGGACCAGGGCGAGCAGCCGGTCGAGCACACGGGAGCCGGACGCCCGCACGCCGTCGTGTTCGTACTCGTCGGTGACCCACGTGCGCAGTCCGCGGATGGCGCGGGCGGTCGCGAGGGAGTGGGCGGTGTCGACGTACATGTCGTCGTGGTAGACGGCCGCGGCCACCGGGACCTCGTTGGCCGCGAGGCGCTCGGTGTCGTACAGCGCGGGCCAGTCGGTGCGGGCGGCCAGGATCTCGGCGGCGTCGCGAAGGGGCCGCAGGGCGGGGTCGGTCTCGAAGTGCCAGGGGTGGACGGACTCGCCGGTGAAGAGCAGCGGTCCGTCCCCGGCCAGCGCCTTCTCCGCGTCGAACTGCGGGAACTCGGCGCGCACCCGCTCGGCCGCCCAGGCCGTGGGGGCCTGGCCCTGGGCGTAGATGGCCTCGTGCAGGACGGCGTACAGCGGATGGGCCGCGTACGACAGCGCGGCGAGGACGCCCTGCTGGAAGGCGTCGGAGAGTTCGTCGCCGCGGGCCGTGCGGACGAAGGCGTTCTCCAGCAGGTAGTGGAGCTGGTGGCTGCCGTCGCCGGTGCCGAGCTGGATTCCCAGCGACTGGAACGCCTCGGTGGTGAGCAGGTAACCGCCGGGCAGGACGGTCCGCCGGGCGGCGAGGTGCTCGGCGATGCGCCGGGCCCGCTCGACGTCCTGCGGGTAGCGGGCGTAGTGGGCGTCGTTCTTGCGCTGGATACGGGGGTACGCGGCGCGGTAGACGTCCTCGGCCCGGGCGTCCAGCGAGGGCAGGCCGCCGGTGATCAGGACGGCCTTCAGCCCTTCCGGTGCGGTCGAGAGGTAGTGGGTGGCGCAGAATCCGCCGAAACTCTGGCCGAGGACGGTCCAGCGCGCCCCGCCGGTCAGCCGTGCGCGGACCGCTTCGCAGTCGCGGACGATGCTGTCCGCCCGGAAGTGCGAGAGGTAGCGGGCCTGCTCCTCGGGGCCGCCGCACAGCGGCAGCGTCTGCCGGTTGGCGGGCGAGGACAGTCCGGTGCCGCGCTGGTCGAGGAGGAGCACGCGGAACTCCTGCACCGCGCGTGCCAGCCAGGCCTGCTTGCCGGGGAAGCGCCGCGCCCCGAAGCCTGGTCCGCCCTCCAGGTACACCAACCAGGGCAGGTCCGCTCCCGCCCGGCCGCTGGAGACGACCTCACGGCCGTAGAGGGCTATCTGCTCCCCCGAGGGGTCGGCGTGGTCGAGGGGAACGGTGAAGTGGCGGTCCGTGAGGACGAGGCCCGGCTGCCGGTAGCTGGTCACTGCGCGCTCCTGCCGTGTGGTCGCTGATGGTGCGTTCCCCGCCCGCCCAGTGCATCACACGGCCGGGCGGGGGTCGCACCGAGGATCGGCCGGCCGGGCCGCGAGGCCGGGGAGGATTGGAAGGAATGTCTACTGATCGAGGGGGCGGCACCGACCAGACCCCGCAAGGTCGGGGAGGGAGACGCTGTTCCGCATCGCCGACCACCCCGAGTGGGCCGCCCGCTTCGGCCGCGGCCCGTGTGCGCACCGCGCGCGGCGCGCCTTAGGGCTGTCCCGTAAGCCCCAGCGGGCGCACGACGACAGCTGCGGCACCTCGCTGCGTTGCCGGATCGCCCGAATACGCCCAGTATGAGGACGACCCTCCGCCTTGCGATGCACCGCATCCGACGCCGCGCGCTGATCCACCGGTGATGACGGGACAGCCCTTAGCGTGGACGCATGATCCGGTTCGAGGAGGTCGGCAAGGTCTATCCGGACGGGACGGCCGCCGTCGACGGGCTGTCCTTCGAGGTCGCCGAGGGCGAACTGGTCACGCTCGTCGGCCCGTCGGGTTGCGGCAAGACCACCACGATGATGATGGTCAACCGGCTGATCGAACCCACGTCCGGGCGGATCCTGGTGGGCGGCGAGGACATCTCCCGGGTCGACCCGGTCCGGCTGCGCCGCCGGATCGGCTACGTCATCCAGCAGGTCGGCCTCTTCCCGCACCGGACGGTCCTCGACAACACCGCGACCGTGCCGTCGCTGCTGGGCTGGAAGAGGCGCCGGGCCCGGGCCCGGGCCGCCGAACTCCTCGATCTGGTGGGCCTCGACCCGAAGACCTTCGGAGACCGCTACCCCGAGCAGCTCTCGGGTGGTCAGCGCCAGCGGGTCGGGGTTGCCCGGGCGCTGGCGGCGGACCCTCCCGTGCTGCTGATGGACGAGCCTTTCGGCGCAGTCGACCCGGTGGTGCGGGAGCGGCTGCAGAACGAGTTCCTGAACCTCCAGGCGACGGTCCGCAAGACCGTGCTGCTCGTCACCCACGACATCGAGGAGGCGGTGCGGATGGGCGATCGCATCGCCGTGTACGGGCAGGGGCGCATCGAGCAGTTCGACACGCCGGGCGCGGTGCTCGGCACGCCCGCGACCGACTACGTGGCCCGGTTCGTGGGCGCGGACCGGGGGCTGAAGCGGCTCTCGGTGACCGGGATCGAGGAGGACGGCCTGGAGCAGCCGCCGATCGCGCGCCTGGACGAGCCGGCCGATGCCGCGGCGGGCCGGCTGCGGGCGGCGGACGCTCGCTGGGCTGTCGTGCTCAACGCCGGGGGCGATCTGCACGGCTGGGTGTCCGCCGAGTCCCTGGCCCGGGCAGGTGGCCGAGGCACGGTCGGCGATCTGGCGCGCCGGATGGAGGCGTGGGTGCCGCTGGGGGCACCGCTGAAGCAGGCGTTCAGCGAGATGCTGCAGCACGACGCGGGATGGGTGGCGGTGGTGGACGGAACCCGTTTCGTGGGGGTGCTGACTCCGGCGAAGCTCCACGAGGCACTGCGCCGTTCGGTGGACGCCGAAGCCCGGGGAGTGGCCAGGGACCAGGTGGACTTCGACTCGGTGGCGGACGCCTGAGCCACTCCGGGGGTGTCCGTCCCGGCCGGCGGGGAGCGGCCTTCCGCGCCGCCCGGAAGAGGGGTGGGGCGCGGCTCACTGCGGGAGAAGGCCCTTGGACCGCAGGTACTGCCGGGCGACGTCCTCGGGCAGCCGGCGCCAGCTGTCCACCTGCTCGTTGAGCCGGGCGAGGTCCTCCGTGGTCAGGACCTCGTTCAGCTCGTCGAGCGCCTTGTCGACGCCGGGGCCGCCGGCGCGCGCCCGGTTGACGACGGGCACGATGTGGTCCGCGTTCTGGAGGTGCTTGTCGTCCTTGAGGATCACCAGGCCGAAGTCGTCGAGGGTGGCGTCCGTGGTGGTGGTCAGGACCATCTGGTCCTGGCCCGACTGGACGGCCTGTTTGGCCTGGGTGGTGCCGACGCCCTTGGGGTCGATGCCGCTGATGCGGATGCCGTACGTCCTCTCCAGCCCGGGCGCGCAGTACGGCCGCCGCACGCACTCGTCCCCGGCGGCGAGGCGCACGGGGATCCCGGATCTTCCGAGGTCGCTGAGGGTTCGGAGGTCGTGGGCGCGGGCGAACTCCTCGGTGACGGCGAAGGCGTTCTGGTCGACGGCGCGTCCCGGGTCGAGGACCTTCAGCCCGCGCGCGTCGGCCAGCGGGCGCAGCGCGCTCATGGTGGCGTCGAGGTCGGGCGAGCCGACGGCCGGCGCATCGGGGCCGTGGGCCCTGGCACCCAGCCAGTCGGCGAAGGTGGCGGCGTACTCGGGGACCACGTCGATCTGGCCGCTCTCCAGGGCGGGTTCGTAGATCTCCCGGTTGGTGACGGAGATGATCTTCGTCTGGTAGCCGGCGTGCTCGAGCAGCAGGGAGTACATCTGCGCCAGCAGGTCGCTCTCGGTGAAGCCGGCGGATCCGATCGTCAGATGCCTGCTGTCCCCGGGCGGGGCCGTCACCTGTCCGCGGTCCTCCAGGGACGGGCCCGTGGTGCAGGCGGCCGCCAGGGCCAGCAGGGACGTGCCGAGGTGCAAGGGGAGCCGCCTCATGACGACCGCCGCCCGGTCCAGTCCGGTGCGGACCGTTCCACGGCGACGAAGACCCCTTCCACCACCAGGGCGAGGGCGGCGACGAGAACCGCACCGGCGACCACCTGCGGGGTGGAGGCGAGATTGAAGCCCGCCGTGATGATGCGGCCCAGCCCGCCGCCGCCCGCCAGCGCCGCGACGGTCGCGGTGGCCACGAGCTGGACGGCCGCGATCCGTACGCCGGTGAGGACCAGCGGCGTCGCGAGCGGGAGTTCGACCCGGAACAGGGTCTGGCTGCCCGTCATGCCCATCCCCCGCGCGGCACGTACGACGTCCCGGTCGACACCGCGCATGCCGACGTAGGCGTTCGTCAGCAGCGGCGGCACGGCGAACAGCACCAGCGCGACGATGGTGGGCCAGTCGCCCCATGTGCCGATCGGGCTGAGCAGCAGCAGGACGAGGACCGCGAAGGTCGGCACGGCCCGGCCCACGTTGGAGATGTTGACGGCGAGTGCGCCGCCCTTGCCGAGGTGGCCCAGGACGAGGGCGACGGGCAGCGCGATCGCGCAGCTGATCACCAGACACACCGAGGTGAGGTAGAGGTGCTGGCCGAGCCGGCGCCACACACCGTTCTGGCCCGACCAGTTGGCGGCGCTGGTCAGCCAGTCCCAGGTCTGTGCGAGCGTGTTCACGCGGCGGTCCGCCGCGCGGGTCGCATCCACGGCGTGAGCATCCGCTGGACGCCCAGCAGGACGAGGTCGGCGGCCACGGCGATGAGTACGCAGAGCACCGAGGCCGTGAGCACCTGGGCCTTGAAGTAGGTGTTCATCCCCGAGTAGATGAGGTTTCCCAGCCCGCCGAAACCGACGATCGCGCCGATGGTGACCAGCGAGACGGCGGACACGGTCGCGATCCGCAGCCCGGCCATCGCGGCGGGCAGGGCCAGCGGCAGTTCGACGGCGAGAAGCTGCCGCGTCGGGCCGTAGCCCATGCCGCGTGCGGCCTGCCGGGTCTCCGCGGGGACGGAGCGGAGCCCCGCGAGGACGTTGCGGACCAGGAGGGTGAGGGAGTACAGCACGAGCCCTGCGACGACCAGTGACGCGGACAGCCCGTACACCGGGAGCAGCAGCGAGAACATCGCCAGGGACGGGATCGTGTAGAGGATCGTCGTCACCCCGAGCACGGGACCGACGGCCCAGCGCCACCGCCGGGCCGCGACGGCCAGCGGCACGGCGAGGAGCAGCGCCAGCGCCACGGAGGCGAACGTCAGCTGGAGGTGCTGGAGAGTGGCGTCCCAGAGGATCTCGCGGCGGGTGGAGAGATAGGCGCCGCAGACCCACTCGTTGCGTGCGAGGCAGTCGTCGGGAGTGGCCGTCACCCGTCCATTGCAGCCCGGGGACCCGGCTCGCGCGCGCTGTGCACAGCTGTCCGAGTGCGCGGCGGTGCTGCCGGGACGGCCACCGGTCCGGAGCGTGGGACCCCGCCCGTCCTCCGGGCGGACGGCGCCGGGGCGCGGACGCACCGGACGCACTGCCCGGCGGCGTCCCCGGACGGCGGGGCCGGGGTGACGACGTCGCCGGAGACGCAGGAGGACCGGACCGCGGCCGGTGCCGAGGCCGGCCCGGCCCGGCCCGGCCTAGTGCCGCGTCAGGCAAGGTTTGCCCGACAAGGAGCGGCGTCGGGTGCGGTGGATCGCAAGGCGCCGGGTCGACCTCGTAGTGGGCCTACTCGGTTGACTCGGCAACGCCGCGAGTCGCCGTGCCGGGCGCCGCGACGGGGCGAACGTTGCCTGACGCGGCACTAGCTAGGGCGTGTTGCGAATGTAGCTCCGTCCGCCCGCAGGGCGGGGCCTGCGGCGTCTGGTGCATGGGGTCTCCCCCGGGCCCTACGGGCCGAGGGGGTGGGGACTCCCCCCGGACCCTCCGGCCGAGGGAGTGGGGACTCCCCCCAGGCCCTCCGGCCGAGGGAGTGGGGACTCCCCCCGAGCCCTCCGGCCGAGGGGGTGGGGTCTCCCCAGGCCCTCCGGGCCGAGGGGAAGATCGCAAGGCGGAGGATCACCCTCGTACCGGACGTACTCGGATGACTCCGACAACGCGGCGAGCGTGCGTGCCAGGCGTCGCGGGCCAGGAGGGACTTTCGCCACACGCCCTAGCCGGCCGACGCCTGGGCCGCGCGGTCACGGGTGGCGGACTCACCGCGGGCGGGACCGCGGGCCCGCCCGAGGGCCCGCGGTCCCGCCCGGCGCGTCAGATCTTCTCCTCCTGCGACCGTCCCACGCACAGGGCCCAGATGATCGCGATGTAGAGGGCGATCGCGACCAGGGACCACAGCGGGTAGTACGGCAGGGAGAGGAAGTTGACGACCAGCAGCACTCCCGCGAGGGCGATGCCGAGGATCCGCGCCCACAGAGCGCCCTTGAAGAGGGCGAATCCGGCCGCGATGGCTACGATCCCGAAGATCAGATGCAGCCAGCCCCATGCGGTGAGGTCGAATCGGAAGACGTAGCCGGGCGTCGCCACGAAGACGTCGTCGTTCGCGATGCCCATGATTCCGCGGAAGAAATCGAGGAATCCGGCGATGATCAGGACCACTCCCGCGAACATCGTCAGGCCTCCGGCCCAGGCGAAGTAGCTCTTGGAGTGTCCGGTGGTCGGTTGGGTCATGATGTCCCCTCGTCCTCAACTCAGGAGCTTGTCCTTGGCTCGCTGGAACTCCTCCTCGCTCAGGTCACCCTTGGCCTTGAGCTCGGAGAGCCGGGCAAGCTCGTCCCCCGGGCCGGCACCCTTGGCGGTCTGCCGGATGTACGCGTTGAAGGCTTCCTGCTGCTCCTGCGCGTGCGTGATCTCGCGCTTGCCCATGTCCTTGCCGCGGACGATCACGTAGACCAGCACGCCGAGGAACGGAATCAGCAGCATGAAGATCAACCAGGCCGCCTTGGCCCAGCCGCTCATCTCGTGGTCACGGAAGATGTCCACGAAGACACGGAAGAGCAGCACCAGCCACACGACCCAGAGGAAGATCCACATCACGGTCCAGAACGCGCCCAGAACCGGATAGTCGTAAGCGAGGTAGACCGTGTCGTCCATCTCCGTCCTCCTGCCGTTCCCGTCGGACCTCGGGTGTCCGCTCGCCGTCAGTGTGGGGCGGCGGGCGAGCGGTTCCCTCACCCCGCACGGGTGAATCGGCGGCCCGGCAGGACCGCGCGGGGTGGCGGCCGCGCACCGTGTCGGTGCGTGGGCGGGACGGCCCCGTACCCGACGATGAACCGGTCCGTGTTGCCTGGTGACCGGGTGGGTGATGAGCGCGTGAGCGGCGGGAACGCCTTGACCGGGGTGGCCGTGGCGGTGGTCACCGCGGGGTATGCGCTGGTGTCGCGGCGCATCGCCGCCACCGCCGTCACCGCGCCCCTGTTCTTCACCGCCTGCGGTGTGCTCATCGGCCCCGCCGGACTCGGCCTCTTCGGCCTCGAGCACAGCGCGGGCCCGGTTCTGGTCCTGGTCGAAACGGCACTGGCGCTGGTCCTGTTCACCGACGCGATGAGCCTGCGCGGACGCCAGCTGCACCAAGGCCGCTTCCTGCCCGTGCGGCTGCTGGCGATCGGACTCCCGCTGACGATCGCGGCGGGCTGGCTGCTCGCCTGGCCGCTGCTGCCCGGGCCGACCGTGTGGGAACTGGCGCTGATCGCCACGATCCTCGCGCCCACCGACGCGGCGGTGTGCCGTACCGCCCTCTCCTCACCCCGGGTGCCGCCGCTGGTGCGCAGCGGTCTCAACGCGGAGTGCGGCGTCGGTGACGGCATCGTCCTCCCGGTCTTCGTCCTGCTGCTCGCGGCCCTGCCCGGCGCCGCCGAGGAGGACCACGTGGGTGTCTTCTGGCGCTCGCTGGTGCTCAGCGCGGCGCTCGGGGTCGCCTGCGGCGTCGCGGCGGGCCTGCTGCTGGGGCGGGCCCGTGCCGCCGGGTGGGTGAGCGGGGAGGGGAACCAGCTGATGATCCTGGCCACCGTCCTGGCGTCCTTCGCGCTCGCGCGGCTCGTCGACGGCAGCGGCTTCATCGCCGTCTGGGCGGCGGGTATCGCGTTCGCCGTACTGGTGCGCCGCGGCGGACCGGCGGACGACTCCCCGGACGGGGCGCGGAGCCGGAGATTCGCCGGGGGCCACGAGTTCACCGAGAACGTGGCCGCGCTGCTGGCGGCGATGAGCTTCCTGGTGTTCGGTGCCGTGCTGCTGGGGCCGGCGCTGGAGTACCTGGACTGGCGGACCGTCGTGTACGCGCTGCTCAGCCTCACGGTGGTGCGGATGGTGCCGGTCGCGCTCGCCCTGGCCGGCACCGGGCTGCGGCCGCCGACCGTGGCGTATGTGGGCTGGTTCGGGCCGCGGGGACTGGCGTCGCTGGTCCTGGCGCTGCTGGTGGTGAAGGAGTACGGCGCCGCGGCTGCCCTGCCCGGCCGGGTCGTGGCCGTCACCGTGGGGCTGAGCGTGCTGGCGCACGGGGTGACGTCGATCCTGCTGAGCGAGCGGTACGGATCCTGGTACGAGAAGGCGTCGCGACGCGATCCGGAGCTGCGGGAACGCGTGTCCGACGGCGAGCGGGGCGGTTGACGGTCCGGGCGCGGCGTCGCCCCCTGCGGGGGCCGGGCGGCGTCGGGCCCGCGCCGGGCACGGCAGGCGGCGGCCCGCGCGGAGCGGGCATCCCCCTGCGGGGGCCGGGCGGCGTACGCGGACCGGGCCGGGCGCATCCGGCCGAACACCGCCCGGAGCCGCGTCCCACGGGCCGTGCGGCGGTCTCAGTCGGGCAGCAGGCGCAGCTCCACCACGCGGAGGCCGAGGTCCTGGAAGCGTACGAGCAGCCCGTACAGATGTGCCTCGTCGGTGACGGGCCCGTACAGGACGGTCTCCTCAGGCACCGTCACTTCGTCGAGCTCGGGAAAAGCACCGGCGACGGCCGGTGACAGATGACCGGAGATGCGGAACTCGTATCGCATGCGAGCACTTCCCCGTGCGCTGAGGGCTCTTGCCGCATGGTCCCGCCGCGCGCGTCCTGACCGCATCACCCGGGCGAGGTGACCCGGCGCGCGAACTGGCCGCCCGACCGTGCGGCCTCAGAGCAGTCCGGCGTCCCTGGCGCGGCGTACCGCCTCGCTGCGGCGGGACACCGACAGCTTGCGGTAGACGCTCTTCAGATGCGTCTTGACGGTGTTGACGGACAGGAACAGCTCGGCGGCGATCTCGTCCGTCGACATCATCTCGGCGGCGCAGCGCAGGACGTCGCACTCCCGGGGACTGAGCTGCTCGACGAGCAGTGGAGCCCCGGCGGCCGAGTCCCCGGAACCCGATCCGCCGCCACCGGCCCTCTGCTCCGTCTCTCCGGACCGGCCCGTCAACCAGGCCCGCGCGTCGGCCAGTCCGGGAGCGCGGGCGAGGACGTGCCGCAGCCACGGGCCGGACTCCGTGAACGGGGCGCGAAGTCCGTGCGTCCGCGCGGTGCGCACGGCGCCGGCGACGAGCGTCGCCGCTCTCGCGGTGTCCCCCTCGACCGCCGCCAGCTGGGCCTCGAGCAGCTGCGCACGGACCCGGACCGCCGGGGGGACACAGTCGCCTGCGGGGAGCCCGGCGAGCAGCCGGCGCGCCTGTCCGCCGTCCCCGGCCGCGAGATGGGCGGCGGCCGACGCGGCGGTGAGGGCGGGGACGCCCGGAGGTGCCTCCTCCAGTGCGGCGAGCGCGGCCGCCGCGTCACCGCGCACCAGGTGGACGGAGCAGCGAGCCACGGCGATCCGGCCCGCCGCCGCTCCCCCGGCGACGGCGGGACCGTCGGCGGAGACGGGTGCGTCGTCGAGCGCCGACAGTGCCGCCGCCGCGCGCCCGTGGGCGAGTTCGAGGCGGGAGCGCAGCACCGCGGCCTCGGCGGCGGCCGGTACGTCACGGACGGGCGCGTGGGTGCGGGCGGCGGCGAGATACCGGCCGGCAGCCGTGAGGTCGCCGCGGTCGGCGGCGACCGAGGCGAGCGCGAGATGGCAGCGTGCCGTGCGGCGGTCGACGGGAATGCCGTGCTCCTCCGCGGCCTTGAGTCCGTCCCGGGCGTGTGCCTCGGCCTCTCGCAGCAGTCCGTCGGCGGCCTCGGCGAGGGCCAGCGCGCCGAGGCAGTGGTAGCGGACCGTCCAGGTGTGCTCGTCCGTGGCCGCGGCGAGTGCGGCGGCGAACGCCTCACGGGCCTCGGACCGGTGCCCGGTGGCCAGCAGGGCGCGGCCGCGGCCGTACCGCCGGAGTACCTCGATCTCCGGGTGCCGGGCGAGCACGTCGGGGTCCACCCGGTCCATCAGCGTCCGCACCTCGCGGTCGGGGTCCGGCGTGCCGTGGTCCGGGCCGGTCTCCTCCGCGGCCCGCTCGGCGTCGTCGCCGTCCCCGACCGAGGCGGGCGCCCGGAGGTTCGCGGTGCCGGTGTCCGCGCCGGTGAGAAGCAGCAGCAGAGCCCGGGTGAGCAGGCTCTCGGGTGTGTCGTCGCCGTGGGGACGGACCCCCGCGAGGTGTTTGCGGCCGGCGGCGGCGTCACCGCGGGCCAGTGCGCAGACGGCCGCGGTGAGGGCGGGCGCGGTGCCGGGCAGTCCGTCCGGCATCCCACTGAACAACCGTTCGAGACGGTGGCTGTCCGGTCCGGTGAGGAGGCGCCCGGCGGCGAGCCTGTCGACGAGGAGACCGGCGGCGTAGGGCCAGTCGTCCGCCGCTGCCGCGTGCTCGATCGCGTCGGTCACCCTGTCGTGTCCGTCGAGCCATCGTGCGGCCTCTCGGTGCAGGGGCCCGCCGAGGGCCGGGCTGCGGCTGCGCAGATGGGCCCGGAGCACTTCGGCGAACAGCGGGTGGCAGCGGTACCAGGAGGTGTCGCCGATCGGCTCGACGAAGGCGTTGTCGCGGACGAGCCTGCCGAGGATGTGCTCGCCGTCGTCCCGTCCGGTGAGGGCGTCGGCCAGTCCCGGGTGGACGTGGGAGAGGATGCTGGTCCGGATGAGCAGGTCCTGGGTCGCCGCGGGCTGGGCTGCCAGGACCTCGGCCGTCAGATAGTCGGCGACGGCGTTCTGCGAGGCGGCGAAGGACTGGGCGAAGTGCTCGGCGTCCTCCGCGCTTTGCATGGCCAGGGCGCACAGCCGCAGCCCGGCGGCCCAGCCCTGGGTGCGGTCGGTGAGGGCGCCGACGCTCTCCTGGGAGGGCGTGAGCCCGTGGCAGCGCAGCAGTTGCGCCGTCTCGCGCGGGGTGAAGGCCAGTTCGGACCGGCGGATCTCGCAGACCCGGGCCTCGGCGCGGTAGCGGTGGAGGGGCAGCGCGGGATCGACCCGCCCGATGAGGACCAGCCGCAGGGACGGCCCGGCATGGGCGAGGAGGAAGTCCAGCTCGGTGGAGACGCCGTGGACGCCCGCGTGTTCCAGGCCGTCGAGGACGAGCACGACCGGTTGGGGCAACTGGGTGAGGGCGGAGGCGAGCCGGACGATCAGCGAGTGGTCGACGTTGTCGGCGCTCGACGGGCTGCCGACACCGTCGGGCAGTGGCACCCGGTGGTAGCGGAAGGCGCCGAGCACGTAGGCCCAGAACACGCCCGGCGCGTTGTCGTCGCTCTCCACGGTGAGCCAGACGACCGGGCCGGGGGCGAGGTCGGCCTCGCGCCAGGAGGCGGCGAGGGTGGTCTTGCCCGCGCCGGCGGGGCCCGTGATCACGGTGAGGGGGCCCTGGGCGCCCTCGGTGAGCCGGTCCAGGAGACGCTGCCGGGCCACGAAGGCAGGCGGTACGGCGGGTACCGCGAACTTCGCGGCCAGCAGCGGGTCGCCGCTGGGGTGCAGTTGGGCGTCCTCGGCCATGGGTTCCACCGCCGTGCCGTCCGTTCGTCAGCCAGCCCTCATGATCCCAGCGGCCTTCCATGATCGCCAACGGCGGCGTCGGTGCCGCACTGAACGTGTCCCGCGGCCTGCGACCGGCCGGCGAGGCGGCAGGGGCCCGGGAGGAGGGGGACCTCGCGGCGCACGGACCCGGCGCGGACGGCCGCGGGACGAACGGGCCCCGAACCGGGCGCGAGCCCGACCGGGGCCTCGCAACGCACCGGCCCCGGAACGACCGCCGACGTCCGGAACCGGCCCGGGCAGGCCCCGCGGCGTCAGAAGAGGCGGCCGCCCCCGCGCGGTTGTGCAATGGCGGTAGGACGCACACGGACCGGAGGTGCCATGGACGACGACGGCAGGACGCGCGTGGTCCGGAGCCGGCGCTGGAGCGCGCGGCTGGCGATCCTCGCGGCCGCCGCGACCGTCGTGCTGCTCGTGGCCTCCGGACTCGGCGGCATCGCGATGGTGCTGCTGGTGCTCGCCGGGACGGTGGTGACGGCGGCGGCCCTGTGGTGGGCGCTGACCCGGCGCGGGCCCGTGCGGGTGCTGGCGGTCCTGCTGGCGCTGGCCGCCCCGCTGACCGTCATCTGGCTTCAGGCCCGTTCGGGGGTGCTGTGGGTCATGGTGCTGTGTCTCGTCCTGGGGGCGGTGGCCGCCTCGGCCGGCTGGGAAGCCCTCGCCCTGGACGCCCGGCGCAAGGCCCAGCCCACGGTGGCCGCGGAGCGTCCCGCACGCCCGTTCCTGATCATGAACCCGCGCTCGGGCGGCGGGAAGGTGGAGCGCTTCGGGCTGAAGGCGAAGGCGGAGCGTACGGGGGCGGAGGTCTTCATGCTGGATCCGGAACGTCCGAGCGACGTCGAGGCCGTGGCCCGGCAGGCGGTCGCCGCCGGCGCGGACCTGCTCGGGGTCGCCGGCGGGGACGGTACGCAGGCGCTGGTGGCGGGGGTGGCCGCGGAGCACGGGATGCCGTTCGTAGTGGTCCCCGCCGGAACCCGGAACCATTTCGCGCTGGACCTGGGACTCGACCGGGACGACCCCTCGCGGGCACTGGAGGCGCTGACCGACGGGGTCGAACTCGTCGTCGACCTGGGCATGGCCGGCGACCGGGTGTTCGTCAACAACGCCTCGTTCGGGGCGTATGCACTGGTCGTGCAGAGCGACGCCTACCGCGAAGACAAGGTCGGCACCGCCCTGCAGTTGTTCCCCGACGTGCTGACGCACCGGGCCGGACCGCGGCTCACCGTGCGGGCCGCGGGGACGACGCTCGACTCCCCGCAGGCGGTCCTGGTCAGCAACAACCCCTACCGCGCCGGGGACCGGACGGCTGTCGCGCGCCGCGACCGCCTCGACCGGGGCGTCCTGGGCGTCGTGAGTGTGACGGTGGAGAGTGCCGCCCAGGCCGCCGGGCTGCTGCGCGGCGAACGCTCGGCCGGGTTCACCACCCTCACCGCCCGCGAGGTCGTCGTGGCGGCCGACGCGCCGGAGGTGCAGGTCGGCGTGGACGGGGAGGCCCTGACGATGCCCGTGCCGGTGCGCTGCACCATCAGGCCCGGCGCACTGCGGGTGCGCGTCCCCCGCCACCGGCCCGGGGTCCCCCTCGCCCGGCCACGGCTGAACTGGCGCCGGCTGGCGATGCTGGCGCTGGCGCGCTGACGCGGCCACCGGGCGGGTCCGGGCCGTCGACGGCACCGCGGCGGACCGGGCCTCTCCGACCCCACGACGCCGCGCGAGGGCACGCCCCGGGCACGGTGGGACGCGGCACCAGGCACCCGAACCACGCACGGCCCGCCACCGGCGCCCCCCGGCAGGGCACACCCTGCTCGGTGACGCGTCCGAGATACCACGCACGCCCCGGGCACGGTGGGACGCGGCGCCACGCACCCGAACCACGCACGGCCCGCACCCGCACCCGCACCCGCAGGGCGGACGCGGCCCGGCCCGCACACCACGGACAAGGCACGACGCACCACCAGGCACGCAGACCACGCACGGCCCGCGTCCGCCCCCGTGGGGCGGACGCGGCACGGTGACGCGCCCCGCGACGCCGCGTACGCCTACGGCGCACGCTCCGGTTCACGCCTCCCGCGCGAACGCCTCCAGGATGCGCTCCGCCGCGAGGGTGGCGGTCAGTTCCCCGTCGCGGACCTGCTGTTCGAGGGCGGGGCCGAGGGCCCGTACGGCCGGGTGGCCGCGGAGACGGCCGAGGAGTTCGTCCCGGACCATCGCCCACGCCCACTGGACCTGCTGGTCGCGGCGCTTGGCGTCGAGGTGGCCGCCCGCGTCGAGCAGGGCGCGGTGCTGCTCCAGCCGTTCCCAGACCGTGTCGAGCCCGCTCGACTCCCGCGCGCTGCAGCTCAGCACCGGCGGGGTCCAGACGGCGTCGGCCGACGGGGTCTCCCCGGATCCGGCGGAGTGGTGGGCGGGGGGACGCATCAGCCGCAGCGCGCCGGCCAGTTCGCGCGCGGCGGTGCGGGCGTCGCGCTCGTGCGGCCCGTCGGCCTTGTTGACCGCGAGGACGTCGGCCAGTTCCAGGACGCCCTTCTTGATGCCCTGGAGCTGGTCGCCGGTCCGGGCGAGGGTGAGCAGCAGGAAGGAGTCGACCATCCCGGCGACGGCCGTCTCGGACTGGCCGACGCCGACGGTCTCCACCAGGACCACGTCGTAGCCGGCGGCCTCCATCACCACCATGGACTCGCGGGTCGCCTTGGCCACGCCGCCGAGCGTGCCGGCCGACGGCGACGGCCGGACGAAGGCCGCCGGGTCCACGGCCAGCCGCTCCATCCGCGTCTTGTCGCCGAGGATGGAGCCGCCGGTGCGGGTGGAGGACGGGTCGACGGCCAGCACCGCCACCCGGTGGCCGAGCCCGGTCAGCATCGTGCCGAAGGCGTCGATGAAGGTGGACTTCCCCACCCCCGGCACTCCGCTGACACCGATCCGCCGTGCGTTGCCGCTGTGCGGCAGCAGTTCGGTCAGCAGCCGCTGGGCCGCGGCGCGGTGGTCGGGCCGGGTGGACTCGACGAGGGTGATGGCGCGGGCCACGGCCGCCCGCTTCCCGTCGAGCACACCCTTGACGTAGGCGTCGATGTCGACTTCCCTGGCCATCCGCGGCTACAGCTCGTCGTGGCCCAGCGCCGCGGCCAGGCGCTCGACCAGGTCGTGGGCGGCGTCGGGGATGACCGTGCCCGGCGGGAAGACCGCCGTCGCCCCCATCTCCAGCAGGGTCGGCACGTCCTGCGGAGGGATCACCCCGCCCACGACGATCATGATGTCGTCGCGGCCCTCCTCCGCGAGCTGCTCGCGCAGCGCCGGGACGAGGGTGAGATGTCCGGCCGCGAGCGACGAGACGCCCACGACGTGCACGTCCGCTTCGACCGCCTGCCGGGCCACCTCGGCCGGGGTCTGGAACAGCGGGCCGACGTCCACGTCGAAGCCCAGGTCGGCGAACGCGGAGGCGATCACCTTCTGGCCGCGGTCGTGGCCGTCCTGGCCCATCTTGGCGACGAGGATGCGCGGACGGCGCCCCTCCGCCTCCTCGAAGCGGTCGACCAGTGCACGCGTGCGGTCCACGGAGGGGGACTCTCCTGCCTCGTTGCGGTACACGCCGGAGATCGTACGGATCTGGCCCGCGTGCCGTCCGTACACCTTTTCCAGTGCGTCGGAGATCTCGCCGACGGTGGCCTTCGCCCGGGCGGCGTTCACGGCGAGCGCGAGCAGGTTGCTCTCCAGGCCGGCCCCGGAGTCGCGTCCGGCGGCCTCGGTCAGGGCGCGCAGCGCGTCCTGGCAGACGGTCTCGTCGCGCTCCTCGCGGAGCCGGCGCAGCTTGGCGATCTGCTGGGCGCGCACCGAGGAGTTGTCGACCTTGAGGACGTCGATCTGCTCGTCGTTCTCGACGCGGTACTTGTTGACCCCGATGACGGGCTGCCGCCCGGAGTCGATACGGGCCTGGGTGCGGGCCGCGGCCTCCTCCACGCGCAGCTTGGGGATGCCGGCGTCGATGGCCTGCGCCATGCCGCCGGCGGCCTCGACCTCCTGGATGTGCTGCCAGGCCCGGTGCGCGAGGTCGTACGTCAGCCTCTCGACGTACGCGCTGCCGCCCCAGGGGTCGATGACGCGGCAGGTGCCGGACTCCTGCTGGAGCACGAGCTGGGTGTTGCGGGCGATGCGGGCGGAGAAGTCCGTCGGCAGGGCGAGCGCCTCGTCGAGGGCGTTGGTGTGCAGCGACTGGGTGTGGCCCTGGGTCGCCGCCATGGCCTCCACGCAGGTGCGGGTGACGTTGTTGAAGACGTCCTGCGCGGTGAGCGACCAGCCGGAGGTCTGCGAATGGGTGCGCAGTGACAGCGACTTGGCGTTCTTCGGCTCGAACTGCTTGACCAGCTTGGCCCAGAGGAGCCGGGCCGCGCGCATCTTGGCGATCTCCATGAAGAAGTTCATGCCGATCGCCCAGAAGAAGGACAGACGCGGCGCGAAGGCGTCCACGTCGAGGCCCGCGTCCCGCCCGGCGCGCAGGTACTCCACACCGTCGGCGAGGGTGTACGCCAGCTCCAGGTCGGCCGTCGCTCCGGCCTCCTGGATGTGGTAGCCGGAGATGGAGATGGAGTTGTAGCGCGGCATCCTCTGCGAGGTGTACGCGAAGATGTCGGAGATGATCCGCATCGAGGGCCGGGGCGGATAGATGTAGGTGTTGCGGACCATGAACTCCTTGAGGATGTCGTTCTGGATGGTCCCGGCCAGCTTCTCGGGCGGTACGCCCTGCTCCTCGGCCGCCACGATGTAGAGCGCGAGTACGGGCAGCACGGCGCCGTTCATCGTCATCGACACGGTCATCCTGTCCAGCGGGATGCCGTCGAAGAGCTGCCGCATGTCGTAGATGGAGTCGATGGCGACGCCCGCCATGCCGACGTCACCGGTCACGCGCGGGTGGTCGCTGTCGTAGCCGCGGTGCGTGGGCAGGTCGAAGGCGACCGACAGGCCCTTCTGGCCGGCGGCGAGGTTGCGCCGGTAGAAGGCGTTGGACTCCTCGGCCGTGGAGAAGCCCGCGTACTGGCGGACCGTCCACGGCTGGTTGACGTACATCGTCGGGTACGGGCCGCGCAGATACGGCGCCACGCCCGGGTAGGTGCCGAGGAAGTCCAGGCCCTCCAGGTCGCGGCCGGTGTAGAGGGGCTTGACGCCGATGCCCTCCGGCGTCTCCCACAGCAGGTCGTCGGCGCTGCTGCCGGTGGCCTCCTTCACGGCGGCGCGCCACTGCTCCTCCGCGGCCTCGGCGGGCGGGGTGCACTCGCCGAGGGCGACCTCGGAGAAGTCGGGGATCTGCGTCACGGGGCCACTCCCATGCGGTCGAGAACGGAGGACAGGACGCCGACGGCGTCGCAGCCCGCGAAGACGTAGGCGTCGACACCGGCGTGGCCGCCCGGCCGTCCGGCCAGGAAGACCTGCCGGGCACCGGCGGACCTGAGGGCCTTGGCGACTTCCTCGGCCTGCTCCTCGTACAGTGCGTCGCTGGAGCAGAGGCAGGCGACGGCGGCGCCGCTGCGCGCGAAGGCGTCAGCCGCCGTACCGGCGTCGACCGTCACGGGGTCGTGGACCGGTTCGACGCCGCCCGCCTGGAACAGGTTCGAGGCGAACGCGGCGCGCGCGGTGTGCGCGGAGGCGGGGCCGAGCGCGGCGAGGAAGACGCGGGGGCGGGCGCCGGTCGCGGCCAGGTGCGCGTCGGAGCGGGCGCGCAGGGCCTCGTAGTCCTCGTCGCGGCGGACACGGGGCAGGCCGCCCTCGTGGCGGGGCACCTCGGGCGCGGGCTCGCGCACGACGGGCTTCTCGGCGAGGAACGGGAACTCGCTGACGCCGGTGACGGGTTCACGGCGCTCGGCGAGCCTGCGCCTGCGCTCTTCCCAGGTGGCGGCGATGCGTTCGCCGACCAGGCCGGAGCGCAGGGCCTCGCCCTGACCGCCCGCGCGCTCCAGCTCCTGGAAGAACGCCCAGGCGGCGTGGGCGAGTTCGTCGGTGAGCCGCTCGACGTACCAGGAGCCGCCCGCGGGGTCGGCGACCCGGCCGAGGTGCGACTCCTCCAGGAGGATCGAGGAGGTGTTGCGCGCGATGCGGCGGGCGAACGCGTCCGGCAGGCCCAGTTCGTGGTCGAAGGGCAGCACGGTCACGGCGTCCGCACCGCCGACGCCCGCGCCGAGGCAGGCGATCGTGGTGCGCAGCATGTTCACGTACGGGTCTCGGCGGGTCATCATCACCGGAGACGTCACCGCGTGCTGGCGCTGGGCCGCGCCCGCGCCCCCGGAGACACCGGACACCTCGGCGACGCGGGCCCACAGCCTGCGGGCGGCGCGCATCTTGGCGACGGTGAGGAACTGGTCGGCGGTGGCGGCGTAGCGGAACTCCAGCTGCCGGAAGGCGGTCCCGGCCGCCAGTCCGGCCGCGGTGAGGGCCCGCAGGTAGGCGACGCCGGTCGCGAGCGAGGCGCCGAGCTCCTGGGCGGCCGAGGCGCCTGCCTCGTGGTAGGGCAGCGCGTCCACGGTGAGCGCGCGCAGTTGCGGGTACCTGTCGTGGACGCGGCGGGCGAGCTCCGCGGCCGGTTCGGTGTCCACGGGGTCGCCGGTACGGGCGGACAGGCCCAGCGGGTCGGCGCCGAGGTTGCCGCGCGCCTCCTCGCGCGGGACGCCGCGCTCCTCGTACAGCCGCAGCAGTTCGGCGGCGGCGGCCGCGGTGTCCGCGCCGGCGTCGAGGACGACCGGCGCGAGGTCGAGGTAGACGCCGTCCAGGGCCTGGGCGAGGCCCTGCACGGGCACGCCCGCGGCGCCGACGGTGAGCCAGAGCGAGGTGACGCCGTTCTCGAGGTCCGTGAGCACGGCCTCGTTGGTGCGGCCGGCCTCGGGCCGTCCGTGGCGCTGGCGCACGTCCCAGCCGCCGACGGGCCGGCCACCGCGCACATAGGGCGCGAAGCCCGGATAGCCGGCGTCGGGCGCGGAGTCCCGCGCGGTGTAGAGGGGGCTCGCCACGAGCCCGTCGTCCAGGGCTGTCGTCAGCGCCTCTTCGGCCGCCGCACCCGACACGTCCTTGCCCGATTTGCGCAGCACACCCTCGACGAGGCGCTGCCACTGCTCATGGGTGGCGTCGGGGAACTCGGCGGCGAGCGTAAGCCCGTCATCAGGCAGAACCGTCATGCTCGGATGCTAGGGCAGGGTTACGGATGAGCAGCAGAGGAGACGGCTGTGACCTTGCTCGCTGAATTGGCACTCAGTGCCGCCAAGGCAGCCCGACACGGGCGGGATGTCCGGTGTGCACCCGCGCGAACCGCACCTGATACCTCGTAAGCGGATATTCTGCGCGAATCGCCCTCAATGGCCCGCGAGCAGTTTCACCGCGATGACGCTGACCCCGATGACGGTGTCCACGATGCCGGAGAGGAGTGCGCTGAGCGGGCCGTTGCCCATGCGCAGTCCGGTCCGCCAGCCCCACAGGAACAAGGCGACGACCTCGACCGCCGCGCTCAGGAGCAGCGCGGTCCCCAGGTCGAGCGCGCCCAGCGCCGAGACGCCGATCAGCGCGAGGGGCCCCACCGCGGTGAGCAGCAGCGGGCTGGAGACGTACAGCGCGGCGCGGATCTCCTGGAGGGTCGCGGAGCGCCCGGTGAGCGCCCGGTGCGACTGCTCGTCGGCGACGAGGGTGGCCAGCCAGATCCCGAGCGCGGTCACGGTCACGGTGAGGGCGGACTCCAGGAGCTCAGGGTGTGCCGTTTCGGCGAGGGCGACCACGACGGCGGTGAGGGTGATGGTCGCGTAGATGCGTTCCTTGAGCCGCGCCGCAGCGGTGTCGCCCGCCCGCGCGGCGGTGGCCGCCGCCTCCGGAGCCGCCCCCGGGCCCTGCTGTCCCGACGCCACCATCGATCACCGGCCCTTTCCGATGGCACACCGTAGGGGCCGGTGGCAGGCTCGGGCGCGGCGCAGCGCGGTGGTTGGGCCGCTCGGGGGAAGCGCGCCGCGGCCCGGCGGCGGGGGACGGCCGTCGGGACGCCGGGGGACGGCACGCCGGGAGCCGTGTGCGGCGTGTCGCGCCCGGCACCAGCGCCCCGGCGCAGTGCAGCGACCAGTACCGCGCGGTGAAGCGATCAGCACGCTGACCCGCGTGGATCACCTGGAGGCACGGGCGGAAGGCGCGCGGTCGGGCGCGGGTGCAGCCGCCAGTACCCCGTGCGGGCGCCCCTCTCGCCGCCCGGCACCGATCCTCACGTCAGCGCCCCGTGCCGCGCGGCACGGCGACATCCGTGAGCAGGGAGCCCCCGGGGGCGGCCTCGGGCCAGGACTTCTGCTGGGTGAGCACCGCGATGGCCGCGGTCGGGAACTTCTCCTCGACCCGCTGGAGGGTGTCGCCGAGACCTTCCGACGCCATCAGCAGAACGAACTCCTCGAGGGCCGGGTTGTGGCCGACGAGGAGCAAGGTGGCCACGTCGTCCGGGGTCTCCCGAACGACGGCGAGCAGGTCCGCGGCGTCCGCGCCGTAGAGCCGGGGGTCATGGCGCGTCCGCGGACCGGCGGGGAGCTCCCCGGCCGCGAGGTCCCAGGTCTCGCGGGCCCGCACGGCGGGTGAGCACAGCACCAGGTCCGGGACGCAGTCGGCGTCCCTCAGCCAGCGGCCCGCGGCGGGTGCGTCGCGCTGCCCGCGCTCGGCCAGCGGCCGTCGCACATCGGCCACACCGGGCGGCCGGGCGGACTTCGCATGCCTGAGGACGACCAGTCGTCGGAGAGTCATGGGGCCTCCACCCGTCGGGCCTCCACCCGTCGGTGAGCGGCGACAGTCTGTGCGCCGCAAGCCTTCCACCCCCCGGCGGCCCGGGCCAGTGCACGCACGCGGTTGACGCTACCCCGCTGCGGGGAACGCGCGCGAGTGCTCCCCGGACGAGGGCCCGGGGGCCGGGACCCGGGGCCCGCACCACCAGCGAGCCCGGGGCCCTGGCGGGAGCCGGGGGAAGCCGGAGGGGCGGCTTCCCGGCCGGAGGGGCGGCTTCCCGGTGTGATCGAGCCCAGGACCCGCACCTCGCGCGCCCGGTGCACGCCGGCGCGTTGCCCGGCAGGCCGTGCGGGGAGCCTCCGTGTGACCGCGCCGTCGCATCGCCACCTTCTACCGCTGGGGAGCGCAGGGTCCCTCACGACGTCTCAGGCGGGCAGCGGCCTGCGATCGGCCCATGGGCGGGCCTTCTCCAGTTCGGCGGCGAGGGACAGCAGCGTCGTCTCGTCGTCACGACGACCGACGAGTTGTACGGCCAGGGGCAGTCCTCCGGCGGTGAACCCTGCCGGGACCGAGGCCGCGGGGTTACCGGTGACGTTCCACAGCGCGCAGTACGCGATCATCGGCATGGACCGCAGGGCCGCCCGCACCGTTCCCGTGCCCGTCAACCGGCCTTCCACGGGCGGGAGTCCGGCGATCGTCGGGGTGAGCAGCACGTCGACCCCGTCGAACACGCGGTTCGCCTTGACCGCCGTCCTCTCCCCCTGGCTCATGGCCCAGCGCGTGACACCGGGCCGAACCCAGGTGCCGAGACGGACGGTCTGGCGGGTACGGCGCTCGAGTCGGGCGTAGTCGTCCACCGCGGACGCCTCGGTGCGCAGACCGGCGAAGAACTGCGGCACGAAGGACGCGGTGGGGTCGGGGTAGTGGGGGTCGATCTCCTCGACGTGGTGGCCCAGTTCGGCCAGCAGACCGGCCGTCCCCGTCACGGCCTCGACGACCTCCGGCGCCGGCCGCACTCCTCGCGCGGCGGGCCGGGTCGACCAGCCGATCCGCAGCCGGGGCGGTTCGGCGGCCGCGGCCGCGGCGAAGGAGCCGGCCGGTTCGCGGGCGCGGAACAGGTCCCCGGGGAGGGAACCGCGGATCGCGTCGTGGACGAGGGCGGAGTCCTCGACCGAGCGCGTCAGCGGACCGAGTACCCCCAGCCCCCACCACAGGTGCGGCTGCGGCGCGGTGCTCACCCGCCCGCGGGTGGGCTTCAGGCCGAACAGACCGCAGCAGGCGGCCGGGATCCGGATGGAGCCGCCGCCGTCGCCACCGATGGCAGCCGGAACCAGTCCGGCCGCGACCGCCGCCGCCGAGCCGCCGCTGGATCCGCCGGGCGAGCGTTCCCCGGACCAGGGATTGCGGGTGCTGCCGTGCGCCGACGACTCGGTGAACGGGAACAGCCCGAACTCGGGCATGTTCGTCTTGCCGAGGACGACCGCACCCGCGGCGCGCAGCCGTCGCACGACCTCGGAATCCGCCGGCGCGGGGCGGGTGTTGGCGGCGGTGCCGAACGTCGTCACACGACCCTCGACGTCGTTCTCCTCCTTGATCGCCACCGGTACGCCGTGCAGCGGGCCGCGCTCGTCCGCGGCGGTGGCGTCCCTCCGGCCGGCCTCGGCCAGCGCCTCCTCGGCCATGACGGCGGTGAAGGCGTTGAGGGTGACGTCGTACCGTTCGATGCGGGCGAGCAGCAGTTCGGCGAGCTCCCTTGCCGACACCTCGCCCGAGCGGACGGCCGCCGCCTGTCCGGCGACGCCCGCGTACGCAAGATCGTCCGTCATGACCGGGAACGTACATCCCGGCGCCGCCCCCGAAGAAGCGCCCCTCACATGTGATGCCGATCACATCACGATGGCCGGGACGGCGAGGCGGGGGGCGCCGGGGTGGGGAAGGGACGTCGAGGGGAGCCGGGTGGTCGGGGCGGCCTGTGCACCGAGCCGCGCGGACGGCGCTCCGCCCCGCCCGCCCCCACTCCCTCCCGATTTCTCGGTCCCGGGCCCGACCAGGTACTCACGCCCAGGTCTGCGAGTAGTACTCCCGGTAGTTCCTGCGGCCCTGGGCCGTCTGGATCCAGCGGCTGACGACGAGCAGGACCAGGCTCGCGCCGATGACGCCGATGCCGGGGGCGACGGCGCCGAGGGGGCCGAGCTCGGCGGCGATGTCCGTGACGATCCCCGGCCCGGACCTACCGCCCCACGGTGGAGCCGCACCGCCCCCGGCGGCTCCCGCACCGGGCGCGGGGCTCTCGGGTGCCGGAGCCGACGGATCGGCCGGGGCGGCGGGCCGCCCGTCCGACCCCGCGCCGCCCTGCGCTCCGGGGGCCTGACCGATGAGTGCCACCCCGAGCGAAGCCATGGCGGTGGTGACCGGCTGGAAGTAGGTGGTGCCGCCGCTGTCGCAGTCGCCGGTGCCACCCGAGGTGACGCCGAGCGCGATGCCCTGGGCGAACAACGGGCCGCCGCTGTCCCCGGATTCGGCGCAGACCGTCGTCTCGATCAGCCCGCCGACCGTGCCCTCGGGGTAGTTGACGGTCGCGTTGAGCGCGGTCACCCGTCCCGAGCGCAGTCCCGTGGTGCTGCCGCTGCGGAAGACCTCCTGGCCGACGGAGGGGTCGGCGGCCCCGCTGATCCGCACGCCCCTGTTCTCCCCGATCGCCACTATGTCGGCACCCGCCGGGTCGGGCACGGAGCTCTCGTCGTACCGCACCAGGGAGAAGTCGCCGCCGGGGAAGCTCCCGGCGACCGTGCTGCCGACCCGGTCGTTCCGTCCGCGGTCGCCGAACCACGTGGTGCCCACGGGCCCGCAGTGGCCGGCCGTCAGAATGAACGACCGCTGCCCGTCCGTGACGTTGAAACCGGCGGAGCAGCGGCTGTTCCCGCCGAACATCGGCGCGGCGCCGTTCAGACGGGTGGTGAAGGTGCCCGGGTTGCGTTCCATGCGGACGAAGCCGCCGATGTCCTCGGCGAGTTCCGTGAGCCGTGACCAGTCGGAGGCGGAGACCGTGCGGTCGGCGCGCACCACGACCTCGTTGGTGCGGTAGTCCACCACCCATGCGGTGCCCGGCACCCGGGGGGCTCCGCGCAGGGTCTCGGTGGCCGAGTGGAGTTCGTCCATGCTGTGGCGCACGGTCTTGGGGTTCGCCCCGGCCCGGCGCACCTCGGCCGCCGCGCCGGGGTCGGTCACCGCGACGACCGGGCGGCCGTCGGCCCCGATCCAGCTCCCGGCGGTACGGGACGTGCCGAGCCGTTCGACCACTTCCCCACCGGGGTCGGCGGCCCGTGTGGTGGGTGCCGCGGCCGCGCCGGGAGGTCGTGTCTCCCCGGCCATGGCATCGGAGACCATCAGCGAGCCGCAGACCAGCCCGCCGACCGCCGCCAGCCGGGCGATCCGCTGAAGGTTTCGTCGTGCGTGCCTCATCCGCGGCCCCAAGGTCGTACCGACACGGTGTCACCAGGTGTACGGGGCCCAGGAAGCGGCCTGGACCCCACCGTCTATACGCGGCTCGGCGCGGCGTCGTTCAACCGGGGTGTCCACGGACTCGCGGAAGGGGCGCTCAAGGCCCCGCTTGACCAGGGAGAACCACTGACGCAGCAGCTCACCGGCGATGAATGGGACCGCAGCGCCCGATACAGCCACGAGTCGTGCTCCAACACAGCTGGCTGGACAGACGCACAGCAGCCGACGGCACACCCCTGCCTCGCCATGGAAACGACGCCCGAAGAAGCCCGTCTGACCCGGATCAGGGCCGGCCGGGGCCCGTCCGGCCGTCGGGGCCCGCCTTCCGGCGGTACCCGGAGGCGCGGTCAGACGCCCCTTGGCGAGCGGCGACCCGGCATACCTCCTGCGCGGCGCCCGGGGCCTCGAGGAGCATCGTCCCGGCCTCCCGCCCCTCGTGGTGAATGCGCAGCCGTGCGCCGTCGGCGATGACGCGCAGCTCGGGCCAGGGATGCCGCCACAAGAGGGCCGAGCGCTCCCACATCTGCACTCCGTGGTTGGTCACCAGGAGTTGGTACTGCGGGCCCTCATGAGCCGAGGGCGGAGAGTGCTCGGTGTACGGGGGCCGGACGGTATAGGTGCCGACAAGGCTCTCGCCGGGTTCCAGGGCCTCGTTCCGGATACCGCGCTGACGGCCGATCCGCGACCCGGTCCAGCCCCCGAGTCCCGCCGCCGCCAGAGCGGCACCCACCGTGGCCCAACCAGGCAGGTCGGCCCGGCTTCCGAAACCCAGGACCGCCAACGCCGCGACGAGTGCCGTCACGACGGCGCCCGACAGCCTGGCTCCTCGGACGCGCCGGTCCCCGCCCTGGTCCATGTGTGCGGCCCTTTCCGTGTGGTCTCGACAGTCCCGGTGCGGTCCTGGCGGCCGTGATCCTGGCTGTCGACTGTCTTGGCCGCCGGTGTTCTCGGCTCCCGGACGGGCTGCCGACGTCCTCGTGCACTTCGGGACACCGGGATGATACGCAGGGCCGAGGCGTGCCCGGTCGCAGGGCTCCGACCGTTGCTTCGAGCGCCGGATACCGGCGGCTGCCGACATGCCCGGCAGGACGGCCGTCAGGAGTCCCGGGGGACGCCCCCCTGCGTCTGACGGGACTGCCGGGCCCGGAGGACCGCGGCCGTCCGGGCGCACCACTCGGACGTCTCCTGTTCGAAGCGCAGGCCCCGCAGACAGGTCAGGTACGGGCCGACGCGGTCCGCGGTGGCGAGAAAGGCGTCCTCGTCGAGTTCGCCGCGCAGCCGTCGCAGGAAGCGCTCGAAGAAGTCGGTCTTGGCGGCGGCCGTGGCGGCTCGTTCGTCGAGCTGTTCGATCACGGGTGCCATGGGTGCGCTGTCCACGGCCTGCACCTTGACCAGGAGGTCGTCGCGGATGAAGGACGGTTTCGCGGCGGTCTCCGCGAAGCGCGCCAGTTCCTCAAGACCCTCTTCGGTGATGGTGAACAGCCGCTTCGGCGGACGGGACTCCTGGATCACCTGGCGGCCCTCGACCAGTCCGGCCCTCTCCAGTTTCGTCAGCTCGAGATACAGCTGCTGCGGAAGGGCGTGCCAGAAATTCGCCACCCCGAGGTCGAAGGACTTCGCGAGCTGGTACCCGCTGGACTCCCCGTCCAGCAGTGCCGCGAGCACCGCATGGCGCAGCGCCATGACTCCGCCTCCCGCTCCGTGTCGTTTCCCGGTCCGTGCCGTCGTCAGCGTACTCAACGGCATGAGTAGTCACTTCGTTGAGCGGACGGCTGGGCTGAGGTGCGTCGACGGACCGGCTCCACGCCGAGCCGTGCGCCCGTCGCCGGAACGCCCCGGGGTGGCGGGCGCGCGCCGGTCTCGCCGGGTGAACAGGTCAGCCGACGGGGCCGGTTCGGGCCGTGGCCCGTTCCCGCCGACACGCTCAGGGCCTTCACGGGTCCGTGCCGGGCGGGTACCCGTACTCGCCGTAGAGCCGTACGAAACGGGCCGGCACGATGGTCCGGCGCGGGGTGAGGCCCCGGGCCGTCCGCTCGTACAGCCGCACCTGTTCCCGCCCACCCGGACCGATCGGCTGGACAAGTCTGCCCCCGACGCGCAACTGCCCGACCAGTGGTTCCGGCACTTCCGGGAAGGCCGCCGAGACGACGACGGCGTCGTAGGGCGCCCGTTCCGGTGAGCCGAGCGTGCCGTCGGAGGCGGTGACCGAGACGTTGCCGACGCCCGCCCGGGACAGCCTGCGGCGGGCCTGGCCCGCCATGTCGGCCCAGCGCTCCAGACTGACGACCTCCCCGGCGAGGCGGGCCAGCACGGCGGCCTGGAAACCGTAGCCGGTACCGACCTCCAGGACTCGCTCGCCACCGGTCAGACCGAGCGCCTCCACCATCAGTGCCACGAGGCTCGGCTGGGTGGTCACCTGTCCGTGCGGAAGGGGAACGGGGATGTCGAGACAGGCGGAAACGGCCTCCGCACGGGGGACGAAGTCGGCCCGATGGACGCTTCGCAGGGCTTCGAGGACACGCTCGTCCCGCACGCCCGCGGCCCGGGAAGCCCGGACCAGGTCCTCGGGACCCGGCCCTTGGCCCCACCCGTGTCGGTCCTCTCGCTCCGGGGACGGCCCTGGCGACGCGCCCCATGAGGACTCCGACCGCGGCTCCGGCGACGACCCGGGAGACGGCTTCGGCCGCGGCCGCCGGGACATCACGGTGCCCCCTGTCCGGTGCGGTCACCGGGCCGCGGCCCAGGGGCTTCCGCATACGACAGCCTCATCGCCGCTCCTCGCCGCCCGGCTCCCCCGCCGTTTCTCTTCGATGATGTACCCGGGACACCCTGCCGCTCCAGGCGCACGGGCGTCCCGAGCGCCTCGGCAGGCACCGCGCGCCGGGCAGATGACGGACGCGGCGCACGCCGCGCCTTCGAGGTCACGCCTGCGGTCGGCCGCGGACGCCGCCTGAGCGGGTCCTGCCGCCGGGGCCGCTTCCGCCCAGTGCTTCAGCCCCGCGTGAGACCGAGTCCCACGGCCGGGTCCCACGACGGAAGGTCCGGCGGACGCCCGGCGCAGGGATCGGTGGGCATCATGTGCCGCGACTTGCTCCTCGAGGGGTCCGCATCATGTGCGGCGACTGGCCGCACAAGGGTTCCTTTCCCGCCATGTTGGCGCGTACTGTGCGCATCCCCGGCACCCGTCCGCCGGGGAACCGCGGTGCACCTCCCCCTTGCGCACCGCCGCGAGACCCCGCCCGCATACGCACGGCGGGGCCTCGCCGCGTCCCGCCCCGGCACCCGGCACCCGGCACTCCCCGGTCCGCTCCTTGGCCGCCCTCGGCGGACCCCTCGCGTCCCGCAGTCCGCCTCATTCCGGCCAGTCACCGCGTCGGGCCGGTGACAGCACGAGTGCGCCGATGTTCGGCCACCGGCCGAATCACCGCCGGGCGCGCACCGCCCGGCGGCGGCCCGACCGGTCCCTCACGGTCCGACGGGGGTCGCTACGCCGCCGGTGCCCGGCTCTGCGGGTGGGCGGGAGCCGGCCCGTACCCGTACCCGTACCCGTACCCGTGCCCATGCCCGTGCCCGTGCCCGAGAGCGTGCCCGTGCCCGGGAGCCGGCCCGTACCCGTGCCCGGCTGAGGCGGCCACGACGACACGGGACTCGGCCCGCGTCCCGTTCACCGTCACCGCGAGCATGACCGTCCCGGGGCGCAGTCCGGTGAGCAGGCCCGTCGACGGGTCGTACGCGGCGATGTACCGCGGTCCCGCCCGGCCGGGATCGCCCACGTACACGTTCGGTGAGCCACTCCAGTCGGCGCTCATCGGGAAGCGGGCCGGCACCTCGCGGACGGCCGCGCCCTGGCCCTGCCGGACGACGGCCGTGACGGGCTCGCCGGTGGCGACCGGCAAGGAGGCCGGGGCGTCGAGGGTCAGTCCGTCGACGTGCGCGCGGGTCTGGACGGTCAGCCAGTCCGGCCCCCCGGCCCACGGCGACTGCCGTGCCGCCGCCTGTTCGGCACGCGACACCCGGTCGACGCCGACAAGCGACCATCCGGTGAAGCCTCCCTCGTCCACCGGAGTGGAGGGCGCCTTCCCGGAGTTGCCGTTGATCAGGTATGGGACGCCGTCGACGCGCTCCGCGTGGAAGGTGCCGACATGGCCGCCGATGAAGGCCGCCCCCTTGCCGGTCGCCCGCCGGAAGGCGGTGAGCCAGCTCTCCAGCAGCGCGGCCTCCTTGCGGTCGCCGAGCTGGCTGGCCTGCTGCGGTGTGGGGTCGCGCGGCGGCACGTGCTGGACCACCATCACCGAACCGACGCGCGGATCGGCGGCCGCAGCGTCCAGTTGCTCGCGCAGCTCCCTGATCTGGGCGAAGCCACCACCACGCAGTGCGAGGCTGGAGGTGTCCAGGGTGACGAACCGGGTGCCCCGGTGGTCGAACGTCCGCTGCGCGGGCCCGAACTCGGCCACGAAGTTGTCGATCCTGCCACCCATGACCTCGTGGTTGCCCGGTATGTAGTACCAGGGCAGCGCGCCGCCGAGCTCCTCCTCGAGCACGGTGCGGGCGAACGCCAGGTCCTCGGGCGAGCCCTCGTCGACCAGGTCGCCGTTGACGACCACGAAGTCGGGCCGGGCCGCTCTGATCTCGCGCAGGGTGCGGCGGGCCTGGGCCACGACGGGGCTGTCGGGGCTGCGGGCCACGAACTGAGCGTCGGAGACGACCGCGAACCGCCAGTCCCGGCTCCGGGTCCCGGCCGCGGTTCCGACGAGCGGGTCCCGGTGCGGCGGCTCGGCGGGCAGCTCGACGGAGGGCGGGACCTCGGCGGTGAGGTCGTCGACGACGATCCTGCCCGTGTACGAGCGGTTGGCGGCGGTCTCGGCGAGGTAGAAGCGGTGGACCCGCAGGGGGTAGGAGACGCCGGCGGGTACCGCGAACTCGACGTGCCGCCAGCCGGTCCAGGTGATGTAGGGCCCGCGGAGCAGCTGGTCGGACCCGGCCGAGTCCTTCAGGTGCAGCGTCGGCCAGGCGCCGTTTCCGTCGCCGTTGACCCAGAGCCCGAACGACTGCGGCTGGCCGTCGACCGGAATATGTCCCGGCGGACTGGCGTAGGCGGCCCGGGTCGCGGTGGACCGGGTGAAGTCGTAGGCGATGTCCAGGCCGGTGCCGGTACGCCCGTCGGCCGTGGGTGCGACCGATCCTGAGGCACGGGCGGCGGTGAACGTCCAGCGCCCGGCGTCGTCGAACGACGCGACCTCCCGGGCGGCCAGGCCGACGGTCACGGCGATGACCGTGCTCCTGCCCGCCACCGTGGCCGTGACACGGCCGGCCGCGGGCTCCGCCGCGCGTGCCCTGACGGTGAACCCGCCCTCGGCGTCCGGGGCGACGTCGAAGAGGGTGCGGTCGTAGTCGAGCCGGACGTCGGCGGGTTCGACGGGGGCGCTGGTCCCGTGCGCGTCGAAGCCGAGGACGCCGAAACGCCCGGACGCCTCCGCGTCGGCGAGAGCCACGCGCGGCTCCGAGGCGCGAATGCGGTCCAGGTCGTCGAGGACGGTCAGCCGGATGGATCCGCGGGCGTTCCCGCGCCGCGCGGTGACGTGCGTGTCACCGCTGTGCCGGGCGGTGAACACCCCGTCGGCGCCGACCCGTCCGACCAGGGGGTGGTCCGTGTACCAGCGCGGGGTCCCGCCGGCGGGCCCGTACGTCTCGTCGTACCCGGCGGCGGTGAGGCGGCGGGTGAGTCCGGGGAAGACCCGTTCGGGGTGGCCGCCCCTGACGGGGTCGGCGGTGGGCGCGGTGCCGGGGTCCACCGCCGTCTCGACCCGGTAGCCCCTGAGCTCTCCGCTGCCGTCGGGCGCGGTGAGGGCGAGGCCGTTGGGCACGGTCCGTTCGGTGCCGTCGGAGGGGCTGTTCTCGACCTGCACGGTGTCACTGCCAGGCTCGCGGGCCACGAGGGTGGAGGAACCGCCGCCGTCGAGGTTGACGGCGTTGTGGGCGCCCGCGCGCCGCATCATCAGGGCGAGTTCGGTGAGGGTCACCCCGCCGCTGTCGGCCTGGCGGCCGTCGACGGTCAGTATCCGCATGATGCCGCCGTCCCGGGAGAAACCGACCGCGGTACGGGGCGCGGCGGTGTTGTTCCCACCACCCTCGTGGTCGACGGGTACGCCGTCGACCACGAGGAGTTCATTGGCGCCGATCGCGGTGCGCGGAACCTGCCCCGTGGCGGCGCGCGGGCGGTACTCCAGGGTGACCGGGTCGCCGACGGCGAGTGCGCCGAGCGCGTCCGCGCCGGCGTCCCGGCCGACGAGCACGGTCGTACCGGGCGGCACCGGCCCCTTGCCGGGTGGACCGGCAGGAGCGGTCACCCTGCCGTCCGTGACGGCGACTTCGGCGGTGCGCTGCGCGCCGTCGACGGTGAGGGCCCGGTCCGCCTCGCCCCACTGGGCGTTGTACGCGCCGACGCCGTTCGCGGGGACGTTCGCCGCGTTGAGCGCGGCGAGAGGGCGGGTACCGGCGGGCAGGGTCAGTGTGCCGTCGAAGTACAACCGGAGCACCCGGCCGACGTCACCGGGACCGAAGCCGAGGGCCCGGTGGTGGCCGGTGGAGGACGAGTTGAGCAGGCGGCCTTCCCGGAGGGCGATGCCGTCGGGGGCGCCGGTCTGGTTGATGTCGAAGAAGTCCCCGTTGATCGCGGCGACGGTACGGCGTCCGGGGCCGGCATCGTGCTCGGCGGCCATCTGGGACACCGTTCTCCGGGCGGCGACCTTGCCCGGGTGGAGATAGTCCACCCTCGTACCCCGGGTGAGGTCGACGGACAGGGAGTCGACGCGGAGCCACTTGTCGGACTCCAGCCGGTCGTACGAGTTCAGTTCGACGCCGGGGGCGAGCGGGCGACTGGTCCGGGCCGTCTCGAACCCGTCGCCGTCGGCGACGGTGAAGCTCTCGAGGCTCCTGCCGCCCGGGTCCGCGCCGGTACGGTCGGCGGCACTCGGGGCCGGCGGAGAGACGGGCCGCAGCATCCGGGCCGAGGTCCGCGGAAGGGGGCCGGGCGGGGATGCGGCCCCGGCTGCGGCCGGCCCTGCGGCTCCGACTGCCAGGGCCGAGCACACTGCCACGGCGGTCGCGCTTCTTCTCAGTCCAGGTGAAAGCACGGCGACTCCGGTGAAGGCTGGCGGCCACGCGCGCCCGGTGCGCACGTGACGGCGCTTCAGCATCGCGGCGCGAGTGACGCCTCACCAGAGGGCGTTGGAGACATCGGGGCGAACAAAAGGCCGCGGCGCCGGCGCCCGCGCCGCTCTCCGTGCAGGCGGAAGCCGCCGCCGGTTCACGGTTGGGGCCCCGGGGCCACCGCTCCTGACCGGCGTCTCGGGCCACACCGGCGCGGGACGGCCCCGTCGGAGCGAGGGCCGGTGCACCTTGCCGGAAGAGGGACGTGCGGAAAGGCAGAGGCGCCCCCGTCGCCGCCACGGTGGCGGGAACAGGGGCGCGCGTTCACGGTTCGGAGCCCGGCGGCGGGCACGGAGGCACCGGCCGCGCCGGGTGGGGGGAAGGGACCCGGGGCGGCGCCGGGCGGGGATCCGGCCCGCTCCGCGAGAGGCCCGGCGGCTCAGTAGGCGGAGTCGACGTTGTCGATGGAGCCGTAGCGGTCGGCGGCGTAGTTGGCGGCCGCGGTGAGGTTGGCGACCGGGTCGGTCACGTCGTGCTTGGTGCCCTTCACGTGGTAGGCGTCGAAGGTCGGCTGGATGACCTGGAGCAGCCCCTTGGACGGGGTGCCGTTCTTGGCGTTGACGTCCCAGTTGTTCTGCGCGTTCGGGTTGCCACCGGACTCGCGCATGATGTTGCGGTGCAGGCCCTCGTAGCTGCCCGGGATGTCCTCGGACTCCATGATGTCCAGGGCCTCACGGATCCAGCCGTCGAGGTTGTCCTTGTACTGCTTCTTTTCCTTCTTCGCCTTCTTCGCCGGAGCCTCGGCCACCACAGTCCTGCCGGAGGCGGCGCTCGCCGAAGCCTGCTCGGCGGCGTGCGCCGGCGACGGGGCCAGCGTGAGAGCCGCTGCCACGGCACCGGCGGTGGCGACGCCGGCGACGGAGAGCTTGCGGAGACGGGCGATGCGGCCGGTGGTGGACTGCGTGCGAGCGGTCATGCGGGAGGACTCCAATGATGGACTGCGTGGGGAGGAACCATGGGCGGTTCGGCAGGAGCTGAGCGATCGGCGCGGGTGGCGACCCGCTCGGCCCGGCACTCACTCCCCGGAACGTCAGCCATCGTGGAGGGCCCACCTGCCCGAACGCAAAGATGTGACGTACTACCGTTCTACGGAGAAATGTCTGATTTGACGTATCGAGCGCGTCTCCTGAAGGCCGCCCGGCCCTCAGTTCCACTACCGCCCTTAGGACGTGACGCGCCTCCTATGCCCGGCATCACACGGACGCGCCGTTCCCCACCGCCCGACACGACCCGGAGTGGCCGTGCGCTCACGCACCGCCGACCGCCGCCCACCGACCACCGACCACCGACCACCGGGGGGACGTCGACCACCGGGGGGACGTCGACCACCGGGGGCACGTTCCGGATGACGTTTCGGTTGCGACCGGGGCGGGTGTCGTTCCCCCTCGCCGGGGTCGGTCGTTTCCCAGGCATGAACGCAATCGGCAGGGAGACCGCACTCGCACCGGCCGCGTCCTGCGTCGACGCTTACTGGCTCGACTCCCACAGGCACGACCAGCTCAGCTGCCTCGTCCGGGTCCAGGCGCGGCAGGACGCCCGCGGCGGAGGCTCCTCGGACGCGCCCCGCCCCGAGGAGGACGGGGACCGGCCCTCACCCGGGTCCCCGTCGGCACACGAACGAAGACACCCCGCCGAGCCGTGGATCGTACCGCCCGGCCTTCCGCCCCGGCTTCCGTCACCGCCCCCGCCCCTCGGTGCCGACGGCTGACTCCGACCCGTGCCGTGCCGCGCCCCCGGAGCTTGGGGGCACGGCACAGCCCTGCTGCGGACAGCAGCACCACCGGCAGAGCCGGCGCTCGCCCCGGCCGCCTCCGTCGAGACTCGATCGGCGGGCCGAACCGCGACCCGGAGTGCCCCTCGATGGCGCCGGCCTCCTGGACGACGGCGTCAACGATGCGTCCCGGCAAGGGCCCCGCACCAGGGCCGATCATGTGACAGTACGACAGGTGCGGCAGGATGACTCGCGCGCCGGACGGATCCGAACGGGCCGGCGCGACGCACAACGGCATCCCGACACGCACAGGTGGCTCGTGACGACTCATCACATCCGACTCACTGCGGCAGGCGCACCCCGCCGCACCCTCCCGCATGCACCGGGGGGTACGAAGTGACCCGGGCCCTCACCCTCCACGACCTCATCGTCGCCGGCATCGCCCTGGCGGCCGGCACAGCGGCCGCCGTACTGCTCCGGGTGATCCTGAGATGGCTCGGGGTACGGGCCGGGAGAACGAAGTGGAGCGGCGACGACATCATCGTCGACGGTCTGCGGACGATCGTCCCCTGGGCCGCGGTGACCGGTGGCGCGGCGGTCGCCGCCTCGGCGCTCCCGCTGACGGCCCGGGTGGGGCGCAACGTCACCATGACGCTGACGGCGGTGCTGATCCTGGCGGCGACGGTCACCGTCGCGCGGGTCGTCGCCGGAATGGTGCAGGCCCTGGCGCAGTCCAGGTCCGGTGTCGCCGGTTCGGCCACCATCTTCGTGAACATCACCCGCGTCGTGGTCCTGGCCATGGGCTTCCTGGTGATGCTGGAGACTCTGGGTGTCTCCATCGCGCCACTGCTCACCGCGCTGGGGGTGGGTGGTCTGGCGGTGGCGCTGGCCCTGCAGGACACCCTGGCCAACCTCTTCGCGGGCGTGCACATCCTCGCCTCCCGCACGGTGCAGCCCGGTCACTACATCAAGCTCAGCAGCGGTGAGGAGGGCTACGTCGTCGACATCAACTGGCGCAACACCGTCGTGCGTACGCTCTCGCACAACCTCGTGATCATCCCCAACACGAAGCTGTCCGGCACCAACATGACCAACTACCACCGCCCCGAGCAGCACATGTCGCTCAACGTGCAGGTGGGCGTCGGCTACGACAGCGACCTCGAGCACGTCGAGCACGTGACCGTCGAGGTCGTGAAGAGCGTCATGGCCGATGTCGAGGGGGGTCTGCCCGACCATGAACCCCTCATCCGTTTCCACACGTTCGGCGACTCCCGGATCGGGTTCACGGTGATCCTCGGGGTCGGCGAGTTCAGCGACCAGTACCGGATCAAGCACGAGTTCATCAAGCGGCTGCACAAGCGCTACCGGTCGGAGGGCATCAGCGTGCCCGCCCCCCGGCGCATCGTCTCCGTCCACCAAGCGGAGATCCCGCAGCCCGAGTTGCCGATCCCCGGTCCGCGCGTCGCCACCGACGCGATGACCACGCCGGTGAGTCCGACGCCACCGGTCTGACGCGGCGAGGCGGTCCGCCCGCACTCCGCCGGCGCGACCCGGCGGTCCGCGTCGCCTGCCCGGGGGCGACGCGGCCACTCGGACGCCGCCGCGCCGTCTCGGACCGGCCGCAGCGGTGACCGGTCCGGGGCGACGCGACCGGGCACCACCGCAGGTCCGGGTCTTCGCCGGGCGCCACGTCCGGGGCGCGCTCCCGCCGCGCCGGACATGGCGCCTCCGTGTCCCGGACGCCCCGGCACGGGCGCGCCCCGCCGGACGGGCCGGTACGGGTTCCGGCCCCCTGGCAGCAGGCAACGGCCCCCGGCCGTTGCGTGGAACGGCGGCGGCGCTCAGGCGCGGTCCACCGCGTCCCGGTCCGACAGCAGCTTGCCGTCCCCCTCCACCGCCGTGTCGCCGACCGGACCGTCCGCCGCCGGTTCCGGGGTCTGCCGCACCACCGGAGCCGTCCCCGCCGGCCGGCCGCGACCGGTGAGACGGGTGGCGAGGGGTTCGGTGAAGCGGGCGGTGAGCGGACCCATGACGACGAGGATGAGGACGTACGCCGTGGCGAGCGGGCCCAGGGCCGGCTCGATGCCCGCGGTGACGGCGAGACCGGCGATGACGATCGAGAACTCACCGCGCGCCACCAGCGTGCCGCCGGCGCGCCAGCGCCCCTTGACACCGACCCCGGCCCGCTTGGCGGCCCAGTAGCCCGTCGCGACCTTCGTGCAGGCCGTGACGGCGGCGAGGGCGAGCGCGGGCAGAATGACCGGCGGAATGCTCGCCGGGTCGGTGTGCAGGCCGAAGAACACGAAGAAGACGGCCGCGAACAGGTCCCGCAGCGGGCTGAGGAGGGTGTGGGCGCCCTCCGCCACCTCGCCGGACAGGGCGATGCCCACGAGGAACGCGCCGACCGCCGCGGATACCTGCAGCTGCTGGGCGATGCCGGCGACCAGCAGCGTCAGCCCCAGCACGACCAGCAGCAGCTTCTCGGGGTCGTCGCTGGAGACGAAGCGCGAGATGACCCTGCCGTAGCGCAGGGCGACGAACAGCACCGCTCCGGCCGCGCCGAGGGCGATCGCGAGGGTGACGCTGCCCGTGGCGAGGCCGGCCCCGGCCAGCAGGGCCGTGACGATCGGCAGGTACACCGCCATCGCCAGGTCCTCCAGGACGAGGATGCTCAGGATGACCGGCGTCTCGCGGTTCCCGATCCGCCCGAGGTCGCCCATCACCTTGGCGATGACACCCGAGGACGAGATCCAGGTGACCCCGGCCAGGACCACCGCGGCCACCGGCCCCCAGCCGAGCAGCAGCGCCGCGACGGCGCCGGGCACGGCGTTCAGGGTGAAGTCGACCAGCCCGGCCGGATACTGGGTCTTGAGGTTGGACACCAGGTCGCTGGCCGTGTACTCCAGGCCCAGCATCAGCAGCAGCAGGATGACGCCGATCTCGGCGCCGATGGCGACGAACTCCTCGCTCGCGCCGAGCGGCAGGAGACCGCCCTCACCGAAGGCGAGACCGGCGAGCAGGTAGAGCGGGATCGGGGAGAACCGGAGGCGCCCGGCGACACGGCCCAGGAGGCCGAGGCCGAGGATGATCGCACCGAACTCGATCAGGAAGAGGGCGGAGTGCACGCGGGTCACTCCCGTCCGAGGATGGCCGCCGCCGCCTCGATGCCCTCACGGGTACCGATGACGATCAGGGTGTCGCCGCCGGCGAGCCGGAAGTCGGGCGTCGGCGACGGGGTCGCCTCCGCCCTGCGCAGCACCGCGACCACGGACGCGCCGGTCTCCGTCCGCATCCGCGTGTCCCCGAGTACGCGGCCGTTCCAGTGCGAGTGGGCGGACAGTTCGATGCGCTCGGCGACGAGGCCAAGGCCCGTGGTGTGGAGCACGTTGGGGCTGTGGTGGTCCGGCGTCAGCGCGTCGATGAGCGATGCGGTCTCCCCCGAAGAGAGGTGCAGGGACTGGGCGCAGGCGTCGGGGTCGTCCGCGCGGTAGACGTTCACCGTCCGGGTGCCGTCCCGGTGCGCGATCACCGACAGATGGCGGTGCTCACGCGTGGTGAGGTCGTACTGGACACCGATGCCGGGCAGTGGCGTGGTGCTCATCCGTGAGGCAGGCACGGCCCATCCCCTCTGGTCTTGCGGACAGATGTGCGGACCGCGGCACCCCGTTCGGGGACGCGCGCGGCGACGAGCAATGTTGCCACCTCGCCGCGGAGCTCGAACACGGGTGTCGGCACGTATGGACGCGGAGCCGCGCCGCAGCGAGGCTGGTCCGGGCGACACGGGACCCGCCGCGCCCCGGATCGCGCGGGGGAGGCCCGTCACCGGCGGGGAGACCGTAGTGGAGGTGGAAGCCCACCGAGAAGGGCGAGCGCATGTCGCCGTACCGGCGGATCCTCCTCCTCAAGGCCGCCGTTCGGGTCGTGGCGGTCCTGCTCCCGTCAAGCCGTTGCGGTCGAGCTCTTCTCGGATCCGGCCGAGCCACTCCGTGCCCAGTCGGCGCCCGTCGGGGAGTCGGTCGCCCCGATCCCACCGCCACGTTGTGACCATCGCCAGCACGAGGGTCCGGCACACGCGCAGCAAGTCCCGGTCGACACCCGGGTAGTGCTCGCCGACTTCCTCGGGCGCATGGGCGAGATCGAATTCGACCGGCCCACGGCAACACGTCTCGAGGTCGATGAACAGCAACCCGTTGCTCGTCGCGAGCACGTTGCCCGGGTGCGGCTCGCCGTGCAGCAGTTGCTCCGCGCCGCCGTGCCCGCCGACGACTCTCCTCAGGTTGCGCAACGTGTCGCCGAGCAGCCGCCGGTCCGCGTCGGCGAGCGCCGGGGTGTGGTCGCGGTCCGCCACGAGTTGCCGAGCCTGCTCGACCCGGTCCGTGAATCGCGGCGTCGGGACGTCGATCTCGCGCATGCCGGCGTGCAGCCGCTCGATCGCACTGGCGTAGGCGGCTGGTGAGAGCTCCCGAGGAGTCACGGGTTCGTAGTAGGTCCACAGCGTGACCACGAAGCGGCCCCGCTCATGGACGCGTGGCTCCACCCGAGGCTCGAGAGCGGCCACGGGGCATCCGGAATCGGTGAGCCGCTGGGCGAGTTCGACCTCGAACTGAGCGACCTGACGCGCTGCGGGTGCCACCCGGGCCAGGACGTCACAGGGCAGCAGGCGCAGAGTGAGCTTGTTCGAGTCATGAAGAACGATCGCGTCGTCGGCTGTCAGGCCGAGTGACGAGGCCGTCGAGACGGCCGCGGCCACCGCGTGCGGGAGCTCTGACGCCTGCATCGCCGCCTGGCTCCTCTCCCCCGGGCGCCGACCATGGCTGTGCGGGCTGCGAACCATACCGAGCGGGTGCCGCGTCAGCCAGGGCCCGCCCCGTCGCGACGCCCGCCCTGCGAGCCCCGGACGTCCTGCGCACCCGTGCACCCCGCGCGCCGGGTGGCGGCTACGCCGCCATCGCGCCGTCCCCGCCGAGCGCGTGCAGTTCGGGCAACAGCTTGTCCTCGGCCCATGCCAGAAAGTCGTGCTGGGTGCTGCCCCCGATCTGCACGAGGGCGACCTCGGTGAAACCCGCGTCGACGAAGCCGCGCACCGCCTCCACGACCGCCTCCGGGTCGTCTCCGCAAGGGATGGCCTCCGCCACGTCCTCGGGCCGCACGCACCGGGTGGCCGCTGCGAACGAGTCGGGGTGCGGAAGTTCCGCATTCACCTTCCAGCCCATGCCGAACGACTTGAACTGTTCGTGCGCGCGACGCACGGCGACGTCACGGTCGGTGTCGTAGCAGATGGCCATCTGCCCGACGCGGGGCTTGCCCGCTCCCCCGGCGCGCGCGAAGGACTCGGTGAGGGAACGCGCGGGCTCGACCGCGATCATGAGGTCGGCGAGCCGCCCCGCGAGTCCGCAGGAGCGGTCGCCCGAGACGGCGACGCCGATCGGCGGCGGTTCGTCCGGCAGGTCCCACAGTTTGGCGGAGTCCACGGTGAAGTAGCCGCCGCGCCTGCTGACGTGCTCCCCGCGGAACAGTTCCCTGATGATCCCGACCGCCTCGCCGAGCATCTCCAGGCGCATGTCGGCGGGCGGCCAGTCCCCGACGACGTGCTCGTTGAGGTTCTCCCCCGATCCCAGTCCGAGCCGGAACCGCCCCTCCGACAGGATCTGGAGCGTTGCCGCCTTCTGCGCCACGACCGCCGGGTGGTACCGCATCGTCGGGCACGTGACGAAGGTCATCAGCGGGATCTCGGAAGTGGCCTGCGCCGCCGCGCCGAGGACGCTCCACGCGTACGGCGAGTGCCCCTGGGCACGCAGCCGGGGAAAGGCGCGGTCGGAGGTCACGGAGAAGTCGAACCCGACGTCCTCCGCGTGCATCAGGTGATCGACCAGCTGTCGGGGGCCGGCCTGCTCGGTCATCATCGTGTATCCGATTTGCACCATATTGCCTGGTTGCCCCTCGCCAGTGCCGGGAAACTCCGCCGCCGGCCCCCATCGCGAAAGCCTTGGGGCAGTGGTGCGCCCCGATGGCATCGATGACCTCCGCCGCGATGAAGCGGCCCGGCCGACGACGGTGAAGGCATATGCTTTTGACATGTGCCCGAGAGCGGTTCAGCCGTCGCGGGGCAGCAGCGGGCCGAGGACCACCGGACGATGACCTCAGCGCGGGATGGAGTCGTTGCCTTCGGCGTGCTCCTGCTGGAGGCGGACGGCGTCGGCGACGACTGGTGCGGGCCGTCAGCCACCACCTTGCCACCCGCTCATACCGCTCCTCCCGGCGCTCCGTCGGCACCCGGCCCGTACGTACCGGAGCCGCCACGGTCCTCGAAGGGCGAGGCGACCACGGACCCGACCGAGCAGATCAGCGCGTTGAGGTCGATGCGTACGAGGTCGACGCCCGCGATCCGCAGGGTCAGGTCCCCCTTGATCACCACGCCGCCCGCGAGCAGCCGGTCCAGCAGGTCGACCAGCTCCCACTGCCGTTGTGCGAGCGGTCCGGCCTCCAGCGGTGGCGTCCGGGCGTCCCACGGCACGGCCGGTTCCGTCGAAGACGTCACTCCGCCCCACTCCCCTCGGCGTTGGGCACGGCCGTGGTGACGGCGAAGGAGTACGGCGTGCGTCCCCGAGGGACGGATACCGATACCGACGGGCTGGTATCCACAGGCGCTCGCGTACCCGGAGTCCTGTCGGCCACGCGCGCGGATGCGGCTCAGGGCCCGTGGGCATCCGAACTGCCTGCTCATGCCGCACGGCGGGGGCGTGGTTCCGCTGGGACGGCTCCGGTCCGGACGGCCGCCGTCCTCGTTCAGTCGGCGGGCGGCAGCAGGGTGCCCAGGGGGCCGAGGTCCAGGTTGAGGTCCTCCATGGTCAGCCCGTACTGGGCGCACAGATCCGTCATGCGGTCGTGGAGGATCATGAGCGTCGCCCCCAGCCGCTCCTCCTGCTCGTCGGTGAGGTCGCCCTGGTCCACCCGGTGCAGCGCCTGACGTTCCATCAACTGGCGGAGCAGTTCCACGAGCGTGAGGACGAGCCGCACGAGGTCCCGCTCCACCGTGTCGGGGTCGGCGCTGATCCTGCGGGCGGGTGACGGCGCGGCCCGGCCCGGCGCGGGCAGGTCCTGGGGAGCGGCGGGCAGCAGGCGGAAGGCCCGGGCCGCGGCTTCGGCGACCTCGTCGAAGCGGCGGCCCCGCTCCCCCTCCGGCTCAGGGGCCACCGTCACCGCCCCCTGGCGTGCCACCGCTCTCCGTCGCGCGCCCGGGGAAACCACCGCCCGCCGGGGCACCGAGCCCGGGGAATCCACCGCCCGCCGATGCACCGCCGCCCTCCGACGAGCGGATCGACATGATGAGGGCGCGGAGGGAGATGCGCACGAGATCGATGTCCGCGATGGACAGGACCACGTCCCCGGTCAGGACGACGCCCCCGCTGAGCAACCGGTCCAGCAGGTCGATGAGGGCGACCTGACGGTCCGGCAGGGAGGACCCGGCCTCCGAGGTCCGGGGAGACGTCGCCGGCAGCGGGCGGGGTTCCGTCACGTCTCCGCGCCCCGCTCGTTCCCGGCGGGCGAGTTCGAGCGCGCCGCAGCCTCTCCGGGCTCGCCCTTCGCCCGGACGGCGTTCCCCTTCGGCCGGGCCGCCTCACCTGACTCGCGCCCAGCCGGAGGGCCCTCGCCTCGTAGCGCCTGCGCCGGCCCGGCAGGCTCCGCTTCCACCGGCTCCGCCGTGTCCGGCGGGGTGGAGAACGAGTACGGCGCCCAGGGGCCGGTGAGTTCGACCCGTACCCCGTCCAGGCCCTCCGTCGCGCGGCTCACCTCGTCGCGGAACTCATCGGCCCGGTCCCGCGGCACGAGATAGGCGTCGTTGAGGACGTTCTCGCCCGGTGCGGCCGCGAGTTCGCCCTGCTGCACACGATGACGGGCCCGACCGGCGGCGTACCGGCGCCCCGTCTCCTCGATCCGCTCGGCCGCGGTCCGGGCCGCGCGGTGGGCGGTGTCCCGGACGGTGCGCTGGGCCTTGCGGGTACGCAGGTACGCCCGCCCCGGGCTGAGCTCCTCGGATCCCGCGGGTCCGGCGGGCTCGGAAACAGGCGAGGCCGACGGCTCGACGTAGATCTTGACGCCCCACTCCACATGGGCGGCGAGGTGGGACAGCCGTTCCGCGAGCGACTCCCCCTGCGCGTCCAGGGCGCTCCTCGCCCGCTCGTCGTCCAGGTACACGGTGGCCAGGCGCAGCGGGAGGACGGTGGTGCGGGCGGACAGCCGCTCGATCACGGCGTGGTGGGCGCGCGCGACGGACTCCAGCCATCGCAGGTCCTCCAGATGCCGCTTGAGGGCCTCCTCCTGGAAGTCCTCCGACGACACGGGGCTCACCGCGAGCAGCAGCCCGGCAACTCCGCTGAGGGGGAGCAGGCGTACGGGCCCACCGGCGACACCCGCGAGCCCGGCGACGGCCTCCCCCAGGCCGGGCGCCTCCCGCAGCACGGCGTAGACGTAGCTGACGCGGTCACTCATCGCGTGCCTTCCTGGTGCGCCGGGCCGGCCGGGACCGCCTCGGCGGCTCCTCCTCGACGAGTTCGGCCTCGGCGGGCTCCTCCTCCGCCTCCTCGTCGACGACGGACTGCTCCCCGGCGACGGGACGGCGCCCGCCCTCGGGCAGTGGCTCGCCCCGGCGCAGGGCCTCGACCTCGGCCCTCAGCCGCCGGTTCTCCTCGGCGAGCGAGCGCTCACCCCCGCGCGCCCGCGAGGACAGCGCGGGATCGTGCTCCCACCAGTCGATGCCCATTTCCTTGGCCTTGTCGACCGAGGCGACCAGCAGGCGGAGTTTGATGGTCAACAGTTCGATGTCGAGCAGATTGATCTGGATGTCGCCCGCGATGACGATGCCCTTGTCCAGGACCCGCTCCAGAATGTCCGCCAGATTGGCGGTGGAGCCCTGCCCGTACGGCGCGGCCCTGGACGGATAGGACCCCGTCCTGCCGGCCAGCGGATCGGTCACGGCAGACCCCGCTCCTGCCGGAACGCCCTGATCTCCTCCAGCCGGTCCAGCAGCTCGTCCTCGCGGCGGTCGAAAGTCTCCTCGTCGATCTCCCCGGCGCGCAGCTGCGCCTCCAGGGCCGCCAGCTCCCGCTGCACGGGCTCGGGGTCGTAGTACTCGTTCTCCGCCGCCTCCAGCACCCGGTCCATCACCCAGGCGACACCGCGCACCGGTGCCAGCGGAAGGGTCACGATCTGCGTGAGCAGGCCCATGGGATCACCCTCAGACGAAACTGTACGGGGGGAGCGGGCCGTTGAGCCGGAACTCGAAGTCGTCCCCCATCTGGTTCGCGACGCTCATCTCGGTGGCGAGGAAGAGTTCCTCCTGCTCCTCGGCCACCAGGAAGGAGACGCTCAGGAAGTCCTCGCCGGCGGGCTGGGAGGTCTGCTGGTCCCGGGCGAAGGGACGGAGCGCCTCGACGACTCCGGCGGCCAGGGACGCGTGGCGCGCTTCCACCTCCCGGGCGACCAGCTCGCCGAGCGCCAGGGAGACGTCGGGACCGGCCGTGCCGCCGCGGACCGCGTCGTTGAGTTCCCGCGCCTCGGACGAGTCCTCGAGGATCTGCCTCAGGAGGGATTCCTCGTCCTGCTTGACCTTCAGGTTGTACTCCGCACAGCCCTCCAGCGCGCCGAGGCGGTCCGCGTACTCCGTCGCCCGCTCCTCCAGGGCCTCCCTCACGGCGTCGTCGTCCGGCGCCGTGAGTCCGAACCGCAGGGGCAGCACCGTGCCGTCGGCGACGAGACGGTCCTGGACCGCCTGGTGCGCCGTGAGGTCACGGCGCTTGGGACGCAGGTCCTCGGGAGCGTCACTGACGACCGCCGTCAGTGATCCGGACGTCACGGTACGCAGTGGGGACGGCGGGTCGCCGACCCCGGTGACGCCGTCCAGCCGGAGCGGATGCCGTTTGCCGACGACGGAGTACACGTAGACGGCCATGGGTCACTCCTCCTCGCGTTCCCTCGAACGCCGGGGCCTGCGGGTCGCCGCGCGCCGCTTCCGTGCCACGGGCTCCCGTTCCTCCTCCTGATCGTCCCGCTCGTCCCGCTCGTCCGCGCCGCCGTCCCTGAGGCTGTCCGTCACGGCCTCCACGGCCCCGGAGAGCGCGCCCTTGGACTTGCCGTGGGCCCCCTTCTCGACGGTGTCCCCCACGAGGTCGGTCAGCTGCGACGGCTTCTTGCCAGCCTCCAGGTCGAGGCGGTTGCACGCCTCGGCGAAGCGGAGATACGTGTCCACGCTGGCCACGACGATGCGGGCGTCGATCCTCAGAATCTCGATACCGACGAGCGAGACCCGCACGAAGACGTCGATGACGAGTCCGCGATCCAGAATGAGTTCCAGGACGTCGTAGAGGCTGCTGCTGCCGCCCCTGGAGACACCGCCTCCGCCCTGCGGCACCACGGTCATGGCGCCTCCCTTCACCGGGCCGACCGCTCAGGGCCTGCGGTCGATCTGCCCTCTGGTGTATCTGCGCTTCCGTTCGTAGGCCACCAGGTCACCCTCCTTGTCCAGGGTCACCCGGTAGCTGGCCATCACGCTGGTCGTCTCGGGGATCCTCTCCAGTTCCACGACCTCCACATCGGCCTCCCAGCCGTCCTCGGTCGGTCTGAGGGCCGACACCGATTCGGGGGGCCGTCCAAGCAGCTGCGCCAGCTGCTGCGCCGCGGAGCGCATGGCCCAGGCGGCCTTGTCCTTGCGCTTCCGCTTCGCGGGCTGCTCTGCAGGGGCCATGTCGTTCTCCGGGGACGGAGCGGGCGCCACATTCCACATGTGAACCTACAATTTCACTATATACACATATGAGTTGTGTGTGGGGTGGTGTCCTGCGGGGGCTGCGATCTTCCCTGCCTTCCTCAACGCCCTTTGCGAAGGGATCAGTTCATGAACGACACGACCAAGATGGCTCTCGCGGCGGCGGTTGCGGGTGGATACCTGCTGGGGCGCGCGAAGAAGGGACGACTCGCCTTCGCCATGGCGACGTACATCGCGGGGCGCCGCTTCGGCCTGGATCCGCAGCAGCTGGCGGCGGAAGGGCTGCGCAGGCTGAGAGACGTGCCACAAGTGGCCGAGCTCAACGAGCAGATACGGGGCGAGCTGCTGGACGCCGGACGCAAGGCCATCACGGCGACGGCGGACCGCAAGCTCGCGGATCTGGCTGACTCGCTCCATGAGCGCACGCTCCACCTCGGGGAGAAGGGCGGGGAGGAGGAGTACGAGGAGGACGAATACGAGGACCAGGAGGACCAGTACGAGGAACCCGAGGAGGAGGAAGAACCCGAGGAGGAAGAGGAAGAAGCCGAGGAGCCCGAAGCAGAGGCGGAGGAGGAAGAGGAGGAAGAGGAACCGGAGGAGGAAGAGGAAGAGGAGCCGCCACGCCGCCGGAGGCCCGCGAGGGGACGGCAGCAGCCCGGCCCGCGCAGGACGGCCGCCAAGAAGGCCCCGGCCCGGCCCGAGAGGCGAGGTGCGGCGAAGAAGGCACCCGCCAAGAAGACCACCGCCAAGAAGGCGACACCCAAGAAGGCCGCCGCCAAGAAGACCGCGGCGAAGAAGACCGCGGCGAAGAAGGCACCCGCCAAGAAGACCGAGCCTAAGAAGGCACCGGCGAAAAGGACCACCGCCAAGAAGGCGACACCCAAAAAGGCCGCCGCGAAGAAGGCATCGCCCAGGAAGGCGCCCGCCAAGAAGACCGCGGCGAAGAAGGCGGCACCGCGCAGCACGTCGGCCAAGAAGACGGCCGGACGGCGGAGGTAGGGCCATGGCCAAGGCAGCACACAGCTCCAAGGGCGGCGAGGTCTCCGGCCTTGATCTGCTGCGCGACGAACTGGTCGACTTCCTCGGCGCCCAGGTCGAGAGTCTGGCGGACAGGGCCGGGGACAAACTCTCGGATCTCACGGACCAGTTGCTCGACGCGGCCGAGAACGGCGGCCCGCTGCCCGGCGGCATCATGAAGGCCGTCATCGGGAGCAAGGCCAAGGACGTCAAGGACAACGTCGTGGGCAAAGCCCAGGATCTGCTCGGCGGCGGCAAGGGCAAACGCAAATCCGGCGGTGGCAAGTCCACGGACATCCTCGAGGTCCACGACGTGGGCGTGCCGATCCGAACGGCGTACGACCACTGGACGCAGTACGAGGCGTTCAGCGACTTCACCAAGGGTGTGCGCAGCGTGTCGAAGGACGGCGACGACGTGCACAGCGACTGGAAGGTGAAGGTCGGGCCCTCGACCAGGGGCTGGAAGGCGACCGTTCAGGAGCAGATACCCGACGAGCGGATCATGTGGACGTCCGAGGGCGCCAAGGGCACCACACGCGGCTGCGTGAGCTTCCACTCCGTGACGCCGTCCCTCACCCGGATCGTGCTCATCGTCGAGTACTACCCGTCCGGGTTCTTCGAGAAGACGGGAAACCTCTGGCGCGCCCAAGGCCGACGGCTGCGGCTGGACTTCAAGAAGTTCGTCCGCCACGTCACCTTCGCCGAGGAGGAGCCCGAAGGATGGCGTGGCGAAATCCGTGACGGTGAAGTCGTGCGCAGTCACGAAGAGGCACTGGAGGACGAGGAACAGGAACAGGGCGAGTACGACGAGGAAGGCAACGGGGACGACGAGGAGGAGAACGAGTACGAGGACGAGGACCAGGAACCCGAGGACGACGAGTACGAGGACGAATACGACGAAGAGGCCGAGGACGAATACGCCAGATGAGGTTTGACGGCATTCGTCCGAGGTAGCAGCAATGGCGTAGCGGACGAACCGTTCGGACGCTCAAGGGGCTGATGTCACATGGCTGCACAGGGAAAGAAGATTCGCGGCAAAGCCCAGGAGACCGTCGGCAAGGCCAAGCAGAAGGCCGGCGAGGTCACGGGCAACGAGGATCTCCGCGCGAAGGGGACCTCCGACCGCTTGGCGGGTGAGAGCAAGGAGAAGGCCGCCGAGGCCGAGCAGACGGCCCGCGGCACCGCCGAAGAGCTGAAGGGCAAGGCTCGCAAGAACATGTGAGGGCCTGCCTGCACGGGACCGGAACCCGGGCGCCCGCAACCGGTGCCGTCCCGGGTACCGGTCGCGTTCGCCCAACGGACCTCCCCGCCGGGAGGTCCGCGACGCGTTCCGTCACCGGAGGCGGGCAAGACCTGCTCATCCCCCGCGCTCTCCCTGGCGGCGGCATCCAGAACGGCCGCCGAGACGGCGCGGGGCTCACCGCTCTCCGCGTCCACGAGGAGGAGCTCCTCCTCCACTCCCACGCTGCGCACGGCACGCGCTCCCTCGCCGGTACGGGCGGTCAGGAGGGCCCGGCGCCGAGCGCGTCCAGGGCCTCTCCGAGTGAGGTGACGGTACGGACCGACGTACGCGGGCCGGCTCTCTCGAGCAGCTCCCGCACGGGCGGCGAAGGAGCGGCCACGTAGAGTGACGCCTCTTCCTGGAGCTTCATCAGGAGGGCGAGCATGGCCGGGTCGGCGGAGGTCACCGACTTCGTGTCCACCACGATGGCCCGGCCCTCGCCGGCCACGTCGTCGAGCTGCCGCGATACGCCGGCCAGCGCGTCCGGCCCGAGATCACCGCCCAGGGTGACGACCCAGGCGTTTCCACGCCGGCCGCAGCTGAGGACGCCGAGCGCGGTGCCCGGGGCCGATGGAGTGTGGTCACGTTCATGCATCCCCCACGTCTAGCAAACTCGCCGGCCGACTTCCAGACGGACCGGCGTCCGCACATGCCCCGTCCGGCGGTCGCGTGGGCACATCGTCCACCAGAGCCCTTGACGGCACACCGGCTGCCCTCCCAACGGGGATTCCTTCGCCGTCCGTGCGCGCCCCGCGCCCACTTGCCGTGCGAGTGGCCCCGTCCCGGCCCCGCTCGGCCGCGGACCACGGCCGTCGCCCCGGCGGCCCACTGCGACACGGCTGATCCCTGTGGCGCCGGGGAACGAAACAGCACGTGTACGCGGTGCCGGAGGGGGCACGCGCCAGTCGGGGACCCGGATGACGCGGGCGTGGATACGCGTGCGCGTCCATTCGGAACGAGTCAGGTGTGCACTGCGCGAAACAGGTGAAGGGGGACGCATGGACAAGATGAAGCTGAAGAGGAAGGGCAAGGTCCCGCTCGTCTACAAGCCGGTCGGCTTCGCCCTGGGCTGGGGCGGCGGCGCGCTCGCCGGACTGGCCTTCCGGAAGGCGTGGAAGGCGTTGCGCCACGAGGACGACGCGCCCGACGCCCTTGACCCCGACCGGAAATGGGGCGAGATCCTGCTCGCGGCCGCCGTGCAGGGTGCCATTTTCGCCGTCGTGCGCAGCGTGGTCGACCGGTCCGGCGCCAAGGCCGTGCACCGGGCGACCGGCGTCTGGCCCAGCGGCGACAGGACCGGTAGGGACCACTGATCTTTTCGTAAGTTCGGTGGGCGTGGTGGGTGGATGGTCAGGCCTGTGTGGGCGAGGAAGGACCACGGCAGTCGTGGGTTGTGGTTGACGCGGTGGATGCCTTGTTCGGTGGCGTCGGCGACATCGGCGAGGTGGTCGCCGGCGAGGTTGGCGAGCTCACGCTTCTTGAGTGAGGACCACAACAACTCCATCGGGTTCAGCTCGGGAGCGTAGGCGGGTAATCGCTCCAGGGTCAGCCAGTCCTGCTCGCGCCGCCCATGCCTGCATCGCCCGGGTCCAGTGGGCGGACAGGCCGTCCCAGACCAGCACCATTTGCTCGCCGCGGTAGAACGCCTTCATCTGTTCCAGGACCTCAATGAGGGCGGTGGTGTCGTAGCTGCCGGGCTTGAGGTGGAAGCACAGGCGGACCCCGCGTTCGGGGTCGGTGGAGTGGTAGCCCAGGGCCCCGGCCATCGACGCGCGCTTCCAGTTCAGGCGGTGTCGCAGAAGAGGGGTTCGACCTAGATCGTGATCTTCATGTCTGGGATGCTGCTTGCCGCCGGTAGTCACTGGTGCGTGATCGTGACTGGTGGCGGCGGCGCCAGTCGGACCAGGCAAGCCGATGGGCCGCGTCGCGGAGAGCTGGACGACGAGCGCGATGAACAGACGGAAAAGATCAGCAACCGTTTCTACACGCGGTAGGCGAGCACCCCGATCATGCCGGCTCTCTCGTGATAGGCATTATGGCAATGCGTGACCCAGTGGCCGGGGTTGTCGGCGTCGAAGTAGCAATTGACCGTCTGGCCAGGCAGGACGATCACGGTGTCCTTGCGCGGGCCGGAGAGATCCCCGACGAAGAATGAATGGCCATGGAAGTGCATGGGATGCCACATGCCGGTCTTGTTGGTGTAGCTGATGCTCACGCGCCGACCCTCCGTCAGACCGGCTAGAGGAACGCGGGGATCGTACTTCTTCCCGTCCAGTGCCCATACATACGGGTCCATCTGGCCCGTCAGGGAGAGCCGGATGGTCTGATCGGCCTTCTGATCGTCGAGTCTCACGGCAGGGGTCGATCTGAGGTCGGACAGGTTTCCCCCTCCGACGAGTTTTCCGTCCAGTTCGGCCGGGCGCACTGAAGGCTTGGGCGCCTCCCCGGCGCCGGTCCTGACGAGAGAGAACGCGGACGCGCCCTTACCTTCCGCGAGGGCAACGAGTGGGAATACGCCGTCTTTCAGGGTGACCAGGACGTCGTACCGTTCACCCATACCCAGGAGAATGCGGTCTGCCTCCACCGGCTCGACGGGACTTCCGTCGGTGTGCGTCACCGTCATCCTGTGCCCGCCGAGGGCAACGAGGAAAGCGGTGTCGGCACCCGCATTGATGAGTCGGATCCTGGCACGCCGGCCAGGCTTGGAGGAGAACACCACCGGCGCGGACGGAACTCTCCCATTGATCAGGTAATAGGGATAGTTCAAGTCTCCGGGATCACCTCCCAGAAGCCGGCTATTCGCGTCCGAGGGAAGCGTCACGGCCTCCATGAGGGCTTGCGGTTCCCCCTTGGCGGCCATGCCTCGTTTCAACTGAGCGTACACACTCTCGGGTGTGAGTCCGTTGACACCGTCGATCCAGTCGTCGAATACCACGGTCCAGTCTTCGTCGTACGACCTCGGTTCGTCCGGGTCCTCGATGATCAGCGGTCCGTACAGGCCGTGGTCGAACTGAAGGCCGTCGTGGGGGTGGTAGTAGTAGGTTCCCGGTGTGGATGCTACGTACTCATAAAGGAATGAGTTTCCCATCCCGATCGGGTCCTGCGTCACATAGGGGACTCCGTCCATGTTGTTTCTGATGTCCAGGCCATGCCAATGCACGGTGGTGGGTGCTGGCAGGCGATTCGACACGTCGGCCCGTACGGTGTCGCCGGGCTGCAGCCTCATTTCCCGCCCTGGTACTCTGCCTTCATAGCTCCAGGCGTTCACGACGACGCCTCCGAGGTCCACGGGCCCGACGGTGGCAGCCATGGGAAACCGGTAGAATTTCCCGTTCCTGTAGCGCGCCTGATCGGCTCTCTGAACCTGGGGTCCGTCCGGCTGGACATAGTTCGTGGCCGATGGTGATGCGCCGCCCTCGCCCGGCTTGCCGCTCTGCGCACACCCCGCCAAGAAGGAAAATCCAGCTGCGCTCAAACCTGCCTTGAGCAGGGGTCTTCTACCGACAGCCGCCATAAGGGCATTTCCTTCGATCTCGGGACAACCGGTCGTCACGCTACTCGATCGAATGGTGTCCCGCCGTGGGACGCGGCCGACCTCAGTAGTGATCCTCACCGTCACTCCGCCGCAACGGGAATCCTCCGCATGTCCCTTTACTGATCTTTTCGTAAGTTCGGTGGGTGTGGTGGGTGGATGGTCAGGCCTGTGTGGGCGAGGAAGGACCACGGCAGTCGTGGGTTGTGGTTGACGCGGTGGATGCCTTGTTCGGTGGCGTCGGCGACATCGGCGAGGTGGTCGCCGGCGAGGTTGGCGAGCTCACGCTTCTTGAGTGAGGCGGCCCGCACGAACCGCCCGTCGAGCCGGTCTCTCACCCACATCGCCGTCGTACCGCCCGGGTTGCTCGCCCGCGCCATCTGCACGGTCAGAGACGGGATTTGCTCACCCAGAACGGGCACGGAGCGACAACGGGCACCTCGACAACTGCATCGGTCCTCGAACAGCCCCGAGCATGCCTGTTGATCACGCCGCCGTACCGGGAAACTCCAAGATCCCCGACAGAGTCAAGCTAGGGCGGGCCGGGTCCGACCTCGCCTGACGCGGCACTCGGCAGTCCTTGCGGAGCGTCCGGCCGGGCGGAACGAGCTTCCCCGCGGTTCCCCGGGTCTCCTGCCGCCGCGCCGGGGCCGACCTCGCCGACACGCACTCCCCGCACACGCGGAGGACGGCCCTTCGCACCGGCTCGACGTAGGCCGCGTCGGCGGCGGTGACCGCTGCCGTGCGGCGAAGCCGCACGGTGGGTGCGGCGGGAGGTCCCGGGGTGCGGAGCTCGGGCGACGCGTTCCGTGTGCGGGGGCCCACCCCGAGAGGGCCCGTCCCGCCCCCGCATGCCGGATCAGAGCACCCGGACGCCGATGAGGCAGGTGGCGTCGTCGGTGTCGGACTTGCTGTGGGTGAGCAGATGGTCCAGTCGCCGGTCCAGGGTCGCGGAGGCGGTCTGGGCGGTGCCGAGCAGCTGGGTCAGGGAGTCGTGGACGGAGGTGTCCCGGCGCTCGACGAGGCCGTCGGTGTACATCAGGAGGGTGTCGCCCGGATCCAGTTGGACGTCGGACTCCTCGTACTGGGCGTCGCCGAGGGCGCCCAGGAGCAGGCCGCCGGGCATGGGAAGGGTGGTGGCGCCGGCACCGCGTACGAGGACCGGGGGCAGATGTCCTGCCCTGGCCCAGCGCAGCATGCGGGACTCGGGGTCGTACAGGCCGCAGACGGCGGTGGCGGTGATGTGCTCGGTCAGATGGTGCGCCACGGTGTTGAGCCAGGACAGCAGTTGGGCCGGGCCGGCGCCGGTGACCGCGAGGCCGCGCACGGCGTTGCGGAGCACCACCATGCCGGTGGCCGCCTCGATGCCGTGGCCGGCGACGTCGCCGACGCACAGCAGGATGCGTTTGGACGGCAGCACGACCGCGTCGTACCAGTCGCCGCCGACGAGGGACTCCGATTCGGCCGGGCGGTAGCGGACGGCGACCTCGAGACCGGGGGCGTCGAGCGGTGCGCGGCGTGGCGGCATGATGGCGTGCTGGAGCTGGAGGGCGAGCCGGTTGCGCTCGGCGGACTCCTTCTCGGGGGGCGTGTTCGAGCAGCGACTCGGCGACCGCCTGGGTGTCGCCTGAGGCCAGTACGGCGCTCGGCCATGACCAGCTCGGCCACCACCGCCAGATCGCGATGGCCCTGCATCAGCCCGGAGATCCGGGCGAGGTTGGTCTTGAGCCAGTCCTGCTCCTCGTTGGCGCGGGTGGTGGCGCGCAGGGACTCCACCATCGCGTTGATGTTGTCCTTGAGGTCGCCCACCTCCCCCGGCGCCTCGACCGTGATCGACCGGGTGAGATCGCCCTCGGCGACGGCGCTGGTGACGCCGGCGATGGCGCGGACCTGGCGGGTGAGGTTCCCGGCCGGCTCGTTCACGTTCTCCGTGAGCCGCTTCCAAGTGCCGGAGACGCCCTCGACCTCGGCCTGGCCGCCCAGCCGCCCCTCGCTGCCCACCTCACGGGCGACCCGGGTCACCTCGGCGGCGAACGACGACAGCTGGTCGACCATCGTGTTGATGGTCTCCTTCAGCTCCAGGATCTCCCCCCGCGCGTCCGGCGTACCGTGCCGCGGTCCTTCGTGCGCACCGCGCCCGGCTTGTCGGAAGAGGGCCGAGCGGTGGCGGACCGGGGCTCGGGGCTGGGCCGGGGACGTCCTCCGGCCCCGCGGATTGAGCGCGGTCGCGGGAGGGTTGGGACGTCCTCCCGCCCCGCGGACTGAGCGCGGTCGCGGGAGGGTTGGGACGTCCTCCCGCCCCGCGGCAACCCGCACGGGCGGGAGGGGCCGCGGTCCGTCCGGCGGCCGTCAGGCTTCCGCGCGGTGGACAGCCGTAGGTGTCCTCGCGGCAGTCGGTTCGGCTCCGGTGGAGGAACGGGAACGGAGGGGGCCGCACCGACCGGTCTGGACCTGGTGGTTCCCGGTCCAGACCGGCGGAGGGGATGACGACGGCCGGCCGCGGCCGGCCGTCGTCGCCCCTTCCACGACCGATGAGCTCCCCCGCCGGTCTCACGACCGGGACTTCGTCTGCGCGTGACCGGCTGTGTGGCGGTTGCCGTGCCATTCGCAGATCAGGACGGTGGCGTCGTCCTTGAGCTTGCCGTGGTGGTGGTCGAGGACCGCGTGAATGAGCCGCCGCAGGGTCTCCGGCACGGGCAGTCCGTCCGCCTGACGCCTGATGACGAAGTCGACGAAGCGGCCGAGACCGAACTCCTCGCCGTCGGCATCGCGGGCTTCGGTGATGCCGTCCGTGTACAGCACGAACCGGTCACCGGGCTGCAACTGCTCACGGCACACCGTGAGCGGCATGCCCAGTTCGGTGCCCAGCGGGTGGCACGGCGGGCACTCCGGATGCGCGACCCAGCGGCCGTCGCGGATCAGTACCGGTGGCAGATGACCGCAGGTGACCCACGCCAGGCGGCCGGTGACCAGATCGAGGTCGGCCAGGAGGGCCGTGGTGTAGCAGGCATGGTCGAACTGCTGGACCAGCAGCTGCTCGACCGCCTGGCACACGTCCGCCAGAGAGGCGCCGTGACGCCGCCGGTTGCGGCACACGGCCATCGCCAGGTTCGCGGTCAGGCCTGCCGTCGTGTCGTGCCCCATGGCGTCGAAGACGGCGAGGTGCGCCACATCGGCGGCCAGAGCGTAGTCGAACGCGTCCCCGGCGGTCTCGTACGCCGGTTCCATCTGCGCGGCGATGGTGACCGTGCCGTTGGCGAAGGTCCGGGGCGGCATCAGGGTCCACTGCATCTCGGCCGAGACCGTCATGGGACGCACCCGGGTGAGTCGGGCGAAGGAATCACTGTTGGCACGTTTGGACACCAGCAGAAGACCCACCAGCGACGCCAGCGCCTCCATCGTCTCCGCGGCGTCGCCGCCCCCGTCCGGCCGGGCATCGGCGCGCAGCACCCCGAGGCGCTCGGTGCCGTCCAGAACCGGCAGCCAGTACTGCTCCCGGTCCCCGGTCACGGTGGACAGCGTGTGGGCGGTCATGAACGCCCTGCCCGCCATGGTGGCGTCGATACGCAGCTCCTGGCCGCCCAGGCCCGCGTCGATGCCACGCCCGGTGACCTCTCTCAGGAAGTCCTGTTGCAGATCGGCGACGAAGACACGGACGTCGCCCAGGCCTGCGCGCCGGGCACCCTCGGACACCAGGGCCGGCAGCTGCTCGAAGGTGGCCAGGTGGGAGGCCTTGAGCAACCCGCTCAGCATGCGGCTGGAGTCGTGCGTCGCCATGACGGGCCCATCGGGAGGGGAAGGCCCGCGTCCGCCCGTCGGCCTCGACGTACGAGAGGGCCACAGTCCTGCGGTGCGGCAGACGACGGCGAACAACGCGCCTGCGTCTTCAGCCTACGCTCGCCCACGGGGCGGGGACCGGCCCGGCGTCCGGGGGTTCGGAACGGGCCCGGGGCTCTCCGCGATCGCGGGCGGCGGCGGTGCCGGGCTCGGAGGTCCTGCGGCGTATCGCCGACGCCTCGGCCCGCGCCCCGACTCCGCGAGCCAGCACTCGGACCGCGAGGTCAGCGCGCTTCGGTGTCCGGGCCGGCGGCGCGGTCGGCCTCGTCCGCGACGAGCAGGGAGAGCAGTGCCGCCACCGTGAGTCCGGCCTCGGCCGGATGCCGCAGCACCTTCGCCTGCTCGATGCGGTAGTTGTTCGTGCGCCCCTCACGTGTGTGGGACAGATACCCCGCCTGCTCCAGGTCGGCGATGATCTTCTGGACGGCGCGCTCCGTGAGCCGGCAGTGCGCCGCGATGTCCCGGATGCGCACGCTCGAGTTGTCGGCGATGGCGGCGAGCACACGGGCGTGGTTGGTGATGAACGTCCACCCGTTGTGCGGTTCTGGCACTGCACCCATGGCTTGATCCTATGGCCGAGGAGGACGCAGGAGAAGACACGAACTGAGTTTCGTGTAACTCTTGACGGGTCACATGCTCGGGAGTGACTTTGGAGGGGGAAGACCGGTGGACTTGGGAGAGGCCGCCATGGCAGAGCACGAGTACGTACACGGATCCGGACGGTGGGGTGCGGCGACAGCGGCTGCCGCGATCCCGGCGGCCCCGCCGCCCTTCACGACGGACACCTACCCCGGGAGCGACGGGCGCCTGGTGGTGGTGCTCCGAGGCGAGCTGGACTTCGACACGGCTCCGGCGCTGAGGCTCGCCCTGGAGGAGGCACTGGGACGGTCGCGCACCGGCCTGGAGCTGGACCTTCAGGGTGTGCCCTTCCTGGACTGCTCGGGACTGAACGTGCTCCTGGGGATGCGGGACGACGCACGGGACCGGGGGAAATCCATGGCCCTCGGCGCCCGAAGCCCCGCTGTGGCACGGCTCCTCGACCTGAGCGGTACCGCCTCCCTGTTCCCCTCTCCGCGGTAGGGGTGATCGAGCCACCGAGCGCTCGGCGAACGCGCACGGGCGGGCACGCGCCGTGACCGCCGGTGCGGATCGCACCCGGCGGCGAGCCGGAGCGTACGCACGGCACGGGGCCCGGACCCGCCGTGCGGGAACCTGCTCGCCCTCCACGGGCGGCCCCCACCGGCGCGTGTGGCTGTGCTCGCCGCCGCACCGGCGCCCCGCGGTCCGCGGGCCGGACGGGGCCGCGCCGGACCGCGGCAGGGTCTCCGGCGGCGGTGCACGGCCCGGCAAATGGCCGACCGGATGCTAACCCCCGCCCACCCGAGGGCATACCGACGTGATGACGCAAGACCCCATGGACTCACCGGACGCCGCCCACCAGCGCCCCGAGCACATGAGCGACGAAACCGTGCATGCGCTTGGATCACTGTCCAAGGCGCTGGAGACCACGGAGCGGGCGCGAGGGCACCTCTACGCCTTCCACCAGTTGACCGGCAGCGCCGACCTGGAGCTGGACAACGCCGTCCGCCTGCTCCGCGAAGCCGGTCATTCCGGCCATGCCGACGTGGTCGAGCGGGAGATCCTGGGCCGCAACGTGATCCCGGGGCACTGGACGTTCCAGATCATCGAGGCCTACAACAGGACCTACTACCGGCCCTTCGCCGACGTGGAACGCGACGTGGTGCGCAATCTCGCCGACGGCCGTGACCATCTGTACGAAGCCGAGATGAAGGAAGCCCGCCGGTCCCGCGGCCACCCGGACCACACCGCGCGGCCGCCGACCACGAGGTGACGGTCTTCACGCCACCGGCGCGGGAATGTCATGAGCAACGGCACGGTTGCGCCTGTCGCTCCGGCGGAGACGTTCGGCCCGCCGGTCCGAATCGCCCGCCCCACCGCCGGAGCGCCCGGATCTCCCGCGAGAGGGGAAAGGGATGGCCCGCACCGACAGGCGCCCCGTCGTGACACTCCGGTCGTCGGCCGGCACCGGTCATACCTATGTGACCCGCAAGAGCCGGCTGAACGACCCCGATCGGCTCGTACTGCGCAAGTACGACCCCGCAGCCGGCCGGCACGTGCAGTACCGCGAAGTGCGCTGACGCCCCGCCCCCACGCGAAGGAAGGAAGAGCGATGAAGGTACGCAGGTCGCTGCGCGCGCTGAAGGCCAGGCCCGGCGCCCAGGTCGTCAGGCGCAGAGGGACGACGTTCGTCCTCAACAAGAAGGAGCCGCGTTTCAAGGTCCGGCAGGGCTGACGGCGTCTCCGGCACCCGGCCGCCGCGGACGTCGCGGACGTCGCGGCGGCCGTTCCCTCGTGGTCCGGAAAGCTCCCCCGTGGGGCACCCGGCTCGGCTGACCTCCGCCGGGGAGCCTCCTGGTCAGGCGCCGTCGGGAGCGAGGAGGAGGACGACCTCGACGGTCTTGCCGCCGAGGTCGGGGGTGACCGTGACACTGCGGCTGAGGCGCTGGACGAGGGGCCAGCCGAAGCCGCCCGGGGTGGTGACGCGGCGGCGCGCCGCGGTGCTGGGCGGCGTGGGCGAGCGGTCGGTCACCCTGATGCGGACGGTGCCGCCGTCGAGCTCCGCGTGGAAGGCCGCGATGCCGCCCCCGTGCCGCAACGCGTTGGTGACGAGTTCCGAGGTGACCAGCAGGATGTCGCCGACCACGTGCGGCGGCAGAGGCGCCCCGGCGTGTCCGTCGAGGAGCCTGCGCACCCGCTCACGGGCGGCGGCGGCCGTACCGGGTCGCTGCTCGTGCGTGACCGGCACGGGCGGGGGACGGTGTCCGTGGGTGCCGGGCCCCGGTGCGGAAGGGGCTGCACGCGTGCCCCTCGGCGTGCCGGGAGGCTGCTCATGGCCGTCGGCGGGCTCGATCGCCGCGCTTCCCCCTCGCGGCGTCGCCACGTCCGCCGCTTTCTGCTCGCGATGCACCGTGCGCCGCTCCGGTACGCCGTTCACCGGACGTTGTGACCGTTGCTGCGTGCTCTCCGGATCTCGTCCAGAGCGGCGGTCGTCGTGGGGGCGATGGTGAAGAAGCGGGCCGTGTCGGTCAGGTCCAGCAGCCGCTGGACCGTCGGGTGGGGCTGGGCGAGCACGAACGGGACACCGGCCGCCGTGTGGCACCGGTGCGCCTCGATGAGCGTGTGGAGGAACGAGGAGTCGGCGAAGGTGACCCGGGACAGGTCGGCGACGACGCCGAGGGCGGTGCCGTCGAAAGGCGTGACGAGCGCCTCAGCCAGCGTCCCGGCCTCGTCCGCGTCGAACTCACCGCCGGCCTGTACGACGCGTACGCCGTCGACCGAGGTCGCGGTCACTTCAAGGTCTTCGCTCATCAGGGCATTGTCCCAGTTCACGAGCGGCGTGCGAAGAGCGGGGTGTTTCCCCGGCCCGTACCGCACCGCCCGTCCCGCCCGTGGGCGGGACGGGCGGTGCGGTACGGGCCTTGCCCTGTGCGGCCGATTCCCCGGGCGCCAGGGCGGCGGCAGCGGGCCGCCGGCTCCGGTGAAGTGAGGTCGCCGTGATGCTCGCCTGCTCCGTGTACGGTCGAGGCACCCCGCTGCGAACGCTCCGCCGACGAGGTCCTGCCGGGCGGGCACGGGTGGCCGCTCGTCCAGCGGCTCTGCCGCTCCGTCGAGATCACGCCCTCCCCCCGGCGGCAAGACCATCGACCTCGATTCTTCGGTGGCGTGACGGCGTCGCCGTGTGCGGCTGGCTGCCCGGTATGTCCCGTGCCGTGTCGGGACTGGCCGTCGCGTGACGCTGCGGGGCGTCGGGTTCCACGGGCCCCGGGGGTGCTGCGGTCCTCTCCTCTCCGGTGTCGTCGGGGTGGTGGCCGGTCGTCAGGTACGGGCCGGGAGTTCGGTGGCGCGCTTCCAGGCGGCGGTGAACGCGCCGGCCCAGGGCCAGGTGCGGTCAAGGTGGAGGGTGCGGCGGCGGGCGTGGGAGGTGAGGCGGGCGGGCAGGTGGTAGAGCTTCCTGCGGATCGTCTCCGGTTCGGCGGCGGCGAGTTCGGGCTCGTCGTGCAGGAGGAGGAGCCGGGTCCAGGTGTCGAGGTCGGCGGCGAGCGTGGCGGCCAGCACCCAGGCGGCGTTGAACTGCCAGGATTTCGAGGGCAGCAGCCCGAGGCCGACCCGCTTGATCGCTTTGACGCGGTCCTCGACCTCGGCGTGATCGCGGTACAGGGCGTCGACGAACCAGACCTGGCCGGAGCCGGGTACCCCGGAAAGTCCCTGGTGGGAGGGGATGTTCGTGGCGACGATCTGGTAGCGCCAGCCGGTGCGTTTCTCGAAGGCGGTCAGCTTCTTCGCATCCCGGCGCGAGGGCTTGACCCGGCGCACGATCAACCGCATCCCCTGGGGCCAGCCGGTCAGGTCACGGACCCCGGTCAGCTCAGCGACCTGGTAGGACAGCCATTCGCCGTCGGGGCCCTTGATCTCGTGCAGTTGGCCGTCTTGCCGCAGCGCCGCCGTCCATACCTTCTCCGGCAGCCGGGCGATGGCCTTCTCGTCGGCGTCGTTGATGGCCCAGCCGGTCACCCAGCGCACCCGGCGCCGGCTGGTGGTCAGGCTCTGGAGGTGGCCGAGGACGTCGTGGCTGAAGGCCGCGCCGTCGATCCGTATCAGCAGCTTCGACCACAGCGGCAGCGGGAGCTGCCGAAACGCCGAGGCCAGGACACTCTTGTGGTCGTCGACATCGTTCGGCGGCGCGTTGCCGGGTCGCAGCAGCATGGCGACACACTCGCGGGTGTTGGCCACCCACGCTCCCAGCGGCATGTGGCCGAAGCTGCCCTTGAAGGTGCCGGCCGCACCCTCCTTCTTGCTGCTACAGGTCACGATGGTGGCGTCGAGGTCGAGGACGTACCAGCCGGTGAGTTCTCTGCCGCACACCGCGATCCAAGGGAAGCCGCCGGGGCGCAGGGCGAGCAGGGTCCACACCATGCGCCGGACCACGGCGCGCACGCGCTCGATCCGCGCCGCCACCGGACCGTCGATCGCCTCCAGAGTGCGGCGCAGGGTGCTGTCCGAGACCGGCCGCGGGAACAGGCTCTTCCAGTGGTGCTGCAGTTGCTCGGCTTCCAGGATGTTCGTCGCGCCGAGCACGATCGCGCAGGCCAGCTGGACCAGCGCCATGCCCCGGTCACGCCAGCCAGGCCCAGTGCCCTTCGGCAGCGCCGCGCTGAGCACGGTGGCCAGGCCGACGCGGTCGGCGACCTTCCGCAGCAGCACCACGCCCGCGTGGCCGGTCAGGTTCTTGCCATCGGCCCGCACGGCAAGCCGGTGATCCCATTCGGTAGCCTGCACCTGTTGGGTGTCTCTTCTCTGCGACGGTTTTGATCTAGGAAATCCAGATCATCGCAGGTGGCAGGCACCCTTCTTCTGTCGGGGCATCAAGTCACGGCCGTAGCTGAATACATGAGGTTGAGGGAGACGAGCTGGAAGTAGGTTCCCCCTACGCCTTCGACACGGACCGGATTGCCTCCGGTGAGACGGCATACCTTGCCCGTGTAGATCCGACCGTTGCAGTTGCCGCTCACCGGCGTCAGCGCACCGGTTCGGCGCGGGCGGCCGCCCGGTGGGCGCGGCGCTGTTCGCGTTCGATGCCCCCGTCAGGCATGAGCGGCTCGGGAGAGTGGGACACCGCGGACAGCAGAGGCCGCAGGTGGTCGTAGCCGGCCGCGCTGACCTCACCGGGATCCAGCCGCCCCAGAACGGTGCGCAAGGTCTTCTCGCTCGGGATCCGGTAGCGGCCGAGCAACGGATGGCAGGGCAGACCGAAACCCTCTCTGCCAGGTAGCGGTGTCCCTTGTACGACAGCGACACACTCTCCACCACAGGCCGACCAACCCGAAGATCACCTCACCCACCAGTCAACGTGACAGCACCCCAAAGAACGCCCGGAGGGCGGACACGGTCTCGTCGGGAGCCTCGACCTGTGGGTAGTGACCGGCAGCAGGCGGGCCGGCGAGTTCGGTCACGGTCGCGTGGGGCATGCGCTCACGGATGCGGGCCAGCACGTGGGCCCCGCTGACAGGATCGTCCGGTCCCCAGACGAACAAGGTGGGGCCCTGGTGCGTCTCCAGGGCCGAGATCCACCGGGCCTGGTGCATGCGTCGCTCGTCGATGTAGCGGAGCAGGCCCGGCGCCAGCAGATGACCCCGATCTTGCGCTACGCAGTTCCACATGGCGTGCAGGTCCAGGTCGGAGACAGGCCGGTTCAGGACGCGGCGCATTGACGCGCGGAAGCCGCGTTCGCTGATGAGAGGGGCGAGCAGTGGACCCAGGGGGCTGTGCAGGAGTCGTTGGATGCGGATCGGGCGATGGAGATCGGGATAGAGGCCGCCGTTCAGCCAGGCCATAGCGGTGATCCGTTGGGGGGTGCGGGCGAGAAGCTCCTGGGCGACGCTGACTCCGTAGTCGTGGGCGACCAGCGCGGTGTCGCCGATGCCGAGCAGCGACCAGAGGTCCTCCACCAGATCGGCCTGCTCCAGGAGCGAGTACATGTGCTTCCGAGGCTTGTCGCTGTGCCCGAAGCCGAGGAGGTCCAAGGTGGTGACCCGGTGCCCCGACTCCGCCAGTGCGGGCGCGGTGATGGACCAGTCGTGGGACGACGTCGGGAACCCGTGCAGGAGCGTGACGTGTGCCCCGCTGGGAGGGCCGTCCTGACGGACGAACAGTTCGTGGCTGCCTGCGCGGCCTTTGAGGGTGAGGCGTGTGCCGCCGGCGTACCACTGATCGGCGGTCTGCATGATTGTGTCGGCCATCAAAGGCTCCGTTCCTGGGCAGCGATGCCGTCGAGGAGGCACCGCAGGCCGAAGTCGAACTCCTCGTCACCGTCCGGGCCTCCGAGGAGCGCGGAGTGCGTGGTGACGAGTGGGTGCCGGCCTGCGGGAAGGGACGTGAACAGGTCGGCCATGGCCGCACGCTGCTCGGCGGTGCGGGCCGCGCCGCCGGTGTCCAGCACCACGGCACCGACGACGTAGTGGGTCACGGTGAGGTAGATCCGCACTGCCGGCGCGGGCGGCCATCCGGCCTGCGTCAGCAGCCTCAGGCCGTGTTCCCGGGCTCGCAGGGCGTTCGGGCCCAGGAGCTGGCCACGGGGTATCAGAGGGACGAGGGCCTTGTGCGCACGGATCACGCGACGGTACTCACGGGCCCCCGCTTCCGTGTCGGCCCGCCAGTCAGGGCCCGGCCCCGGGAGGCCGACTTCGCCGAGCATGTGGTCGACCAGCTCCACGAGCAGCTCATCGCGGCTGGCCACATGCCGGTACAGCGAGGTGTGCCGTACGTCCAAGCGGTCGGCGACGGCTCGCATCGTGAGGGCGTCCAGGCCCTCACGATCGGCGATCTCGAGAGCCACGTCCATGATCGATCCGAGAGTGAGGCCGCCTGCCCGGGGGCGCCGCCCGGCTCGTGCAGCGTAGCGCTGTTTCCACCAGCCGGCCGACCCCACTACCAGGTCCTGGCCACCCCCCTCGGCCTCCGGCGCGGACGCGCACGAGCCCGTCATCCGAAGAGGTCGGGGTCGGTGCGGACGATCTCGTCCCACAACGGCTGGAAGGAGAACCAGCCGGCGAGCGGGAAACCGGTCTGCTCCCGGGTGTGGCGCGCCGCCTCGGGGCTGATGAGCCTGGGGGTCCCGGCTGCCTCCGCCAGGAGTTGCGCCTGAGCGCTGCGTTCCATGCTGATGAACCACCAGGCGGCCTCGTCGACGCTCTCGCCTACGGTGAAGACGCCGTGGTTCTGGTGGATCGCCGCGCGCTTGTTTCCCAGCCCTTCGGCCAACAGCCTTCCGGAATCCTCCTCGATGACGACCGCACCCGCCCCGTCGCGCACCACCACGTGGTTCTCATAGAGGGCACAGGCGTCCTGGGTGATCGGGTCCAGGACCCTGCCGAGGCTCGACCAAGCCTTGCCGTGAACCGCGTGGGCGTGGCAGGCGGCGACGACGTCGGGCCGGGCATGGTGGATAGCGGAGTGGATGACGAACCCGGCCTTGTTCACCGGTCTCCGCCCGTGCCGGACGGTGCCCTCGTGGTCAACCAAGATCAGGTCGGAGACCTTCACGTGGCGGAAGGACATCCCGAAGGGGTTGACCCAGAACATATCGGGGAACTCCGGGTCGCGCACGGTGATGTGCCCGGCGACACCCTCGGCGAAGCCGAGCCTTCCGAAGACCCGGCAGGCCCCCGCAAGCCGCTGCTTGCGGTGCTCCCTCTCGTCCGCGGGATCGTCGAAGCGGAGTGGGAGGGCGAGCTCGAGGTCCTGCTGCTCCGGCCGGAACGCACTGGTGATGTCGGTCATGGCGAGCTTTTCCGCTCCTCGGAAGTACGAATGAAACGCGTCGGATGGACGCATATTATGCGTCCATCCGACGCGTAACAAGGGTGTGGAAGCTCGTGCGCGGTGAAGATGACCGGCGTCTCAGGGGCGGCCTACTTGAACTGGCGGGCCGGCGCGAGCATCTTCTCCAGCTCCTGCCTCACCCTGATGCGTGTGCTGATCGGCTCGGAGAGGAACTTGTGGCACTCCGCCCGGCGCGGGGCGAGCCGGCTCGCCCGCTCCTACCGACCGGTCGACGTCCTCTCGTACCCGATTCGGACGGGTCGCTCGGTGCGGGGCATGGGCAGGACCGCGAGCGCGGGGCTCTACTTCCATGCGCGGCCGGGACGCCGTTCGGCGGGACGGGGATCTCCGGTTCCTCGCGGAGTGTGGGAACGAGGACGAAGCGGGGGGTGTGGTACTTCGCGGTGGCCTTCCCACCCCGCATGCGGCAGGCGCTGCCAGCGGGCGCGTCACAGTTCGGGCAGTCGTGACCTTCCACCGCCTCGGTGATCAGCTCCAGGCGGGTCAGGTCGCGCACAGCGGCCCGCCTTGCCGGCCACGCCCGCCGCCGATGGCTACGGATCGAGCGTACCTGGCCCTGGGCGAACGCGTTCACCACCGCCTGGCGGCGACTGACCGGCTTCCCGGCCGCCACCTGACCCACCAGCACCCGCCCCAACGAGGACCGGAGAGGAGAAGACCGCACCATCCCGGGAGACGTGGAACCCCGGCGCACCCCGCAGCGTCACGCGACGGCCCACCCTCGAACAGCAGAGGACACTACGGGCGAACCGCCGAGCTGACCAACGACCAACCCCAACTGAGGGATCGAGGTCAACGGCGACGGCACCGGAGAGTTCCGCGTGTCAGGGTCGCAGCTGACCGGCTTCAACCATGGAGCGGAGAGTCTCGGTGAGACCTGAGTCGAAGGAGCGGGGGCTCCAGCCGAGCTCACGCTGTGCCCGGCTCGAATCAGGTCGAACCTCATGGCTGACGAAGGACAGTTGCCCTCTGGCAAGGAGCGGCGGCTTGTGGGTTACCTTTGCGACGGCCTCTCCCATCTCGGCTAGGACGTAGGCGAACCATCGGGGCATCACGCGCGGTAGTTTGGCGCTCGGCCACGCATCGTGCACGGCACGGGCGAGCTCGGCGAGACTCAGGTACCGCTCGCTGGCGATGTAGCGGCTCCCGGCCTCGGCTTTTTCGGCCGCGAGATGCAAGCGCGCGCAGTCGGCGGCATGCACTACGGGGAGCCCGCCCGGGAGAAGCATCGGGATCTTGTTTGTCGCGAGATCCACAAGGAGCCTGTTGAGCCCAGGAGTGATCACCGGTGCCGGGCCGTAGACGCCAGCCGGGTGGATGAAACGAGCCGGGAGGCCGACATCGAGCGCTTCGACGACGAGACGGTCTGCAGCCTGCTTCGAGCGCTCGTAGTGCGTATTCTTCGGATGCGCATCGATGCGCATCTCGTCGAACGTGCCGTGCCTGGGCCACTCGAAGACGTCAATGGTGCTGGTGTAGACAAACGTGTCGACGCCGACATCGAGCGCTGCCCTCACGGCGTTCCGTGTACCGCCCACATTGACCTGCTCAAAGACCTCTGTGTCACGCTGCCACTGCTCCGGAAGGCCTGCGGCATGGAAAACCGCTGTCGCGCCGGCGGTGGCCCGTCGGACGGCAGTCGGGTCGGTAATGTCGCCCTCCACCAGTTCGACCTCTGGCGGCAGGACCGCCCTCGCCTGGAAAGCCGACCGCACCAAGGCACGGACTGGACGATGCCGGGCGAGGAGCTCGGTGACGATGGCACTGCCCACAGTGCCGGTCGCACCCGTGACGAGCGTAGTCATCAATTTCTCCATCAAAGATATTGTTTGGCCGGGTTCTAAATATGGGAGATACCCGAAGGTGGCGAACCGAACCCGAAGGGTCGGTTCGCACAGGCAGGAGATCCGGTCGTTCGCAACCACGACGAAGGCGCTGCTGGAGCTTCGAGACTGGCTGCTGGCAGAGAAAGTCATCCTCGTGGTCTCGGAGGCCACAGGCGAATACTGGCACATGGCATTATACTTGCTATAACCTCGATTCTTCGGTGGCGTGACGGCGTCGCCGTGTGCGGCTGGCTGCCCGGTATGTCCCGTGCCGTATCGGGACTGGCCGTCGCGTGACGCTGCGGGGCGTCGGGTTCCACGGGCCCCGGGGGTGCTGCGGTCCTCTCCTCTCCGGTGTCGTCGGGGTGGTGGCCGGTCGTCAGGTACGGGCCGGGAGTTCGGTGGCTCGCTTCCAGGCGGCGGTGAACGCTGCCGCCCAGGGCCAGGTGCGGTCAAGGTGGAGGGTGCGGCGGCGGGCGTGGGAGGTGAGGCGGGCGGGCAGGTGGTAGAGCTTCCTGCGGATCGTCTCCGGTTCGGCGGCGGCGAGTTCGGGCTCGTCGTGCAGGAGGAGGAGCCGGGTCCAGGCGTCGAGGTCGGCGGCGAGCGTGGCGGCCAGCACCCAGGCGGCGTTGAACTGCCAGGATTTCGAGGGCAGCAGCCCGAGGCCGACCCGCTTGATCGCTTTGACGCGGTCCTCGACCTCGGCGTGATCGCGGTACAGGGCGTCGACGAACCAGACCTGGCCGGAGCCGGGTACCCCGGAAAGTCCCTGGTGGGAGGGGATGTTCGTGGCGACGATCTGGTAGCGCCAGCCGGTGCGTTTCTCGAAGGCGGTCAGCTTCTTCGCATCCCGGCGCGAGGGCTTGACCCGGCGCACGATCAACCGCATCCCCTCGGGCCAGCCGGTCAGGTCACGGACCCCGGTCAGCTCAGCGACCTGGTAGGACAGCCATTCGCCGTCGGGGCCCTTGATCTCGTGCAGTTGGCCGTCTTGCCGCAGCGCCGCCGTCCACACCTTCTCCGGCAGCCGGGCGATGGCCTTCTCGTCGGCGTCGTTGATGGCCCAGCCGGTCACCCAGCGCACCCGGCGCCGGCTGGTGGTCAGGCTCTGGAGGTGGCCGAGGACGTCGTGGCTGAAGGCCGCGCCGTCGATCCGTATCAGCAGCTTCGACCACAGCGGCAGCGGGAGCTGCCGAAACGCCGAGGCCAGGACACTCTTGTGGTCGTCGACATCGTTCGGCGGCGCGTTGCCGGGTCGCAGCAGCATGGCGACACACTCGCGGGTGTTGGCCACCCACGCTCCCAGCGGCATGTGGCCGAAGCTGCCCTTGAAGGTGCCGGCCGCACCCTCCTTCTTGCTGCTACAGGTCACGATGGTGGCGTCGAGGTCGAGGACGTACCAGCCGGTGAGTTCTCTGCCGCACACCGCGATCCAAGGGAAGCCGCCGGGGCGCAGGGCGAGCAGGGTCCACACCATGCGCCGGACCACGGCGCGCACGCGCTCGATCCGCGCCGCCACCGGACCGTCGATCGCCTCCAGAGTGCGGCGCAGGGTGCTGTCCGAGACCGGCCGCGGGAACAGGCTCTTCCAGTGGTGCTGCAGTTGCTCGGCTTCCAGGATGTTCGTCGCGCCGAGCACGATCGCGCAGGCCAGCTGGACCAGCGCCATGCCCCGGTCACGCCAGCCAGGCCCAGTGCCCTTCGGCAGCGCCGCGCTGAGCACGGTGGCCAGGCCGACGCGGTCGGCGACCTTCCGCAGCAGCACCACGCCCGCGTGGCCGGTCAGGTTCTTGCCATCGGCCCGCACGGCAAGCCGGTGATCCCATTCGGTAGCCTGCACCTGTTGGGTGTCTCTTCTCTGCGACGGTTTTGATCTAGGAAATCCAGATCATCGCAGGTGGCAGGCACCCTTCTTCTGTCGGGGCATCAAGTCACGGCCGTAGCTGAATACATGAGGTCCATGCCGGCCTGGGCGTCGTCTGAGACCGGCACGCCGCCGCCGAACCCGATGGCTCCGACCCAGGTGGTCCCGGGTTCTCGGTGCCGTCGCTTCCAGTGACGGCACCAAGAACCCGTCGCACCGGCGGTACGCCGCCATGCCGCCATCGCCCGGCCCGCGCCCCGCGCCTCCGCGTTCAGAACCCGGTGGTGCCGGTCCGTCACCGGCACCACCGGGGCCCGGTGGCGCCGAGCCCCCGTCCGGGTGCCCCGGCCTCGCTCGTCACGACCGGCATCGAGGCTCCGCGTTCCGGTGCAGACATCCGCCAGGTCGCAGGCCGCCGCTTTTACCCGCCCCTTCGGATTGCGTCAAGTCCCGATTGTTCGGAACGAGACCGGGCCCCCTTAGCTCCGGCCTACTTGTGGTGCGGGCCTCGCCGGACGGAGAGGCGCAGCACACCGCAGCGGAAACGAAGCACGCCGGGAATTCCCGGCGATCGTCCGCTCCGGAATTCCTCCCGGACCGACCGGGGAGGCCACTCATTCTCGGCACGAAGAGGAGTAGTTCGATGACACGTATCGTTCACAACCACAACGAGGAGCGTCCCAGGCGCCGAGGTTTCCGCCTGGCGGTGATTTTCGCCTCGGCTGCCGCCATTTCCGGTGCCGTGGCCCTCCCCGCGGCCGCCGCGACCCCGGCGACGGCCCACCCCGTGGCGCCCGCGGCGCTGGTCACCGACGGTGGTGCGGGCGGCGCCGGTGGTGCCGGTGGCGACAGCGTCTTCGGCGGCGGAGGTTCCGGCGGCTCCGGTGGTGCCGGTGGGGGCAGCGTCTTCGGTGACGGCGGCGAAGGGGGCGGCGGTGGTGACGGCGGAGACAGCGTCTTCGGCGGCGGCGGAGGCGGGGGCGGAGGCGGGGGCGGCGGAGAGAGCGTCTTCGGCGAGGGCGGCGACGGCGGAGACGGCGGTGACGGCGGAGACAGCGTCTTCGGTGACGGCGGCGAAGGGGGCGGCGGCGGCGACGGCGGAGACAGCGTCTTCGGCCCGGCCGGCGACGGCGGTGCGGGCGGCGACGGCGGCATCAGCATCTTCTGATCGCCCCCGCCCATGGCGACCCGCGGCCGCCACCCGGGGTGGAGGCCGGCCCGGCCTCCACCCCGGGTGTGAGCCGGTGCACGGAACGGGGGCGGCACCGCTTCTCTCGTCCTGAACTCTCCCACCCTCCCTCGTCTTGATCTGTCTTGGAATGGAGCATCCCCCAATGTCCAGGAAAATCTGGAAACGTTCGATCGTTCTGGCGGTGGCCTCGGTGGCAGTCGCGACCGGGGCCGCGTGCGCCGCTCAGGCGCCGCAGAGTCCCGCGCGGGGCACCGGCCTCTCCGTCGATGCCGCGGTCCTCGGCAGCGGGCCCGCCGAGGACTGCGGCAAGGGCGGGGAGGGCGGCAAGGGGGGCGAGCCCGGCAAGCCTGGTGAGCCGGGCAAGCCCGGCCGGCCCGGCTGTGCGGATCCCGAGGACCTCAAGGACCTGGAGGAACTCGGTGATCTCAAGGACCTGGAAGGCCTCGAGGACCTGAAGGACCTCAAGGACCTCAAGGACCTCAAGGACTTCGAGGAGTTCGGCGAACTGCCCGACAAATCGAAGGACGAGCTTTCGGTGGTGGACAAGGTGCGGATCGTGGTTGCTCTGCTGGCCGACGAGGCGACGACCGCCGAAGTCGCCGAGAAGTACGACGTCTCGAAGAAGGAGGTCGAATCCTGGAAGGAACAGGTCCTCGACGGTGACTGGGCGGCCCTGATGAAGTAGGCGGCCGGCCTCTGCCCCCCTACCGCACGGCGAGCGGTACCCGGTTCGGCGACCGGAGAGAACGAGCGCGCAGGGAGGGACGGTTCGGCCCCGGCCGGCCCGCCCGGGTCAAGTGGCCCGGGCGGGCCGGCCGTTGGCGTGGGGCCGCCCGCACCCCCGGTCCTGTCGGAACCGGCGCATCCGCGCGCCCGCAAGGGCCGCACACTCCCGCGCACGCCGGCGATTCGCTTCGATGCCCTGGCACGGCCCCCATTACCGCGGGTCGGGAAAAGCGTCAAGCTCCGAATTCTCGCGGCGTGACGGCACCGGGCACGGCACGGCCTACTTGATGCACACAACACAGCCGGCCCTTCCGATTCCTTCCGTCTTTCGCTCGCATCACTCGACGGGGAAAGACAGCGGCACGGAACCGTATGCGGGATCGAGGGTCGGCGTTTCTCCGGAGAAAGGGGATGTTCATGCGATTCGGAAGTGTGGGTTCTTGGGCCGGTCGGCTCGGTCTGGTGGTGGCGGCCGGGCTGCTCGGTGCCGGTGTGATGGCCCCTGCCGCGATGGCTGCACCGGCTGCCCCGCAGTCGGCGGTGCCGACGGCACCACAGGCTGCCGCACGTCTTCCCGCGGGCGACGGTGGCGGTCCCTTCGACATCGAACTGGGCGACGACGGCAATGTCCAGGTCGGCGACCGGGCGTGCGTGGGCAACTGCGACGACCGCGCCAACGGCTCGGAAGGCGAGGACGGTGGGTTCTGCGCGGGTCTGTGCAACGGCAGCGCCAACGGCGGCAACGGCACCACCGGCGACTCCGGCCAGGACGGTGGGGACGGTGGCGACGGCGGAATCTGCGCGGGCATCTGCCACGGCAGCGTCACCGGTGGCGACGGCGGGGGCGGAGGCGACGCGGCCGGTGAGGGCGACGGCGGCTCCGGCGGGACGGGGGGCGACGGCGGACTCTGTATCGGCATCGGCTGCGAGACCAGCGGCGCGGGCGGCCGTGGCGGCGACGGCGGTGAGGGCTGACGTCGCGGGCGGGACGTCAGCCCGATGCCGCGTACGCCCCGCGGAATCGCGCGGCCTCTCCCGGAGGTCCGGCCCCGGCCGACGGGGTCTGCGGGACCCCGGAGCCGTCGACGGGGCGCGCGGACGGCCTCTGCCCCGGCGGTGTCCTTGGGCCTCCGACCCGTTGGAGGTGCAGGAGCGAGACACCGGTGCGCCGGTCTCCGCCGACCCCGGTGGACCGGCGCACCCCGACGGCCGGGACGCTACGGGCGGCGCCTGTGCAGGTAGTAGCCCCCGGCCGCGCCGGCGAGCGCCAGGGCTGCGACCGCTCCCACGACCGTGGCGGGGAGTCCGCCGGGGGCTTCGGTGACCGGGGCCGTCCCGGGCGCCGCCGCGCTCCCCGAGGACGATGAGGCGGCGACCGCCGGCGACTTCTCATCCGTCGTCCCGGTGCCGGCGCCCGGTGTCGCCCGCCGGTCCTGGGGGGCCGGGGCGCCCGAGGCGTCCGACGCCGTGTCGTCGTCCTCTGCGCCTCCGCCGCTGCTGCCGGAGTCGCCGCCGGAACGGGCGCCGGTACCGGTACCTGTCAGGAGCACATCGGAGCAGGAGTAGTACGTGTCGGGGGTGTCGGAGTTCCGCCAGATCGTATAGAGCACGTGCCTGCCGGTCCGGGCGGCGGGAAGCGAGCCCTCGATACGGTAGGCGCCGTCCCGGAGCACCGGGTCGGTGGCCTTGAGGAACGGTTCGCGTTCCAGGTCGTCCCAGGTCAGCGCCGTACTCGGGTCATAACCCTCCTTGGTGAGGTACACGCTGAAGGTGCCGCGGTGCGGGATCGTAGACGCGTAGGTGAGGGTGAACCGGTCCCCCGTTTCCACACGGGTGACGGGCCAGTCGGCGCGTGGGGCGTCGAGACCCCGGTAGGCCCCGATGCCCGCGCTGCACAGCTGCCCGTCGGGGATCACCCGGCGGTCGTCGCCCGCCACGTCGGCCACGCGGATGTTGTCCCATTCTTCGAGCACCGCTCGCCCGCCCGCGTCCACCGCGGCGGCGCAGGCGGCCGACTCCGTACGGCCGCCCTCAGGGCCACAGGCGACCGCCCGACTGACGGGATCCGTGGGAGCGCCGTGGGCGGCGGCGGGGGCGGCGCCGACCGCGACGAGGACGAGCGGCGCGCCGACGAGAAGCGCGACCGCGGCCGCGGCTGTGCGGTGGATGAACGGCATCGCTGGGCGGACCTCCCGGGGATCGTGCCCGGGAGTACGGTCCCGGCGGGCTCGGCGTTCATCTCGGTCCGCGGCGGCGCCCGGCACGCGGCGAACGGACGGCGCGACGTCGAGGCCGGCGGTCGAGCGGACGGCTATGCGTCGTCGTCGGCGACGGCCGCGTCCGCGGTGTAGCGCGTGCGGGCCCAGAACGGAAGGGCGAACCAGCACAGCAGGTACCAGGCGAGCACGCCGGCCACCAGGTAGGGCACGAAGCCGTCGTGCGTCGCCGTGCGCAGGACCAGGAACAGCGCGGCGATCAGGGTGGCGAGCAGCAGCACGATTCCGGTGAAGGTGAGGCGTGAGGCCCATGTGACGGTCTGCGGCTTGATCCGCCGCCCGGAGACGATGCGGTGGAAGGCGACGGGGGCGACGAGGGCTCCGGTGGCCAGGGATCCGAGGATGACCGTCACGATGTAGATGGTCTTGTCGGTCTGCTCCAGCCGCTGGAAGATCGGGGTGAACACCACGGTCAGCAGGAAGCCGAACAGGATCTGGACGCCCGTCTGCACGACGCGTATCTCCTGCATGAGGTCCTGCCACCGGCGGTCGGCCCGCTCGTCCTCCGTCTCCTTCCGGCCGTCCCGCCGCCTGCCCGCGTCCGGAACGCGTTCACCGCTCATGGGCTGTCCTCCTCGACGAGGGGTGTGACGGATATGTACCCCCGGACGGCGGATTCCGCTCGTCGGGGCCTCCACGCTCTCGTGGTGGTGCCTCGCGGTTCCCGGGTCGGCGCCTTGCGGATCACGGGCCCTCGGATACTCAGATCGGTTGACTCGTCAACCGATCTCCCCCACCGACCCTCCTCAGACGCTCGGCGAGCACGAACGTGACACTGATCAGCAGCGCCCAGGCGCCGAACTTGGTCAGCGCCACCGGCTCCCAGCCGCGGAGCTGGTGCGGGTAGCTCCAGGCGCCGAGGTAGGTCGCGGCGTTCTCGGCGACCCAGAGGAAGAAGCCGATCAGCACGAAAGCCACGGCGAGCGGCATGCGGTAGCGCCGGGGACCGACGGTGAAACCGACCCAGGTTCCGGCGGTGACGGCCACCATCGCCGCCGCGAGTGGCCAGCGGAGGTCGGGCAGCCAGTGGTGGGAGAAGAAGTTGACGTAGACGGCCGCCGCGACCAGTGCGGTCGCCGTGGCGCGGTAGCCGGTGAAGCGCAGATCGAACAGGCGCCAGGCACGGCAGACGTAACTCGCGACGGCCGCGTACATGAACCCGCCGTACAACGGCACGCCGGCGATCTTGGTCACCGCTGCCTCGGGGTAGCTCCACGAGCCCATGCGGACTTTGACCAGTTCGAAGACTCTGCTGCGCAATTCGCTGCGGGGGTGGGGCCGGGTCGGTGATGATCGTCTCTGGGTCGCTTTCGTGCCGTGCGGCCGTGGAGGTGGGGCGGGTGTCGATGCGGCCGGTGGGGCTGCCGGAGATCCCGGAGCAGACGGTGAGGGTGGCTCGGGCGGCGTTCCCGAAGGGGAGCCTGGCGATACGGGCCCGGGACCGTCTGGCGGGGATTTTCGCTGATGAGCCGTTCGCGGGGGCGTTCGGGGTGCGGGGTGCTCCGGGGCTGTCGCCGGGGGTGTTGTCGCTGGTCACGGTGCTGCAGTACTGCGAGGACCTCACCGACCGGCAGGCCGCGGCGATGATGGTGCGGGCGATCGACTGGAAGTACGCGCTCGGGATGGAGCTGACGGACACCGGTTTCGACGCGAGTGTGCTGTCCAGGTTCCGGGCCCGGCTCGCGGACAACGGCATGGAACGGGTGGTCTTCGACCGGCTCCTTGAGCACTGCAAGGACGCCGGCCTGGTGGGGGACGGAGGCAGGCAGCGTACTGATTCCACCCATGTGATCAGTGCGGTGCGGGACTTGAACCGTCTTGAGCTGGCAGGGGAGAGCGTGCGGGCGGCCCTGGAGGCCCTCGCGACTGCGGCGCCGTCGTGGCTGGCCGGCCGGATCGATGTGGCGGAGTTCGCCCAGCGGTACGGGCCCCGGGTGGATGGCTGGCGGATGCCGTCCTCGCAGACCAAGCGCAACCGCCTCGCCCAGGTCTTCGGTCAGGACGCCCTCGCTTTATGCCGGGCGGCCTGGGCCGCCGATACCCCGGTATGGATCCGTGAGATCGAGGCCGTGGGCCTGCTGCGGCAGGTCCTCGTGCAGACCTACACCATCCGCAGCGACACGCGGGGACGGCAGGTGATCAGGAAGCGGGACGCCGACGACGGCGTCCCGCCCGGCCAACTCCGCCTGGCCTCCCCCTACGACACCGACGCACGCTGGGCTGCCAAAGGCGAGGACCTGTTTTGGCTGGGCTACAAGGTCCACCTCACCGAAACATGCGGCACACTCCCCGAAGCCGAAGCCGAAGCCGAAGCGGTAGCAGGGGTGCAGCCGAATCTGATTACCGACGTGCACACGACCGACGCGACCGTGCCGGACGTGAAGGCGACCGCGCCGATCCAGCGCAAGCTCGCCGGGCACGGCGTGAAGCCGGCCGAGCACTACCTCGATTCCGGCTACCCGTCGGCCGACCTGATCACCAAGGCCATGAAGGACGGTATCCGCATGGTCACCCCGGTCCTTCTGGACCACTCCGCGCAGGCCAAGGCCGCGGAAGGCTTCGCCAAGAACGCCTTCACCATCGACTGGAAGACCCGCCAGGTCCGCTGCCCCGCCGGGAAGACCAGCTCCCACTGGAACCCCGTCAAACAGCACGGCAAGGACGCCATCGTCATCACCTTCAGCGTCCTGACCTGCCGCGACTGCCCCTTCCAACAGCAGTGCACCACCTCGAAACCCGGGCGCCGCATGCTCACCCTCAGACCCCAGGAACTTCACGAGAACCTCGCCCGGGCCCGCGCCGAGCAGCAGACCAACACCTGGAAGAACAAATACGCCCTGCGGGCAGGCGTCGAGGGCACCATCAACCAGGCCCTCGACATCACCGACATCCGCCAGGCCCGCTACCGCGGCCTGCCGAAAGTCCGCCTCCAGCACGCCTTCTCCGCCACCGCGATCAACGTGATCCGACTCGACGCGTACTGGACCGACAGCCCTCTCCGGCGCACCCGCTCCAGCCGACTCGAACGCCTCGCCTACCAGCTCACCGCATGACCCGCCACGAATTGCGCAACAGAGTCGGTCGGCGGATGCGCCGAGCACGACCGCCGGTGGTGTCAAGCCCCGAATTCCCGTCTCGGGACAGCAGCCGTCCGTTCGGTCTTACTGGAGTCAGAGGCGCTCGGCACCGGAAGACACGGCGGCCATCGCCTCTGCCTCCGACTCCCGGACCGCGATGACTGCAGGTGAATGGCTCATGTACACGTCGATGAACTTCCGCACAGAGGTTCGCGTCGGTGGCCCCGACGTCCCGCGACGGCCCGCCACGGCCACCGCGCTGTCGCCCGGAGAGCGCGCAGAGGGCGGACAGCCCGGAGAGCACGCAGAGGGCGGACAGCCCGGAGAGCACGCAAGGCCCGCAGCCACGATCGGTGCCCGTGGCCCCGCCCGGAACCGCAACTGGCCGTACGCGCTGGGCGGTGCTCTCCTGGTGCTGATGTTCTCCGGCATGTGTGTGCTCGGCGCCATGATGGCGACGAGCTGCTACGAGCTCATCCGCGAGGGCACGGGCATGTACGAGCTCTATCTGCGGTCGGCCCTGTTCGCGGGCACGGGCTTCATCGGTCTGTGCGTCCTGCCCGTCATCGCCGAACGGAACTGCGTCGGCCGCTTCATCGCCCGCCACATCCCGGTATGAAGGCGTCTGCCAGGATCACCATGTGTCGAAACCCCGACTGACGATCAAGGACCCCGTCATCGGCTGCGAGGACCCCGAACGGCCGGCGGTGTTCTGGGGCGAGCTCCTGGGGAGGCCTGTCGCGGCGAGGACGGGCCCTTATGTGTGGCTCGAGCGGGGCGCCGGCCGGGAGTGGGATTCCAGAGGGTCTCCGAGGGCGCCCGGCGCCGGCACGTCACCACGCGCAATGATCCACCTGCCGGTGCGCGGCGACCAGCCCCCTCGCACGAAATGCCGGCATGAGCCGTCTACCCGGCCGAGACCATCGAGGCCCATCGCGCCTTCATCGCCCGCCGCAGGACCACCGGCCCGGAGTTGAGCATCGAACCCCCGCTGAGGAGGAATGGGACGCATTCCTCGCGCGCTTCGAGAAGCGGAGGGCCTCCATCTGCACCTGCGCGAGCTGGTGGTGCTTCGTCCGCGGCAAGGCGATTGGGTCCCGGTCGGCCGCAGAGCACCGACACAGGGGGACGATCGGCCGACGGCTACGGCGAATACGCGACTCCTGAACATGCGGGCCTACCCGTCCCGGGACGAAACGCGGCGTCGGCCGTCGGAGTGATCGTGGGCGGACCGCGGCGCCGCAGCGGCCCGGCGATGGGCCCCGCGAGCACGATGGACGCTCCGCACCCCGGTCGACGCCACTGCGGAGTACCCACAGGAGGACCTCGTGACCACTCAGCCGTCCGGCTCCGAAGCGCCGTCCGCTCGCTACGACGACCTGCGCGCACTCTTCGTCAACTGCACCCTGAAACGCTCACCCGAGACCAGCAACACCCAAGGTCTGGTCGAGAGAAGCCGCACCCTGATGGAACGCCAGGGCGTCCGCGTCGACGTCGTACGCGCCGTCGACCACGACATCGCCACCGGGGTGTGGCCGGACATGACCGAACACGGCTGGGAGACCGACGCCTGGCCCGCGCTCTACGAGCAGGTGATGGCGTCCGACATCCTCGTCCTCGCCGGTCCCATCTGGCTCGGCGACAACAGCTCCGTCATGAAACAGGTGATCGAGCGGCTGTACGCCTGCTCCAGCCTGCTCAACGACAAGGGGCAGTACGCCTATTACGGACGGGTCGGCGGCTGTCTGATCACCGGCAACGAGGACGGGGTCAAGCACTGCGCCATGAACGTGCTCTACAGCCTCCAGCACCTCGGTTACACCATCCCGCCGCAGGCCGACGCGGGCTGGATCGGCGAGGCCGGGCCGGGGCCCTCCTATCTCGACCCCGGTTCGGGCGGACCCGAGAACGAGTTCACCCATCGCAACACCACGTTCATGACGTGGAATCTGCTGCACCTGGCCGCGCTGCTCAAACGGGCGGGCGGCATTCCCGCGCACGGCAATCAGCGCACGGAGTGGGACGCGGGGTGTCGCTTCGACTCCCCGAACCCCGAACACCGGTAGACCTGGCGAGGAGGGCTTCCGCCGACGCGCCGGATGCCGTGGTCAGCTGCGCACCGTGCCAGCACCCCAGCTCCCAGGCGTGGACCGGCCCGTCGCCGGGCCCTCCTCGCTTCGAATCATTGCATAGGACAAACCGCAACGCCAGAGCCGTGCGAACCGACTGGAGGGCACTGTTCCGCCCGGGTGCCGCCCTCACTGGCGCGGGGCGACGGACTTCTCGACCTCCGCGAGCGTGGCACCGTCCACCAGGCCGGTGTCCTCCAGGACCTCCATGTGGTCCAGGACCGTCTGGTTGGCCTGCCGTGCATGACGGCGGATCAGGTCGTTCTGCGTGGCCGCCCGCACCTCGGCGATGGTGGCGAAGATCTTTCCGTGCGAGGAGCGCAGGACGTTCGCGAAGAGCCGGTCGAACTCGGCTCCCCGGGCGTTCTCCAACTGCTTCACCCAGTCCTGCTGTTCGGCCGTCGCCTCCTCCGGCAGCGGCACACCCAGGATCCTCGCGTCCTCGCGGACGAGCTGGTCGAGCTTGCTGTGCCCGTCCAGTAGATGCAGACCGGCGCGCTTGACGGCTTCGCTCGCGGCGTTCGTCTGGGCCAGCCGGCCCGCCGGGATCTCCCACAGGCCCGCCTGACGCACCTTGACGAGGAACGTCTTGTCCACCTCGGTCACCGGCTGCGGCCCCGCCGGAGCGCCTCCCGCGCCGTCCGTCGAGCCGTCGTCCTCCGCGCCGGTCGCATGACCGACACCGGACGAATGCCCGTATCCCGCCCCCGCGTTCTGGCCGTATCCGCCCGGAGCTGCGACCCCGGCGGCGGACGGTGCGGCCGACGTGTCGCCCTCGCCTCCGCGAGTCACGATCAGGACGGTGGCGATGACGGCGCACACCGCGACGACGACACCGAGGGTCAGCAGGGGGATCCCGGATTCGGCTGCACGTCGGCTCGGACTCATGATGCCTCCCGGTTCGGCAGGGTGTTCGTTCTCGTTCACGTCGCCGGGAGCTCTTGTGGCGGCTGGCACGGCACGCAGCCGGCAGTACGGACACGGGCTCCGCTGTGCTCAGTCGTTCGCCGTGATTTCCGGCGGACGCGGGAGCGCAGGGGAATCCCCCGCGGCTCGACACACCGGACACGGCCCGACACACCGGACACAGCTCGGCGGCCCGGGCACATGACCGCGGTGGCCCGTCCCGCGCGCGGGCGGCGCTCGGTCACGGCCGGGGTGCGGTACGGCGGGCCGACGGGGCAGGGTAGAAAAGGGGTATGGCCGACACGGGGGAGTCCGCGGAGCGCTTCGACGACGTCGAGGCGGTGACACGCGCCGTACTGACCGCGTCCAGGCTGCTCGTCGCCGTCTCCGCCCAGTCCCTGGCGGCGGTCGAGGAGCGGGTGACGCTGCCCCAGCTCCGACTGCTGGTGATGCTCTCCATGCACGGGCCGGCCAAGCTCGTCGTGCTCGCCGAGCGACTCGGAGTCAATCCCTCGACGGCGATGCGCATGATCGACCGGCTCATCACGGCCGGCCTCGCGGACCGCCGCACGAACCCGGCCAACCGGCGCGAGACGGTGCTGCGGCTGACGGACGAGGGCCGCGTCCTCGTCGAGGACGTCACGAGCAGACGCCGTAGGGAGATCGAGACGATCGTGACGCGGATGGCCCCCGCCCGGCGCGCCGCCCTGATCGACGCGCTCACCTCCTTCAACGAGGCGGGACGCGAACCGTGCGCACCGGCCGCGGACAGCGCGATGTACCCGCTGGGCTGGACGGACGCGCCGCTACTGCGGGGAGACTGATACACCGGGTCCCGGAGGCGCCCGCCGTGCGGCCGGCAGGTCGGTCGCCTCGCCGTGGAAGCGGGCTCCGGCGCGGAGCACCCTTGCGGCGGTCGGGCCCCCGCGCCGAGTGGAAGGCGCTCGGCGCGGGGGCCCGCGGATGCGTGGCCGGGTAGACGGGCCGCGACGCCGGCCGCGTGGCGGCCGGTCCGCTCCTTCGGCGCCCGCCGAAGGCGGCGCCCCGGTCCGCGGCGAGACGGCCGAGCCCGGCCCGAACCACCTCGCCCCGCCCGCCGGGTCAGCCTCCCAGACCCTCCGCGGCCGTCTTGATGTCCGCAGCGAACGTGCTGACCTCGGTGTAGACCCCGGGCTTGCCCGGGCGGGCGCAGCCCTCTCCCCAGCTGACGATGCCGACCTGGGTCCAGGCTCCGGCCTCGTCCTTGCGGAACATGGGACCGCCCGAGTCGCCCTGGCAGGTGTCGACCCCGCCGGTGTCCAGCAGGCCGGCGCAGAGTTCCTCGCCCGGGGTCAGCTGGTCGCCGTAGGCGTTCTGGCAGGCGGTGTCGTCGATGAACGGCACCTTGGCCTTGAGCAGGTACCGCTGCTGGCTGCCGCCCTCCTTGTCGGCACCCCATCCGGCTATGTCGAACTCGCCGTTGTTGAGCTCGCCGTCCGCCGCGATCGGCAGGGTCGGCAGGTCGATCGGCTGCTCGAGCTTGATGAGCGCCCAGTCCTTGCCCTTGCCGTTGTAGCCGGGCGCCTGCAGCACCTCGGTCGACTTCACGCTGACCGCGTCGGGGTCCTCCAGGTCGACCACCCCGGCCGTCGCGGTGATGCCGGTGTTGGGGCCGCTTCCGTCGACACAGTGGGCGGCGGTCAGCACGATGTCCTGGGTGTACAGCGAGCCGCCGCAGCCCATGGACAGTCGCACCATGAAGGGGAATTCGCCCTGATCGGCCTTGGTGCCGCCGACGACGGTCGCGCCCAGGTCACCGGGTGGGGCCGGTTCGGAGGCGGCGAGGGCAGAGCCGGGCTGGAGGCTGACGGCGGCGAGGGCGACGGCGCCGGCAGCGGTGGCGCGCTTGAGGTGCTTGAGGTAGTTGGTCAACGTACTTCCTCTCGTGGGGGGATACGCGTCCCGAGCCCGGCCCACGAGAATCGGCGCACCACGCCGAGGAGGGCGTGGCGGTGCACCCGCGTACGGCCGTTGCGCGACGGCAGCAGGCGGTTGTGCGTCCGAACCCAGTGGGGGATGAGTTCGCAGAGCGCCTAGCGATTATGTGGAAGTGATACGCGGGCATCAAGAGCGTTGTCGGTCCAACACCCTTTCTGTCCGGTGCTGTTGCCCATCGGCACAACGCAGGATTCGCCCGCTGGGGGATGGGTAGCGGCCGCGTCCTCCGCGGTGTTCACGGTGTCGGCACACGATGAGCGCAGTCTGTCCACGCGGTGACGGCCATCCCGTGGAAAGCTCCGTGTTCGAACAACTGTTGCTTTGCGCCGGCGTGTACGAGAGTGATCCGCCGGTCGCCCGAACAGGGAGAGGACACCCCCCACATGTCCACCCACCGCCTCAAGCGCCGGAAACCGTGGCAGCTTGCCGTCGTCGCCGCGGCAGCCACCGCCATCGCCGCTCCCGCGGCCGCGATGGCCACCCAGGCGCCCCCCGCCTCCACTCCCGCCCGGACCGCCGGAGCGGTGGGCGCGTACGACGACACGTACTACAAGGACGCGTTGGGCAAGACCGGTCCGGAGCTGAAGGAGGCCCTCCACGCCATCGTCAGCGACCAGACCCGGCTCACCTACGACCAGGTCTGGGATGCGCTGAAGGCCACGGACGAGGATCCGGAGAACCCGTCGAACGTGATCCTGCTCTACAGCGGCCGGTCGCAGAGCAAGGACACCAACGGATCCGGAACCGACGACTGGAACCGGGAGCACGTATGGGCCAAGTCCCACGGCGACTTCGGCACGGATGTCGGTCCCGGCACCGACATCCACCATCTGCGCCCCACCGACGTCACCGTCAACAGCACGCGCGGCAACAAGGACTTCGACACCGGTGGTGAGGAGGTCGAGGAGGCCCCCGGCAACCGTGCCGACAGCGACTCGTTCGAGCCGCGCGACGAGGTCAAGGGCGATGTCGCCCGCATGATCCTCTACATGGCCGTCCGCTACGACGGGGACGACGGCGTCCCCGACCTCGAACCCAACGACAGTGTCGACAACGGGTCCGCGCCCCACATGGGCCGGCTGTCGGTGCTGAAGCAGTGGAACCAGCAGGACCCGCCGGACGACTTCGAGAAGAAGCGCAACCAGACCGTGTTCGACGAGTTCCAGCACAACCGGAACCCGTTCATAGACCACCCCGAGTGGGTGGACGAGATATGGGAGCAGTCATGAGCACTGGTCGCCGGTGATCGCCGATCGCCGGTGAGCGTCTTTCGCCGGCGAGTCGCCTCCGTCCGACAGGCCGTTCTCCCACCGGGCTGTCGCCGCCGCCCCCGTCCCGCCTGCACCGGGCCCTTCGACGCCCGGCCCGGCGGAGAGGGGGCAGCACACTCGTCTGGAGCGGACGGTGCCCGGCGCGCATGCGAGTCGGGCACCTGCGCCCTGAGCGCGGTCACGAAGAGCCCTGATTGACGAGGTAGTCCGTGCGCCCGTCGTCGTCGAGGTCGAACGGGCCGGGCGGAATGACGCAGAACTCGTTCCCCTCCGGATCGGCCATCACCAGGAAGCCGCCCGACGCGTACTGTTCGGCCACGCCACGGTGCCGGTCCGCGAGGTAGGCGCCCACCGCCCGGTCCAGGGCATCACCGTTCACCGCCCCCAGCACGCGCCCGATCGTGGCCGGCGAGGGAGCACGCCGCCATCTGAGCGGGTGACAACGGATGCCGATGGCCGTCAGGAGTCCGCTGGAGGCGTTCGCACCCCATTCGGCCAGTTCCTCGATGCTCCGCGCGCCCGACACGACCGCACAGGCGCAGACCAGCAGGATCGCCGTCAGCGAGTACCACCGGCCCCGCCGCGAGCGCGGATCGGGCACCGCATCGAAGTACGGGCGCAGGTCGGCGGTCTGCCCCGGGCCCAACGGACCCAGCTTCAGCAGGACAGCAGGGATGGGAGAAGATACAGCGGCAGGCACGGGCCACCTCGTGATCAACGGGCTTAAGACACCACGATGATCACGAAGCCCGTGCCTGCACCTCTATCCGCCCCAACCGGCGGCTACCCGAACTCACCACACGACCAGGGAACTTGCAGCTGCCCTGTACGGCGAGCACTCCGCGCAGCGCCTGTTGCCCCTTCGGCGTCAGCCCGCCTCCCTGCGCGTACCTCATGAACCCGGCATACCGCAGGGATCACGAACTGTCACGACCAGCCGTCATCGCGAGTTCAACCTCAGTACCGAGAAGCCAGAAGAATGATTCGATCGTCTTCCTGGAAAGCAATCCTGACATCCTTGTCCGGATTGAGGTGGACTCCAAAACTCGGGGGCCGCCCCATCTCATCCGATTTAAAGTATCCCATGGCGATCCATCCGCTCCCCTGGGCCTGCTCAATTATCGAGGAAAAGTATATTCCGCCCCGCGGAAAAGGTGTGTCGGTGAGGAGTGATGAAGGGGATGCGTACAAAATTTTCGCATCCATCAGCTTTCCGAGAACTCTATAAGAGTAGGCATGGCTGCCGATCTGCGATATGAGTCCGGCCGACAGGGAGTTGAGGTCCACGATGTCGACGGCGCCAAAAATGGCGGGGTAGTCGATCTGTGTCACTTCATACATCTCTGCGATCTTTGCCCCCCGAAATTCTTCTATATGGGAGAGCTTCATGAGCCTAGCAAGCGTGAGGCAGTCCGCTTCATTCGGTTCCAAACCCTCTTCGGCAAGCAGGATCACATGTGTATAGCCCTCCATGGGCAAAGCGTCGAGATCATCCAACTGTGAGATATCTACATCCAGACGGGAAACTTTTGCCCCATGTGATGACCGAGCCGGTCTTTCACTCTCTCCGGAGTCATTCCTCCAATCCCCATCCCCTTGAAAGGCGACATTGATCATCGAATCTCTGCTCGTCGACTTATCGAGACGATCGAGAAGGGGACCCGCACGCTGGTTCCATCCAATGACAAGTATTCTACTTGAGTGCGCGCCGGCGTCGATCAACCCCTCCGCAGAGGCATCTCGGTCGATTGGAATGTTACGAGTGCGCGGCAAATTTGAGGAGATGTCGATGTCTTCATATACGCGACTTCCTTCCCTGGATATGAAGATAATCTTGTCACCGTTGCGTATCTCGGTACCCATCGCAGGCGGGAGTTCAATGTGGCCTTCCGCACTCAGCAGTCCTATGGGTGTGGAATGTTTGTACCTGCGGGTTATGCTCCCAAACTGCAGTCCGTTCACGTTCGGGTCGCGTTTCGCGTATATTTCATTCTCTGCGAAATTTAGAACCTCTCGACAGAAGTCAGGGAAACCGGGAAGGTGGAGCGCACGCGCAGTGATCCGAGAGAGGCGATCATTGAGACGGATGATCTGCAGTTCGTCGCTCGCGAGTTGTAGCATCTCCGCGGTCTCCATATCCCACACTGCAACACGGGTGTGCACGACCACCCTTTTCTCGATCTCGATTTGTCTGAGGTGCAGAAGGGTCTTCAGCAGGCGGGGGCCTTCAAGCGGCATAAGAATGATCGATCGGGCCGTTGCAGGGCTGACCAGATCCAGGTCTGACCTGCGCGATGGGTCTCCAACGCGGCAAATCAGCTTCTTGGACGAAAACCCTGACGGGCGGCTGCGTATTCTATCTTCAACCTTCTCATTGATTTCCTTGTCGGCAAGGAGGACGATCGAATGCGGCTGCTTATCCGCAAGCAGCTCTGAAATGACTCTGAACCCGAACTCGGACCATCCCAGCAGGAGAACGTGACCGCCCTCCATTACTTGAGACCTCCCTTTTTGGTAATCCAGGATACGTGAACGAACCCTGTAGTTTATCACGCCTATCATGGAGCTCAGGAAAAGCAGTTGAATCATTCCGATGAATATCTCTATGATCCGCGTCTGCCATTTCTCGTCATACAATTTAGGGCGGCTCAATCGAAATAGTTCAGCAATGTGAACCAGTGACTGATTCGTCCAGTCGTAGAAGAATCCATCTCCGGTAGGAAATGTGATGGCCACGAGGGAGCTGAATATGATGGTAACGGTTATGCATATGACGACCAGGGCCAGAGAGAGCACAATAAAGCCATGACTGACAAAAAACGTCTCCACATGATAATGTAGTCGCCTCAGTGTGAGCTTCTTCGATGTGAAGATCCGCATCCCCTGCCCTCTCCAATCTGCTGGGCCGGAGCGAAGTTCGGTGCGCAACCCCTATTCGCCCTCTCTGTGCCTGGAAGGCAGAAGCGTTGCTTGGCCAGTATCGCGCCCTGATCACCGATCGGCACCCTCGGGACTACTGCCATGAGTCCGCCAGGGCCCCGGCGAGTGCCTGGATCGTCTGGTTTGATCATGTGATGCAGTAGAGGGCTAGCCTCGCTGTTTCACTTGGGTACGGCTGGCTTGGGGCGGAAACGCGAAAGTGCCTTCCTGACCTGGGACGATGAACCTTGTCGAGGGGTTCTGTCGGTCCAGGCGGCAGGGCTTAATCAAGTTCCCTGAGGGTCCGGGTTGTTGAAGATGCCCAGGATCGGGGGTGCTCGTTCGGCCACTCCCCGGTGCCCGCGGATCGCGGTGGCCAGGTCGGCCGGGGTGGCCTGGTGGGCGTCGAGGCTGGTGACGGCGTAGACGCTCTCGCGGCTTTCGCGCCGGCCGGTCTCCTTGCGGCGGCGGTGGACGCGGATGGCCAGCACTGCGTGGGGAAAGGCGATGCCGCCGAGCTCGTCGGGGATGGAGCAGGTCTTGATCGAACGGGACTCGCGGCGGCCGTGACCGGTCACGGAGGCGGTGTGCTGGACGCGGATGTCCCGCCAGGGCAGACCCGCGAGCTGATGGTACGCGGTCGGCTGGTTGGTCTTGATCACGGCGATGTAGTGCGCCTTCTTCGTCTCCACGAGCCAGGTGATGTTCGCCTTCACCGAGTGCAGGGCGTCGAAGGTCACCAGGTCGCCGGTCAGGTCCAGCGGCGCGAGCAGCGGCTTGAAGTGCGTGGTTTCGTTCGTCTTCGTACCGACCTCTGCCTGGGCCAGGGTCACGACCGGGCGGTGTGTGACCGCGGACAGCAGATGACGACGGGGCGCGTCGAGGCGGGCGGAGCCCTTGAGGGCCTTGCCGTCGACGGCGATGACGCGTCGCGGCCCCGAGGTGTTCGCCGGCTCGGCCACGCCACGGTGCCGGTCCGCGAGGTAGGCGCCCACCGCCCGGTCCAGGGCATCACCGTTCACCGCCCCCAGCACGCGCCCGATCGTGGCCGGCGAGGGAGCACGCCGCCATCTGAGCGGGTGACAACGGATGCCGATGGCCGTCAGGAGTCCGCTGGAGGCGTTCGCACCCCATTCGGCCAGTTCCTCGATGCTCCGCGCGCCCGACACGACCGCACAGGCGCAGACCAGCAGGATCGCCGTCAGCGAGTACCACCGGCCCCGCCGCGAGCGCGGATCGGGCACCGCATCGAAGTACGGGCGCAGGTCGGCGGTCTGCCCCGGGCCCAACGGACCCAGCTTCAGCAGGACAGCAGGGATGGGAGAAGATACAGCGGCAGGCACGGGCCACCTCGTGATCAACGGGCTTAAGACACCACGATGATCACGAAGCCCGTGCCTGCACCTCTATCCGCCCCAACCGGCGGCTACCCGAACTCACCACACGACCAGGGAACTTGCAGCTGCCCTGGTCCAGTGTCCCGCCGCCCTGCGACCGCATCTTCGACGGCGGGATCATCGGCTTCGCGATCTCCCAACAACCCGTCCGGAAACAATCCACGTACCTCGCCCCATGAACCGTTCAACGAGCAACAGCCGGACAGGACACTGTCTTAACTGCGCGGCATTGCTTCATCATGCCATCCCGCTGTCAGCTCGACCCTCGCATCCTGAATCACGCCCGGTCAACGACAGCGCAGGAAAACGTCAAAGATCCCCGGCAACAGCATCAGGATGCGGCATCGTTGAATGGATAGTAGACTTTTTTTTATGCCGGATTTGGAGGAATTGCTGGCAGCGCGGACCCGGGAACTTGCCGGCAGGCGCCTCGGAGAAGTAGATCTCCACAGGATCAAGCGAAGCGTCATCGACTCGTATGCGGGAATTTGCGCCTCAATGGCCGATCGAGAAATTCTTGGCGAGTTTCGGAGTCTGGCAACGGGCCCCGGAGCGGGATCGGGCTGCTCCGTCTGGGGTGTTGGGCGAGAATCAAATATCACGGACGCGGTCTTTCTGAACTCCATCCTGGCGCGCCGCAGCGATCTACTTAATACATATATATCACCCAATGGAATGGGTGTGGTTCACCCCTCGGACAATGTGGCACTGGCCTTGACCTTGGCCGACTGGCTGAACTGGAACGGAAGACAGTTCCTGGAATCTGTGAATATCTTCTTCCATCTGGCCGCGAAGTTCGCCGATTATTACGACCCTGAGGGGGATGGCTTTGATCACGACGCCGCCTCCATCTTTTGGACCGCGCTCTCCATCGGGCAGTCACTCGGCCTTTCCGAAACCCATCTGGTCGAAGCTCAGCGGATCGCCGGCGGCCTCGGGTTCAACAGCAATCAGGCCGCCGTCGGAAATGTGACCGACTGGAAACACTGTACTTACGCATCCGGCGCCATGCGGGGCCTGCAGGCCGCCAAGTTGGCGCGGGCCGGATTCACGGGACCGCGCCGCATCTACCAGGGGGAGTTCGGCGCCGACCGCTTCTTCAGGCACTGCGAGGCGTCGCTCGACATCGAGCCCGATCTCACGAGTATCATCTTCAAGAGATGGCCAGCGCTGTTCTTCTGCCAGACTCCGATCGACGTCGCGCAAGAATTGTCCTCAAGGATCGACCGGGTCGAGGATATTCTCACGGTGGTGGTCGAAAGCTACGGCCGTGCGATACGGAATGGCCTGACAGCTTCGGCCTTCAACCCGACCAGCCGGGCGGCTCGTACGCATTCGCTGCCCTATTCTGTGACTACGGCACTTCTCAAGCCTGTCGAGTACAGCGACTTTGATGCCAAGCGCGCGCGAGACCCGCAGATTCGATACCTGCTGGAGAAGATCGAGGTCACGGAAGATCCGGCCCTCACGCAGAAGTACCCTCCGGCGACGCCATGCCGAATCGTTGTGACACTCCGTTCCGGAGATACCCTGCGACACGAGCGTGACTTCTCGCGCGGAGACCCGCGTGACCCGCTGTCTGATGACGATATATCAGGGAAACTGATGCAGAACCTCGCACCACTCGCCGATTCAGCAGACCACAGTAGAATCCTCGCCAGCCTATGGAATCTGGAGAGGCTCGATGACCTTACAGAGCTGCTGAATCCACTGAAACGGGACCTGACGGCGACGGAGGCGGGAAATGGTTAGCGCCAGTCAATTTGAAGACTACGCCGAAGAATTCAGCGCGGCAACCGACAAGTCGGATCTCTTCGATCGCTATTATTCGCCCGACGCGATATTCGACCATCCCTACAAGGGGATTTTCCGTGGGAAGGCAGAGATAGTTGGTTTCTGGAATTCGGGGGAGGGGTCAGGGCATGCCGGCATCTTGGAAACCTTGCACCTGAAGAACTTCGTCGCATCTGGCAACAAAATAGCCGCAGAGTTCGAAATCGAGTGGCGCTGCATAGAAGATACGAACTACCTTGGCCCGCGGAAGAAGGGTGAGACCTTTCGAGGGAGGTGCGCGGCCTTCTATTGGTGTGTAGATGGCAAGTTCAATCACGTCACCCTCTATCTCAATCTCATTGAGGATGCATTGAACTCGTAAGGCTGTCCGTCCGGGCGCTCATTGAGCATCTTCAGCCGCGTCGCACGATGATGCGTCCCATGACGGCGATGAAGGGCCTGACTTGAGCAGGATCGAAGGGGCCGGTAAGACTGCCGCCCGCTGATCCCGGCATTCCGCTGTGGGCGATGGCAGACGGCGCAGCGCCCTTCGTCTGCGTGCCGCAGGGCCGCTCCGACGTCGACGTCGGCGACGGGGACGGGGACGGGGACGGGGACGGGGACGGGGAACCATACGGCGGGTGCGACCGTCCTGACGCACATCTCCGGCTGCGACGGGTCCTGCCGGGCACGCGGGCCGTCCGCCCGGGAGAGGGCGGAGGGGGCGATCAGCCGCTGCTGCTCCCGGGCCCGATCACCGTGCGAGGCGGGCCACCCCTCCTGCCGCCGCGACGGCGGCCCGCCCCCACTCGCCCGTCCCGCCTCACGCGCACGAGTACGAGTCCCGGGTGCGGGAAGTCGGGAGCGTCATCCGGCTGCCCGTACGGCGGGGACCCGTACCGGCGCACCGGTTGGAATCACCGGCCGCGTCCCGGAGCCGAGGCGTCCGGTCAAGTCCCCCCGCGCGGCGGGAAGAACGGGTGCGGGACGAGGACGGCCGGATGCCTGATATGCGGGATAACCTTCGGTGGTACGAAGCCGGGGGCCATCCCTTCCCGGCCGACCGAACTCATACACCGAGGGCGAGTTGCGTGAGAACGAGATGGCCGTGTTCGGCGTGTCCGCCGCGGAGGAAGAGCTCTACCGGCACTTTCTGCGCAACCCCGATACCACGATCGAGGACCTGCACGCGCTCGCGCACAAGGACGGGCCGAGCCGGGGGCAGCACCCGGACCAGTGCCTGGAGCGGCTGCGCCGGCTCGGTCTGATCCACCCCACGGGAACCGACGGCCGTATCACTCCCGCGGACCCCGAGGTCGCCGTGGCCAGACTCACGGACGCCCGACTGCACGCGCTGCACCAGGAGTTGCAGAGGGTGACACAGGCCAGGCACGTCATCCAGGGGCTGCGGGCCGAGCAGGGCGAGTGGATGGCGCCGCAGGGCATCGAGCAGTTGCACGGTCTGGACGACATCCGCAACCGCATCGAGGACCTCGCGTTCTTCGCCCGGGACGAGATCCTGTCGGTCGAGCCGTACACCAAACTGTCGGCCGAGAACATCGCCCGGTCGAGGCCGCTCGACACGCGCTGTCTGCGCAGAGGGGTGCGCATTCGGAACGTCGTGCTCCGGGCCGCGCTCGACAATCCGCCGACTGCGGGCTATCTGCGGGAGCTGGTCGCGGAAGGCGCGATGATCAGGGTGGCGGAGAACATAACCGAGCGGATCCTCGTATACGACGGCCATACGGCGCTGGTGCCCGTGGATCCGCGCAACACGGCTCGGGGTGCGCTGCTGGCCCGGAGCAACGGGTTGGTGGCGAACATCATCGCCCTGTTCGAGAAGATCTGGTCCCAGGCCGAGCAACTGACCGCCGCTGCCGGGCCGGAGGACGCCGGGGAGCGGTTGACCGCTACCGAACGGCGGGTGCTGCTGTCGATGTGCTCGGCGGGCAAGGACGAGGTGGGGGCGCGGGAGCTGGGCGTGTCGGTGCGGACGTATCGGCGCCATGTCGCGGACATCATGCAGAAGCTGAGTGCGGTGAACCGGGCCCACGCGGCGCTGCTCGCGAGGGAGCGCGGCTGGGTGTGACCGCGGAACGCGGCCGGGCGCCTTCGGACCGGCCGACTCCCCCGGGTCCGGCCGGTGGCGAGGCCCGGCTGCCCATTCCGTCCGGTCCGGTCCGGTCCGTCGGCGGCCCGGCTGCCCATTCCGTCCGGTCCGGTCCGTCGGCCGGGCACGGCGGCCGGTTCCGTCCGGTCCGTCGGCGGCCCGGCTGCCCATTCCGTCCGGTCCGGTCCGTCGGCCGGGCACGGCGGCCGGGCCCGGCTGCGGAGGTCCGGTCCGGGCCCGCTCGGACCGGTCCGTCGCGCCCGTTTCGCCGTCGTGCCCCGGCCCTGCGGTTCAGTCCCGGTGGCACGACCAGCCGCGCAGCCCCGAGTCCGCCATGGCCCGGCCGACGACGCTGCTGACCACGCGCGGATCGGTGGCCGTGTCGAGGGCGATCCGCAGCCGGATGCGGTCGGCGCGGACCTCGGGCAGGCACGTCCAGTGCCCCGGCAGGAGGCCCAGCAGCCGGATGACGGTGGTCTCACCCGCGGGCGCGGAGCGGTCGTCGCGCACGGCGACGACGTCGACGTAGTCCGGCCGGGCGGGGCTCATCGCCGTCGGCCCTCCTGCCCTTCAGGACCGCCGAGCAGGCTGCGTACGGCGGTGGCCATCGCGGTGATGCCGGCCGGGAGGGCAGTGCGTACGTCGGGGGCGAACGTGTCCGCGTGGTTGGCCGGCACCGGTTCGCCGCCGTCCCTCGCGGCGCGCCACTGCCGGGCGCCGGTGGCGCCGAGCATCCAGTAGGCGACGGGTACTCCGCCCGCGGCGTAGTGGGGGAAGTCCTCGGTGGCGGTCGAGCCCGGCCAGTCGCTCACCCGGTGCGCCCCGAAGACCTCCTCGTGGGCGCGGCGTACCCGGTGCGCCGTGTCCGCGTGGGCCACGAGCACGGGTGAGGCGGCCGTGACCGTGATCTCCGGTTCCCGGTCGCATCCGGAGGCGGCGCACTCTGCGCGTACGACGCGCCGGACGGCGTCGGTCACCCTGGTCAGGGAGGCGTCGCTGAACGCCCTGACGGAGACGGACAGCCGGGCTTCGGAGGGGATCACATTGGCCCGGTCCCCGGCGTGGAGGGAGCCGACGGTGAGCACGACCCGCTCGCCGGGGGCGGTCTCGCGGGACACCACCGTCTGGAGCCGTACGACGACGGATGCGGCGGTCACCACCGGGTCGACCGCGAGGTGCGGGGTGCCCGCGTGTCCGCCGCGGCCGTGGACGACCACGTCGAGGGTGGCGCCGGCGGACATCAGCGGGCCCCGCCCGTGGGCCACCGACCCGGCGGGCAGTGGTGCGCAGTGCTGGGCGAGCACCGCGTCGGGGATTCCGAAGCGGTCGTAGAGGCCGTCGTCGAGCATCGCCCTGGCTCCGGCGAGGGTCTCCTCCGCGGGCTGTCCGACGAGTACCAGCGTGCCCCGCCAGGAATCGCGGTCGGCGCCGAGGAGCGCGGCGGCACCGGCGGCCGCCGCGGTGTGCAGGTCGTGTCCGCAGGCGTGCATGACGCCGGGAACGGTGCTGGCGTACCTCAGGCCGGTGCGCTCCCGTACCGGCAGCGCGTCCAGTTCGGCGCGGACCGTCACCGTGGGGCCGGGACCGTTGCGGAGGACGCCGACGACTCCGTGCCCGCCGACGCCACGGGTGACCTCGCAGCCGTGTCGTTCGAGCCGGGCGGCTAGGGCTCCGGCGGTGCGGGCCTCCGCGCCCGACAACTCGGGATGGGCGTGCAGATCGACGTAGAGAGCGGTGGCGTCCCTCAGGACGTCAAGCGGGACCTCTGGTGCGGTCATCGGATCTCCTTGCCCTTCCGTGCGTTGTCCCTCCGTGCGGCGGTGAGGACCGGAAGGCGGCTCCCTCGCCAGCGTCCCCGCCCCGCACGCCAGATGTCCGGCGTTCCGCTGACACGGGGTGTCAGCGAAGTGTCAGTGACAGCCGAGGCGTGGTGAAAGGGCGTTCGGCTGCAATAGGCCGTACGAGGGACACCGCCGGAACCGCCGGCCGGACCCGCACACCGAGGGAGACCCCCATGACCCCGAAGCCCGAACTCGCCACGCTCGCCGACGAGATCCTGGAACTGGAGTCCGAGACCTTCGAGATCTCGGACTACTCGGACGCCGCCGAGGTCGTCCTGGCCGGTTCGACGTCGTGTTCCTCCACGTCGACCTGCTCCAGCACCACCAGCACCACGTCCTGCAGCGCCTGATCCCAGGAGCGCCGGCCGTCCGCGGACGGACCACGGCCTCCCGCCCGGCGGAGCCCTTCCGCCGCGCGGGAGGCCGCTTGCGTGCGGGGGCCTTGCGCAGTGCGCGGGCCTTGCCGTACCTCTCCCCCGCCGCCTTCCCCGCACCCGGGATGCCTCGTCCCCGGTAGTGCCGCAGTGGATGACGGCCCGTCATGGAAACGGATGGGGAACGGTTTTGACCTCGGCTGCGGGGAGTACGTCCGGGCGCCGGCCGGCGTCACGCAGCCCCGTCCGCAGCCGCGGCATCAGCAGGGCCCGCTGCCGGGACCAGCCGAAGTCGAGCGGCAGGATGCCCGGGACGACCATGGCGACGGTGTGCAGCCCCATCCCGCGCTGCTCCGGTGTCGTCTGGTCCACGACGACGACGTCATGGCCGGCGTCGGCAATCCGCCGGACGAGGAAGCGCACGTCGTCACGGAGGTCGTCGGTACGCGGCCGCACCGAAGTCGTCCAGTCGCGGAACGCCGCCTCGAGCGGCAGGAGGCCCGAGGGCTCCAGGAACTCCTCTGCGTGGGATGCCATTTCGGGCAGGCCGAACAGCTGGGCATGGTCCTTCAGGTGGAGCACCTTGGTGTAGTCACGGGCCATCTGGAGCAGTTCGCCGCGACGCTCGGCCACCTGGTGCGGCAGATGCGGGATGTACGTCAGCACCTCGGAGAGGGCGGATTCCACGGTCTCCTCGGGGTCGAACCCGGCAGCCGCCCCGAAGGACAGGGTCCCGGGGCCGCCGTCGCGGCGGACGGCCAGCGCGGTGACCACGGGTACGGCGAGGTCCATGGTGGTGTCGTAGGCGTGGACGTCGTAGCCGTGCAGCGCCGCCCGGTCGATCATGGCGCGGACCGCGGTGCGCCGGCAGGTGCGGAGGTCGATCGCGGTGAGCCGGGCGCGCCCGTACCAGGCCAGCAGGAAGGCGTCGCGTTCGACGAGTTCCAGCAGGGCGAAGAGGATCGCCTCCTCCGGACTGCCGCCGGTCGCACAGCCGTTGGAGCACTCGAAGACGAAGTTGTCGGCGTCCACTCCGGCGCTGTAGTGGGCGAGGCGGGCGGGGACGAGCACCGGCCGGTCGTCGCGCAGCGAATGCCCCCAGACCCAGGGGATCTCCCGGGCCGGGTCGAAGGGGCTGACGAGGGGGTCGCTCGCATAGGTCTCGGGGGCGTAGAGGCCGCGGGCCGCGGGATCGAGGGCGGGGGTGCCCTCGGCGACCAGGGCGTCGTACGAGGCCGTCACGGGGGTGGTGCCGCGGCGGCGGTGGGTGCCCGCGTAGCGCTCCAGGCCCTCCAGGTGCGCCAGTGTGCGGCTGGCGGCGTAGCTGTTGGCCTGGCCGCTCCAGGTGACGTCGTTGAGACCGGCGTAGCCGCGGACGAAGTTGGTGCCGGCGACGGGCGCGGTGGTGGTCGAGGCGGGGTTGATCCAGGTGCGGGCGCCGAGTGCGCCGCAGACGGGGTTGGCGAGCGCCTGTTCGGGGAGCTCGTACGAGGAGGCGGGGCGCAGCCGGTAGCGGCCGGGGTCCGGTTTGGCGGCGGGCCGCAGCGTGGTACGGGCGGCGTCCGCGGTCTCGGGGGCCGTCGTGACGCAGGACGGGCACAGGGGTTCGGGCAGGAGGGGGAACGTCACGGTCGCGAGGGTCCCGAGGTCGACGCGGGTCACCTGGCACAGGGCACGATCGGCCGGGCCCGTGGCCGGTGGGGTGAGGCGTCCGCCGAGGGCCGCCCGGTACACGGCCCACACCGCGTCGACGGCGTACGGGGTGAGCAGCGGCCAGGCCGTGGCTCCGTGCGGGCGTCGGCCACGTTCGAGTGCCTCGCGTTCGGAGCGGCCGCGCAGCCGCTGCCAGCGCATGGCGAGACACTGGCCGCACGCCGGTCCCTGCTCACCGCCCCACGGCCCGACCAGGGCGGCGCGCGCGGTCAGCTGGACGTTCGCCCGGGGGCGCGCGGCCGCGTACGGGTCGGGGGCTCCCGTGCCGAGGACGTCGGCGGCACCGAGCGGCACGACGAGCGGTGCGGGGAGGCCGGCGTCGCCGAGCGCCGCGCGGTGCGCGGCGAGCGCGTCCTGGAGGTGCCCGGTGGCCCGTCCCAGCGGTGGCGCGGCGGGGGCCGCGGCGGCGGTCGTCATGCCTTGTCGCTCCAGCGGAAGGTCCTGAGGGCGACGGCGCCGAGCACCACGGCGAAACCGGCCAGCACACCGCAGTCGAGGAGGATACCGCCGGTGCCGCCGCCCGTGAGCGCGCCGGAGACACCGTCGTTGAGGTAGCGCAGGGGCAGCGCCCGGGAGAGGCTCTGCATCCAGTCCGGCATCATGTCCAGTGGGAGGAAGGAACCGGACAGGAACGCCATCGGGATCATCAGGCAGTTGGCGACGGCGGCGACGGCCTCGGGGGTCCTGGCGTACGAGCCGACGATCACTCCCAGCATCAGGAAGGCCGTGATGCCGAGGACGAGCACGGGCAGCGCCAGCGGCCAGCTGCCGGAGACGCCCAGCCCGAAGAACGGCAGCATGGCCACGGCGACGAACAGCACGGCCTGGACGACTCCGACGGCGACCGCCAGCACGTAGCGGGAGGCGATCACCGCGGAGACGGGCGTCGGTGTCATCCGGATGAGGCGCAGGATGTCGTCGCGGCGCCACTGCATCAGGACGAACGCGACCCCGAATACGGCGGCGTTGCCGACGCCCCAGGCGAGCACGCCGGGGGCGATGTGGTCGATGTACGGGCGGCCGCTCTGCTCGACGTCCTGACCGCTGAAGATCAGGCCGAAGACGACGAGGAACAGCAGGGGGAAGGCGAAGGTGAAGAAGAGCGTGGTCCGGTCCCGGGTGTAGGCCCGGTATCCGGCCGTGGTCAGCGCGGCGTAGGCGCTCATGGCGAAGGTCTCCGTGGTTCGTGGCCGGCGGTCGGCGCCGGCGGGAGGCGATGGCGGGAGGCGATGGCCCGGAGGGGCGGAAAGCGGCGGCGGGAGGCGATGGCCCGGAGAGGGCTCGGGGTGTGCGGGCGGGGCTACGCTCCGGGGTCGGCCGCGCCGGTCAGCTGGAGGTAGACGTCCTCCAGCCCGGCGGTGCGCGTACGGACGCCCCGGAGTCCGGCGAGGGCGTCGACGGCGGCGAGGACGCTCCCGGCGTCGAGGGTCTCCAGGACCACCGAGTCGCCTTCGAGGGCGGCCCGTTCGACCCCGGGGATGCGCCGGGCGGTCTCCAGGTCCAGCCGTTCGGCGGGGACGAGCAGCCGGGTGGTGGGGCTGCCCTGCTCGATCAACCGGCCGGGGCTGTCCAGCGCGGCGACACGGCCGTCGACGAGGATCGCCACCCGGTCGCACAACTCCTCGGCCTCGTCGAGGTGATGGGTGGTGTAGATGATGGTGCGGCCGGCGCCCTTGAGGTCGCGCAGCACCTGCCACAGGGCCCTGCGGGCCTGCGGGTCGAGTGCCGCGGTCGGCTCGTCGAGGAAGATCAGCTCGGGTTGGTGGACGAGGGCGGAGGCGATCGCGAGCCGCTGCCGCTGCCCGCCGGAGAGGTCGTCGACGCGGGTGCCGCCCTGCTCGGTGAGTCCGACGGAGGCCAGCGCGTGCTCGGCGGCGGCGTCGTCCGTGCGGTACAGGGCGGCCACGGTGCGCAGATGCTCGCGGGCGGTGAGCCGGACGAAGAACGCGGAGGACTGGGTCTGCACACCGACGCGTGTGAGGAGTGCCGGGTTCCTCGGCCAGGGGCTGTGGCCGAGGACGGTGACGGTGCCCGAGTCGGCGCGGCGCTGGCCCTCCATGATTTCCACGAGGGTGGTCTTTCCCGCGCCGTTGGGCCCGAGCAGTCCGAAGAACTCACCCCGTGGGACGGTCAGGGACACGCCGTCGACGGCCTGCACCGCGCCGTAGCGCTTGTGCACTGCGTCCAGGACGACGGCCGGGCCGTCCTGCGGGCCGGCGGTGGGGGGCATGGAACTCTCCTTCGGTGGAAGCGGATCGCGGCCGGGGGCCGTCATGGCGCGCTGGTGAGGTAGTGGTGGGCAACGGCCGAAGCGGCGGCCGCGAGCAGGACGAGGGTGAGTGCGACGGCCGCGGTGTAGACGGCGTAGGCGCGGCGGGCGCGCCGCGGGTAGCCCGTGGCGACCGGGGAGCGCCGGAGCAGGAGCCCCAGGTACGCGGCCGTGGAGGCGGCGAGCCCGGTGGCGCCCAGGAGTTGGGCGGCGATCCTGTACCCGTCGAGGGGAGGCAGCGGAAGGAGCATCGTGAACGCCTGGACGCTGCCCAGCAGGAGGAGGGCACCGACCGCCTGCCGGGTGGTGTGGTCGAGGGGGGCGAGCGCCCAGACGGCGAAGAACGGCAGGAGGAACAGCAGGTTCACCGCGGCGCCCGCGCCCGCGGTGGCGATTCTGCCCCTCCGTCGGGGCAGATGGAGGAAGTCGTCCACGGTGCAGTACATGATGACCACCGGGAGGCGCCAGCGCAGCCCTATCTCCGACACCCGTCCGCCGTGGTGGTGCGCGAGCACTCCGTGGGCGAGTTCGTGCAGCGCGGTGCTCAGCCACAGCAGGGTGGCGACCGCGAGGAGGAGAGCCGGGGCGGTGAACAGAGCGGCGGTGCCGTCGAGCAGTTCACCGAGGCGCAGCAGCAGGGTGGCCTCCATGAGGAGGGTCAGTGCCAGCAGCGGCAGCAGCGCCGCCGGTGTGAGCAGGTACCGGGTGAGGCGGTGCAGCCGGGCGGCGGTCGCGTCCGCGTCGGCCACGAGGCGGACGCTGCCGCGCAGCGGCCCTCGGGCAGCGGGCGGCTCCACGCCGGGAGCGGTCGCGGAGTCGGCTGGGGCCGGTGGCCCGGCGGCGGTGGCGACCGCGTCCGGTGACCCGGCGACCGAGGGGGCTTCGGCCGCCGGCCCGGCGGCCGGGGCGGCTGCGGATCCGGTGCCGGGAGCGGGGTCTCCCGGTGCGTCGGGGGGCCCGGGGCGGCGCGCGAGGAGATCGCGCGTACCGAGCAGCGACAGCAGGGAACGCCAGTGGGAGTCGCCCAGCCGCCGCCCGAACCGTCCGGCGTAGTCGGCCCCGATCTCCTCCAGGGTCCGGGTGCCGTCCATCCGGGAGATCAGGAAGTGCTCCCGGGGGCCGACCTTGAAGGACTGGCCGCTCCCGGTGTTCTTGATCAGGTGGACGAGATCCGGTCCGTGGAGCAACGGCTCGCTGAGGAGCACTCCGGCACGCAGTGCGGGTCGGTAGCGCGCCGGGAGGGAAGGGACGGTCACGGCGTCTCCCCGGTCGCGGGCTCACGCAGGGCGCGGCTGAGGACGTGCGCGAGGTACGCCTCGTCCCTGATGGTGACGTGCAGCCGGTTGTTGGTCATGTGCATGTACGGGGACAGGAGCAGCGGGAGCGCGGCCGCCGGGTCGGTGACCCGCTCGTCGCGTGCGCCGTCCCAGGAGCGGAAGACCAGGTCGCCGTCGGCGGCCAGCTTCTCGACGCGAGCGCGCAGTTCGGCGCAGTGCTCCGCCCAGCCGGCCAGGAACGACGGCAGCCTGCCCGGCGCACCGTCGCGGGTGGCGGAACGCACGCGGGCGAAGTGCGCCGCGAGCGAGGCGGCCATGGCGGCGTAGTTGCGGTCGTACTCCGCGCTGCCGATGAACCCCGTGCCCGGGAAGGCCCGGTGCCAGAAGTCGTAGTAGCTGTCCAGGTACCCCGCGAGTTCGGCGTCTCCGTGGAGGAAGGTGCCGGACATGACCATCATCAGCTGCGCGGACGTGCCGAGCAGCACCGTGCGCAGATGCAGGTTCTTGGTACGGAAGGCGTCGACGACGAGATCGCTGGAGTGCCGGAAGTGCCATTCGGCGAGGGCGACTCCGGCGGGGCCGCCGTACTTGCCGTACTCGGGCTCGTACGGTTCCGCGCTGCGGGAGTTGTTCGGACGCAGCCGCATCCGGCCCTGGGCGTCGGTGTAGTGACCGCGCTCGGCGCCGGGGAACTCGATGTCGAACAGCGTGTTGTAGAAGTCGTTGAGGAAACCGGAGTCGACCTCGTAGAGCGCCGGGCGCTCGGCGAGGAAGGCGTCCACGGCCTCCTCCGTGCGGCGCCGCACCTCTGCCGCGGTCCCCGCCGACGAGGGCTTCAGCCTCAGTCGGACGTGCGGTCCCTCCAGCCAGTAGTTGATGAAGAACCAGCCGGATATCAGCCCGTCGGCCTCCAGCTCCGCCACGAGCGGCCGGATGCACTGGAGGAGCATGGGCCGGGGATTGGCGGCGTAGAAGACGTGGGTGGCCTGCCAGTCGTGGGCCTCGGCGGGCGCGGCGGACGGGCGGGCGGCGGACGCCGGGGCCTCGGCGGGCAGCGGGCCCGCGACGGCCGGGAAGGCGTCGGGGACCGCGCCCCCCGCGGACACCCGGTCCGGCGCCGGGTCGTACCCCGGGCCCGGCACCGACGCGGAGGCGGAGCCCGTGGCGGAGGGCTCCCGGGAGCCGGGAACGGGCTGCTCGCTGTCGGAGGGGGGCCGGCCGGCGGCGGTCGTGCTCATCGTCGTCCCTTCGGTCGGGTGGGGACGGCCGCGGTCTCCACGGCCAGTTCGGCGACATGGCTACCCCGCGCGGACGACACGTGCAGTCCGCCTTCGTCGGGCAGCATCTCGCGGAGGACCACACGGGCCTCCGACGTCCTGAGCGTGCCCTCGAACGCGGCCAGGGACAGCGGGCTGTCGAGGTCGACGTACTGCGGCTTGGCCCCGGTCGCGCCGCGCGCCCCGCCGTCGGTGACGGTGGCGAAGACCCGGTCGGGCAGTCCGTGGGCGCGCCGGAACGCGTGCCACCCCAGGAACCACTCCTCCTGCGTCACACTCCCGCCGTGCAACGGAAGGGCGGAGACGGGGGCGCTCCAGCTGCGCCGGCTGAGCACGACGCCACCGTGCCGCACCCGGGGTCGGCGGGTGACACCGCCGACGGGATCGCTCTCGGGGACGCCGCCCCACACGTTCAGCGGCGACATGGAGCTGGGCGAGAGCAGCAGCAGGGTGCGGGGCAGCTCCGGTAGGGCGAGCGGTACGAGGTAGCCGAGGTACACGGGGACGACCTCGCGGCCGAGCCGGGCGGACCGCAGGACGAGCCGGTCCTCGCTCTCGTCGTGCACCAGATGCAGATCGTCGAGGTGGAGGCCGTACGGCCCGGGCAGGCCGCCGCTCTCGCCCGGGCAGACGATCTCGTACTCGGTCAGCCGGCCGTGGAGGTTGAGGTTGCTGGTGACCGGGCCGCCGGTGACCTCGGCCAGCACGGCTCCGTCCGGGCGGAGTTCGCCGGAGCGGTGCAGCAGCCGCTCCTCCAGTCCTTCGAAGCAGTGGGTGAAGCGGCTGAACGGGAACGAGACCCCTCCGTAGGAGCGGTTGAGGACCGCCAGGGGCTCACCGCCGCGCGGGACGGCGAGCTGGACGTGATGGCTCAGCGGCATGAACGGCGGGGTGATCGGCTCGAGTTCACCGGCGACTTCGGCGAGCAGGGTCTCCCCGACGACGAGGTCGTCATCGCCCTCGTGGTTCTCCCACAGGGCGCGCATCCCCTCGGCGAACGCCTGCCGGGCGGTGTCGAGCGCCTTGAGCTGGGGCAACCCCAGCCAGTTCTCCTCCGGGACGTACCGTCCCCCGGCGTCGAAGGGGGTGCGCCGGGAGGTGAACGAGATGTACTGGTCGAAGAAGTCCTCGTGGAAGTCGTGGACGAGTTTCAGCAGGTCGTCGCAGCGTCCGCCGCGGCCGTGGCGGGCGACGAAGAAGCCCTTGAAGGTGATGCGCTGCGGCAGGGTGAGGTCGAAGGCGGGCAGCACGCGCTCGACGGCGCCCAGCGCCCCGGCGACGGACCGCGTCCAGACGTCGAGGGGCAGCCGTACGTCCCGGCCCGCGGCGACGTCCTCGTACAGCACCGTCTGGGGCACCCTGCCGTGCGCGGCGCCCAGTTCCGTCTGCACGGTCCGCAGGTCCTCCCTCAGCCCGTCGAGCAGTTCGCGGCGCTCGCGCGGTGCCGCGGCGGCGAAACGGTCCAGGCGGGTCAGCGGTGTGGCGAGACGTCCGGCGAGTTCGGCGGCCCAGTCGCTGCCGAGGGCGCGGAGCGATTCCTGGAAGGCCCGCAGCGGATCGGTGTCGTGGACGCCGGTGCGCAGCCCCGGGACCTGGACCATGCCGATGTCGAGAAGGCCGGTCAGGTACTGCTCCGCCTCGGCGGCGGTCGCGCCGCGGTCGGCGGCCAGCCAGGCGGCGAGTTCGCCGTGGCGCAGGCTGCCGCGGTCCTCGAGCAGCGCGATGAGCCGCTCCAGGGTGCCGCTGCGGCGCAGGAAGAACAGCCGGTCCTGGACGGCGTCGAAGGTGACGGCGGTGTCCTCCTCACCGGAGGTGGTCCAGCGGCGCACATAGCGCACCCGGTCGCCGACGCGGCCCCAGCCGGGTGCGAGGGCCAGCGGCAGATCCGCGCGCCGGGCGGGGTCGGAGGTGACCGCCTCGGCGAGCCGGCCGAGAGCGGCCACGTTGAGCCGTGCGCGGCCGGTCCACTCGTCGTCGACGCGGACGGCCAGTGCGTCGTGGGCGCCGGGAAACGGGCCGTCGTCGCCGCGAGGGCCGGGAGCGGCGTCCACCCGCGGGGCCGGACGGTCGGCGGCGTACGCGTCCCCGCCGGAGCGCGGGGCCCTGCCCTCGCCGGAACGCCGCGCAGGGTCCACGCCGCAACCCGGGACCCGGCCCTCGCCACCCGCCGGGATCCCGACCGGTCCCGTCCCGTCCGCCGTGAACTCCCCCGGCACCACACCGGTGAACGTGCTGAACGGGCTCGTCTTGCACGCGGTGCGGTACAGGTACGCCAGCAGGGAGCGCTCGATCTTGCGGTCCCTCTTCCCCGGCGCACGGTCCGGATCGGCGGCCAGCCGCCGCTGCCAGTCGTCGAGTTGCGCGTCCAGCGTGGGGGACGCCAGCAGCAGACCGCCGCGCAGCCGCGGCTCCCCCGCCAACCGCCCGAGGGCCGCCCGGGCGAGGCCCGTCTCCCGGGCGAGCAGAGCGGCGCCCTCGGCCCTGCGGTCGTCGAGAGCCCGGCGGTCGGTGAGCCAGCGTTCCAGCATCCGCGCGGTGTCCGGGTCGTGTGCACGGACCTCCGTGAGCGCGACGTCCGCGTCCCTGGGCAGCCGGTTGTTGAACACCGCACGGCGCACGGCGAGCAGCAGGCGCCGGGACGACTCGTCGTCGTTGTGGCCGATCAGCCCGTGCAGAAGACCGCCGAGGCGCGTCCCCTCGACGGCCAGCCGCTCGGTCTCGGTGAGCACGTCGTCGGCCCAGCGGCGGCTCGCCGGGCAGCGGAGCCGGCGCACGCTGTCGACGGACAGCCCGGCGACGCGGAGCATGAACGGCATCGAGATCCCCACCCTTCCGGTGCTCATCGGTCAGGCGATCTCGTGACGGAAGTCGGCGGGGCCGGGCCGTTCGTTGCCGAGCATCATGATCAGCAGGGGTGCCTCTCCGGTGCGTTCGAGGTCGAGTTCCTCGATGTACGAGATGTTGTCGAAGCCCAGCGCGACGCCGCAGCCGACACCGAGGGCGGAGGCGGCGGTGTAGACGCTCTGTGAGACCGCGCCGACCACCGCGTTGGCGATGCGGTAGCCGCGGTCGCCGACGGCGTCGAGCACGGCGCGCGTGCGGACGGTCGGCACCAGGACCGCGCCGGTCTGCTCCAGGTTGTAGTTGGCCAGGAAGTAGTTCTTCTGCAGGAAGGTGCCGGGAGGCCCGGCCTTCAGCAGCCGCAGGGTGTGTGCGGCCGCGTCGTAGGAATAGGTGCCGGGGGCGATTCCCTCGGTGTGGCCGACGAAGGCGTACAGACCGGCGATCGGGGTGGTACCGGTGTCGGTGTCACCGCCGAGGGACGCGCCGGCGGCCGCGGCGGCCAGGCAGGACGCCAGGCGGTCGGCGCTCAGGGGCCTCCCGGCGTCGAAGCGGCCGAAGCTGCTGCGGCGGTCGCGCAGTGCGGTGCGCACATCGGCGTCCAGCGGCAGTGGCGCGGGCAGCGGGACCGCCGGCAGCCCGGAGTCGGGGACGGGCGCGGCCGCGGGGGCGAGCGCCCCGGCCGCCGGCCGCCGGGCGGCGTGCTCCTCCGTGGCCTCCTGCATCCTCGTCACGGCGTCGAAGGCGAGCACGGTGCGCGAGCGTTCGAGGTCGCGGCGGCGGACGGCCGCCGCAGCCGCCGGCGGCGCGGGCCTGGCCTCCGCGCCCTGCCAGCGCAGCGGTACGACGGCGAACACTCCCTCCTCCTCCGTGCGGATCCCCAGCAGCCGGGCGAGCCGCTGCTCGTCGAACCACATCAGCGGCTCGACGGAGAGTCCCTGCGCCCTGGCCCAGATCCGCCACGTCTGCACCACGGTGCCGACGTCCATCGTGACGGCGTGGAACGAGAAGGAGTTGTACTTGAAGGCGTTCTGCCAGTACTTGACGCCGAGGACGAGGAACTGGTCCGTTCCGGCGGCCCGTTCGGCGGCGGACGCCGGTTCGCCGGTTTCGGCGGGCCCGCCGAAACCGGCGGAAGCGCCGGACGACGCGGACACGGAGAAGGCGCCCGGCTCTGCCGGCTCCCCCGGCGTCGTGGGCTCCGGTTCGCCGACCGCCTCGCGCACCTCACCGGAGACATCGCCGGTGAGGAGGCGCTGCATGGCGTGGTGACGGGTGGCGTAGTAGTGCACGCCGGGCGGCAGGGGGCCGCTCGGCCCGGACACCCAGTAGATGCTGACGGGGTAGAGGCCGCCGCCGGACGCGGTACCGCGGGACCAGTTGGCGAGCGCGTGGAACGGCAGCGCGCCGAGGTCGGTGTTGGCCTGGACGCCGAGCCTGCGCCCCGTGAGACCGTAGGAGTCCCGCAGCATGCCGGACAGGGTCGGCAGGTCGAAGGCCCGCCCGGGGCCGTCGTGGGCCGGGGCCAGTCCGCGGCCGACCGTCGCTCCGGACGGCATGGTGTGGCCGGGCAGCGGCACGGTGTCGGCGCCCGGATAGAACTTGGTCTTCCGCGGGCCGTCCGCCCAGTTCGGGACGAAGTCCGCCGGCGGCATGGGGACCCTGCCCCTCCGCATGATGGCGGCGGCGTAGTCATGGGCGTACCCCATGGTGTGCCCTGCTTTCTTGGTCGTGGGGTGCCGGGCCGGGCCCGGTCAGGGGAAGGGATGCGGCGCGGGGTTGAGGTCGGCGGGGGTGAGGTCGTGTGCCCGCAGGCCGGCTTCCCGCAGGGCCGTGCGCAGCCGGGGCATGCCGAGGGCGCGCTGCCGGCTCCAGCCGAAGTCGATGGGCAGCAGGCCGGGTACGAGGACGCTGACGGTGCGCAGTCCGAGCCGGCGCTGCTCGGGCATCGTCTGGTCCACGACGACCACGTCGAATCCGGCCCCGGTGACCGCGTCGAGGCAGCGGACGAGGTCGTCGCGCAGATCGTCGGAGACGGGCGACACCGGGCCGTCACCGTACAGCTCGTCCATCGGGATCCGGGGCGGGCGGGGTTCGCCGGGCTCGCCGAGGAGGAAGTGGGCGTGGCGTCCCATCTCCGGGATGCCGTAGACGAGCGGATGGTCGTGGAGGGCGGCGACCCGGTCGAAGTCCTCGGCCATGGCACGCAGCCGCTGCTCGTCGCGTTCGGTGCGGCCCTGGAGGTTGACGGCGTCGGTGGCGATCTCGCACAGCGCTCCGGCGAGCGCGGCCTCGGGATCGAGCCCGGCGCCCGCGCCGAAGCACATCCGACCCGGTCCGCCGTCGTGGCGCACGGCGACGCCGGTGACGACGGGTACGGGGAAGGAGATGCGGGTGTCGAAGAACCGGGCCTCGTACCCGTACATCTCCAGCCGCTCCACCATGTGGCGGGTGGCGGGGCGGGCGCTGGTGCGGGGATCGAGTTCCGGGAGGCGCGCCTGTCCGTACCAGGTGAGGAGGAAGGCGTCCCGTTCGACGACCTCCATGAGCCCGAAGTAGACGGCCTCCTCCAGGCAGCCGCCGGAGGCACAGCCGTTGGAGCTCTCCTGGACGAACCGGTTCTCCAGGCCGGGAGCGTGGTAGTACGTCAGTACCTCGGGCACCAGGACGGGGCGTTCGTCGCGCAGCGACCAGCCCCACACCCAGGGGATCTCGCGGTCGGGGGTGAACGGTCTGACCCTCGGGTTGGCCCGGTGGAAGTCCTCGGAGTAGAGCCCGCACACGCGCGGGTCGACCGTGTGGGCACCGCGGGCCCGCAGCCCGTTGAGCGAACCCGTCACGCGGGCGCGCTTGGCACGCGGGCGCATCCCGGCATAGCGCTCCAGACCTTCCAGTACGCCGATGCGGACACTGTGGCCGAAGCTGTCGGCGTGTCCGCCCCAGAACGTCTCGCGGAGGTACTCGCCGGACCGCATGGAGAAGCAGCCGATGGTGGCGGAGGTGGACGTGGACGACACGTCGTGGACGACGGACGGCCCGAGCGCGCCGCACAGCGGGTTGGCGAACGGCTCGACGGTCAGGCCGTAGTCGCCGATGTCGCGGACCCGGAAGCTGCCCGGCCGGACCTTGGGCGCGGGAATCAGGGTGAGGGCTGCGGCCCCCGGAGTGTCCTCTTCCGGCACCGCACAGCGTGGGCACTCCGGGTCGGGCACCAGCGGATAGTGACGTACCGTCAGGGTCCGTAGGTCCACGAGGTGCACGGGCGGGAAGATGCCGGTACGGGGGCCGGTACCGGCGACGAGGCCCGCGACCAGGGCGGCGAGCGCGTCCGCTGCGAACGGCGTGACGTACGGGAGCCGGCCCGCGGCCCGGGTGCCGGAGCCCAGCTCCAGCGCCTCCCGCAGGGCCACCGACCGCACGGCCTGCCAGCGCCGCTCCAGGCAGTGTGCGCAGGGGCGGCCGGACTCCCCGTCGCGGCCGGGTCCGAGAGGCCCGACGACGGCGTGGTGGCCGTAGATCCGGACGGGCACGGAGGGTTCGGTTCCGGCGGCGCGGAGGGCGCCCGGCCCGGCCACGGCACCGGGGGTGCCGGCCCCGGCCACCGCCCGCGGACCTTCCGGTCCGGCCGACGTCCGTACGGCGTCCCGCCCGGACGCGTCGGCCACGGCCGGGGCGAAGGCGTCGCGCACGCCCAGGGCGGCGATGTCGAGCCGGGGACGGATACCGTGCCGGGCGAGCGCGGGGCCCAGGAGGCACACCAGTTCCTCGCAGGACCGGTCACGGGCCGTGGCCGTGGCCGGGGCCGTGGCCGTGGCCGGGGATCCCGGCGCGGCGGTCGCGGACGCGGTCGCGGACGCGGTCGCGGCAGTCGCGGTCGCGGTGGGAGTCGGGACCGGGGCCGGGGCCGGGGATCCCGGCGCGGCAGTCGCTGACGCGGTCGCGGTCGGAGTCGGGGCGGGCGGGGACCCCGGCGCGGCGGTCGCGGTGGGCGTGAGCGTCTTCACGGCGGGCGCGGGCGGGTTCGTGTCAGCGGGCATCGGTACCGTTTCCCCGACCGCCCCGAGTGAGCAGGACACGCGCGGTGGCGATGCCTCCGGCGGGCAGATCGCACGGGGTGGTCGGGACGTACAGCGCGTCCCGGCCGCTCGCACGCAGCCGGTCGAGGACGGCGTCGAACGTCGTGCCGGGGGCGTCGGCCGGTACCGGCCCGGCCGTGGCGGTGAGGGTGCCCGCGGCCAGCTCGGGGACCAGCGGATCGCCGGTGTCGACCGCGTACCCGGAGTCGTCGGCGGTCAGCTGGACCGAGCCCAGCAGGTCCCGCAGGGCGGCGCAGCACGCATCCCTGCGGGAGAGGCCGGCGGCGACGGCCCAGCGCGCGGCCGGTCCGCCGGCCTCGCGGGCGAGCACGGCGGCGCCCCCGGTGCGTGCGTCCTCGCCGAGGTCGAGCAGGTGCGCCTCGATTCCCAGGTTGACCGCGGACTTGAGCAGGAAGACGAGTTCGGGGTCGTCGTCCGGTGCCACCGTCGCGGTCCGGGCCGTGCCGCGCAGGGCGCACAGCAGGGCGTCGTGGGCGACGGCCGACAGAAGTCCGCTTCCCGCCGCCTCTCCGTCGGTGCCGCCGGAGCCCGCTCCGGCGGAGGTCGCCAGGACGATCCTCTCGCGGTTGTACGGGCCGAACGGCCGTACGGCGGCGGCCGGCACCTTCACGCGCTCCCCCGTGAGCAGCGACGTGGCCGGAACCCAGGCGGCGACCTCGGACTCCGTTGCGGTGCCGGCCCCGGTGCTGAGTGCGGCGGGTGCCACGGCGGGCAGGTCCGCACCGGCGCCGGCCAGGAGCCGTACCGGAGCGACGTGTTCGACGTAGGTCTCGGACGCCAGGCGCAGCGCCCGCGTCCGGGCCCCGGCGAGATGGTGCACGTCGAAGGCGGCGATCGTGCGGCGTTCTCCCGGGGCGAGGGCCAGTTCGAGGCGTGCGGCCTTGAGCGGGGTCTGGGTGAGCGTCTCGTCGTCGAAGCGGGCGAAGACCCCGGCGAAGGCACCCACGAGGGCGGTGCTGGTGCGGTTGAGCGCGTCGACGGTGTCCTCGGCGTCACGCGCGGTCTCCACGCTCGCGGTGGTGGGGACGGCGAGCGCGCCGGGCAGCCCGGACGTCGTCTCCGGCCTCCCGCCGGGCAGGGGGCCGGGCACGCTCTCCCCGGCGGTCCTGGTGCCGGACCGTGCCCTGCCGGGGCCGCACAGCGAGCAGCGGGGGTGGGCCAGCAGCGGCTCGGCGACGACGTCGAGGGACTGGAGGTTCTGGAGCAGCACCTGCCGGTCCGTCTCGGCCGGCAGGGCTCCGGTGGCGATGCGGAAGACCTCGTAGGCGAGCAGATTCCCCGTCATGGCGGCGACGGGTCCGCCGAGCGGCCCCTCCCCGGCGGGGCGGCCGGGTTCGGCGGCGGCGCCCGCCACCTCGCTCCAGAGTGCGGCTGCCGCCCCGGCGTCGTGGTTGGCTCCGAGCCTCAGCAGGGCGCAGGACCAGCACCCGGTGGAACCCGCGGTGGCGAGCGGGCCGGTGACGGCCAGTTCGCCGAACGTCCACACGGGGATGAGGGTCTTGCCCTCGGGTACGCCGGCGGCCAGCAGCCGGTGGACGCGCCGCGCGGCACCCGTTCCGGTGACCACGACCGTGTCGTAGTCGGCGAGTTCCGGCCACCCGGGTTCGGCGCCGAGCAGGTCGGTGCGCACGGGGCAGCCGTCGGCGGCGGCTTCCGCCGCTTCTGCGGCCACCTCGGGGAAGTCCGCGGCGAGGGCGATCCCGGCGCAGCCGTTGCGGACCAGGCTCAGGGCGCACCAGCGGGCGACCTCGTCGTCGCCGAGCACCGCGACGGCGGTGTCCCGGAAGCGGCGGAAGCGCTCGGGGGCACGGTCGGTGTAGTGGTCGACGTAGGCGATCTGGACGGCGTAGCGGCGTGCGGCCTCCTCGCCCGGCCCGCTTCCCGGGTCGTCGTCGGTGAGTGGTACGTCCCGTGCGAAGTCGCGCTCGTAGAGGGTCCGCACCAGCTCGGCCGCCATCCCGCGCTGCGGGGCTCCGAATCCCGAGCAGAGTTCCGCGAGGCTGTGGTCCCCGGTGAGGTGGGGCACCATCAGCGACGCGAACCGGTAGGCGGTACGGCCGGTCAGGTGGAAGCCTCCGTCGGCGTTGTGGAAGAGGACTCCGCCCGGAGTCTCGGTGAACAGCACGTCGCGGCGGATCCGGGGCCGTGTGGTGGCGAGCGCGTCGAACGGCGTCCGGCCCGCGCGGGACGTACCGGGAACGCAGGCGCCCGCGTCGGCCGCCGTTCCGTCGGCCGTCCCTGCGCCGTCCGATGAGCCGGCGCCGTCCGGCGTCCCCGCGCCGCCGGCTGAGCCGGCTCCCCCGGCCGGATCCGCTCCGCCCGGTGATCCCGTCGGTTCCGCGTTCGCCACCGGGGCTGCCCCCTTCTTCGTGGAGCCGGCTTCTCTTGCGTCGTCTGCTTCGATGACGTCGGTGGGCATGGCGTCACACCTTCTGTGGGGGACGGACGGACGGCGAGTCGTCGCCGCGCGCGTAGAGGCGCAGGAGGTCGTGCATGCGGTACGGGCCGGGCGGCCCCTCCTCGAGCAGTCCGGCGTCCGCCAGCCGTTCGAGAAGGTCCTCGGTCTCGCGCAGGGGCAGACCGAGCAGGGCGGCGCCGTCGCGGGCGTGGAGTCCGCCGGTCGTGTGCGCGCCGATGCGCAGGAAGGCGCGGGCGGCTCCCGCGTCGAGTCGGCCGAGCGCCGCGCCGAGCACCTGACGGAGGGACATGTGCGGCGAGCCGGGCAGGGAGAGCCGGGCCAGCGGATCTCCGGACAGCCACTCCGCGCAGTCGGCGAGCCCCAGTGCCGGGCGGGTGAGGAGACGTGCCGTGACGATCCTGAGGGCGAGCGGATGGTGGCAGCAGGCGTCGGCCAGGGCGCGGGCGGCATCGGGTTCCGCGCCCACCCGTTCGCCGCCGAGTACGGTCCTCAGCAGCTCGTACGACTCGTCCTCCGCGAGCGGGCCGAGGCGCTGGACCCAGCCGCCGTGCGCGGCGATCAGTCCGGCGAGTCCCCGTCTGCTGGTGACGAGGGCGGCGGCGTCGGGGCGCGCGTGCAGCAGGGGCAGCACCTGGTCTCCGTCGAGCACGTCGTCGAGGACGAGCAGGATCCGGCCACGGGCGTGCGGCTCTCCCACCGCGGCCGTGACCTCGGCCGTCACCTCGCGTGCGGTGAGCGGCACGCCGTCGGGACGGACCATCCGGACGAGGTACCCACCGCCGGGAAACCGGCTCTCCGCGAGGTGGGCCACCCGCCGGGCGAGCGCGGTCTTCCCGATCCCGGGCGCCCCGGACACCACGACCGTCGCCGCCTCGTGTCCCTCCCGCCCCGCGAGGCGACCGCTGAGGGCCACGGTCTCGGAGGCCCGGCCCGTGAACACCGGAACGGGTGGTACGGGCACAACGGCCGGCGCGTCGTCACCGCGCAGCGCATGGGCGGGGGACGCAATCCGGGAGGACGGTGGTGGAAGCGGCCGGGCGTCCCCGTCGCCCGGCACCGGACGCCTCGGGGCCGACGTACCCGGGGGCACGGACGTCCCGCCGTGCGCGGGCGTCCCCGCCGGCACGGACGCCGGAGCCGCCGACCCGGCGGCGGGCGTCCCGCCGCCGGCGTCACCGGGCACGGGGCGGCCGGCTGCGGGTCCGTAGGGGTCAGCCGCGGTAAGCGCCCGCGCGGTTGCCGACGGTCCCGACCCGCCGTCGTCGCCCGGAGCGTCGCCGGGCCGTCCCGTCGGAGGGACGGCGTCGGGGCGCGGCATCACCGGGGCAGGACGCCGCGAGGCGGCTCCCGGAGCGTCCGCGGTGTCCGGCACAGGAGCGGCGCCGGGCACCGCGCCCCGGCCCGGTTCCGCCGGCAGGGGCGGGACCGCCGCGGACGGAGAGGGTGGCGCGGCCTGCCGCCCGGCCGCGACCGGGAGCGGGGGCCGCAACGGGGCCCCCGCCGCGAGAGCGGGAACGGCGCGCCCGAGGTCGTCACCGCGCAGGATGGCCAGTTCCAGTCCCCGCAGCGCCGGTGACGGGTCGACGCCCAGTTCGGACCGGAGGTACGCCTTCACCCTCCGGTACTCCGCCAGCGCCTCCGTCTGCCTGCCGCTCCGGTACAGCGCCTCGATCAGCTGCTCGCGGAAGCGCTCGTGGCCCGGATGGGCACGTGTGGCACCCCACAGGGCGACCAGTGCCTCACCGCAGCGGCCCAGGGAGAGTTGCAGTTCGCAGACCCTCTCGACGGTCCGCAGCCGCTCCTCCGCGAGCCTCGGAACCTCGTCCCGACGCAGCACGTCCGAGCGCACGTTCGCGAGCAGCGGCCCCTGCCACAGCGACAGCGCGTCCTCCAGGGTGTGCAGTTCACTCCCCGGGTCGTGGGCGTACGCGGCAGCCAGACCCACCCGCTCCCGGAAGCCGATCAGGTCGAGGGATTCCGGCCCCGCACCGATGCGGTACCCGCCGGGTACGGCCTCGATCGGAGCACCGGTGACACCGTGCTTCACGAACAGCCGGCGCAGCCGCAGCACACACGTCTGCAGTGCCGCTCTGGCCGTCGCGGGCTGCTCCTCGCCCCACATGGTGCGCTGGAGGTACTCGACCGAGACGACGGTGTTGGCGTGCAGGAGCAGGGAGGCGAGGAGGATGGTCGGTTTGGAAGGCGGGAGGACGACGGTGTCGGAACCGTCGGTGATGCTCAGCGGTCCGAGCAGCTGAAACCGCATCGCGGCACGCCCGCCTAGTCCCAGCCGTTGACGTGCTTGCAGAAGGCGAGGGCTTCCTCCGGGACGGCACCGTGGCGGGCCGCGTGCTCGAGGTGGCTGCAGAGGATGCAGGCCGCCTGCCGTTCCGCCGGAATGGGATCTTCCGACAGATGTGCGAGCCCGGTCCCGCTCCGGACGGCGACGGTGAGACCGGTGGAAGCGGTGAGACCGGTGGAAGCGGTCGTGGTCGTGACGGGGACGCCCGACGCGGCGGCGGGGACCGGGGCGGCTGCGGCGGCACCGGCGGTCGTGACGAGCGTGACGGCCGCGAGTCCGGCGACGAGGCCGGTCCGCGTGGCCCGGAGCGGTCTCTTCACAAGTGGCATCAGGTACACGTGTGCTCCCTGTTGTGGCGTACGGGTGGGGGATGTTCGCCACGTGCGACCTTGCCAGGGCGGGGGCACTTACAACCGCCGGAAGCCTGTCAGCTTGATGCAGGAGCCACGACAGCTTTGTGTCAACCCAGCAGGACGCGCGTAGTTGTGGTATGGCCCGGCCAAATCCGCTGCCGGTGCGGCGCGTTCACCGAAAGGTGGGCGGACCGGAGGGCCACATGCCACCCGCACCGGGCCCCACGTCCTGGGCAGGACTTCCCGCCGGCCACGCTCCGGCGGCTGCGGGACGTCAGGGCGGCGTACGCCCCGGAGAACGTCTTGCGCAACAACTTCCCCATCCCGCCCGCGGAGCGGGCCTCCTGATCCGGAACGATCGCGGCCGTGCCATCCTCGACCCGGCACGGTGTCCGCGCCGCCTTCCGTGCAGACGGATCCGGCGGTGGGACGGTGCGAGCGGGGTGGACGCCGATCCGCGGTGTCGAAGTGTGCGGGGGCAGTGGCAGATGCCGGCAGGACCGGCAAGGGCTGGGGAGGAACAACATGCTGGAGGCGGTGGGACTGTCGGCCGCGGAGACCGACGTGTACCGCGCGCTCGTCGGCGCCGCCGCGGCGTCGGCCGACGAGGTGTCCACGACGACGGGCCTCGACGCCGGGACCGCCGGGCGCCTGCTCGTCGCGCTGGAGCACAAGGGCCTGGCCCACGGGGTGGAGGGAGTTCCGGGGCGGTTCGCCGCCAACCCGCCCGACCTGGCCCTGCGCCCCAGGATCGAGCGCCGTGCCGACGACCTGGACAAGGCGCGTACCGCGGCGTCCGAACTCATGGAGGCCTACCGGCGCAACGCCTGGATCCGCGACGCGAGCGACGTGGTCGAGCCCGTCACCGGGGCCGGGGGGCTGCGCCGGCGGCTGCAGCAGGTCCAGGACAGCGCCCGCGAGGAGCTGCTGTGGTTCTGCAGGGCCCGGTACGTGGCCCTGCCGTCCGGCACGAACCGGGCCGAGTTCGACGCCCTGGGGCGGGGCGTCGGCTACCGGGTCCTGTACGAGCAGGCGTTCTTCGACGGCTCCGGGTCCGTTGACAACGTAGTCAGGGCGGTACGGGCGGGCGAAGCGGCGCGCGCCGTACCGGCGTTGCCCCTGCGGATGGCGATCGCCGACCGGTGTGTGGCGATCTGCCCGCTGGCACCGGCCGGTCCGGCGGGCGACCCGCGCGAGGAGACGGCGGCCGTCGTCCGCGGCAGCAGCCTGGTGGAGGCCCTCGTCGCACTGTTCGAACGTTACTGGGAGATCGGGGCCCCGCTGCGGGTGACCGCGCAGGGGCAGATCGGCGGTCCGGGCCTGGAGGCCGACGCCGACGCGCTGACGGCCGACGACCGGCATCTGCTGTCCCTGATGGTCGCCGGCATCACCGACGAGTCGATCGCCGGACAGCTGGGCATCAGCAGACGCACCGTGCAGCGCCGCATCCAGCACCTGATGCACATCGCCGGGGTGGCGACCCGGATGCAGCTCGGCTGGCAGGCCGCGCGCCGCGACTGGATCTGAGCGGAGCGGACGGCGGTGGTGCGGCCGGCTGGCCCTGCCGCACCAGATCGGGCGGTGCCGTGATGCCCGCCCCCACGGAAGGCGATCACGTCACACCAGCGCGTCCTTCAGACCTGGCGCCCCGCGTCGCCGCCCTTGGAGGGCGCCGCGCCGGGACCCGTCCCTGGACCCGCCGGGCATACGGGACAGCCTTACGCTGGCCGTCGAGGTGAGCCGCACCGGGACGCGCTTTCAGCCGAACCCCTTCGCCCGCACCGCACATGCACGCCCCAGGGAGGTGCCCGGATGGAGACACCCGCATCGTCGCCCGCGAAGCCGGAAAGTCCGCGGCCCCGGGCTCTGTTCCTGACGCTGACCCTGCTGACCGGGGCCCTGAACGCGATCGGCTTCCTGGCCCTCGGCGGGGTCTTCGTCAGTGTGATGACGGCCAATCTCGCCCTGGTCGGGATCGCGGTCGGTGGCTCCGACCCCGACCTGGCGCGGAACTCCGTCGTGGCGCTCGCCGGATACATCGCCGGGGTCCTGCTCGGCGCCCGGTACGGCGAGCGTTGTGAACGCCGGAACCGGCCGGGCGTACGCACGCTGCTCGGCAGCGAGTTGCTGCTGCTGTGCGGGGTCCTGGCGGGCTGGCTCGTGTCGGACGGCAGTCCTGCCGCACACCTGCGCACCGTCCTCCTGGGTACCGCCGCCCTGGCGATGGGATGTCAGAGCGCGACGATCCGGGCCGCCGCGCCGCCGGAAGTCTCCACCACGTACATGACCGGGCTCCTCACCACCGTGCTGGCCGATCTCCTGGCGCGCCGCCGACCGGACTGGGACAGGGCCGCCCTGCTCGCGGCGATCCCGGCCGGGGCCGCGCTCGGCGCCCTCGTCGTCGGCACCGCGAGGACGGCGGCACCACTGCTGCCGGTCGTCCTGGTGGCTGCCGCACTGACCCTGTCGGGCGGCGGGCCGGGCGCGCCGGGCCGGGCGGACCCCGGCTGACGCGGCACGAGGCCGTGTTCGAGAAGGCAGCGGGCGGTCCGGTGCGCCGCACCGTCCCGGGACGGTACGGGACGGTACGGGACGGTACGGGACGGGACGGGACGGGACGGGACGGGACGGTGCGGCCGATCACGAGGCGGAGCCGTGCTGCGCCCGCTGGCGCTGACGCGCGGTCCGGCGCTTGAGCGCGCGGCGCTCGTCCTCGCTCAGGCCGCCCCAGACGCCCGACTCCTGGCCGCTTTCCAGCGCCCACTGCAGGCACTGCTCGATCACCGGGCAGCGGCGGCTTCTCTGGGGGCTGATCCTGTGTGGTGAGACGTTGCACCGGAGAGCTATGTTGATCTTCTGAAGATCGTTCTCTGGGGGTGCGGCTCTGTGGCGGGTTGTTGCATCAACCGTCGGATCATGGAGTTGCATTGCGTGCCTTTCCTGTCAGATTGCCCTCTGGCGTGCGGTATTGGACGGTCGTCGATGACGGCTACGAGGTCGTGTTCATCGCTGATCAGTGGCTGAGGTTCTTGCGGTTCGGCCGAAGCCGTTCCGAGTTGACGACGAAGGCGTACGCCGGCGGCATAGCGCTGTACCTGCGGTGGTGCCGGTCAACCGGGCGCGAATGGTCCGTCGCTGCGCGGGACCTGGGCCTGTTCATGGTCTGGCTGAAGTACACGCCGTCCTCGCTGGATGACGATCCGGCGCCGGTGGTGCTGGGGCCGGGCGCCGACCCGGCTCGCAAAGAGCGGAGGGTCAACGGCGTCCTGGCGGCGGTGCGGGGGCTGCTGTCCTACGCGGTGTCGGTCGGTGAGGCACCGAGGTCGGTGCTCGGGCAGATCTACGAGCTGGCGGACAGCCGGGACCTGCCGGTGGAGGCCCAGGGCGAGGATTCCGGCCTGACCTACCGGCTGCGAGCTGTCCACCGGAGCCAGGAGCCGGAAGCCGAGGTGGACCGGGCCACCGACGAAGAGCTGGTGGCGATGTTCCTGGAGTGCCGCAATGCCCGTGACCGGCTGATCGTGCTGCTGCTCGGCCGGGTCGGGCTGCGCCGCGGCCAGGCGGCCGGTCTGCACCGCAGTGACTGTCACCTGCTTCCCGATTCGCGGGCGCTGGGCTGCGACTACAGCGGCGCTCACCTCCACGTCCGGCGACGGGAGAACAGCAACCGGGCGTGGTCGAAGTCGAAGCAGGCCTGGACACAGCCGTTGGACTTCCTGGTGGTCCAGGCTTTCGACCAGTACATCGACGAGCGACACGAAATACTCGGGGCGGGCGGCAGCGACTTCCTCCTGGTGAACCTGTTCCGTGAGCCGCTGGGGGCGCCGATGCCGCCGGACGCGCTGGGCGAGTTGTTCGAGCGGCTGAGCCAGCGGGCCGGGCTGTCGCGGAAGGTCGGTCCCCACATGGCCCGCCGGGCCTTTGGCAGCAACGTTGCGGACGCCGGCGGGTCGGTGGACGAAGTGCAGGCCCTGCTCGGCCAGACCCACCCGGAGTCGCCCAGGCCCTACCTGATCCCCGACCGGGCCCGATTGCGCGAGGCGATCGAGCGCGTTCCCTCCCCGCGGTCCCTGCACGGGACGGGGGAGAAGTGATCGGGACACCTCTGCCGCTGGCCCATGAGCTGCAGGACCTGCGGACCCAGGTCATCATCGACGCCTTGGACGCCGAGTTCCTGAGCCTGGTGAGCTGGGACTGGGAGTCGCGTGTCGTGCGCTACCCCAAGGTCCATCCGGTGCTGGGCATGCCGGACTGCGAAATCCCCGGCTGCACGAAGGGCACCCCGCTTGGCGAACCGGTCTGTGTCGGCTGCATCGGCCGCTGGCGGCGCTCCGGCCTGTCCTTCGAGGACTTCGCCGCGGTCCCGAGGGAGAGTGCCTATCACCGTTCCGACGGGCAGATCCTCTGTCGTGTCCCGGGCTGTCAGCGGCCGCCCCGGCTGGTCACGCATGGTCTTTGCACCGCTCACCAGGCGCGCTGGCACAGCTCGTCCGAGCTGACCGTAGAAGACTTCCTGCGCAACTCCCCGCAGCAGGGGCTGCCCGGGTTCGGGCCCTGCCAGGTCGCCGCCTGCTACCGGCTGCGCGGCTCAGAGCGGACCCGCTACTGCGAGGTCCACCGAGGCCGCCTCAACCGCGAACGGCGGTCGGGGACCTTCGACGGCGACGAGGAACGGTGGCGCCTGACGTCGTCGTCGGTGCCGGTCAACCGCGAAGTCAGCCTGCGCGGGCTGCCTGACCGGCTGGTCGCCGAGCTCCTCTACTGCCTTCAGGTCCGCACCGCCCGGGAGGCGAAGACCAAGGATCACCGGATGCGGCACATCAGCGATCAACTGCGTCTGTTCCAGGTCCCGAGCCTGGAGACGCTGGGAGAGGACGACCTGATCCGCGCGGGGATGGTCGATGACCTTCGGATGATCATCCGTGGTGCACAGACCGCGCTGCGCAGGCTGGGGGCGACTGCGGAGACCGAGCGGCTCAAGGACGTCTGGGACCTGTTCGTCTTCGGGCACCACGGCACGCTCACGTTCAGCCGGATCCACCAGCGTCCCCTGCGGGAGGCGGTCAAGGTCTGGGCCTATGACGAACTCCCTCGGCGTCGCGGGCGGCATGTCGCCAGTTCCATGCAGAACATGATCCGCGGCATGGAGCAGCTCTCGGACAGCCTGCGGCTGCAGCGGGACGACGCGGGGCATGCACTTCGGCTTCTGGGCCGCACGGACATGGTCAGCTTCTGCAACCGCGTCGCGTTCCTCACCGAGACCGGCGTCTTCGGGGCTCACCACCGGGTCAATGTGATCCGATACGTCCGCAGAATCGTGAACCGGATCCGTGTCCTGGGTCTCACCGGCCCCGGCCAGATGCTGGAGGGCCTGCCGGCGGACTTCTCCCTGTCCATGGAGGACATCCCCGACGAGCCCGAGGACACCGAGGCCGGACGGGACCTGCCGGACGAGGTGATGCGGGAGCTCTGTGACAACTTCGATCTGCTGGAGAAGATGAGCAACCGCGAGTACCGCGTCGCGGCCGAGCTCCTTGTCGACACCGGCCGGCGGCCGGACGAGATCAGCACGCTGGCGCTGGAGTGCCTGGGCAAGGACCCGGACGGGACCTTGGTCCTGATCTATGACAACTCCAAGAACTACCGGCTGGGCCGTCGTCTGCCGATCGCGAAGGCGACCGCCGCCGTGATCACTGCGCAGCAGGAGCGGGTCCGTGAGCGCTTCCCTGGCACCCCGGCCGACAAGCTCAAGCTGCTGCCGAGCCCGGTGGCCAACCCCGCGGGAACGAAGCCGATCGGTTCGATCGGTGACGCCCACCGGGCCTGGGTCAACGCGCTTCCCGACATCATGATTCCGGTCGTCGTCGAGGTCGACGGGCAGCTGGTGACGAAGCTGCTGCCGTTCGACAAGTCCAAGATCTTTCCCTACGCCTACCGGCACTCCTTCGCTCAGCGCCACGCGGACGCCAACGTCGACCCCGACGTGCTCATGGATTTGATGGACCATCGTGAACTCTCCACAACTCAGGGCTATTATCGGGTCAGCCAGGAGCGACGCCGTGAGGCGGTCGACCGGGTCACCGCGTTGCAGTTCGACCGCCGCGGCACCCGCGTCTGGCGCAAAGCCCAAGGACTTCTGGACTCCGAGCACGTACGGCGGGCCATCGGCGAAGTCGCCACGGCCTACGGCATCTGCCTGGAACCCCACAACGTCGCGGCCGGCGGCCAGAGCTGCCCGCTCCGCTTCCGCTGCATCGGCTGCGACCACTTCCGCACTGACGTCTCCTACCTGCCTGACCTGGAGCGATACCTCTCTGATCTCCTCCGCAGCCGGGAGCGGCTGATGTCGGCCTTCGAAGCCGACGACTGGGCCCGCAGCGAAGCGATGCCCTCCGAGGAGGAGATCAGCCGGGTCCGCCGTCTGATCAACCGGGTCAAGGCGGACTTGGACGACCTCTCGGACGAAGAACGTGCCCAGATCGAAGAAGCCGTCGCCGTGGTCCGCCGCGGCCGCTCAGTGATGCTGGGCATGCCCCGCGTCGGCCAGCCACTTCCCGACGTCAGGCCCTGGAGGCTTCCGTGATCCCTGCTATGCGCGACGGCCGGCAGGCCGACACCGAGCGGCGCCGCCAGCGGGTTGCCACCGCGGTGAAGAACGCCGCGAGGAACGGCACGCCCATCAGCGTCTCGGCCATCGCCCGGCAAGCCGGAGTCGATCGCAGCTTCCTCTATCGTCACCGCGACTTGCTGGAGGTCGTGCACGCGGCCGAGCTCGAACCTGCGGCTCAAGACCCGGCAGGCACTTCACCAGTGAGCCGGGCCTCGCTCCAAGCCGATCTCGCGAACGCTCAGGCTCGCAACACCCGACTTGCCGCCCGCGTCCAGCAGTTGGAGAAGCGGTTGTCGCAGGTGCTGGGGACTCAGGCATGGCAGGAGTCAGGGCTCGGGGCTCCAGCGGACATCGACGAGCTCCAGCGGAAGATCACGAGACTGGAGCAGCGCAACGTCGAACTGGCCTCCGCGTTGGAGGAGGCCCGATCCGATCTCGATGCCGCGCGGGCGGCCAACCGGGACCTGACGAGAGCGCTGAACCAACGCGGCTGAGGCGGTCCAGGTTGTCGCGTGCCGTCGAAGGCGGCACGCGACAACCTGAATCACTTCCCTGCACGCATCAGCAGATGCCCCCGGCGAAACCGTTCTCCCTCGCATGGCTCACGCAGCATCCGGCCGACCTCGGTGAAGCCGGCCGCACCGGCCAGCCCTGCAAGGTCGTCGATCGGCCATCGGTAGGCTGTCGTCACCTTGTGGTCGAACGCCGTGGTCGGCTCACCTTCCGACTCGAAGAAGGCGAGCAGAAGAGTTCCGTCGGGCACGAGTACCCGATGGAACTCGGCGAAGTACGCCTGCACGTCCTTCGGTGGGGCGTGAATGATCGAGTACCAGGACACGATGCCTTGCAACTGGCCATCGGCCAGGTCGAGGGCATCCATGGAACCGACCTCGAACCGCAGGTCCGGGTATGTCTCCCGCGCGAGATCGATCATCACCGGCGACAAGTCGACGCCGAAGACGTCCAGCCCCAGATCCCGCAGGTGTGCGGTGACAGGTCCAGGGCCGCATCCCAGCTCGGCGACGGGCCCGGAGCCGGCGGCCCGCACAGCTTCGGCGAACGCGGCGAGCACCGCGCGATCCAGCGGAAGAGTGTTGAGGTCGTCGCGTGGCAATTCGGCATAGAGAACGGCGACGGCATCGTAGGCATCAGCTGTCGCACCGTGATACGAGGAAAGTTCAGTCACAAGCGAGGACCCTAGAGCCTTCCTGACGCTGACGGCTGGCTATCGGACAGGCCCACTGGCGACTGCTCGAAGCGACAGTGGCGCCACATGTGTTGCACACGATAGTGTCGCTCGCACCGGCGCTGAGCTGCACAAAGTGGTCCCCACTCGCCTCGCGCCACACGGTTACCCCCAGAGAAGGCGGCAGACGGCCTTGGCCTCGGCCACCTGCAGCAGGGCCGGTCCGGTGGTGCCGATGGGGAAGAACAGATCGGGGTCCTCGTCGCGGCAGGCCGCGTCGTGACGCCAGTTCTCGTGCTCCACTTGGAGCGCCTCCTCCGTTCGGGGATGTTCGTCCTTCCCCAGTCGGGTGGCCGACGATCGGCCGCTGAAACACCCGTCGCACGTACGTCCTCGGATCGGGCGGGGCGAAGGCGTCCGTGCGACGTCCCGCCACGCGATCGGCGGCCCGTCTGAACGACGCGGATCCGTCCTGCTCATCGTGCAGCCCCGGCCCGGCCGGCGGAAACCGCCTCCGCCCGGGTGAGTTCCGTGTCGCGCGACGGGGCCCGTACCAGCAGGCCGGCCCACCTCACCCGTTCGGTGGCGTTTGAGTGGCACCCCGCACGGCCCGGGATTCTCATGGAACCGGACCTCAACGGCGTCCGGGGCGGAGGTGCCCGATGTACAGCATGTGCGCCGAGCGGATAGCGGCCGAGGGCGGCACCACACTGGTGTGGCACGCCCTCGACACCAACGGCGACGCCTTGTGCGCCCGGCCGGTCAGGGGCACGGCGGCGTGGACACCGGAGGCCGTGAACGGCCTCGACGAGTACTGCCGCGACTGCATGAACGCCGTCGCCATGGCCTTCCGGCCCGCTTCCCGTGCCCCCGGCGACCGCACCGCCGTCGGAGGCGGAGCAGCGGAGCGGCAGGCCGACTCCGCTCCACCGGATCCGGAGCGCCTCCCCCATGGGCGGTGACGCGCAGCGGCGGGACCGCCCGCGACCGGGGCTCGTCGCACGCTGGCGCGAATCGGCGGATCAGCATCTGACGCCCACCAAGAGATCGCTGATCGTGACGTGGCTGTCCTTCGGCGTCACCTGGGGCGCGGTCCGGCTCATCACGCACGGCATCCGCGACGGATGGCTGCCCTGGGGGGACATCACCGCCGCCGGCCGGCACTTCCACCACTACAACTTCGGGATCGGGACCCTGGCGGGCGTCGGCCTCGTCGCCGTGCGCGGAGACGAACGCGCGGTCGGCCACCCGGCCGTCGCCGCCGCCTACGGCTCGGGAACGGCCCTGATCGCCGACGAGTTCGCCCTGCTCCTCGATCTGCAGGACGTGTACTGGACCAAGCAGGGGCGCTTGAGCGTGGAGGTCTCCCTCGGGATCCTCTCGGCGCTCGGGGCGTACCTGACCGCCGTGCCGTTCTGGCACGAGTGCGCCCGGGTGACACGCCACCACCTGGTGTCCGCGGCCAAGCGCGAGGCGCGATAGGACTCCCGGCGGGCAGGGGGCCGTCTCGCGGTCGCCTGCCCCGTGCGCGCTCACCACGTCCGGCCGTCACGTACGGCCGGAGCCCGCCCCGTCGAGTCAGCACGCCCTTCCGTGGCGTACCGCGGTGCCGAGTCCGCACGCCCTGCTGAGTATGCGCGGCCGCACTCCTGAGTAGACGTACTCAGGGCATGACGACCGGCGTCGACGACAGTGGTGTGCGGACCGAACGAGCAGACCGAACGACCGGAGCAGGAGACCGCCGTGCACGTGTCCCACAGGATCAACCGGCCCATCGGCACCGCCGGGCGCCGCAGGGGGTGGCGCGTCGTCGCGGCCGCCGCACTCACCGCCGCGGTGGCGGCGGCCACGCTCACCGGATGCTCCATCAGGGACGACATCTGCAGCGAAGGCGAGTACCCCGTCATCGCGGTGGGCGGCACCGGTTCCGCGTGTGTCCCCGAGGGGGAGCGGCCCTCGAAGGGCTACACGCGGTACCCCGAGGGCAAGGTGCCGCAGCAGGTCGACGACGAGTGGGACGTCTACTGGCGTACGCACACGGTCGACGAGGGCGGCGACATCGTCGACGCCCCGGACGCGGGCTGACCACCCGAGCCAGCGGTTCGACGGGGCGCCGGGCGCGCCGCGTTCACGGTTCCGGAACTCCGTCCCGCGCCCGATGCCGCCCGCCTCGGGCACATGCGGTGCGAGGACGGACCCCGGGCCCGGTCCCGGCACCTCCCGGTGACACGCCGGAGGACGGACGCGTCCGGGCGGCGGGGTCAGCGGCCTCGCAGCAGTTCGCGTTCGGCGACTTCGCGGAAGCTGCGCGGCGGCCGTCCGGTGACGCGCCGGACGGTGTCGGTGATCCGGTCCTCCGCTCCCGCGGCGACGGCACGGTCCATACCGGCCAGCAACGCGGCGAACTCCCACGGCATTCCGGCCGCGAGGCGGTCGCGCTGCTCGTCGTACGTCAACCGGCGGTGGACCACTGGGCGGCCGGTGACGCGGGCGACGATCGCGGCGACGTCGTCGTGACTGAGCGTTTCCGGTCCGGTCAGGACCAGGTCAGGACCGGGCGCCGGCTCGTCCGTCAGGGCATGCGCGGCGACGGCGGCGATGTCGTCCGCATCGACGAATCCGACTCGGCCGGGCCCGGCCGCCGTCAGGATGGTGCCGTTCTCGCGGATGCCTGCGGCGTGGGGGTGTGAGCCGGTGAAGTTCTGCATGAACCAGGAGGGCCGCAGCACCGCCCATTCGTCGAACAGACCGGGCAGGGCCCGGTGTACGGCTCCCGCGGCCGGGCCGCCCTCGGGGATGGCCGAGGAGCTGAGGAGCACCGCGCGGTGCAGGCCGGCCTCGCGCGCCTGCCGGAGGAAGGGCAGCATGACCGCGGCCGGATCCGGGTCGCCGACCGGCGGGATGAGATAGACGCGATCGGCTCCGGCGAGGGCCCCGCGGAAGGTGTCCGGCGCGTACCAGTCGAACCGGACCGGGTCGGTGCCCGGGAGCGCGGTGCGCCCGCGGCTCGCGGCCCTGACCCGGTGGCCGGCCGCGACGAGGCGCGCGGCCGTGCGGCTGCCGGTGGTACCGGTCGCGCCGGTGACGAGGACGGTGCGGGTCGCGGTCACCGGGCGCCGCTCCCGGCGAACTCCACGCCGGGCTCCTGGACGGCGAGGGGGTTCCAGTAGTCGCGGTAGGAGGTGAATCGGCCGTCCCGCACGGTCACGACGGCGATGTAGGTCATGTCGAAGGGGCCGCCCGTCGCGACCACACGCCCCACTCCGCGCATCTCTGCCACGATGGTCCCCGGCTCGGTGGTCCGGTGGATCCGGAGGTCGGGGAAGTCGTGCAGGTCGATGTGGTCGGGATAGCCGTGCATGTAGGCGGCGACGGCCTGCTTGCCCTCCAGGCGCGCCGGCCGGCCGGGGGGAGCGAAGGGGAACTCCATGACTCCGTGCTCGGCCCACAGGTCGACCCAGCCGGGAATGTCCTTGTCCAGCAGGAGTCGAAGGCCGTGGCGGTACAGGTCCGCCGCTGGGGTGTCTGCGGGCATGCGCTTCTCCGTCCCTTACGATACGGACCAGCGGTCCGCTTCAGTGGAAAGATACGGACCGCCGGTCCGTTTTGCAACTGGAGGCACCGCATGCCCGAGCGCAGACCACGCAAGGACGCGGCCCGTAACCGGGCGGCCGCCCTCGCGGCCGCCGACACGCTCTTCTCCCGCAGCCGGAGCCCCGAGGACGTCACCATGGCCGACATCGCCGCGGCCGCAGGCGTGGGCAAGGCGACGCTCTTCCGGGCTTTCGGCGATCGCACCGGGCTGATCCACGCGCTGTGCGAGACACGCCTCGAGGCGATCAGGGACGCCGTCGAGGAGGGGCCGCCGCCACTGGGGCCCGGAGCGCAGCCGGTCGAGCGGGTACCGGCGGTGCTCGACGCCGTCCTGTGCTTCAAGCTCGACAACCGCCATCTCGCACTGGCTCTGGAAGGAACCGGCGGCGACAGCCCCTACCGGACGAACCACTACGAGCGCTGGCACGCCCTGCTCGAGGACCTGCTGCAGCAGACCCCCGGCCCGACGGGAGACGCCGGCTTCACCGCACACGCACTGCTCGCCGCCACCCGCGCCGACCTCGTCGAGCACCTGACCGGCGAGGAGCGCGCATCCCGAGAGGAACTGCGGGGGCAGCTGGCGGCATTCACCGCCCGAGTCCTCGGCGGCCCCGCGCGACCGGAACGCCCCCGGCGAGCGGCCCGCTCCCCGATCACCCCCTGACCGGCGTCCGGAAACGATAGAAATGCTCCATGCATCAGATTTTGGGGCGAAAAAGGCGCAGATCGCCGAAGTCGCCTGGGAGTGATCATGCGTCCGGCCGGTGGAGCGCCCGGGGACTGCCGGGGCGTCTGCGTTCCCTGCTGACCGTGCGCAGCCTCGCCGGCCAGGTGTTCCTCCTGCAACTGGCGGTCGTGGTGCTGGTCGTCCTCGCCGCCCTGGTGGCCCTCGTCGTACAGGCGCGCCGTGACAGCATGGCGGACGCCCGGCACCGGACGCTCACCGCGGCCCAGACCTTCGCGAAGTCACCGGGACTGCTCGACGCGTTGGAGAGTCCCGACCCCTCCGCTTCACTGCAGCCGAGCGCAGAGGCGGTACGCAGGGCCGCCGGCGTCGACGCCATCATCGTCTACCGGCCGGACGGGATCACCCTCACCCACAGCGACCCGAAGCAGATCGGAAAGCACGTCATCGGCCCCTACGCGGAAGCGGCGGCGGGGAAGACGTTCACCCGGACCTTCCAGGGGGCGCTGGGGCTCTCCGTCATCTCCGCCGTCCCCGTCGAGGACACCGGCGGCTCGGTCGTCGCCATCGTCTCGTCCGTCGTCACGGTGGGGAGCGTGCAGGACCGGGTGAACCAGCAGCTGCCGGTCCTGTTCGGGGTCGCGGCCGGGTCGCTCGCCCTCGTCGCGGGCGGGTCGGCGCTGGTGAGCCGTCGCCTCCAGAGACAGACCCACGGCCTGGGACCGGCCGAGATGACCCGGATGTACGAGCATCACGACGCAGTCCTCCACGCCGTACGGGAAGGGGTGCTGATCGTCGGGGGCGACGGCCGGCTGCTGCTGGCCAACGACGAGGCCCGTCGCCTGCTGGAGCTTCCGGAGGACGCGGAACGCCGCCATGCGGGCGCGCTGGGGCTGAACGCCGACCTCGCCGAGCTGCTGACGTCAGGCCGCCCCGCCACCGACGAGGTGCACCTGGCGGGTGACCGGCTCCTCGCCGTCAACAAGCGGTTCACCGCCGCCCAGGGACCGGCCAGCAGGGTGGTGACGCTGCGGGACACCACCGAGCTGCAGGCCCTCTCCGGCAGGGCCGAGACCGCCCGCCGGCGGCTGCAGCTGCTCTACGACGCCGGGGTGCGGATCGGCACGACCCTGGACGTCACCCGCACCGCCGAGGAACTCGCCGAAGTCGCGGTTCCGCGCTTCGCCGACATCGTCACCGTCGAACTCCTCGACCCCGTCCTGCACGGCGACGAGCCCTCCGGCGCGAGCACCGAGATGCGCCGCACCGCCGTCGTGGGACTGGAGGGGGACCACCTCCTCTACCCGGTCGGCAGGCTGATCCGCTTCGTCCCCGCCCACCCCACCGCCGCCGGCGCGGCCGACGGCCGGGCGGTGCTGGTCGAGGACCTGAGCACCTCCGCGGGCTGGCAGGCACAGGACCCCGACCGCGCCCGGCGGGTCCTGGAGCACGGCATCCACTCCCTGATCGTGGTCCCGTTGCGCGCCCGGGGAGTGGTGCTCGGAGCGGCCCACTACTGGCGGGCCGACGGCTCCCCGCCGTTCGAGGAGGAGGACGTGTCCTTCGCCGAGGAACTGGGCGCCCGGGCGGCGGTGTGCATCGACAACGCCCGCCGCTACACCCGCGAGCACACCATGGCCGTCACCCTGCAGCGCAGCCTGCTGCCCAGCCGGGTACCCGAACAGTCGGCCCTGGACGTGGCCTACCGCTATCTGCCCGCACGCGCAGGTGTGGGCGGGGACTGGTTCGACGTCATCCCACTGTCCGGTGCCCGGGTCGCGTTGGTCGTCGGCGACGTCGTGGGGCACGGTCTGCACGCTGCGGCCACCATGGGCCGACTCCGCACCGCCGTGCACAACTTCTCCGTCCTGGACATCCCGCCGGAGGAACTCCTGGGCCGTGTGGACGAACTGGTGGCCCAGATCGACAGCGACGAGGACGCCGTCGCAGGGGAGGGGCGGGGCATCACCGGTGCGACCTGCCTGTACGCCGTCTACGATCCCACCTCCGGGCAACTCGCGGTCGCCACCGCCGGCCATCCCGGACCGGCCGTGGTCCACCCGGGCGGGACCGTGGACTTCCCCCGGCTGCCGGTGTCCCCGCCGCTGGGCCTCGGGGCCGGGCTGCCCGGCGAGAGCGCCGAACTGACGGTGCCCGAGGGGTCCCGGCTGGTGCTCTTCACCGACGGGCTGATCGAGGACCGGGAACGTGACCTGGACGTCGGCCTGGCCGCGCTGCGCGAAGCGCTGGCCGGGCCAGGCCGGTCCCCGGAGGCCACTTGCGCCGCGGTCGTCGACGCGCTGGTCCCCGACCGGCCCAGGGACGACATCGCGCTGCTGGTGGCCCGTACCCACCGGCTCGACCCGACCCGGATCGCCGACTGGCAGGTACCCCGCGACCCGGCGGCGGTCGGCCCCGTGCGCGCAGCATGCGTCCGCCGGATCCGGGAATGGGGCCTCGGGCAGATCGACTTCGCCGCCGAACTGGTACTCAGCGAGCTCATCACCAACGCGATCCACTACGGCTCCGAACCCGTCACCGTCCGGCTCGTCCGCGACCGGGTCCTGATCTGCGAGGTCTCCGACGGCAGCAGCACCTCACCACGCCTGCGGCGGGCCGCGGTCACCGACGAGGGCGGCCGCGGGCTCTTCCTGGTGGCCCGGTTCACCGAACGCTGGGGCACCCGCTACACGCCGACCGGCAAGGTCATCTGGGCCGAACTCTCGCCTCACGGCGGCCCCGGCCCGTCGATGGAGGGACTGGCCGAGATCCTGCTCGACGAGGAGGGGCCGCTTTCCGGGGAGGACCGGGAGCAGGACGGCACGGCGCCGTGAGGGGCGTCCCGCCGATGCCGTACGACCGCTCGCCGGTCTGCTCGTCCCCACTCGTACGTCCCCGCTCGTATGTCCCCGCTCGTACGTCCCCACCCGTACGTCCCCGCTCGTATGTCCCCGTTCGTACGTTCCCGACCCTCGCGTCCTGGAGCAATCGTGACCGTACCCCGTGTCCGAACAGCGGCCACCGCGGCCTGCCTCACCCTCGCGCTGCTGGTCGGTTGCACCGAGACGTCGAAGACCGCGCCCGTCGAGCCGTCGGCCGCCACCTCCGCGCAGGAGGCGGGAGGCATGAGCAGGCTGATCGCCGCGGCGAAGAAGGAGGGTGCGCTGAACGCGATCGCGCTTCCGCGCGACTGGGCCAACTACGGCGGACTGATCGACGGCTTCGAGAAGACGTACGGGATCAAGGTCACGGTCGATGATCCCCAGGGCTCCAGTCAGGACGAGATCGACGCCCTCAGGAGCAGCGGGAAGCGCGCCAACGCCCCCGACGTCGTCGACGTGGGCGACACGTTCGCCCGGTCGGCGGTCCGCCAGAACCTGCTCGCGCCGTACCGGGTGGCCGCGTACGACTCGGTACCGGACAACCAGAAGGACGGCGAAGAGGGCCGCTGGACCAACAACTACGGCGGATACATCTCCATCGGCTGCGACGCCGCCCGCGTCGGCCCCTGCCCCCGGACCTTCGCCGATCTGCTGGAACCCCGGTACAAGGGGATGGTCTCGCTCGACGGCGACCCCACCCGTTCCAACACCGCCTTCGCGGGGGTCTACGCCGCCGCCCTCGCGAACGGAGGGTCGTTCGACGACATCACTCCCGGCCTGGAGTTCTTCGCCGAACTCCACGATCGCGGCAACTTCAACCCGGTCGAGTCCACCTCGGCCGCGGTCGAGACGGGGAGGACCCCCATCAGCATCGACTGGGACTACGTCAACCTCGACTACGCGGACCGGTTCCGCGGCAAGGGCGTGGACTGGCAGGTCGCGATCCCCTTCGATGGCAGCTTCGCCCAGTACTACGCCCTGGCCGTCAACAGGAACGCCCCCCACCCGGCGGCCGCCCGCCTGTGGCAGGAGTACCTCTTCGGCACGACGGGCCAGAACCTCCGGCTCAAGGGCTACGCACGTCCGGTCCTGATGGAGACCATGCGCGAGGACGGCACCCTCGACGAGGCCGCAGCCGCGAGGCTGCCGACGGTTGAGGGCGAGCCCCGGTTCCCCACGGACGTACAACTGCAGAAGGCGAGGCTGACGGTCGACCGGGGCTGGGCGAAGGCCGTGGGAGGCTGACCGCGATGCGTACGACCTCCGGGCGGGGCCCGTACGGCCTTCACTCGAGCGCTTCGTCCGGCCGGGGCGGGCTTCGGCGGCACGGCTCGATGGGCCTCGGCAGGCGGCGTGCGGCGACGACCCGGGCGGCCGCCCCTCACTCCACGATCGTCGCGACCGCGTCGAGCCCGGCGTGGCGCAGCGTCCGCCGGACCGTGCGCCGCGCCCCGCGGATGGTCAGCTCCGCGGGCTTCGCGCGAAGGCCGGCCGCCCGAAGGAGCGCGTACGCGCACGCGAGGTCGAGGTGGGTGACCTCGCTCATGTCCACGACCCACTCGGCGGCCTCGGCCAGTGGGCGCGCGTCAAGGCGTTCTTCCAGTTCGCGCAGGGTCGCGGCCCCGATATCCCCGGTCAGGACCACCTCTGCGCGCAGACCGTCGGCCGTCGACACCGTGATGATCGGTCGGGCCGACGGGGTGATGTCCTCGGCTGCCACGGTGAACTCCTTCACGGCCGACGGTACTCGCATTGCCCTTCCATCGTCACGCCGGCTGCCGGGGCCGGTCCGCGTGCGGGCCCGGACCGGCCCCGAGTTCAGCCGACGGGCGTAGTGGCGGCCGTCCCCCGTCACCGGTGGACCTCCGGGGCTTGGGAAGGCCGGACAGCCGGACCTCAGCGGGCGCTCGGACCGGCAGTGCGCGGGCGCTCACGTCGGGCGGTCGTGTGTCACATCCGCTCCGGCGCCGAGACCCCGAGCAACCGCAGGCCGTTGCGCAGCACCACTCTCACCGCGTCGGTCAGCCACAACCGGGCCCTGGTCCGGTCGTCCGGGGCCCCCGGCCCTCGGCAGGACACGGCAGGCGCAGTAGAAGCGGTGGAACGTGCCGGCCGGCTGCTCCAGCGCCGATGAGGTCGATCCGCTTGGCGTTCGGGTCCCGGGTCTCCGGCACCAACACGAGCATGCCGATGACGGCGATGATGATGACGGGAATGCCAATGAGGAGGATCGAGCCCCACCAGAAGTTGTTCAGCAGCCATCCGCCGGCCAGCGGGCCGAGTGGCAGCCCGAGGGCGAAACCGGCGGTGGCGATCGCCATGGCTTTGGAGCGCTCCTCCTTCGGGAACATCAACGGCACGATCGACAGCGCGAGCGGGGTGATCGCGGCGGCGCCGGCGCCCATGACGATGCGGGCGATGATCAGGCCGTCAGGGCTGTCGACTCTCAGGACCATCAGGGAGCCGACACCGAACAGCAGCAGCCCGCCGATCAGGACGAGTCGTCGGCCGATGCGGTCGCCGAGTACACCGAGCGGCAGCAGCAGACCGGCGAACGGGAGGGTGTAGCCGTCCGTGAACCACTGCAACTCAGTGGTGGTCGCCTCGAGTTCGGTGGCCAGTGTCGGCAGGGCGACGGTCAGGATCGTTGCGTCCAGGCCGACGATCATCAAGCCGAAGACGGGCGCGACCAGGGCTAACCAGCGATTGCGTACCAGCCCGCTGTTCCCGGATGACGATGGATCAGTTGCGGTGGTACCGGGCATCGCCATGGATGCTCCTCAGCAGGCGCAAGAGAAGAAGAATGAGTGCCGGGCCGTCGACCCGGGTTGGAAAGGAGCCACTGATCGGCACGATCTGACGTGGCCCGAGGCGCGTACGGGCGCGCTGCGTAGCCCCCTGAGCTGTTCGTGTCGCTCAGGGAGCCGATGAACCATCCCCCTTGTGAAGTTGCTTGGGCCAAATGCCCCGGCTGCCTGCGAGAGGCAGCGCTGTCAGGTCAGTTGCAGCAGGCACACCCCGGTGCGCAGCCGCAGGCGTCCTGGTCGTCGGCCGGCTCGGTACCGGCCTTCAGCGTGCTCAGACCACTCGGTGCGCAGCAGCCGTCGCCCCGCCATGCCTCCCGGCCTTCCTTGACCGCGATTGCTGCTATCACCAGCGCGGCGATCGGGTCCGCCCACGACCAGCCGAGGGTGGCGTTGGCGAGCAGGCCCACCAGGAGCACCGCCGACAGATAGGTGCACAGCAGCGTCTGCTTGGAGTCCGCAACCGCCGAGGCCGACCCGAGCTCCCGGCCCGTTCTCCGCTGCGCGGCGGACAGGAACGGCATGATCGCCAGCGAAAGGGCCGCCAGCACGATGCCGGGGATCGACGACTCCGCCTCGCCGCTGCCCACCAGGGCGCGGATCGAATCCACGGCCACGAAGGTCGCGAGCGCGAAGAACGACACCGCGATGATCCGCAGAGCCTGCTTCTCCCGCGCTTCGCGCACAGCGTGCTCGCGGGCCGAGAACTGCCAGGCCACCGCAGCTGCCGACGAGACCTCAATGATCGAGTCGAGACCGAAACCCACCAGAGCGGACGACGACGCGATCGTTCCCGCGGTGAGGGCGACGACCGCCTCGATCACGTTGTAGGCGATGGTGGCCGCAACCAGCAGTCGTATGCGCCGGGCCAGGACCTCGCGGCGTGCGGGGGCCGGGCCGAGAGATACCTCTGCGGCCATTAGCAGCAGCCCTTCTCCTCGGTATCCGGGCAGGTACTGTCCTCGGCGACGGCCACAACGGCCTGGCGAAGGTCGTCCAGCGCATGCCCCAGGCGGGGGTCGGCGAGCTCATAGCGAGTGCGGCGGCCCTCGGGCACAGCCACGACCAACCCGCAGTCGCGCAGACACGCCAGATGGTTCGACAGGCGCGTACGAGAGATGCCGATGGCATCGGCCAAGTCGGACGGATATGCGGGAGCCGCACGCAGGGCGAGCAGCAGCCGGCAGCGGATCGGGTCGGCGAGGGCACGGCCGAACCGTGCCAGCACCTCGATGTCTTGCGCGAGATTCAGCACACCAAAGACGATACACAGGACCCTGAATTCAGGGAAGTATGGATAGTGTGGTGAAAGGCGCCGCCTCCGGCCCCAACAGGTGAGCGAGTACAGCGCAGGCGTGTGACTGGTCAGTGCTCGTGCGGTTCGCGGCGGTGGACTGGGCCGTGCCGGAGTCGAGCCGGGCTGAGGCGTCTCAAGTCCCCTGCACACCGAGCGGTTGCCCGGCCGGCCAACTCTGAAGCAGATATTGCGAAGTTTATGCTTCACATCTACGCTGCGTGCATGCGACCGAAGCACAAGCCTGAGCAGATCACCGACCTGTCACGGTTGAGGGCGTTCATGAACCCGCTGCGGATGCAGCTGTACCGGCTGCTGTACGCCGCGGGCACCGCGACCGCCTCTCAGCTCGCCGAGCATGTCGACGAGACGCCTTCGCTGGTCAGTTACCACCTGCGCAAACTGGCCGAGCACGGCTTCGTGGCCCAGACGAGCGGTGAGAGCACCGACGGACGCGAGCGTTGGTGGAAGGTGGCGTCCGAGGAGGGCTGGGGCTTTCGCGACTCGGACTTCGCAGACACTCCGGAGGGCGCCGCCGCCGTCGGCGCGGTGACCCGAGGGATCTTCGATACCCGCGTCGCCCAGTACCGCGCGTATCTCGACCAGAAGTCCGCCTGGGGGAAGACGTGGACTGACGCGGCCTTCAGCTCAGAGTGGCTGCTCGACCTCACCCCCGCCGAACTCGACGAGATGAACGACGAGCTTGAGGCGTTGGCCCGGCGCTGGCGGGAGCGCGGCAAGGCCGCCAAGACTGCCGGCGACACCGAGGACCGCGAGCACGTCTCCGTGCACCTCTACGGCTTCCCCTTCCGGCCCTGACCCGGCCCATATCCCCACTTACCGGAGCCTGCCATGGCCACCTCAGAGACAATCCTGCCCGAACGCGCCACCACACCGGCCCACAGGGACGGCAACGTGCTGCGATGGCTCGCCGCGTACACCACCTCCCTCATCGGCGACAGCGTGTACTTCGTCGCCCTGGGCTGGTCCGCACAGAAGGTCGCCGGACCTACCGAAGTCGGCCTCGTCATGGCTTCGGGGGCGCTACCACGGGCGTTACTCATGCTCGGCGGGGGTGTGGTGGCCGACCGGTTCGACCCCCGTCGGGTAATCCTCGGCAGTGACGCGCTGCGCTGCCTCCTGATCCTGACGGCCGCCGCGGCCGTCGCGCTGACGGCACCGGCCGTGTGGATCCTGATCACCGTGGCGCTCGTCTTCGGTGCCGTGGACGCACTGTTCGTGCCGGCTGTCGGCGCCCTCCCGCCGCTCATCACCAGCCCTGACCAACTGGCCCGGGTCACCGGCATGCGCTCGCTGTCGATGCGCCTCAGCCAGATCGCGGGCCCGCCGATCGGCGGCTTGGCCATGGGACTCGGTGGACCTGCCGCCGCGTTCACCGCGGCCGGCCTGTTCATCGCCCTGTCCCTGCCACTTCTGCTGACGACACGGATACGGTCACTCGGGGCACGCAAGGCCGAGAAGCCGGAGCCCGGCACCGCGCGGCAGGACCTGCTCGACGGTCTGCGCTACATCCGCCGCCACCGGCTCATCGGCCCGCTCGTCGCCGTCGGCGCCATCTGCGAACTCGGGCTCGTCAGCACCCTCAACGTCGGCATGGTACTCCTCAACGCCGAACGCGGCTGGGGCCCTTCCGGCTACGGCTGGATCGTCAGCAGCTTCAGTGCAGGAGCTGCGGCCAGCGCCGCACTGCTCGCCATCGCCGGTCGGCTGCCCCGTGCCGGCCTGATGCTGGCCGGGACACTGCTCGTGGGCTGCGCGGGCGCAGCAGCCATCGCACTGGTGCCCACGCTCTGGCTCGCCGCGGTGCTGGCCGCGGTCATCGGGCTGACTGCGGGGGTCTTCGGCAGTCTGGACCACGCCCTCATACAGACCGCGGCGGACCCGGCCTATCTCGGCCGGGTCACCTCCGTCGTCATGCTCACCATGGTCGGTCTCGCGCCCCTCAGCTACCCGGTGGTCGGCGCTGCCATCGGAGTCTGGGGATCCGCTTCGGTATTCGTCGGCTGCGGCATCTTCGCCAGCCTGGGCGTCATCATCGCCCTGGCATCCGGCGCGGTGCGGCACGCCGAACTCCCCCGGCAGCGGCCAGGCGTGACCGCCTGAACAGCCCAACCCCAGCGGTCGATGTGCCACACCTTCTGGTCCGGCAGACCGTTCGTTGCGGCGCGTACGCGAACCCGGCCAGGGTGAGCAGGCCGAAGACGACGCCGCTGTACGAGGCAGTGTCCGTGACGATCGTCTCCGGGCGCTCGCCGCCGTCCCGGTCGTAGAGGGCATCCAGCACATACGGCGAGTCCCGCGGGGTGTCGGCCACCACCTTCCCACCCGGTCCCGCCGCCTGGTCGTTGATCATGTTCAGCGCGTACGCGGCGGCTTGCGCCTCCGTCAGAAACTCGACCGGCACCCGGACCTCCACACAGCCAATGATCAACACGGCTGTCGAAGGTTCCGCCCTTACAGAAGTCCAGGTCAGCCCTCTCGGACGCGCGAAGGGCTCAGCGCCGGTCTTCGTTCCGAAGTTCCTCAACCCCCGAGAGGTCCGTGGGTTCAGGGAAAGTGAAGGTTGTTCACCGCGAACCCACGGGTGGATCTCCTGATTCCGGCGGTTGGGCCCGCGGGTTCGTGGTCAACCCGCTGGGCCGGACTCGGGGTGTGACCGAGATACGCGCCAAAGGGGCAACGGGATGCTCTTGAAGTCCTGAGCGCCGGGCCCGTCCCGTATTTGAGAGGACACCGGTGCTGTTCCGCCAGCGGCAGAACACCGGCCGGACCGGGCTCGACGATCACTACAGTCCAGTCGCATGACGAAGATCACGACGCGTACGGTCGAGTACCCGGCCGACGGTTTGGCGATGATCGGGCACCTCGCGCTCCCGGCCGGTGTCGACCGCCGGCCCGCGGTGCTGCTCGGACCAGAGGGCATGGGGCTCAGCGACGTCGAGCGCCGCCGGGCCGACGCTCTCGCCGAGCTGGGATATGTAGCGCTGGCCTTCGACCTTCATGGCGGGCGCTATTTGGGTGACCCCGAGGAGATGCTGGCCCGTTGCATGCCCCTGCTCGCTGATCCCGACCGGATGCGGGGGATCGGCCATGCGGCGCTCGACGTGTTGCGCGCCGAGCCCCGGACCGACCCCGACCGGATCGCCACCGTCGGCTACGGAACCGGGGGCGCCGTCGGGCTGGAACTCGGGCGCGGCGGCGTCAACCTGCGCGCGATCGGGACAGTCAACGCACTGACCACGGGCCGACCGGGCGAGGCGGCGCGCATTCGCTGCCCGGTGTGGGCCGGGGTCGGGTCGGAAGACCCGATCATGCCGCCCGCGCAACGGAACGCGTTTACCGCTGAGATGCAGGCCGCGGGGGTCGACTGGCGCCTCGCGGTCTACGGCGGAGCCTTGCACGCCTTCCACCACCCGCCGGTCGACCACCCCGTGGTCCCCGGCGTCGGCTACCACCGACAGCACGCGCAGCGAGCCTGGCGCGACGTCGTCGACCTGCTCGCCGAGTGCCTGCCCGTGACGGAGGACCCGGGGGCATGACCCAAGCAGACATGCTGGTGCCAGGCCTGGTCGGCGTCGCGCACTGCCAGTCTCCTCCCCGCAAGCCCTCACAGCAGACCCGCATGCGGACAGTTGCACGGTCGCGGAGACGTATTCCCAACTACCGCAGTAGATACCGGATTCACTGCGGCGCAGCCCTGGCCGTGATCGTCGCGACCCGCGGCGGACCGTTCCGGCTGGCAGGGCGAGATGTACGCATTTACTGCGGCGTCACTGTGCTGACCGCGCGTAAAGCCGCATCAGGATCTACTCATTGCCCCCTTGCCGCGTCTCTCGGCCGACCCCCGACTCGGCGGCCTGTTCCAGCAGGGCTCGTGCGGAGTCCTCCTAGCACGTCGGGGTCTTCTCGTCGAGCCCGAAGACCTCCGCGATACGCGGAGGAGGGCGCGTCGCCGGAGCCGGCCGGCCGGGCCGAGGGCGCCGCGGGCGGCGAACCCGGGCCCGTCCCCGCGGTGCGGGTCGACAGGCCGGCACCGGCGACGCCGTCACCGGAGGACGGAGAGGACGACGGTGGTCGCGCAGAGCGCGAGGCAGGCGGCGAGGCAGGCGACTGTCCGGCACAGGAGGCGGCGCCTCAGTTGCCGGTAGCGGGCGTCGTACTGGGCCTCCAGTTCGCGCGCCCGTCCCGCCACCGCCTCGAACTGCTCCCGGGACGCCTGGATGCGGTCCGCGGTGCTGAGGCGTACGAGCTCCGTACGCTCGTCGGCCGTCAGCCAGGGCATCCGGTCGGCGAGCCCTTCGGCCGCCGTCCGGGCCGCGACGACATGGGCGTTGGCCATCAGATACCCCTCCAGCCGGGCGAAGCCCGCCGCCATGTCGGCGCTGTCGCGGGCTCCGCCCCCCGCACCCCTCACCGGCCGTCCTTGTCGTCGCCGAGCGGAGGTGCCGCGCCCCTGCCCGGTTCGACCACGTCCCGGTAGCCGGTGACGATCGCCTCGTCGCTCGACGCGACCTCCGGGTGGTGCAGATCGAACGCCGGGGATTCCGAGCGGATCCGCGGCAGGGTGAGGAAGTTGTGCCGCGGCGGCGGGCAGGACGTCGCCCATTCCAGCGACCGCCCGAAGCCCCACGGGTCGTCGACCTCGATCTGCTTGCCGTACTTGGCCGTCTTCCACACGTTGTAGAGGAACGGGAGGATCGACAGGCCGAGCAGGAACGAACTGATCGTCGAGACGGTGTTCAACGCGGTGAAGCCGTCGACGGCCAGGTAGTCCGCGTAGCGGCGCGGCATGCCCTCGGCGCCCAGCCAGTGCTGGACCAGGAACGTGCCCTGGAAGCCGATGAACAGCGCCCAGAAGGTCATCTTGCCGAGGCGCTCGTCCAGCATCTTGCCGGTGAACTTCGGCCACCAGAAGTGGAATCCGGCGAACATCGCGAACACCACGGTGCCGAAGACGACGTAGTGGAAGTGGGCGACCACGAAGTACGAGTCGGAGACGTGGAAGTCCATCGGGGGCGAGGCCAGGATGACACCGGTCAGGCCACCGAAGGTGAAGGTGATCAGGAAGCCGATCACCCAGAGCATCGGGGTCTCGAAGGACAACGAGCCCTTCCACATCGTGCCGACCCAGTTGAAGATCTTCACACCCGTGGGGATGGCGATCAGGAAGGTCATGAAGGAGAAGAACGGCAGCAGCACTGCGCCGGTAACGTACATGTGGTGGGCCCACACGGTCACGGACAAACCGGCGATCGCGATGGTCGCGGCCACCAGGCCGATGTAACCGAAGATCGGCTTGCGGCTGAAGACGGGCACGACTTCCGAGATGATGCCGAAGAACGGCAGCGCGATGATGTACACCTCCGGATGGCCGAAGAACCAGAAGAGGTGCTGCCACAGCAGGGCGCCGCCGTTGGCCGCGTCGAAGATGTGGGCGCCGAACTTGCGGTCCGCCTCCAGCGCGAACAGGGCCGCGGCGAGCACCGGGAAGGCCAGCAGGACCAGCACACCGGTCAGCAGCACGGTCCAGCAGAACACTGGCATGCGGAACATCGTCATACCCGGGGCCCGCATGCAGATGATCGTGGTGATGAAATTGACCGAACCGAGGATCGTGCCGAAGCCGGAGAAGGCCAGACCCATGATCCAGAGATCGGCGCCGACGTTCGGAGTGTGAACGGCGTTCGACAGCGGGGAGTAGGCGAACCAGCCGAAGTCGGGCGCCCCGTTCGGGGTGAGGAAGCCGCCCAGGGCGATGAGCGAGCCGAAGAGGTACAGCCAGTACGCGAACATGTTCAGCCGCGGGAACGCCACGTCGGGCGCGCCGATCTGCAGCGGCATGATCCAGTTGGTGAATCCGGCGAACAGCGGCGTCGCGAACATCAGCAGCATCACGGTGCCGTGCATCGTGAACGCCTGGTTGAACTGCTCGTTCGACATGATCTGCGTACCCGGACGGGCGAGTTCGGCGCGCATGAAGAGCGCCATGATCCCGCCGATGCAGAAAAAGAAGAACGAGGTCGCCAGGTAGAGCGTGCCGATCGTCTTGTGGTCGGTGGTGGTGAGCCACTTCACGACCACGTTGCCGGGCCGTCGGCGCCGGACGGGAAGTTCGTCTTCGTAGGTGTCCGTGCCGAGCGCCTCGGACGACTTGTGCATGGCCACGTTGTTGCTCTCTCGGATGAGGAAGTTGCAGGAGGAAGCATGCCGTGACGAGAGGTGACCCGGCCCCAACCCGTCTCTCGGCGAGTCGTTCCCCCCGGCCCGTTCAGCTTCGTGGGTGCGTGTGCCCGTCCGGCGGCCGCAGGATCCGGCCGCGCTTCGGCAGATCCGCCGTTCCGGCCGACAGCGAATGCCGCATTCGGTGAGGTACGGCCGGTTTTCCCCTTACGCCCCCACCCTTCCCGGCGATTGTAAGGTTAGGCTAACCTTTGTCCCGTGAGAGTCGGTGAAGAGAACTCAGCGGCCCCCGGCCCCCGCGGTCATGAGCTGTCGGCCACGGGTGTCACCGTGGCCTACGACCGTGTCGACGTCGTGCACGACGCGTCCCTGACGCTTCGGCCCGGCGAGGTGACCGTCCTGGTGGGACCGAACGGCAGCGGGAAGTCCACGCTGCTGCGCACCCTGGCGCGGCTCCAACGCCCCAGGACCGCGACCATCGTCATCGACGCCGGTGCGGACGGGCTGGCCATGACGCCCCGCCAGTTCTCGCGTCATGTCGCCCTGCTGACCCAGGGGCGCCCCACGCCCAGCGGGCTCACCGTGCGGGACGTCGTCGAGTTCGGCCGGTACCCGTACCGGAGCCGCTGGGGCAAGGCGGACCCGGGCGGGCGGGCCGCGGTGGACCGCGCGCTCGCCATGACCGGCGTCGCGGAACTCGCCGACCGGGGAGCGGAGTACCTTTCCGGCGGCCAGCTGCAGCGCGTATGGCTCGCCTGCTGCCTCGCCCAGGAGACCGGCGTGGTGCTCCTCGACGAACCGACCACGTATCTCGACCTGCGCTACCAGGTCGAACTCCTGGACCTCGTGCGCGACCTCGCCGACGAGCACGGCATCGCCGTCGGCACCGTCCTGCACGACCTCGACCAGGCCGCGGCCGTGGCCGACCGGATCGTGCTGCTCCACGAGGGCCGGATCATCGCCGACGGACTCCCCGAGGTCGTCCTCACCGCCGGGCGGCTGACCGGCACCTACGGCATCCGCATCGAGGTCGACACCGACCCCCTGACCGGCCGGCTGCGTACCCGCGCCATCGGCCGGCACCACTCGCGAACCGAAAGGCTCAGTGCCACCTCATGAGACGCCTCTTCCTCACCGCCGCGGTCGCGTCCGCGGCGGCCCTCACCCTGACCGCCTGCGGGACGACCGAGCCCGCCGCCGACGACGCGAAGAAGACCGCCGGGCCGATCACTCTCACCGACGCGACCGGCGCGAAGGTGAAGCTCGACGGACCCGCCGAGAAGGTCGTCGGCACCGAGTGGAACGTCGTCGAGAGCCTGGTGTCGCTGGGCGTCGACCCCGTCGGTGTCGCCGACGTCAAGGGCTACAAGACCTGGGACACCGCGGTCCCGCTGAGGAACGAGCCCAAGGACATCGGCACGCGCGGCGAGCCGAGCATGGACACCATCGCGTCCCTGTCGCCCGACCTGATCGTCGCGACGAGCGACCTGCCGCCGGCCGCCGTGAAACAGCTGCGCAAGGTCGCCCCCGTGCTGGAGCTCCGCGCCGCCGACGCGGCGGACCCGATCGGCCGGATGACCGGGAACCTCGACCTCATCGCGAAGGCCACCGGCACCACGGACCGGGCCGAGAAGCTCAGGAAGGACTTCCACGCCAAGCTCGCCGAGGGCGGGAAGGCCCTCGCCGACGCCGGTCTCGCCGGCGCGAAGTACGCCTTCGCCGACGGCTACGTCGTCTCCAACCAGGTCTCGATCCGGCCGTACACCAGAGGCTCGCTCGTCGGCGCCGTCAACGAGAAGCTCGGCCTGAGGAACGCCTGGACGGTCAAGGGCGACCCGAGCTACGGGCTCGCCGCGACCGACGTGGAGGGCCTCACCCAACTCGGCGACGTGCAGTTCGCCTACATCGGCAGCGACGGCGACAAGGCGAGCACGCCGTTCACCGGCGTCCTCGCCGAGGACTCCGTGTGGAAGTCGCTGCCGTTCGTGAAGAAGGGCAACGTCCACCGGCTGCCCGACGGCATCTGGATGTTCGGCGGCCCCGAGTCGATGGGCGCGTACGTCGACGCCACGGTCCGGGCGCTGACGAAGTAACGCCCATGGCCGTCACCGCTTCCCCACCCGCCACCCGTCCGTCGGCGGTCCCGTCCCGCACGGGCACGGCCGCGGTGACGGCCGCACTGCTCCTCCTCGTCACAGCCCTCGCGGTCGTCGACATCACCCAGGGCACGGCCGCCGTCGGTGCGCCCGAGGTCTGGAAGGCGCTCACCGGGCGCGCCGACCCGGACGACGCGTCCGTCATCATCGCCTCCAGACTGCCCCGCATGACCGCGGGGCTCCTCGTCGGGGCCGTGCTCGGCATGGCGGGCGCCGCCCTCCAAGCGGTCAGCCGCAACGTCCTCGCCTCCCCCGACACCCTCGCGGTGAACGCCGGTTCCTATCTGGCCCTCGGCCTGGCCGCCGTCACCGGTGTCTCGCTGCCGCTCCTCGCCTCCTCCGGTGTGGCGTTCGCCGGCGGTCTCGTGGCGGCGGCCGTCGTGCTCGGGCTGTCGGGACTGGGCACCGGCACCGTCCGGCTCGTCCTCGCGGGCAGTGCCCTCATGCTCGGGCTGACCGCGATCACCGAGGCGCTGCTGCTGCTGTTCCCCCAGCAGACGGAGGGGCTCTACCGATGGAACCAGGGCAGCATCTCCCAGAACGGTTTCGACGGCGTGCTGCAGATGGTGCCGCTCGGTGTCATCGGCCTCGTCGGGCTGCTGCTCCTCGCCCCCAGGATCGACGCGCTGGCGCTCGGCGAGGACGCCGCGCGCGGACTCGGCGTCCCCGTCCGGGCGACCCGTGTCACCGTGGTCGTGCTCGCGGCGCTGCTCTCGGCGGCGGCGGTGACGCTCGCCGGGCCGATCGGTTTCGTGGGGCTGTGCGCCCCCGCTCTCGTCCGGCCCCTGGCACGCAGGTTCCGCGGGTACTCCCGGGCGCGTGCCGGCATTCCCGTCGCCGGACTGGCAGGTGCCGTGCTCGTCCTCGGCTCGGACGTGCTCCTGCGCGCCGTCGTTCCCGCCGATGTGGCGGTCGCCGTGCCGACGGGCGTGGCCACCAGCCTCGTCGGAGCCTTGTTCCTGGTCGTGATGGCCGCCCGGGTCAGGGACAGCGCGGGCGCCGCGGCCACCGACCGGCTGCGCGTCCGCAGCCGGACCGCCTTCCTGACGGTGGCGGCCGTGCTGGTGGCCGTGCTCGTCGGAGTGACGATCGCCGCCGTGCTGCTGGGCGACAGCAAGCTGCTGCTCGGCGACGTGGTGAACTGGGCCCAGGGCAGGGCCGGTCGCACGGTCGGGTTCGTCCTGGACACCCGCGTGCCCCGGGTCCTCGCGGCGCTTTCCGCGGGCGCGGCGCTCGCCCTGGCCGGGACGCTCGTCCAGGCCGTGACCCGCAACCCCCTGGCCGAGCCCGCCGTCCTGGGCGTATCCGGCGGCGCCGCGCTGGGTGCCGTCCTCCTCGTGACGACCGTGGCCTCGGCCGGGCCGTGGAGCGTGGCCGGCGCGGCGTTCGCGGGCGCGGCGGCCGGTTCCGTCGTCGTCTTCGGACTCGCCGCGCGGGGCGGCTTCCGGCAGAACCGGCTCGTCCTCGTCGGCTTCGGAACCGCCACCGGGTCTGCCGCGCTGATCAGCCTGCTCATCGTGCTCACCGACCCCTTCAACGCGACGAAGGCGCTGACCTGGCTGTCGGGTTCCACCTACGGGCGGACCGCGGTCGACGTGGTTCCGCTCGCGGCCGTGCTGGCGGTGGGCGTCATCGTCGCGGTCGTGCGGCGCACCGAACTCGACCTGCTGTCGCTGGACGAGGACACGCCGAAGCTGCTGGGGCTCGATCCGGCACGGGGGCGTCTGGGCTTCCTCGTCCTGAGCGTCCTGCTCACGGCCACCGCCGTGGCCGCCGCCGGCACGATCGGCTTCGTGGGGCTCGTCGCACCGCACGCGGCGCGGGCGCTGGTGGGCCGGCAGCACGTCCGGGTGGTTCCGGTGGCGGTACTCCTCGGCGCCTCGCTCGTGTGCGTCGCCGACCTGCTGGGCCGTACCGTGATCGCCCCGGCGCAGCTCGGCGCCGGCCTGATGACGGCGGTGATCGGCACACCGTACTTTCTGCAACTGCTCGTCCGCACCCGCCGGTAGGGACCGCGTCCGCGCGGACGGACGCGTCACGTGACCTCCAGGCCGCCGTCGACGGTCAGGACCTGGCCGGTGAGCCGTTCCGTCGTCGGGCCGGGGGCTGCGGCGTCTCGCCGACCATCTCACCCGCCACTGCGAGGACGAGCCGGAGGGCCGGGCGGAGTTCGGTGCCGATCCGGCGGCGCGCCCGAGTCGCCCCGCTCAACCCGCGGACGCGGGGAGCATGCCGCGGATCAGCGCGGCCACCTCCCCCACGTGGTCGTTCAGGAAGAAGTGCCCGCCCTCGAACACACGCGTGCGGAAGTCGCCCGAGGTGCATTCCCGCCAGGCCCGGAGGTCCTCGACGGGCACCTCGGCATCCCGGTCCCCCGTCAGGGCCACGACGGGGCAGGAGAGCGTCCGGCCGGGGGTCGGCTCGTACGAGGCGAGCGCCCGGTAGTCCCCGCGCAGCGCGGGCAGGATCACGCCGAGCAGTTCGGGGTCGTCGAGGAGTGCGGACTCCGTACCGCCCAGCGTCCGTACGCGGGCGATCAGTTCGGCGTCGTCCCGCGGCCAGTCCCGGGGCCGCCTCCGGGCGGCGTCGGGCGCGCGACGGCACGACAGCACGAGCAGAAGCGGCTCGCGTCCGGGCACGCGCGCCAGCCGGACGGCCACCTCGTAGGCGAGCGAGGCACCCATACTGTGCCCGAGCAGCGCCCGGGGGCGCTCGCCCTGCGGCCCCAGCTCCGCGACGACCAGGTCCGCGAGCCGATGGAGATCCTCGACGGGCGCCTCGTGCAGACGGTCGAGCCGCCCCGGGTACTGCACCGCCAGGACGTCCACCGCCGGGGCGAGTTCCGCGGCGAGCCCACGCCAGTAGGCGGCGGAGCCGCCGGCGTGCGGGAAACAGATCAACTCGAACGCCGGTTCCCCGGCGGGCCCGTCGCCGCGTTCCACCGTGTGGAAGCGCCGCAACCACAGGTTCCGCTCCTGACTCACCCCGACCAACTCCGCACCTCGAAGCTCCTCCACCGCACGTCCGTGGCGGACGCCCGGCGTGTCCGCACCTCACCGGACCTGCCCGAACGCACCGAACGCACCGAACCAGGTTCGCACGTCCGCGGATTCACCCCGCATCTTCGCACTCGCCCCGTGAATGTCGCTCCCCCATCGACATGAACGTGATCATCACGACAGCGACCACGACCATGACGGCGCCCACGACCACTACGGCGGGAGACCCTGCGGCGCTGCGACGCCATCGGGGTCTCCCGAGGTGCCGCGCGGGCCTCGCCGCCCGGCACCGGGGCCCCGGTCGGGCCCCGGTCGGGCGTCGGACGGGCGCCGGACGTGCTCGGCGCGGCCCGGTCAGGTGCCGGTGTCAGGCACCGACGTACTCCGCGAGGTGCTGGCCGGTAAGGGTGGAACGGGCGGCGACGAGGTCGTTCGGAGTGCCTTCGAAGACGACCCGACCGCCGTCGTGACCGGCGCCGGGGCCGAGGTCGATGATCCAGTCGGCGTGCGCCATGACCGCCTGGTGGTGCTCGATGACGATGACCGACTTGCCGGAGTCGACGAGGCGGTCGAGCAGTCCGAGCAACTGGTCGACGTCGGCGAGGTGGAGGCCGGTCGTCGGCTCGTCCAGGACGTAGACGCCGCCCTTGTCCGCCATGTGGGTGGCCAGCTTGAGCCGCTGCCGCTCGCCGCCGGACAGCGTGGTGAGCGGCTGGCCGAGGCTGAGATAGCCCAGCCCGACGTCGGCGAGCCGCTCGAGGATCTTGTGCGCGGCAGGCGTGCGCGCCTCGCCCGCGCCGAAGAACTCCTCGGCCTCGGTCACCGACATCGCGAGCACCTCGCTGATGTCGCGGCCGCCGAGGTGGTACCCCAGTACGGAGGGCTGGAAGCGCTTCCCCTCGCAGTCCTCGCAGGTGGTGGCGACCCCGGCCATCATCGCCAGGTCGGTGTAGATCACACCGGCGCCGTTGCAGGTGGGGCAGGCACCCTCGGAGTTGGCGCTGAACAGTGCCGGCTTCACACTGTTGGCCTTGGCGAACGCCTTGCGGATCGGGTCGAGCAGCCCGGTGTACGTCGCCGGGTTGCTGCGGCGGGAACCGCGGATCGGGCTCTGGTCGACCGACACCACGCCCTCGGCCCCCGCCTGCCGGGGCAGCGACCCGTGGACGAGCGAGCTCTTGCCGGAACCGGCGACACCGGTGACCACGGTGAGCACCCCGAGCGGGACGTCGACGTCGACGCCCCGCAGGTTGTTGGCCTCCGCGCCGCGGATCCGCAGCGCGCCCGTGGGAGTGCGCACGGTCTCCTTGAGGGTGGCCCGGTCGTCGAGGTGGCGTCCGGTGACGGTGTCGCTGGTCCGCAGCCCCTCGACGGTGCCCTCGAAGCAGACGGTGCCGCCCGCCGTGCCGGCGCCCGGCCCGAGGTCCACGACGTGGTCGGCGATCGCGATCGCCTCCGGCTTGTGCTCGACGACGAGGACGGTGTTGCCCTTGTCCCGCAGCCGCAGCAGCAGGTCGTTCATCCGCCGGATGTCGTGGGGGTGCAGGCCGATGGTCGGCTCGTCGAAGACGTAGGTGACGTCGGTGAGCGAGGAACCGAGGTGGCGGATCATCTTGACGCGCTGCGCCTCGCCGCCGGACAGCGTGCCCGCGGGACGGTCGAGCGAGAGGTACCCGAGGCCGATCTCGGTGAAGGAGTCGAGGGTGCCCTGGAGCGCGGTGAGCAGCGGCGTCACCGACGGTTCGTCGAGGCCGCGGACCCACTCCGCGAGGTCGCGGATCTCCATCGCGCAGGCGTCGGCGATGCTGATCTCGTTGATCTTCGACGACCTGGCCCCCTCACCGAGCCGGGTGCCGTCGCACTCGGGGCAGGTGGTGAAGGTGACCGCCCGCTCCACGAACGCCCGGACGTGCGGCTGCATCGACTCCTTGTCCTTGGACAGGAACGACTTCTGGATCTTGGGGACCAGTCCTTCGTAGGTGAGGTTGATCCCCTTGACCTTCACCTTCGTCGGCTCGCGGTAGAGGAAGTCGTGCATCTCCTTCTTGGTGAACCTGCGGATCGGCTTGTGCGGATCGAGGAATCCCGACTCGGCGTAGATCCCCACGGTCCAGACGTTGTCGGACTTCCAGCCGGGGATGGTGAACGCGCCCTCGGCGATCGACTTGCAGTCGTCGTAGAGCTGCGTGAGGTCGATGTCGGAGACCGTACCGCGGCCCTCGCAGCGGTTGCACATGCCGCCGGTGCGCTCGTAGGTGGCTTTCTCGGCCTTGGTCCTGGCGCCGCGCTCGACGGTGATCGCGCCGCTCGCCCGGACCGAGGCGACGTTGAAGGAGTAGGCGCTCGGCGGGCCGATGTGCGGTTGACCGAGCCGGCTGAAGAGGATGCGCAGCATCGCGTTGGCGTCGGTGGCGGTGCCCACCGTGGAGCGGGGGTCGCCGCCCATCCGCTGCTGGTCGACGGTGATCGCGGTGGTCAGACCGTCGAGGACGTCGACCTCGGGGCGCGCCGCCGTCGGCATGAAGCCCTGGACGAAGGCGCTGTACGTCTCGTTGATCATCCGCTGCGACTCGGCGGCGATCGTGTCGAACACGAGGGAACTCTTGCCCGACCCGGAAACGCCCGTGAACACCGTCAGTCTGCGTTTCGGAATCTCGACGCTGACGTCCTTGAGGTTGTTCTCGCGCGCTCCGTGCACACGGATCAGGTCGTGGCTGTCGGCGGGGTGCGGCTCGGACGACTGCGGGTCGGTCCTCGTGGCCTTGCTCATCTTCTCTCCATCCGTCGGGCGCCCTCGCGGCCCTTCGTCGGCGTCGCCGGGTCCGGTCCGACCGTCCCCGAGCAGTATGTCCGGTGGTTCCCCGGCGGTGCGGATCACGGATTCGCCGCGAGGTGCGGGCCGGTCCCGGCGACCGGTACGAGGACGGCCGCGCCGGCCGTTCAGGGGTGGGACGGTTCGGGGTCAGGGGCCGTGCGGAGTGTACGGGGACAGCGTCCGCGGGGGTCGTGCCGCGGCAGCGCGATCGCTCTCCGCGGCCCCTGGACACGGACGGGACCTCCCGCGGGATCGCGGACGGCGCGGTCGCGCACACCGTACGGCTGCTCGGCCGGCTCCCGGGCGGCCGCTGCGGCCGCCTCCGCGTCGTCCCGCGGGAGGCAGCTCGCGTGAAGGGCGATGTCCATGGCCGTCACGCTAGCCGCGGCCCGCCGCCGGATGCTTCTCCGATTCTGACCGGTGCGGTTCTGGTCGGTCCGATTCCCGTCGGTCCGGTTCTGGTCGGTCCGGTTCTGGTCGGTCCGGTTCTGGTCGGTCCGGTTCTGGTCGGTCCGCCCGGGATCCCCGGGCGGACCCCGCCGGCCGTGAGTACGCGCGCACCCGTCCGGCTCCGGCTCCTCGGCCGGCCGGCCGAGCAGCGAGACACAGGTCACTCCCGTCCGGCTGTCACGTCTCGCCGAGCTGTCCGGTCAGCAGTGTGTATCTGCCACTCGGCCCCGGGAGAACGACATGGAAGCGCGTCTCGACTTCTTCGGCAACGCCCCTGCGGGCAAGGTGCTTCGGCACCTCAACTCGGCCGGCAAGGCCGCCTCGGACCCGGGACTTCCGGTCGTCACCCAGGGACTGGTGAAGATCCGCGCCGGCCAGATCAACGGCTGCGGCTCCTGCACCGACATGCACACCAAGGACGCCTCCGTCGCCGGTGGGACCCCGCTGCGCCCCGACCCGGTCGCCACCTGGCGGGAGGCCACGGCCTTCACGGACGCGGAGCGCGCGGCCCTGCAGCTGGCGGAGCAGGGTACCCGGATCGCCGAATCGGCCGGTGGTGTCACCGACGATGCCTGGGCCGACGCGTCCCAGCACTACGACGAGGACCAGCTCGCCGCCCTGATGTCGCTCATCGCCGTCATCAACGCCTACAACCGCATCAACGTGATCAACCGGCAGCCTGCGGACGGCTGCCAACCCGGCCAGTTCGGCTGACCGAGGACGCCGGCACCGCCGGAAGCGAACGGCCGTCTCCGCGTCGCCGAAACCTTCCGGCGGAGAAGTGGGACCCCGGCACCGGCCGGTCCGTCCCAACTCGCCGCAGGAACTCAGCGGACCATCAGCGAACATGACGCCTCGTCAGTTCTGAGCGGCCGGGTCACGGCCGCCGGACCACGGTGCTCGACCGCTCCCTCCGCCGGCGGCCCGTCGATACCGGCTGCAGCTCGGCGCAACGGCCTCGGCCTTCCCCACCTCGCCTCGCACCGGTTCCGGGACGCTGCCCCGGGTGACGGCCGAGTGCGCCGCACGCACCCCGTGGCACATCGCGTCCGGTCGCCCATTCACGCAGACCTCCTCGCCGAGGAACGCACACAGCTCGCGTCACTTCTCCGGGGCCGACCGAGGCGGCGCGCAGGGGCTGACGAGGCGCATCCGCAACCGGGAAAGGCGCGCGACCGGGCACGAGCGAGGTCGCGTTCAGCCCCGGCAGCCGATCCCGCTGAGCCGCCGCGTGCCCGCGCGGAGCGACGGGGCGGGCCGCAGGCGCTCTCTGCCCGCGGCTGTGAGCCCGTGTCGGCGTTCACGCCCTTACCCGCGCACCACGGCTCGCCACCGGGCGAGAGGCGCCGGCTGCCCGGCACCGGGCGCCGGGTCGGTTACGGTGCTCGCATGGGCACCACAGCACGGACCCGAACCGGCGGTGCCGACGACGCGGGTGCCGACACGCTGTGGACCGCCACGCCACCGCTGTGGCTGCGTTCGCTGCCTGTCGCCCTGCTGGCCGCACTGGTCCTGGCCCAGGGAGTCACGCCCAACGAGGTGGAACTGGGCGCTTACTACGCGGCCGTCGCGCCGCTCGCGGCCCTTGCGTACGGAGCACCGGGTACCGCGATCACCGGCGCCGCCGTGCTCGGCATCATGCTGCTGCCCCGCGTCGGGGCCGGCAGCCTGGTCGCCGACGAATTCGGGGCCGTCGCCGTGATCGCCGCGCTGAGTGTGGTGATCGCCGGTGTGCGGCAGCACTTCCGCGGCCGCCTGAAAGTGGCCGGTTCGGTCGCCGAGGCCGCCCAGCTCGCAGTCCTCACCCCGGTTGCCGACCGTGTGGGCGAGCTGCGCTGCGCCGCCCTCTACCGGGCCGCACAGCGGGGTGCCCTGGTCGGCGGGGACCTCTACGACGTACGGCCGGGGCCCTACGGAGTACGGGCCCTGGTCGCCGACGTCCAGGGTCATGGGCTCGCCGCCGTCGGCACCGTCGCGGCCCTGCTCGGAGCCTTCCGCGAAGCCGTCCTCGACCAGCCGGACCTGCAGGGGGTGGCGGCGCGGCTGGAACGGCGGCTGACACTCGATGCCGTGGCCGGGGACGGCAGCGAACTGTTCGCCACCGCGCTCCTGATGGAGTTCCCGGCAGACGGTTCACACGTGCGCATCCTCAGTCAGGGGCATCCCCCGGCCCTGCTGCTGCGTGGCCGCACGGTGCTGGAAATGCGCTGCGATCCGGGCCCGCCGCTCGGCACCGGGCTGCCGGGGCTGCCGGCGGCCACCCCCACGACGGTGCCGCTCCAGCCCGGCGACGTGATTCTCGCGTACACCGACGGTGTCACGGAGGCGCGGGACTCCTCCGGCACCTTCTACCCGCTGGACGACCGGCTCGCCGCCCTGCTCGCGGAGGGCTCGGTTGCCTCACCGCGCGCCGTGGTCGACGCGGTGTGGGGAGACCTGCAGCGGCGCACGGGTGCGATGGACGACGACGTGGCGCTGCTGGCGCTCGCGGCCCCGGGTGCCGCCACCACGACCGGTGATCGAGCAGGGTCTCGACGCCCCGACCCTGGTCCGCCGCCGTGACGGGCACGGCGGGCGACCCGCTCCGTCAACGCGCCGGCGGGGCGGCCGGCGCCGCGCCTGACGCGTCGGCGGTTGCGTACACCGCCGCGATGCCCTGCGCCAGGTAGGGGATCCGGTGCGCCGGGACCCCGGCGATGTTGATGCGCCCCGAGGCCGTGCCGTAGACGGCGAACCGCCTGCGCAGTCGGCGCATGTCGTCCGGCACGAGCGGCAGCATCGAGAACATGCCCTTCTGCCGCGCGAGCGAGTTCGCCAGGGTGCCGCAGCCCAGCGCGTCGAGGTGGGCGACCAGGTCCGACCTGTTGGCGGTGATCCGGTCGCGCATGGCGTCGAGTTCGGCCCGCCAAGCGGCCCGCAGCTCCGTGTCCTGGAGGATGGTGGTGACGACGGCGGCTCCGTGCTCCGGGGGCATCGAGTACAGGGTCCGTGCGGCGTTCTGCAGGGCCGTTTCCACGTGCCGCAGCGCCGGGCCCGACGAGCCGAGGACGATCGCGCAACCGGTGCGGTCGCTGTAGAGGCCGAAGTTCTTGGAGCAGCTGACGGCGATCAGCATCTCCGGAAGGCGGTCCGCCAGCATCCGGGTGGGCCGCAGGTCGGCCTCGAGGCCGTCGCCGAGTCCGTGGTAGGCGAGGTCGATGAAGGGTACCCAGCCGTTCGTCGCGGCGAGCCCGGCCATCGCCTCCCAGGTCTCGAGGGAGGGGTCGACACCAGTGGGATTGTGGCAGCAGCCCTGGAGGAGGACCACGTCGTTGCGTCCCGCGCCACGCAGGTCGTCCAGCATGCCCGTCGTGTCGGGGAGTCCTTCGCGGTCGATCCGGCCGTAGGTCCGGACCTTCAGCCCGGCTGCCTGGAGGATGGGCCGGTGGTTGACGTAGGCGGGCTCGCTGATCCACACCGTCGCACCCGGCCTGGTCTGGCGCACCAGGTCGGCCAGCAGGCGCAGTGCCCCGGTACCCGCCACCGTCTGGACGGCCGTGGCCCGTGCTGTCAGGGCTTCGGCGCCCAGAACCGTGGACATCATGGCGCGGTTGAAGGCGGTGTTGCCCGAGAGCCCGCGGTACTCCTTGGAGGCGGAACGTTCCGCCAGGCGCATCTCGGCCTCTCTGACCGCCGACATGACGGGCGTCGATCCCGTGTGGTCCCGATACACACCGAGGACGAGGTTCAGGCGCTCCGGGCGCGTGTCGGCCTCGAACTCGGCAGCCAGATCCCACAGCGGGTCGGCGGGCGGGGAAGCGAGAAGTTCAAGCATCTGCGGAAACCTTGGCTCGGGGGCGTCGATTGGCGAGAACGACGCCGACGGTGATGAGGGGCACGCCGACCACGACGGGCAGGGTCGGCGCCTCGTCCAGCAGGGGGATGGCGAACAGGACGACGGCGACCGGGCTGAGGCTGCCGACGACCGAGCTGCGCTGCGGTCCCAGCCGCCGGATCGCGAACGCGTACAGCAGGCCGGCGCACAGGCCGACGCCCAGCCCCTGAACGACGAGGAACAGCACGAGGTCGCCGCCGGTCGCCCGGGCGAGGTTGGTGGGCAGGACGCCGGTCAGGACCAGGGCCGAGATGACGGCGAACGACGGAAGGCACAGCAGCCCTATGGATCCGACCGGATCGAGGTCCACTTCGCGCAGCCCCACCGTGTACAGGGCCCACAGGCCGCTGGCGACGAGCAGGGTGCCAGAACCCAGTAGGACATCCGTGTCCAGAACCACGGTGTGGCGGAGGACCAGCGCGATGACTCCGGCGACGATCAGCACCAGCCCGGCCGTCTGCGTTCCCCGCGGAGCACCGCGCCCGCTCGCGACAAGGAGGGCGGAGACGAACAACGGGACCATCCCCGGGACGATCGCACCGACGAAGGCCGCCGACGTCAGCGATCCTCCGTACATCGCCGCGAGGAAGAACGGCACCCCCGCACCGCAGATGATCTTGGCGGCGGGACCCGGTCGCACAGCGGCCAGCCGGCGCCGGCGCCGCCACAGAGCGGGCGCGAGGACGACGAGGGGCACACCGAACCTCAGCACGGCCGCGTCGGCGGGCAGCAGGGTGGAGGCGCTGAGGGCGCGGGCGCTCAGCGCGAACGCGGCCCAGATCGCCACGGTCAGCAGCAGTGCCAGCATGCCCACCGCCTGTGGAGAGAGTCCTCCGCGCCGCGCGGCGGCTGACGTGGGTGCGGTGCTCCCGGCCTGCGAGGGCGCCGGCTCCGCGGCCGTGTTCGTCGCGACCACCAAGGATCCTCCCACCCATGGAACTGACCTGACGGGCAGCACCACGCCACCCGCGACAACGACGGCAACGTTAGATCACACACCAGGGCAGACGATTGCCACTTGTGCCCTCCAGGCATAGCTTTGAGGCAGAATCTGCCAAGGAGGCCCATGGACGCCGTCGATCTCAAGATCCTTCACGAGCTGCAGGCGGACGGTCGCCTGTCCAACCAGGACCTCGCGGACCGGGTGCGGCTGTCGCCCTCGCCCTGCCTGCGCCGGGTCCGCCGCCTCGAGGAGTCGGGTCTGATCAGCGGCTACACCGCCATGGTGGACCAGGTCGCCTTCGGCCTCCCGATCACCGTCTTCGTACGGGTCAGTCTGGAACGCCACACCGCCGAGGCGGTCAACGTGTTCGAGCGGCACGTCGGGCTCATCGAGCACATCCAGGACTGCTACCTGATGGCGGGCAGCAGCGACTACCTGCTCAGAGTCGTCATCGAAAGCCTTGAGGCGTACGAGGTCCTGGTGCGCACGCAGATCCACGCCATCCCCGGAATCGCGTCGATCGAGTCCAGCTTCGCGTTCGGGAGCGTCAAGCAGTCCAGGGTGTACCCCCGCCCCGGCGCACCGTCCCGCCCGGCGGCAGGTCCTCGTTGACCTGCCGCACGGGGATCCGCGGGCCGAGGAGGGACGAGGCGAGCCCCGGGTGCGGTCCGTGCGGCAGCACGCGCGGCTCCCGCGGGGCTCACCTCGTCCCTCCGCCGGGAATCGCCTGTTCCGCCCAGATGATCTTGCCTGTCTTCGTGTAGCGCGTGCCCCACCGTCGGGCGAGCTGAGCGACGATCAGCAGCCCCCGCCCTCCCTCGTCGGTGGTCCTGGCGTGGCGCAGTCGCGGCGAGGTGCTGCTGGCGTCGGAAACCTCGCAGATCAGGCCGCGGTCCCGGATCAGACGAAGACCGATCGGTCCGGTCCCGTGGCGGATGGCGTTGGTGACCAGCTCACTGACGATCAGCTCGATGGTGAACACGAGATCGTCCATTCCCCAATCGGACAACTGCCGTCCGGCGAGACCGCGGGCATGCGCGACGGCGGCGGGGTCGGAGGGCAGGTCCCAGGTGGCAACCTGGTCGGAACCCAGGGTGCGGGTCCGGGCGAGGAGCAGCGCGGCGTCGTCGGACGGCGGACCGGTGAGCAGGGCGTCGACCGCGTTCTCGCCGGTCTCCTCAAGCGTCGGACCGGGGACCGCGAGAGCGCTGCCCAGCAGGGAGAGACCGACGTCGACGTCCCGGTCGGGGGCCTCGATGAGGCCGTCGGTGTAGAGCCCGATCAGGCTGCCCTCGGCCAGCTCGAGTTCGACGGATTCGAAGGGCAGCGATCCCAGACCGAGCGGCGGTCCCGCGGGCAGGTCCAGGAAGTCGGCGGTGCCGTCGGGGGCGACGACCACGGGCGGGAGGTGACCGGCCCGGGCGAGCGCGCACTGCCTGCTGACCGGGTCGTACACGGCGTACAGGCAGGTGGCCCCCATCAGCGCGGCCCCCACGCTGTCGCTCTCGGACGTCGCCGACTCGTCACTGCCGGGCGCCTCCATGAGGCCGATGACCAGGTCGTCCAGATGGGCCAGCAACTCGTCGGGGGGAAGGTCCAGGTTGGCGAGCGTGCGCACCGCCGTCCGCAGCCGCCCCATGGTGGCCGCGGCATTGATCCCGTGGCCGACCACGTCCCCGACGACCAGTGCGACCCGGGCCCCGGACAGCGGAATCACGTCGAACCAGTCACCCCCCACGCCACTGGGCGCGTGTGCCGGGAAGTACCAGGAGGCCACCTCCAGAGCGGATCCTCCCGTCAGCTCCTGCGGAAGCAGATAGCGCTGCATCGAGCGGGCCGCGGTGCGCTCGCGGGTGTAGCGGCGCGCGTTGTCGACACACACCGCAGCACGGGAGACCAGCTCCTCGGCGAGACGTGCGTCGCCCTCCTCGAAGGGGCCCAGGCGCCGGGAGCGGACGAACGTCGCCGCGCCCAGGGTGATGCCGCGGGCCCGTACCGGCACCACCATGATCGAGCGGAACTTGTACTCGCGGATGACGGCGCCCAGCGTCGGGTCCATGGCCACCCACGCGCTGGTGGAGGCGTCCAGGATCGGCTCCACCAGGGTCCGGCTTTCCAGCAGGCACCGGGCGACAGGGGACGAGGGGGTGCGCTGGACCGTCTCCCCCACGGCCAGTCTCGCCTCCGGAGCGCCCTCACGCACCGACTTCTGCGCCGCACGGCGGATGACGGGGCTGGAGTCGACGGGCCCCGGGGCGGGTTCCTCACCCCTCATGACGGAGTCCAGCAGGTCGACTGCGACGAAGTCGGCGAGGGACGGCACGGCGTCGTCGGCCAGTTCCTGTGCCGTTCGGGTGACATCCAGCGTGCTGCCGATCCGGGCGCCGGCGTCGCTCAGCAGGGCCAGTCGCTCCTGGGCCCGCCAGCGCTCGGTGACGTTGATGATCATGTACCAGACGCCCACGTGGCGACCGTGGCGGTCCTTCATCCCGAAGAACGAGGCCGAGTACGCACGCTCCTGGTGGGGATCGGCGTAGCTGGGCCCGCGGAACTCGTAGTCCATCACCGGAGCCCCGGTCCGGAGGACCGTCCGCATCCTCTCCTCGAACGCCTCCGCCTCCAGCTCGGGCAGCACTTCCTTGACCTGCCGCCCGAGCCGCCGTTCGAGGGGGATCAGCCGCCCCAGCACGTCGTTCACCCAGACGTACCGCAGATCCGTGTCGAGGACCGCCACGCCGACCGGTGCGTGCGCGAGAAACGGCTCGAGCCTCAGCTGGCTCACCCCGCCCCCCGGCATCCGCCAGAAGGCACGCTCCGGCGGCCGGCCGACGAACCTGCCGAAGAACAGCGCGGCGGCCGTGGCGACCAGCACGCCCGGCACCATCTCGTAGATGCCCGAATCGAGCGGCCCGAGCAGCGGACTGATCTCCTTCCAGAGGAGCACCGTGGCCGCGCCCGACACGATTCCCGCCATGGCCCCCGCCCATGTCATCCGCGGCCAGTACAGCGAGAGGAGGACGACCGGCCCGAAGGCCGCTCCGAAGCCGGCCCAGGCATAGGCGACGATGTTCAGCACTCCGCCACCCTTGAGGGCGATCAGGCAGGCGACCAGGATCACCACCACCACGGCGCCGCGACCGACCCACACCAGCACCTTGTCCGAGGCCCGCCGGCTGAGCAGGGCCCGGTAGAAGTCCTCCGTGAGAGCGACTGACGACACGAGGAGCTGGCTGTCCGCGGTCGACATGATCGCGGCCAGTACGGCGACCAGCATCACCCCGGCGATCCAGGGGTTGAGCAGGGTCTGGGTCAGGGCGATGTAGACGGTCTCCGGATTGTCCAGTGGCGTGTCGAGCTGCCCGATGCCCACGAGGCCGACGAGCACGGCACCGCCGAGCACGACGAGCACCCAGCCCGTGCCGATGCGCCGGGCCGCCGGGACGGCGAGGGCGCTGCGGATGCCCATGAAGCGGGCCAGGATGTGCGGCTGGCCGAAGTAGCCGAGGCCCCAGGCGAGCAGCGAGATGATGGCGACGGCGCCGAGCGGCCCCCCGGCCGTCCACCGGCCGTCGGCATAGTCGGCCTCGGCCCCCACTTCCAGCAGGGTCGGCGTCTTCTCGCCGAGGGCGTTCTCCAGCGCCCCGAAGCCCCCGAGCGCCCCGATACCGATCACGGGGAGCACCAGCAGGGCGAGGAACATCAGGGTTCCCTGCATCACGTGCGTCGTGCTCACGGCGAGGAAGCCGCCGAGGCACGAGTACACCACGATCACCAGGGCCGTCAGCGACACGCCGAGCTCGAAGTCGACGCCGAAGACCTTCTCGAACAGCAGCCCGCCGGCCACCAGTCCACTCGCGACGTAGACGGTGAAGAACACGACGGTGACCGCCGCCGAGACCATCCGGAGCATCCGGGTGCGGTCCTCGAACCTCTCCTCCAGGTAGGCCGACAGGCTCACGGCGTTACCGGCGCGCTCGGTGTAGGTGCGCAGCCTCGGCGCGACGAACAGCCAGTTGAGGTAGGTGCCGATCGCCAGGCCGACAGCGATCCAGCCGGCCCCGATCCCGGCCGCGTAGACGGCTCCGGGAAGCGCCAGGAACAGCCAGCCGGACATGTCGCTGGCGCCCGCGGACAGCGCGGCGACCGGCGCGCTGAGCCTGCGGCCGCCCAGGGCGAAGTCGGCGAAGGTGCGGGTGCGGGTGTACGCCCAGACACCTACTGCGATCACAGCGACCACGTAGACGATGAACGTGGCCGTGATCGGCGGGTTCACATCGGACATGTCTTCCTCGCCTGCGAGGCTGACGAGCACGGGCGCAACACATCGGCCGGTCTGCGGCACCTTTCGCCCTGGCAAACAAATCTACCGATTCCGAGCCGGCGAGGGCCGATCGGAGTCCTCCTCACGGGTGCCGCCGCGTCGGGCCCCGGCCGGTCCCGCCGGGCTTCCCCGCGCGGGGTGGCTGCATCACCATGCCCGTGTGGCGCGGCGCCGGCCGCGATGACTGTGGACGGCGTGGATGCTGTTCACCGGCCGTGGCTGGGGCAAGTCCCGGACGGCGGCCGAGATTGGCGCATCGTTCACGCGACGCGCGGGAAGCGGGCACGGGCGGCCCCGGCAGCGCAACTGTACGAGCAGGCTCGGATGTCACGTGTCGCCCCGGCTCGGCGGTTCGCTGAGCCGGAGCAGCATATGACCACGTTCGTCGTCCAAGGCGGGACGGAGGACTCGCCGGACCTGCTCGACACTGCCGTGTGGGCGTTGGGGGATCTGTTCCTCGACCCGACGATGCCGCCCCCGCGCGGCGAGGACGACCAACGGCTGAGCGGTGCCGGTAACACCGGGGCCACGCGATGCGCTCGCTCGGACTCGGAGCGTAACAGTGATGTGCAGCGGCACGACTGCCGGCAGTGACGCAATGATGCACCGGAACGGACCACCCTGGCGGCCCTCGGCCATGCAGACCGGTGAGGCTATGAGGAAGGTCACGATCGGTCGCGGAGCGATGTCGCGGTGAACCCACGCGGAGGTGAGTGGGCGGGGTGACCTGCGGTCTCTCCCTCCAGTAGGCGGATCGAAGGGCGTTGTGCCCACTGTTTCGTGGGGGCGTGGTGTGCGGCGCGTCAAGTCGGTGTTCAAGGGGAGGTTGTGTCGCGCGGACGCGTGGCGGTTAACATCACGGCATGGTTACGGCCTGGTCTGCCTCCAGCACGCCGCGGGCCCGCTCTTCAGCGGGACCGCTGCGCCTGCTGTGGCTGGCCGCGCTGCTGCTCAGCATCGTGTTCACGCACGGGGCGAGCGCGGAGAGCGCCGAGAGCCATCTGACACCCGGTGCAGTCGGGCCGGTGCACGCCTTCACCGACCTTCACGAAGGTCACACCAGCGGGACCGACGACAGTGACGATGCCACGGACGCGCCTATCGAGGTTGCGACCGCCCACGACCCCCACGAGGGTGACGGCTCGTCTCATCCCGCTCAGGAGTGCTTGTCCAGCCAGCCGCAGCAAGGCGTGGATCTGGCTGCTCCTTGTCTGACCTCACTGAACTGGGCGATGCCCACGCAAGCGACGGGGTCCGCCCGCCCGTCCCGGCCGGAGGCAGCCGTTCCTCCATCGACGGGTTCGAGAGATTCGGTAGTTCAGCAGGTCTAGATTCCGGCGTCCCCGACTGGTCGCCGCCACCCGAGAACCGACAGCCGCCCGCCCTGCTCGGCGGCTTGGCCTGATGCGGCCAGTTCCCAGCACTCAGAAGCCCGTGCTCCGCGCCTTCGCGCGCTGAGACGGATCCCTGGTGCCTTCCCGGAACCCTGCTGATCCCTGTTTCCCGCCTCTCCCCGCGACGTAGGGAGAGGTGGCCGCCCGGAGGAACCATGCCGTTCCACCCTGTGCCTCATCTTCACCGCAGCCGCCGTGCTGCCCATGCCTCGTGGCTGCTCCGTCTGATGGCCCTCGCTCTGGGAGGGTTGCTCCTGTGGGCATGCGCCTGCTCTGCCGCGCATGACGGCGACAGCCACGCGCACGAGCGCGCACCGGTGTCGTCCGGCCATCTCGCAAGCGCGGTAGGGGCCGTCGAGGGGGAGCTGTCCCATGAGCCGCCCCCACGTCCCGGTTCTGTTTGTGCGCCGGACGTACTCAACTGGGCTGCACCGCACCGGCCGCCTCGCGCCGCCACCCATGCGCAAGGCCCAGCCCGAGCGCGTGACGGCCTGACCGACGGTTCGCGCCGGAGGGGTGGGCGGGTTCGCCCTCGTTCCCCCCTCCGCCCGCCCGCGCACACTTCCAGGAGCAATCGATGCCAACTCATGCTCTGCCGCACTCAACCGGCCTGCAGCTGCGGCCCTTTCAAGCCATGCGCTACGACCCGGTCCAGGTCGGCGACCTGTCCCACGTGGTCTGCCCGCCGTACGACGACATCGGACCCGTCCGTGCACGCTCCCTGCGCGCGACGCGGATCAGGCCGTGGCCACCGTGACCGCACCGGGCAACGGCACTGCGGTTCTACTGCCCACGGTCACCGAGGACTCCGTGTGGGACCTGGCCGCTGCCGGAGTGCTACTGCCCCGCAAATCAACGTCCTTCGGCCCCGGACCAGCCGCCGGGCTCGCCCTGCGCGTCATCGACGCACCGTAGGCGAAACCACCATCAACACCCCGTCCTTGTAAGGAGCAGTGTTCCTTGTCCCTGTCCCAACTCGCCGACCGCCCCGCTGCCCCCGTCGAGCAGCCAGACCACAACAACCCCAGACCCGGCCGCGCCGCCATGCGACGAGCTCGCGCCCGGAAAACCTCCCTGGCGGCTCGCTATGTCGGCTACGTCGGCTACTTCGTCGGCGCCGGACTCATCAGCGGAGCAGTCGTGCACCACCCGCTCGACCCGGCCCGCTACACCCGGATCGCCGCCTACGGCGTCCTCGTCTTCCTCGCCGCCACCGTGCTCAACGAGTTCTTCCTCGCCCGCGACAA